>NZ_JBHTYZ010000002.1:0-614810 GCF_042790515.1 Brevibacterium sp. NPDC056726 | reverse complement strand
GTTCTCGTGGGAAGACGGGATCGGTATCCAGTCAGGATGGGGCGGACGACGTCGGTGACACACCCGGCACGGACACACTTTTTGGCCTATAACCCTAGAGGCGGGCCTCCGCGTCGGCGAGAGCGGGATCGCCCAGACGCCAGTGGAACGCCTCGACGTGATCGAGGGCGGCAGCATTCGCAGTCATCAGCGACCACCGCCCATCACGGAGGCGACGGCGGCGCGCTGACGCGGGGTCAGCGGCGTGTTGGCCAGGCGCTCACCGGCACGGCGACCGGCGGCACGGGCGACGGCGATGACGGGATCGAGCCCATCAGACTGCGGAACGGGGGTCGAGTCCTGGGCGATCCCAGGACGGTCCAGCGCGGAAGCGCGGGGAGCGTCGATAACGACAGACATCGGAAGACCTCAGACATGAGTGTGCTTCCGGTTCCCCGCCACCGTAGTTGGGCTGTTTGACCGGCTACTCATCCGGGAGCAGAACCCCGCGCTTCAAAGTCGCGGCCCCGGTGGGATCTTCTTGTCTGTAACCATTCTCCCATGACTCGACTCACCATTGCAATGACGAGTCGAGCCATGAGTCAGTCGCGTCTCGGCTCTATCCGAATGAGATCGGGGTCGAACTTCACGTGACCAGGAACGATGGGCTCGATGGTCACCGTCACCAGTTCGTCCACGAGCATCCGGCGACGGTCCACGTCCAACTCCTTCCACTTCGACTCGACCACCTCGCGGCGCTCCGCGGTGCCGACCGGCTCGTCAACGTCCGCGAGCAGCTTCGCCGCCACCGACACCGATCGGTCGAGCAGCTCCGCGTCGATCTCGTCGATGCGAGCCTTCACGTCGTTGATCGCCGCGGTGATCTCCAGCACGGGCTGGTGGATGTCGCGCAGCAGCGGGCTCAGCTCCTTGACGCGCTCGACCAGGGCGTTCCGCTCGGTCAGCAGCTCTTCGCGGTCCGGCCCAGCGTCTTCCTGCGGCATCACGAGGTCGTGCACGTCCGCCGAGGACAGTCGGGTGAGCACCGCCTCGGTGACCATCGCGTCGACGGGCTCGCGCTGGCGGGTGAGGTGGAACTGCTCACCGCAGCGGTACGTCGGCTGCTTGCGGCTGTTCGTCCCTGAGACGAGCGTCGCGCCGCACTTCCCGCACAGCCCGATCGTGGACAGGAGGTACTTCGGTTGGTTGCCCTGCCTCGCCGACCTCCGCACGTTGTCCTCCAGCTTCGCCACCGCAGCCCGCCATGTCTGTTCGCTGACGATGGGCGGGAACCCCTCGCCCTGCACCGGGTACAACTCGCCCGAGTCGTAGTGCTTGATGTAGCCAGCGTAGAGCGGATTCGCCAGCAGGTACCGCACGGCATCGACGGAGAACTCCGACCCGCGCGCGGTGAGGTGTCCGGCCTTGTTCAGGTCCTCGCGGATGCGACGGATTGACAGCGACGGCTCGCCGAGGAACGCGTCGAAGGCCCGCCGAACCGCGTTGGCCTCTTCCTCGATCAGCTCGCCCTCCCGCGTCCAGCCGAACGCCTTCCAGGTGGACGCCGGTATGCCCTCGGCACGTCGGCGCTCGTTCGACCGGATCTGACGCTCGGCCTTGCGACGTGCCTCGAACCGGGCGAGAGCGGCGAGCATCGTCGCCCGGAACTCGCCGTCCGCCGTCGAGAGGTCGATCTCGCCGTCCACCGTGACGACCCGCAAACCGAGGTCGATCAGCGTGTTCAAGTCCTTCGTGCTGCGCAGCAAGCGGTCCATGTCCACGGCGACGACCATCGAGAACCGACCCGCCCGGGCGTCGTTCAGCATCTCGGCCCACCGAGTGCCAGCGCGGCGCTTCTTCGTCGCCGACACCGCGTTGTCGTCGTAGACCTCGACGACCTCCCAGTCCTTCGCCTCGGCCAGCGCCCTGATCTTCCGCAACTGGGTCTCGACAGTCCACCGGTCGCCCTTGCGGTCCAACGAGGCGCGGACGTACGCCGCCACCTCGTTCGTCTTCCTCAGCGATACCAGTTCGACCATGCAACCAAGCTTACGTCAACGAGTGTTGCAACCTCGATATGTGCTACCGCATGTCGATGACGCCGGTGCCGACCTCGATGTGCTTCGTCTTCGCGGCGATCGCGCTGAGGACGGGGATCGGCGACGCCGCCTGTCTGGCGAAGTGGTGGACGCGGAAGTACGCTCCGTTGACGCCGATCTCGTCGGCGCCGACGCCGATCTCGACAGCCTGCTTCAGGGCTTCCTTCGCGCCGTACTCCCCTGGGGCCGCGCCGGGTCCGTAATGGCCGAAACTCAAGAATCCGAATGCCTTCATATCCATGCCAACCTGGTTGAGGTTTCAATTATTCCGGCCGGTCGCAGGCGGTGCGCGGCTTCCTGCTGGCTGCACGGGCCCCGCATACCCATGTGGGTGTGCGTGCGGGCATTCAGGGAACGACAAAGGCCCCGTCGGGAACGACGGGGCCTTGCTCTGCTCCCCCGGCTGGGCTCGAACCAGCGACCCTTCGATTAACAGTCGAATGCTCTGCCAACTGAGCTACGGAGGAATGTGGCAGTGACCTGCGCACGAGAAATCAGCATAGCAAAGGTGAGCCGACCTCGCCAAAGCGGCGCCCAGTGCGTTAGGTCACACCCGCCCCGCTCGCCCTGGGCCAGCGGTGCCCGAGGCGGACAGCTCCGGTTTCCCCCACCTCGGGGAGACGGGGAACCGGACAATTCCCCCGCGCGCACGACGCTCGCGCGTACTGCACTGTAACATCGGGGGTGACCCTTGCGAGCCATCCCCGACGGAAGCAGAACACGTGACCATTGTGGCCATCGCCTTAGCCGTTCTGGCAGCTGTGGCCCTCGCGTTCGGGGCCCTCTACCAGCACGACGCCGTCGCCGATCAGGACAACTCCCATGACGGTCTGAGCTGGGCGCACTTCAAGGAGCTGCTGGGGAACCGGAAATGGCTGCTCGGGCTCTTCATCCTCGGCCTCGGCACCCTGGGGAACTTCCTCGCCCTCGCCCTCGCCCCCGTCATGGTCGTCCAGCCGATCGGGGCGTTCTCCCTCATCGTCTCCGTCCTCCTCGGCGTGAGGTACCGCGGGCTCAAGGTCAACCGCCGCCTCGTCCAGGCCGTCGTGTGGTGCACCGTCGGCGTCACGGTCTTCGTCGCCCTGTCGGCCACGACTGCGCGGACGTCGGTCCACCTCGGCGCCGATGCCCTTCCGCTCGTGTGGATCACCGGCGTCATCGTCGCCGCCGGGCTCATCGTCATGCTCTTCTTCCGCCACGCCCCGCAGCTCGTCCTCATCACCGCGGCGGGCCTGCTCTTCGCGTGCGTGGCGACGAACGCCCATCTCGTCAGCGTGCAGTTCCTCCGCGCCGGCATCGAGAACGTCACGTGGCTCAACGTCGCAGCCCTCATCGTCGCCGCAGCCCTGGGCTCCTGGTTCGTGCAGAACTCGTACGCCGCCGGTCCCCCGGAGATGGTCATCGCCGGGCTCACCGTCGTCGATCCCATCGCCGCGGTCATCCTCGGCTCCGTCGTCCTCGGTGAGGCCCACGCCGCTCCCCCGTGGCTCGTCGTTGTCATCACGATCACAGGATTGGTCGCGTGTCTCGGGGTCGTTGTATTGTCTCGGTATCATCCCGATGTCAAGGATCGCGAGGACGAACGCCGCGACGCCCGCCAGAACGATCAGTTGACCGACACCGAGGAGAGTTGAGCTCTGTCCGCACAATCGACCCGTCGCATCCTCATCCCCACCGAGACCTACGCCCCCGAGGTCAACGGAGCGGCGAAGTTCGCCGAACGCCTGGCAGCGGGACTCGCCGCCCGCGGACATGACGTCCACGTCGCCTGCCCCTCGGCGACCGGCACCCCCTCGGTGAGCGTGGAGAACGGCGTCACCGTCCACCGCCTCACCTCCCACCGCTGGATGCTCCACCCCACGTGGACGATCTGCATGCCGTGGGAGACGAAACCGGAGATCGCCCGCCTCCTCGACACCCTCAAGCCCGACGTCGTCCACACGCAGGCGCACTTCGTCATCGGCCGCTACGCGTTCTCCGAATCGCACAAGCGCGGCATCCCCGTCGTCGCGACGAACCACTTCATGCCCGAGAACGTCCGCCCCTACCTCCGCGTGCCCAAGCCGCTCGTCGACGGCGGCACCGCGCTTGCCTGGTGGGATCTGCGCCGGAAGTTCCAGTCCGCCGAGTTCATCACCGTCCCCACGCAGCTCGCCGCCGACCTGCTCACGCAGAACGGCTTCAGCTCCCCCATCCGCGCGGTCTCCTGCGGCATCGACCTCGACCGGTTCTCCCACCTCAAGCAGCCCGTGACCGGCGGGAAGGGCTCCTCGTCGGGCACCGAGGCGGCCGCCCCGCGGGTGCTCTTCGTCGGTCGGCTCTCGGCGGAGAAGCACGCCGAGGACATCGTCCGCGCCGTCGCACTCACCGACCCGGCACTCGGCCTCGAGGCCGACATCGTCGGGGGCGGCGATCAGGAGGAGCCGCTCAAGTCGCTCGCCGCGGAACTCGGCATCGCCGAGCGCATCCACGTGCTCGGCAAGATCAGCGACTCCGCGCTCATGGACGCCTACGCCCGGTGCACGTTCTTCTGCATGCCCTCGACGGCCGAGCTCCAGTCGATCGCCACACTCGAGGCCCTGGCCTCGCGCAAACCCGTCGTCCTCGCCGACGCCGTCGCCCTGCCCCATCTCGTCCGCGACGGCGTCAACGGCTACCTGTTCCCACCGCGGGACATCGAGGCCCTCGCCGATCGCTTCACCCGCATCTGCACGCAGACGCCCCCGCAGTACGAGGCGATGTCCCGGGCCTCCCTCGACGTCGTCGCCACCCATGACATCGAGTACACGCTCGACACGTTCGAGTCGATCTACGCCGACGTCATCGCCGGATACGTCGACACCGCGGCCTGAGACCGACTGCCTGAAACGGCCTGAGACGGACCGCCTGAAACGGCCCGCCGCTCAGGCCGCGTCGTCGGCCGGCGGGACGAACACCGTCGGCTCCGACCCCAGCCGCGCGACGTCGAGCCCGGCGATGACGTCCTCGATCGACCGCCACCGGGCACTGCCTCCGGTGGCAGACGTCGGATCGGCCCCGCCGAGGGACTCCCAGATCCATCCGTAGACATCGGCGACCGTCCAGCCGCGGGCGCGCAGCTGCTCGTACGTCACGGCGCCGTCGCGCTTGGCCAGCCGGGACCCCGACTCGTTGAGCACGAGCGGCACGTGCAGCCACGCCTGCTCGGGCAGGTCGAGGAGTTCGGCAAGACGGGCCTGCCGCGGGGCCGAGGAGGCGAGGTCGTCCCCGCGGACCACCTCGGTGATCCCACTGGCCGCATCGTCGACGACGACGGTAAGGTTGTAGGCGAACACGCCGTCACCGCGCCGGAGCACGACGTCGTCGACCGGTGCCGTGATCGTGCCGAGCAGAGCGTCGGCCACGGTGACCTCCCGGTTCTCCGAGCGCAGCCGCAGGGCCGGTCTCCGGCCCGCGGCGGCCAGGGCGGTCCGCGCCTCGGTGCGCTGCTCCTCGGAGAGGTCGCGGCACGTGCCCGGATACGCCCCCGGTGGGGCGTGCGGGGCGGAGGGGGCCTGCTGGATGTCCTTGCGCGAGCAGTAGCATTCGTAGACGAGTCCCGCCTCATCGAGACGGGCGATCGCCTCAGCGTAGACGTCGAGACGCGCGGACTGGACGAGGGGGTCGTCGTCGGGCACGATCCCGAGGTCGGCGAACACCGCCCGTTGGGACTCCGCCGCGCCCGGCCGGACCCGGTCGAGGTCCTCGACGCGCCAGAGGAAGCGCTGGCCCTGCTGCCGGGCGCGCGCATACGCGAGCACCCCGGTGCGGATGTTGCCGATGTGGAGGTCGCCGCTGGGGCTCGGGGCGTACCGACCGGCTCCCGCCCTCACCTGTCGGCGACGAGATCGGCGTACTGCGGGAACCGCTGCAGGTAGTCCTGGACGTAGGTGCACAGCGGGACGATCGTCTCCCCGTTCGCCCGGATCTCGTCGAGGGCGTGCGTGACGAGGGTGCGGGCGAATCCGCGCCGGGAGAAGCCCTCGGAGATGATCGTGTGCTGGAGTTCGAGGGTGCTGTCGCCGATCCGCTGGTAGGCGAGGAACCCGACGAACGCCTCGGGATCGTCGGTGGTGAAGAGTTCGAAGCGCTCCCGGTCACGGTTGTGGCGCATCGTCACCGGGGTGGCGCTGAGTTCGGGTTCCATCCTCACGTCCCTTTCATCGTCGGTGAGCTGCTCAGCGCACCGGTGCCGTCGTCAGCCCTTCGCCCTCGACGTCGGCGGTGGTCTTGCGCTGCAGTCGCCTCTCGAGCCACCGCGCGAAGCTCGCGACGATCATGTTGATGATGATGAAGAGCGCGGCACCGACGATGAACGTCGGCAGAAGGTTATTGTACTCGCGGCCGATGAGGTTGACCTGGTAGAGAAGGTCCTGGTAGGTGACGATGAAGCCGAGCGCCGAGTCCTTGAGGAGGACGACGATCTGCGCGACGATCGTCGGCATCATCGCCCGCAGCGCCTGCGGCATGAGGACGAGGCTCATCACCTGTCCCGGTCGCAGGCCGATCGCCATCGCCGCTTCCCGCTGGCCCTTCGGCACGGCGAGGATGCCGGCCCGGATGATCTCGGCGAGCACCATGCCGTTGTAGAGGGTGAGGCCGATGACGACGGACCAGAACGGGCCGATCGTGTTCCCGAAGAGGAGGAACGTCGCGAAGATGAGGAGGAGGACGGGCACGCCGCGGAAGAACTCGAGGACGATCGTCGCGGGCACGGAGATGATCCGCTTCGACGACAGCCGCAGGAGGGCGAAGACGACGCCGACGGCCAGCGCCAGCACCGAGGCGACGGCGGCGACCTTGAGGGTCGCGAGCATGCCGTCGAGGAGGACGAGCTGGATCTGGGCGAATGTGAACGGATACCACTTCTCGGGTTCGAGCTGTCCGGCGTCGGCGAACTTCCAGATGATCCATGCGATGAGCCCGGCGAGCACGATCGTCGAGACGATCGAGAGGATGACGTTGTTGCGGCGGGCCTTCGGGCCCGGGGCGTCGAAGAGAACCTCTGTCGGTGCGCTCATCGGAGGATCACCAGCTTCCGCTCGAGGTAGGAGAAGATGCGCCCGAGGATGAGCGCGAGGATGAGGTAGGCGACGGCGGTGCCGAAGAGGATCGGGATGACGAGGTCGCCGCGGAGCTCGATCGCGTTGCGCATCGCGGAGATGAGTTCGCGGTTGTTGAACGCCGAGGCGATCGACGTGTTCTTGAGCATCGCGATGATGACGCTGCCGAGCGGCGGGATGACCGTCCGGAAGGCCTGCGGCAGGATGACCTCCGTCAGCGTCTGGTTGAACGTCAGCCCGATGGCCCGGGCGGCCTCGGCCTGGCCGACGGGGATCGTCGCGATGCCCGCCTTGAGGGTCTCGGCGACGAAGCACGCGGTGTAGGCGGTGAGCGCGAGCGTCGCGTAGACGAAGGAGTTGAACGAACTCGAGTCGCCGAAGCGGATGTCGAGGAAGGGCAGTCCGAAGGCGCAGAAGAACATCACGAGCGTCAGCGGGGTGTTGCGGACGATGTTGATGTACGCCGAGGCGGCGATCCGCAGCACCGGGGTCGGTGAGACCCGCATGGCGGCGAGGATCGTGCCGAGCACCAGCGATCCGACGAGGGTGACGGTGAAGAGCTTGACCGTGCCCCAAATGCCGGAGCCGAAGAGCTCGAGCAGGGCGAGAAAGTCCATCCCGGGTTCCTTAATCGATGCGAGGGCACCGGTCGGTGCCCTCGCATCAGGTCAGTGAGGCAGCCGGTGGGCGGCCTCGGTGCGGCAAGCGGTCAGTAGCGGTCGATCTCCGGCATCTTCACGCCCTCGGCCGATCCGAGCGTGTACTCGAAGGCCTCGGTCCACTGCCCGTCGTCCATGCTCGTCTGCACCGCGTCGTTGACCGCGTTGCGCAGGGCCGTGTCGTCCTTGGGCAGGCCGATGCCGTAGGGCTCTTCGCTGAAGGGCTTGCCGACGACCTTGAGCTCGCCCTCGTTCTGCGCCGCGTACCCGCGGAGGATCGCGTCATCGGTCGTCACCGCGTCGACGGCACCGGACTGGAGGTCGGTCACGCACTTCGAGTACGTGTCGTAGGTGACGAGTTCGGCGTCTCCGTACTCGTCCTGGATCCGCTGCGCCGGGGTCGAGCCGTCGACCGAGCAGACCTTGCGGCCGGCGAGGTCCTCGGGACCGGCGATGTCGGAGTCGGACTTCACGAGCAGGTCCTGACCGGCGACGTAGTAGGGGCCGGCGAAGTCGACGACCTGCTTGCGCTCGTCGTTGATCGTGTAGGTCGCAACGACCATGTCGACGGTGCCCTGCTGGAGGAAGGGCTCGCGGTTGGCCGAGACGGTCTCGACGAAGTCGATCTGGTCAGGGGCGAAGCCGAGCTGCGCGCCAACCATCTTCGCGATCTCGATGTCGAAGCCCTCCGGGTTCTCGGAGCCGGTGGTGACGTTGCCGAGACCCGGCTGGTCGAACTTCACGCCGACCTTGAGCTGACCGGCGTCCTTCGCCGCCTGCCAGGTCTTCGAGTCGGCGACGTCGGCGCTCTCGTTGACCGGGTACTCCGGGGCCGCGGCCTGCGAACCGCCGTCGGCCGGGTTGTCGGGGGTGCCGCCCTGCCCGCATCCGCTGAGGGCGAGGAGTCCGACCGCGACCGAGGCGATCGCGACGCTGAGCTTCTTCATGGTTTCTCCTTGGTGGTGTCGAACGGAACAGAGGGTCGAATCGGGGGTGGGTCAGTTCGTGAGGATCTTCGAGAGGAAGTCCTGGGCGCGCCCGCTCTGCGGGTTCGTGAAGAACTCCTCCGGACCGTTGACTTCGACGATCTCCCCGTCGGCCATGAAGACCACGCGATTGCCGGCCTTGCGGGCGAACCCCATCTCGTGGGTGACGACGACCATCGTCATCCCCTCCTTCGCGAGTTCGACCATGACGTCGAGGACTTCGTTGATCATCTCCGGGTCGAGCGCCGAGGTGGGCTCGTCGAAGAGCATGACCTTCGGCTTCATCGCCAGCGCCCGGGCGATCGCGACGCGCTGCTGCTGCCCGCCGGAGAGCTGAGCGGGGTACTTGTCGGCCTGGTGGGCGACCCCGACGCGTTCGAGCAGCGCCATCGCCTGCTTGTCCGCGTCGGCCTTCTTCAGCTTCCGCACCTTGATCGGGCCCAGGGTGACGTTCTCGAGGATCGTCTTGTGGGCGAACAGGTTGAACGACTGGAAGACCATGCCGACGTCCGAGCGCAGCTGCGCGAGCGCCGCACCTTCGGCCGGCAGCTCCTTGCCGTCGATCGTGATCGATCCCGAGGTGATCGTCTCCAACCGGTTGATCGTCCGGCACAGGGTCGATTTGCCCGAGCCGGAGGGACCGATGACGACGACGACCTCACCCTCGTGGATGTCGAGATCGATGTGCTTGAGCGCGTGGAAGTCACCGTAGTGCTTCTCGACGTCGGTCATCGAGACCAGCGGTTGTGATTCAACTCTCATGACCACTGATCTTAGTGAATGACCTGCTCACATGAAAAACGTCACGTGTTCCCAGGACAACTGCAATGAACTTGTGACCTGAGCGACATTCACACGCTGCTGCCTGCGTGAACGATCCTCTCGCCCTCTTCGCGCAACTCGACTTTCCGGATCTTTCCGGACACCGTCATCGGGAACGAGTCGCGGACCTCGACGTACCTGGGGATCTTGAAATGGGCGAGGCGGCCCTCGGCGAACTCCCTGACGTCGGCGGCGGTCAGCGTGTCGTAGCCGTCCTTGAGGATGACCCAGGCCATGAGCTCCTCGCCGTACTTCTCGTCGGGGACGCCGATGACCTGGACGTCGCTGATCGCCGGATGCTGGTAGAGGAACTCCTCGATCTCCCGCGGGTAGACGTTCTCTCCCCCGCGGATGACCATGTCCTTGATCCGGCCGGAGATGTCGACGTACCCGTCGTCGTCCATGATCGCGAGATCGCCGGTGTGCATCCAGCGGGCCGCATCGATCGCCTCGGCGGTCTTGTCCGGCTCCTCCCAGTACCCGAGCATCACCGAGTACCCGCGGGTGCACAGTTCGCCCTTCTGCCCGCGGGGCATCGTCTGGCCCGTCACCGGGTCGACGATCTTCACCTCGACGTGGGGCATGACCCGGCCCACCGTCTGCGTTCGGGCCTCGAGGGAGTCGTCGGCGCGGGTCATCGTCGACACCGGCGAGGTCTCGGTCATCCCGTAGCAGATGGCGACCTCGGACATGTTCATGTCGTCGATGACGTGGCGCATCACCTCGACCGGGCACGGGGACCCGGCCATCACCCCGGTGCGCAGGGTCGACAGGTCGTAGTCGGCGAAGTCGGGCAGGCCGAGTTCGGCGATGAACATCGTCGGCACCCCGTAGAGGGAGGTCGCCCTTTCCTCGGCGACGGCGGTGAGGCTCGCCGCCGGGTCGAAGCCCGGGGACGGGAGGATGACCGAGGCCCCGTGGCTGAGCGCCGCGAGATTGCCGATGACCATGCCGAAGCAGTGGTAGTAGGGCACGGGGAGGACGACGGAGTCGGCGGGCGAGTACGAGAGGAGCTCGCCGATGAAGTAGCCGTTGTTGAGGATGTTGTGGTGGGACAGCGTCACGCCCTTGGGGAAGCCCGTCGTCCCGGAGGTGTACTGGATGTTGATGGGATCGTCGGCGGAGAGTTCGGCCGCCGCCTGTTCGAGGCGCACCGCGTACTTCGCTCCGGGGTCGGCGAGCAGCTCCCGGCCCTGGGTCAGCAGGTGGGCGAACGATTCGCGCTCCCCGATCGTCGCCGTTCCGGTCAGAGCGTCCGGGACGGTGTCGAGGAAGACGAGATCGAGACCCGGCACCGAGGCGGCCACCTCGGTGGCCAGGGCGTGGAAGTCCGAATGGGGCGGGGCGGCGATCTGCGAGATGAGCATCGTCATCCCCGACTGGCCCACGACGAATTCGAGTTCGTGGGCGCGGTAGGCGGGGTTGACGTTGACGAGGATCGCCCCGATCTTCGCCGTCGCGTACTGGACGAGCGCCCATTCCCCGACGTTCTGCGCCCAGATCCCGATGCGATCGCCATTGCCGAGGCCGCGTTCGAGCAGGGCACCGGCCAGCGCGTCGGTGTCGGCGTCGAACTCGGCATACGTCCAGCGTCGGTCGGAGCCGCGGTCGATGAGGGCGATCGCGTCCGGGTGGGCGGCGGCGGTGCGCCGGAAGTTCGCCGGAATCGTCTCCCCGCGCAGGGGTTCGGTCGACGGTCCGGAGGAGTAGGAGAGGTCAGCCACGTCGTTGTCGCCCTTCGTATCCCGTCAGCGGTCACTGACAGCGTGCGGTGTGATCGCCTTCACACTATTCCGGTTCGGTCCGACTCGCAAAGGCCGGGGTGCTCCTGTCGTCGGCCTCCCTGCCGAGGCGGGTGGGGGTGGTGGCGCGGAAGCTGCGGACGAAGTCGTCGTCGCTCCCGGGCCCGGCCTGTCCGTCGGCCTCGACGAGACGCGCGCGACCGGCGTCGATGAGGACGAGCGCGCGGCTGAGTGCCGCGACGTCGGCGGCGTCATGGGTGATGAGCAGGGCGCTGCGTCCGCGCAGCACGTCGGCGAGGACGGCGCGGGTGCTGATCTTCACGTCGACGTCGAGGGCGGCGAGGGGCTCGTCGAGGAGGAGGAGCGTGGGGTCGATGACGAGCGCCCGGGCGAGGGCGATGCGCGCTGCCTGCCCGCCGGAGACCTCGTCGGGGCGGCGGTCGCTGCAGTGGCCGACGCCGAGGCGGTCGAGCATCGCCTGGGCGGTGGTGCGGGCCTCGGCGCTCCGGTGTCCGTGGGCGCGGAGTCCGAACGCGACGTTGTCGAGGACGCTGAGGTGCGGGAAGAGCAGCGGGTTCTGGGCGAGGTGGACGACCCCGCGAGCGTGGATGGGCGGCCAGTGGCCGGCGTCGATGTCGAAGATCGTGCGGTCGCCGAGCCGCAGCGCCCCGGATTCGGCGGGCAGGGCGCCGGTGATGATCTGGAAGAGACTCGACTTCCCGGCCCCGTTGCGGCCGATGAGCGCCGTCGTCTGCCCGGCGGACACGTCGAGGGCGATGTCGAGTCCGCGGGTGGGCAGCTGGGCGCTCAGGCTCAGTCGCCCGTCGCCGGCCCCGGCGGCGGGACTGGTGGCGGCTCCGGCGACGGCGCCCGTGGCGGCTCCGCGGCCGATCTCCGAGGTGACGCCCCTGCAAGCGGCATGGGGTTCCGGTTGGGCCTCCGCCACCGGGAGGACAGCATCGGTGTCGTCCGGCCGGGAGGCGGGTGCGCCCGTGCGCGCGATGGTGGCGCCGGGAGCCGAAGCGCGCGGGCCGAAGCGGCGCAGACGCGGGGCGTGGGGCGAGCGGTACGCGAGGACGATGATGATGAGCGCGGTGACGACGAGGAGCAGGGAGAGGGCGATCGCCGACTGCGGGTCGGACTCGCGGACGAGGTAGATCTGCAGCGGCATCGTCCGGGTCACGCCCGACAGGGAGCCGGCGAAGGTGAGGGTCGCCCCGAATTCGCCGAGGGATCTGGCGAAGCAGAGGACGGCGCCGGTGAGGATGCCTGCCCGCAGCATGGGGAGGGTGACCGTGGCGAACACGCGCATCGGGGTCGCCCCGAGTTCGGCGGCGGCGATCTCGTAGCGCTGCCCGCGCGCGGCGACCGCGGTCTCGACCGACATCACCATGAACGGGAGGGAGACGAAGATCTGGGCGACGACGACGGCCGCCGTCGTGTACGCGAGCCCGAGACCGGCCTCGGTGAGCAGGGACCCGAGATACGCCGAGCGCCCCCACGTGTAGAGGAGCGCGAGGCCGCTGACGACCGGCGGCAGGACGAGCGGGAGGAGGATGAGGGTGCGCACGAGCCGCTGTCCCGGGAACGTCGTCGTGGCGAGCAGATAGCCGAGCGGGAAGCCGAGGACGACGCTGACGAGCGCGGAGATCGTCGACGTGAGCAGGGACAGTCCCATCGCCAGCTGCGACTCGGGGGCCCCGATGACCTCGCCGAGGTGGCCGAGGTCGATGCGGGTGACCATCCCGATGATGGGGACGAGGAGGAACGCGACGGCGAGGACAGCGGGAATCCACAGCCACCTCGGCGCCGTCGCATGCCTCCGGGCACGCCCCGTCACGGATGGTCTCCCGGTGTGGAATCACAGATCATCCACCCATTATCACCCGCAGATGCGGAGTTTCAGAGCATCTGCGTCAGCATCTGAGACTGGTAAGGGTCAGTCGCCGCCAGCGGTGTCGATCCACACCATCGTCGCCTTGACGGCCGCGGTGGCGAGGCTGCCGGGTTCGAGTTCGAGCTGACGGCACGCCTCGGCGGACATCAGGGACACGACCCGGAACGGCCCGCACTGGAGGCTGACCTGCGCCATCACCCCGTCGATGACGACGTCGGTTACGAGCCCGGTGAAGCGGTTGCGCGCCGAGCTGCGGACGTGCGTCGGGTCGTCGAGGGAACCGGCGCCGTCCTGGGCGAGCACGGCGAGTTCGGCCCCGTCGACGACGGACCGGTTCGAGGCGTCCTTGTGCTGCGCGAGCCGGCCGTCGCTGATCCAGCGACGGATCGTGTCGTCGCTGACGCCGAGGAACCGGGCGGCCTCGCTGATGCGCAGCTGAGTCATTCGAGCGCTCCCACCCATTCGTCGTCGCCGTCGGTGAAGAACTGGTGCTTCCAGATCGCCACCTTCTCCTTGACCTCGTCGACGAGCTCGCCGCACGCGACGAAGGACTCCCGGCGGTGCGGTGAGGCGACGACGGCGGCCAGCGCCACATCGCCGACGGTCAGCTCTCCGACCCGGTGGACGACGGAGAGGCGGACCGCGGGATGCCGGGCGGCCACCGCGGCGGCCACCTCGGCGATCTGCGCGGGCGCCAGCGGGTGGGATTCGTAGACGAGCCGGGTGACACCGCGGCCCGAATCGTGGTCGCGGATGATCCCGGAGAAGGTCACGGCGGCCCCGCATTCGGCGGTGACGACCTCGGGTTCGAGGTCGGTCACGCTGATCGGGGACTCGGTGATGCCGGTGGTGATGACGGTCATGACTCCCGCTTCCAGTCCCCGCTCTTGCCGCCGGTCTTCTCGAGGACCTTGATGTCCCCGATGACCGCGCGGTTGTCGACGGCCTTGATCATGTCGAAGATCGTCAGCGCGGCGACGGAGACGGCGGTGAGGGCCTCCATCTCGACACCGGTCACCGACACCGTCTTCACGGCCGCGGTCACCGTGACGGCGGAGTCCGTGAGGGTGAAGTCGACGTCGACGCCGGTCAGCGGCAGCGGATGGCAGAGCGGGATGAGGTCGCTCGTGCGCTTGGCGCCCATCACCGCGGCAATCCGCGCCACCGGCAGGGCATCGCCCTTGGGCAGGCCCGCCTGACCGATGAGGGAGATGACCTCCGGGGTCGTCGTGATCGTGGCCGTGGCCACGGCCCGCCGCCGGGTGGTGCTCTTGTCGCCGACGTCGACCATCCGGGCGGCTCCGGACTCGTCGAGGTGTGTGAGGCTCACGCGATTGTCCACGTTCTCAGCCTATCCCCCGCGGCCGCGAACGGGTCGTCAGGGTCGTCGGTGGGCGGGATGAAGACGAGGTGGGTGCTCTCGGCGTAGCTGTGGAGCAGATGCGACCGGGAGCCGCCGACGAAGGTGATGCCGTCGTCGTCGACGATCGCCCGCCGCACCTGGAGCTTGCCGGCAGGCGGGGTCTCGTCGAGGTCGGCGGCCAGCGGGTGGAAGCCGACGGGGCGGGCATCGAGGCCGGGGTCGATGCCGAGGAGGGCGGGGCGGATGAAGAGCTCAACGCTGATGAGGGCGCTCACGGGATTGCCCGGCAGGGCCACCCAGGGGTGACCGGCGAGCGTGCCCACGCCCTGCGGTCCGCCGGGCTGCATGGCGATGGGTTCGAAGAGCATGTCCGCGCCCGGGTCGAGGGTCGCGGCGAGTTTGACGACCTCGCGAGCGCCCTTCGAGATGCCGCCGGTGGACACGACGAGGTCGGTGTCGACGGCGCGCACTCGGCGCAGCAGCTCCTCCGGGTCGTCGGGCACCCGCAGCTGGGTGACCTCGGCGCCGAGGCGGGTGAGGCTCGCGGTCAGGGTGATGCCGTTGGAATCCTCGATGCCGGCGTCGGCGTCCCCGGCGATCTCGTCTCCGGTGCTGAGGACGAGGATCCGCGGGAGGGTGACGACGTCGAGGTCGACGACTCCGCAGGCGGTGGCGACGCCGAGGCGGGCGGGAGTGAGCAGCGCACCGGCGCGGAGCACGGTGGTCCCGGCGGTGACGTCGCTGCCGCGGGCGCGGACGAACGCGCCGGCTGCGGGTGCGTCCTCGACGGTGATCTCCGTCGCCCCGAAGGTGCCCGGTTCGGTGGCCTCGATGGGGATGATCGTGTCAGCACCCTCGGGCACCGGGGCTCCGGTCATGATCTCGACGACGGTGCCGGGGTCCACGGCAGCGCCCCGGGCTCCGGCGGCGACCTGCCCGACGACGGGCAGCGGGCCGAGGCGGGACCCGTCCCGCGGTGCGGTCGTCAGGGTCTGTGCGGCGACGGCGAACCCGTCCATGCTCGAGTTGTCGAAGGCGGGGACGTCGACGGCGGAGACGACATCGGCGGCCAGCTGCCTGGGCACCTGAAGAAGGGCGGTCAGGGGCATGCGCGCCGAGCCGCGCAGCGGACTGATCGTCTCGAATACCCGACGACGATGCGTGAAGGCGCTGGTCATGGGACGATGATAGCGAAGAGCTTTCGTCAAGGGAGGAGAACGGACATGGGGACGATCGGCCTGCCGACCCCGATGGTGAGGACTCCGACTCTCGACCCGGGCACGTCGTTCACCGCGCACAGCGAGGAGTCGCTCCTCGACACGTTCGGACGGCGGGCGCGGGACCTGCGGATCTCGCTGACGGATTTCTGCAACCTGCGCTGCAGCTACTGCATGCCCGCCGAGGGTGTCGAGTTCATGCCCCGCGATGCGGCGATGAGCGCCGAGGAGATCATCCGCTTCGCCCGCATCGGCGTCGAGCGGTTCGGCGTCGACCAGATCCGGTTCACCGGCGGAGAGCCGCTGACCCGCCACGACATCACCGACATCATCGCGGGCGTCGCCGCCCTGACCCCGCGGCCGAACATCGCCCTGACGACGAACGCGATCGGTCTCGACAAGCGCGCGGCGAAGCTCAAGGAGGCCGGTCTCGACCGGATCAACGTCTCCCTCGACACGGTCGATGCCGACACGTTCGCCGAGATCACCCGGCGTCCGTTCCTCCAGCGCGTCCTCGACGGCATCCAGGGGTCGAAGGACGCCGGTCTCGACCCGGTGAAGATCAACGCCGTGCTCCTGCCGGGGGTCAACGACACGCAGGCACCCGACCTCCTCCAGTGGTGCCTCGGCCACGGACTGTCGCTGCGGTTCATCGAGCAGATGCCCCTCGACGCGGGGCACTCGTGGGATCGCGGGACGATGATCACCGCCGCTGACGTCTTCGCGCTGCTCGAACCCCGCTTCGTCCTCACGCCGGACGAGGCCCCGCGCGGTGGGGCGCCGGCGGAGAAGTTCCGGGTGGCGAGCCGTGAGGATCCGGACACCGACCTCGGCGACGTCGGCATCATCGCCTCGGTCACGCGCCCGTTCTGCGCCGACTGCACCCGCACCCGGCTGACCGCCGAGGGCCGGGTGCGCACGTGCCTGTTCTCCCGCACCGAGGTCGATCTGCTCGTCGCGCTGCGCTCGGGTGCCACGGATGAGGAGATCGCGAACCTGTGGAAGGGCGCGCACTGGGCGAAGCTCGCCGGGCACGGCATGGACTCCGCCGACTTCACCCAGCCGCAGCGACCGATGAGCGCCATCGGAGGATGAGAGAGACCGTGTCGACCACCGCAGCCTCGCATGCCGCCGCACCCGCGACCGTCACCGTGCGCTTCTTCGCCGCCGCCCGGGAGGCGTTCGGCACGAAGGAGTCGACCGCCGAGGCGGCCACTCTCGCCGATCTCATCGCCGTCCTCACTGCTGGGGCCGACACCGAGGCGGTCACGGTCCTTGAGCGGTCGAGCTTCCTCGTCAACGCCCGGGCGCGCACCGACCGGCAAGCGCCCTTGGCCGCCGGAGACACCGTCGACGTCCTCCCGCCCTTCGCCGGGGGGTGAGCGGGACGAAGCGCTGTGTGAGCGCGGGTCCACATTTCGAGGGGTGACCGCCCGCTGGGGTGTGACCCCGTTTTGGGGTGCGACCGTCGGTCAGAACGCGGCGTCGATGCTGCCGCGGGAGAGGTGAGCGAGGTAGCCGCCGGAGATCGACACGGCGTCGATCCCTGCCCGGCGCAGAGCGCTGACCGTCCGGGCCGAGCGCACCCCTGACCGGCAGTAGAGGGCGAAGCGCGCCGACTCCCCCACGACCGTCGCACCGTCGGTCGCCGTGAGCAGCCCGGGATCGGCGAGGAGTCGGTCCATGGGAATGTGGGCGGCTCCGGCGACGCTGCCCGCCGACACCTCGTCGTCGTCCCTGATGTCGACGAGCACGTCGTCGCGGGTGAGGCCCTCCCACGTGATGACCGGGATGGCCTCGTCGGCAGATGGGGTCGCCGAGGCGGCAGGCGCGTTTGCCGCGGCGGGGGCGACGGCTGGCCCCGGTGCACCGCCGCTGCGGTGGTCCTCGAGGCTCGTCACGGGCCGGCGTTCGGGGTCGCGGGCGACGGGGATCGTCTCCCAGCTCGCATCGAGGCTGCTGTGGATCGAGACGGCGTCGCGCAGGGGCGTGCCGATGCCGGCGAGCACCTTGATCGTCTCCATCGCCATCGCCGAGCCGATGCTGCCGCACAGGGCGCCGATGACCCCGGCGGTCGCACAGTTGGGCACGGACCCGGGCGCGGGCATCTCGGGGTGGAGGTCGCGCAGCGTCGACCCGGTGCGGGCGTCGAAGACGGCGAGCTGTCCGTCGAAGCCGAGGATCGTGCCCCACACGAGGGGGATCCCGAGCAGCTCGCACGCATCGTTGACGAGGTAGCGGGTCTCGAAGTTGTCGCTGCCGTCGACGACGATGTCGGTCCCGGTCAGCAGCTCTTCGGCGTTGTCGGCGGTGAGCAGCACCGGGTGCGTGATGATCTCGATGTCGGAGTTGAGTCCGGCCAGCCGCCGGGCCGCGGAGTCGACCTTGCGGTTGCCGACCTCCTCCTCGGCGTGGAGGAACTGCCGGTGGAGGTTGCTCAGCTCGACGACGTCGGGGTCGATGACGCTGATGGTGCCGACCCCGGCGGCGGCGAGATAGGTGAGCACGGGCGCCCCGAGGCCCCCGGCGCCGATGACGACGACATGGGAGGCGAGCAGTCTCTCCTGGGCTTCTGCGCCGAATCCGCGGAGGCGGATCTGGCGGGTGTAGCGGGCAAGGTCCATGGTTCTCAGTCTAGGACCGGTGCGCGCACGCGCGCTCGCCGCCCGCTACCCCGCGAGGCCGGTGGCCGGCAGCGGGAGCACCTGAACGAGGTCGCCGGCGGAGATCGCCGCCGGTGCGGCGGGCACGCGGAGGATCGCGTCGGCACCGGCGAAGTCGCGCAGCCGGGCGCGTTCGGCCGGGACGACGGTGCCCTCGACGGAGACGGTGACGGGGACGAAGGACACGCCCTTGACGTGTCCGGCGAGGTCGGGGCCGGCATAGACGGCCCGCTGCCAGCGTGCGGCGAGGTCGGTCCCCGACAGCAGGGTGAGCGCGAAGAGATGGAAAGACAGGAGCGCGCCGGACGGGGTGCCCGGGAAGTGGAGCAGGGGCACGCCGCCGCGGCGCCCGTGCCCCTGCGGACCCCCGGGACGCTGGCGCACCCGGACGAACTCGGAGTCGGTGCCCTCGAGGCTCGCCCGCACGACCTCGAAGGCCCCGGCGCTGATCCCGCCGGTCGTGATGACGAGGTCGACGTCGGGGAGGAGACCGTCGAGCACGGCGAGGAACTCGGCCGGATCGTCGCTGCTCGTGCCCAGGTGCGGGATCGCCCCGGCGGTGACGATGGCGGCTGAGAGCATCGGCAGGTTCGAGTTCGGGATGATCGGCGCGGTCGCCGTCGCAGCCCCCGGGGCGGCGGCGAGTTCGTCGCCGGTGACGATGAGTCCGACGCGCAGCCGCCGTCGCACCTCGACGGTGGTCTCCCCGAGCATCGCGAGCGACCCGATCGCCGCGGCCCCCAGGCGCTGACCGCCGAGGACGACGATGTCGCCGACCGCGGTGTCCTCACCGACGTCGCGGATGTTCCACCGGCCGACGATCGTCTCCGGCAGGCCGGCGACGGTGATCGTCTCAGGGATCTCTCCGGTCCGAGCGGCATCGGTGAATTCGACGGGGACGACGGCCACGGCACCGGCCGGGACGGCGGCACCCGTCATCACCCGCACCGCTGTGCCGGCGGCGATGTCGACCGGGCGGTGACCGGCGGGCACGTCGCCGACCACGGAGACGGGGGCGCCCGTGCGGGCCCGGGCGAGGGCGCGGGCGTCGAGGGCGTAGCCGTCCATCGCCGAGGTGGCGAAGGCCGGGATCGGATCCCGGGCGACGACGTCGTGGGCGAGGATCCGACCGACCGCCTCGGCGAGGGGCACGCTCTCACTGCCGACCGGCAGAGCTCCGGCGATGATCCGGGAATAGGCCTCGGGGTCCACGCACGTCCTTTCGCTGCGTCGGGCCGGAGGAGTCGCGGTGAGTCGTCCGGTCGGGGATGTCTCCGTCGATCCTAGGACGTGGGCGCCGCTCTTCACCAATGCGCCCTGCCCGTCTCGATTAGAGTGGGTGACGTGGAGGAACAGACCGAACCGAGAAGATGGAGCGTCGTCTCACGTCCCGGGCTCGCCGCGGTCCTCCTCGCCGCCTCGGCGGTGATCCTCTTCGGGATCGGCACGGAGTTCCGGGCCGTCAAGGTGTGGGGCTATGCGCCGATGGCCGCGTCCCTCATCCTCGCGTGGACGACCGCGGACCGGAGCTTCGCCCGGGATCTCAGCGTCATCGCCGGGGCTCTCGCGCTCATCTCCGCGATCTCCGTCGAAGCCGACATCTCGTGGACGAACATCCTGCGGATGGGGATCGTGCTCAGCGCCGTCGTCATCGGGCCCTTCCTCGTCACCCGGTACTGGTTCAAGGAGAAGAGCATCGTCTACCCGCGCCGGCACGGTCAGCCGTGGTCGAAGCTCGAGTGGGGTTGGCTGATCTTCGTCGTCGTCGTCGCCTGGCTCGTCCTCCCCCAGTACTTCTTCCGCACCGGGGTCTACCTCAACTGGCCGGCGGTGACCGAATGGCATGAGATCCTCAGGCTCTTCATCGGCGTCAACGCCGTCGGCCTCTGGGACGAGCTGTTCTTCATCTGCACGGTCTTCGCCCTGCTGCGCCGGCACTTCGACTTCTGGACGGCGAACGTGCTCACGACGATCATCTTCGTCTCGTTCCTCTGGGAGCTCGGCTACCGGTCGATCGGTCCGCTGCTGACGATTCCCTTCGCCGTCGTCCAGGCGGTGATCTTCACGAAGACGAAGTCCCTGCCCTACACCGTCACGGTCCATCTCATCTTCGACGCGATCGTCTTCCTCACGATCGTCGCCGCCCACCATCCGCAGGCGCTGCCGATCTTCATCGGGGTCTGACTCCGACAGGAGAACCGCCCTGTCCGGGAAGTTCCGGACAGGGCGGTTCCCTGCGGTCTGGTCACCCGCGGTGACGGGTGTCAGACATACGGGTGTCAGAGGCGGATCAGCGCACGCCCTTGAGCATCTTGAGCATCGGCTTCGTCAGCGTCAGCGCGAGGAGCCCGAGGACGATCGAGGTGCCGCCGATCGACGTCCAGTACGGGGTCTGGTTCGCCGGATCGAAGTAGCCGCCGAGCACACCCGAGAGTGCGGTTCCCACACCGGAGGCGAGGAAGAACACGGCGATCATCTGCGACTGGAACACCTTCGGGGCGACCTTCGTCGAGAACGACAGGCCGACCGGGGAGATGAGCAGCTCGCCGAAGACGAAGATGGCGAGGATGAGGCAGACCCACAGCAGCGGCGTCGAGTTCGCCGGCGCGGTCGCATACGGCAGGAACATGAGGAATCCGAGGCCGATGAAGACGAGCGAGAGGCCCGCCTTGACCGGGGTCGAGATCTGCTTGGGACCGAGCTTCATCCACATCGTCGCGAACAGCGGCGCGAAGATGATGACGAACGCGGCGGGGATGAGCTGGATCCAGTTGATCGGCATCTCCCACCCGAAGATCGACCGGTTGAGCTGACCGTCGGAGTAGACGGTGAGGACACCGAAGATCTGCTGGTACATCGACCAGAAGACGACGCTCGTGATGAAGAACGGAATGAACGCGAGCACCCGGGAGCGTTCGGTGGCGTTCGTCTGCGGCGAGGTGTACATGACGATGAAGTAGCACGCTGCGGCTGCCGCGGAGATGCCGGCGATCCACCAGTCGAGGTTCTCGGGGTTGACGAGACCGGTCATCCACAGCACGGTGGCGAGGACGACG
Organism: Brevibacterium sp. NPDC056726; assembly: GCF_042790515.1. NCBI lineage: Bacteria > Bacillati > Actinomycetota > Actinomycetes > Micrococcales > Brevibacteriaceae > Brevibacterium > Brevibacterium sp. NPDC056726. Next base: position 593,246 of record NZ_JBHTYZ010000002.1, on the reverse strand, counting down.
ACGGCGACGACCGCGACGATGAAGAGGTAGAGCTTCGACTTCGGCAGCGGGTTGACCGCGGTGCGCGATTCGGCGGGCAGCTTCTTCCGGCCGCTGCCGTAGATGACGAGGCCGAGCGCCATGCCGACGGCGGCGGCGCCGAAGCCGTAGTGGAAGCCGATGTTCTGCTGGAGCAGACCGGTGATGAGCGGGCCGAAGAGGGCTCCGATGTTGACGCCCATGTAGAAGATCGTGAAGCCCGCGTCGCGGCGGGGATCCTTCTCCTCGTAGAGCTCACCGACGAGCGCGGAGGCGTTGGCCTTGAGGCCGCCGGACCCGAGGGCCACGAGGATGAGGCCGGCGGCGACTCCGCCGAATCCCGGCACGAGCGCCAGCGCGATGTGGCCGGCCATGATGATGATCGCCGAGTAGAAGAGGACCTTCTCCGCGCCGAGGATGCGGTCGGCGACCCAGGCGCCGAGGATGGTGGCGAGGAAGACGGCACCGCCGTAGGCGCCGACGATCCCGACCGCTGTGGCCTGCGGGAGTCCGAGTCCGCCGTCTGTGACCTGGAAGTACAGGTAGAGGGCGAGGATGCCGTTCATGCCGTAGTAGGAGAAGCGCTCCCACAGTTCGAGGCTGAAGAGCTGGAAGAGCGGAAGCGGGTGTCCGAAGAACCGCGTATCGCTCTTGACGACCTCGGTCGTCGAGGTGCTGGTAGACATATCGTGCTTTCCGTTGTGTCGTGCGATCGCGCGATGTAGGAGCGCGAACAACCGGTTACTCTACTCCCACGACATGGCACACAGCACATTTTCGGTGGAATGGGAAGAGGTGTCCCAGATCGCGGAATCTACGTGTGAACCACGTCTCGTTTCCGCTGGCGGAAGCGCACGAGGACGTTGAGGAGGGCGGCGAGGACGACGACGATCGCGGCCCCGATCGGAACGGCGATGGCCGTGGACGTCCCGACCTCCTCGGCGAGGATGCCGCCGAGCGCCGAGGCCACGGACTGTCCGACGATGATCGCCGATCCCGCCATCGACATCACGGTGGCCGAGCGTCCGCGGGGGCTGCGTTCGGCGGCGAGGCTGAAGAGGGTGACGAGCGACGGCCCGATCGCCGTGCCCATGAGGAGGAGCCCGATGACGACCCCGGGCATCGCAGAGGCGGTCGCGAGCACGATGGTGCCGGCGAGCAGCAGCGGGGCGAAGCACAGCAGCCTCGCCCAGAGGGCGAAGCGCGGGGAGAAGAGGGCGACGGAGATCGCGAGGATCGCCGAGCCGATGCCGAGGACACCGTAGACGAGCCCGGCCTGTTCGGGGTGGCCGAGGTCATTCATCAGCGAGGTCAGGGCCGTCAGCGTCGAACCGAAGACGAGCCCGATGCCGAAGACGCCGAGGACGACGACGAAGATCCGTCCGGTGAAGAGGTCGCGCACCGGTCCCTTGACGACGGCGGCGGCTGCGCCCGACGTCGCGATGCGACCGCTGCGGTGGAGGGCGAAGGCGGTGACGAAGATGAGCGTCATGGCGACGGCACCGATGATCGGGGCGACGGGTGAGAACCATGTGGCGAGCAGCCCGACGATGAAGGGGCCGAAGACGAAGACGACCTCGTCGGCGGCGGACTCGTAGGCCATCGTGCCGTTGAGCACCTTCGACTGCCGGGTGCCGGGCAGCACTGAGAGGATGACGTCGACGAGGCGGGAGCGCGACATCGGGGAGACCTGCGGGGCGCTCGCTCCGATGAGGAAGGACGCGAGGAGGACGACGACGTCGGGCAGCGGGGAGAAGACGACCCAGGCGAGGAAGAGCAGAGCCGCGCTGTTGATCGCCCCGACGACGAGGAGGACGGGACGCTGTCCCCAGCGGTCGGCGGCGGCGCCGATGAAGGAGCCGAAGATCGCCGTGCCGAGCCCGACCATCGCGGAGTTGAGGCCGCCGAGGCTGAGCGAGTCGCGGCCGGCGACGACGAGCGTGAGGACGCCGACGACGACCATCGCATAGGGCATGCGGGCGAGGAAGGCAATGGGGAAATAGCTGAGACCGACGGCGCGGAGCAGGCCGGGTTCGGCGGTCGGGGGCTCGGTGTGCGGTGTCCTCTGATCGGGGTGCTGCATGGCGTTCTTCGTTTCTGCCTCGCAATGCGCTGCGAGGATTCGGTGCCGCCGTGGTGAACTGCTCTGCACTCGGTAGATGCACATCGGTGGGATGGGAACTCTGCCCCCAGCCTACCTGCCGAGCGCCCGCGCCAGGCGGTGTCATCGGTCACGATCGCATCAGGCACCCTGTCTCATCGGCACAGGTCAGGGATCAGCGGACGGGGTCGCGGACACGGCTTTCCCATCCCTGACTCAGTGGACCCGCAGACGGGAGTGAAAGGATATGACCATGAACTTCCTCTTCCGAGTCGGCATCAACGCCTTCGCCATCTGGGTGGCCGTGTGGCTGCTGCCCGGCGTGAGCATCGCCGGCAATGAGCTCATCGAGGAACAGGTCGGTCCGGTCTTCGCGATGGTCGTCTCCTACCTCGTCATCGGTCTGATCTTCGGGTTGGCCAATGCCTTCATCAAACCGATCATCAGCGTGCTGTCGGCACCGATCACCTGTCTGACGCTCGGTCTGTTCTCGATCGTCATCAACGCCGCGATGCTCGCGCTGACGAGCTGGCTGAGCGGGTTCACGCCGTTCGTCTTCACGATCGACTCGTTCTTCTTCCAGGCGATCCTCGCCGCGATCATCGTCTCCGTGGTCTCCGCGCTGCTCGGCTGGCTCGCCCCGGAGCGCTCGTACGACCGGGACTGACCTCGCACGCCCGGGACTGACACGGCCCCCGCCGGAATGCCCGTGTCGTTCTCTACGGCATGTAGACTGATGGCTGATCATCGCCGTATCGCCGCAAGTCTCGGAGGAGAACATGTCCAACCCCGCCGCGCAGAGAACGCAGAACTCCGCGAACTTCGCTGACGTCGTCGTCTTCGTCGTCTGCTTCGCGCTCTTCATCTTCTCGATCTACCTCTTCGGCGCGGCGTTCTCCTCCCCCGCCGGCACCGAGTTCTGGGTGTTCTGGGCCGGCCTCGTCGTCGCCTCGATCGCCTTCATGCTGCCGATGATCTACCACGCGATCGTCGATCGTCGCTCCTGATCCTCATGTCGGGTCACCGCTGACCTGAGACATCGCTGACCGCGTCGCAGAGCATCTGCGGCGCGGTCAGTCGCGTGTGCGGGAGAACTCCTCGATCGCCGAGGCGGCCGCCTCGGGCCGCTCGTAGTGGACGAGGTGCCCCACCCCGGAGAGTTCGACGAACCTGACGTCGTCGAGTCCGCGCACGACGGAGCGCGTGACGTCGATCGGGGCGATCGCATCCCGGTCCCCCGCGATGACGAGGAGGGGCATCGTCAGGTCGGGGGCCACCTCGGTGACGGTGTGGGCGACGGACACGTCGAAGGCCTGCGCGAGGGAGCGCCGGTCGCTGAAGGTCGAGAAGTAGCGGGCGTGCTGGTCGTGGATGTAGCGGCGCAGCCCGGGATCCTTCGTCGTCGCCATCACCTCGCTCATCAGCCGGACGATGACGGGACTCGAGAGCAGGGCCCGGCCGGGTCGCTCCGGCAGGCGGGCGCCGAGTTCGTAGTAGACCCGGGTCAGTGCCGTGAGGACGCGTGCCGAGCCCTCGAGGGCGGGCGTGGTGATCGGGTTGATGAGGACGAGTTCGGGCATCGCGGCAGGATCGTCTGCGGCGAGGTGCGAGACGAGGATCGACCCGAAGGAGTGGCCGACGAGGATCGGCACGGCCTCCCACTGAGCGGTCACCTCGGCGATGAGCAGGCGGAGATGATCGAGGTAGGCGGCCAGACTCAGACCGCCGGTCAGGGGCGCCGCCTCACCGAAGCCCGGCAGGTCGGGGACGATGACGGTGCGATCGCGCATCGCGTGGGCGATCCGGTCGAGACCGTGGTGGTCGCCCCGGAAGCCGTGGATCATGAGCACCGGTCGCCCGGGCCTGCGTCCGGGGTGGACCCACACCGGGGTGGGATGCCCGGCGACGCTGAGGTCGCGGCGCTCTGGCTCCCCCACGCTCAGCTGTCGTCGGCCGCGGTGGCCGCCTCGGCGGTGTCGGAGGCCTCCGCAGGGGCGGCGCCGGACAGGGTGCGACGCGGGATGACGACGACGGGCACCGGGAGCACGCGCAGGAGGCGGCGGGCCCGGGCACCGATGAACACGCGCCCGTGACCGAGCCGGCTCGAGCCGATGAAGGCGAGCTCACCGGAGATCCATTCGACGCTCTCGGCGGCCTCCTCGATGTCGGCGCCGGCCTCCGAGACGACGGTGGCCCGGCCGGAGGCGAAGAGGTCGGAGGCGCGACCGGCGAGCATCGCTCCGCCGAACTCCTCGGCGAACTCGGTGACCTCAGCGACCTCGTCCTCGGCCATGCCGTCGTTCTCGATGAGCGCGAGCAGACGGAGGGGCACGTCGAAGGCGGTTGCGGCTTCGATCGCCGACCCGACGAGGGCGGCAGCACCGGGACGGGCGCCGAAGAGCGCAGTAATGCGCGAGACCGGGCCGATGTCCGAGCGCCCGGCCGGGGCGAGGACGACGGGGACCTCGGAGGAGTGGAGCAGCGAGGTGGCGACCGTGCCGATGCGGAACTGGCGCATGAGCGTCGTCGCACGCGCACCGATGACGATGGCGACGGCGTCCTCGTCGGAGGCGACCTCCATGAGTCCCTTCGACTCGTTCGTCGCGGTGTGGATGACACCGCGGGCGGCGATGTCGTCGGGGATGAGCGCGAGGGCCTCCTCGAGCCAGTCGTCGAGCTGCTGGGCGACGATTCCCGTCCCGTCCTTGGGGATCGACCCGGCAGCGTGGAACGTCGAGGTCTCCGGCCGGATGATCGTGACGACGAGTTCGACGGCGACGGAGCGGGCGATCGAGATCGCCAGGGAGATGGCGTCGCGTCCGCGGTCGGTGGCGATGTAGCCGACGACGAGGCGCGGCAGAGAGGCAGCGGATTCTGACATGGAGGACTCCTGGCTGGTAGCGGTTCTCTCAGCGATTCTACGTGGGCGCAGGCGGTCCGCGCTGGGCATTCCGCACATGGTGACATGTGGGTCTGCGCACAATGCCGACGCCACGGGAAATGACCGGCGGAGAGATAAAGTTCAGCAATTCTGACCAGAAGTCCCACAACACTGTAAGACTGTGATAACTTCGTGAGTGCAATTACGGATTCGCAACCATAAACAATTGCATTGTTCCCCATGAGCACTGACGCCGCTCATCGACGATCCACGACCATGAAAGGAGTGCAGCTGAGATGAATATCTTCGACATCTTCCACCCCGTCTTTCCGGACTCCGACATCCGTCCGACGACGCTCGCTGCCTGCTCGGTCGGCGGACTGGGACTCGACGGCTGATCCTTCCAGCCTGACTCGTCTTCTTCCGCCGGCACTCTGAACGCCGGCGATTCCACTGCGCCTCGCGCATCGAACGCCCCCGTGGCCCTCACACCCGGACTGTGATCCTCACGTCCTCCCTGTGATCGTCACGCGGCACGGTGCCGGTGTCTCGGAATTCTGTTCAGCGAGCATTTCACCTCATTGCTTCTCGTGCATTGCCGCACGGTCGAACCAGTGAGTTTCACTCAACACTCTTCTGGGGATTCCCCCTGCCCGAAAACAATTGAGGACTAATCGTGTCGACAACATTTGCATTCACCTTTCCCAGACGGGTCGCCCTGTCCGCGGGTCTGCGCCTGGTCCGGTGGGCTCGGCGTCCGCACGTCGCGTCAGCCGCGGTCACGCAGCGCGACGTCGACCGTCGCATCGCCGAGGTCAGCAGACTGGCCGCCCGGGAGGAACTGGCCCGGCGCCGCGAACGCGACATCGCGCGCTACCTCTGGCACGTCCGCCCGTTCGTCTGAGCGGTCCCGGGCCCGCGGCAGGTCGGACCCTGGTCGCGGGCCCGGTGTCACAGCCTGCCATCGGCGTCACCAGCGCCTTTCCGCGGGATGTGCCGAGCGTCACGCACCGCCGATTTGGCGCACAGCCCGCGCCTGAGTAATATTGATCAGGCAAGCGGGGGTATGGCGCAGTTGGTAGCGCGTCTCCATGGCATGGAGAAGGTCAGGGGTTCGAATCCCCTTACCTCCACCGCTGTGATGTGTCGCGACATCGTTCCTACGATGTCGCGGCACATTTCTCTTTTCTGACCCGGGTATGTCTCACGGCATCGTTCCGGTCTCAGCCGTGGCTGATAGTTCTTCTGCGCATCGATGAGGTGTTCGACGATGATCTCACCAGCCCTGCGGTCGATGACCATCGTCTTCGCTCCGTGGATGAGGAGGATGACTCGGGTCCCGGCGTGGGCGCGACCGATCCCTAAGTACCACAGTCTGCCGGCGTAGCGGACTGAGACCTTCCCGTCGCGGTCGACGCGGTCATAGCGGATGCGCCAGACCTGGGAGTCGACCTCGATGACGGGTTCGGCTTTCGGGGTCGCGAAATACACCTCGGCGGGAGTGGACCGCCCGATCGCCCGGTGGGGTCTTAGCGTGTTGTAGACGTGGGTGAAGCGCTGCAGTTGAGTGTTCAGGTCGGCGAGGGTCTCGGCGGGTCCGGCCGCGGCCAGCCAGCGTTTGAGGGTCTGGTGGAAGCGTTCGATCTTGCCCTGCGTCGTCGGATGGTTCGGTGCCCCGTTGCGTTGGTCGATGTGCAGATCGGCCAGGAGCTGTTCGAACCCGTTGGGCTGCCGGGCCCGTCCGTCCTTTCCCTGCGCGAACCGGGTCGTGTAGACCATCCCGTTGTCGGTCAGTGTCGCCGCTGGCAGCCCGTGCTCGTCCATCGTGGTGATGAAGGTGTCGATGACGATGGGTCCGGTGACTCTCGGGTGGGCGCTGGTGTGGAGGAGTGTGCGGGAGTGGTCATCGAGCCAGGAGATGATCTCGACATCGGTGCCATCGGCCAGGGGCCAATGGGTGAAGTCGGATTGCCAGCATTCGTTAGGGGCCGCGGCTTGAAAGCGGTGCCAGGAGGAGCGGGGGCGTTTCTGGGGTTGGGCGGTGATCTGGTTGTGGCGTTTGAGGATCCGCCAGATCGTGGACACGCTGGGGCGGGTCTGTGGGGGCAGGTGGTCCCAGATGGGACTGCTGAAGGTTTGGTTGACTCCGGGGTTTATGCCGCCAGGGCCAAGACCTCAGTACGAGGCAAGCCGCTGACTGACCGCGAGTTGCGTTTGTAGTGGCGGCAACGTCGAGCGGCGATGCTGCTGGAGCCGATGGCTTGCGCTTGCCAGGCTGGGCCGGCATGTCGGCGCTGAATCTCGCGGTTGAGCGGCCCTGCCGCGATAGACTCAGCCCTAAACGATCGAACCAGCACGCGGTCGGCGATGTGCGCATGACCTCGAAGGAGAGAACCGATGAACGAAGTTTGCAACTATCGGGTTCGATCCTGAAGTTATCAGCTGATCGATATGACAAGCACCGGCTCAGTACCCGAGACCATTCTCGAACTCGTAGTTGAGCACACTGACGAGTTGTTGCCAACCTCTGTGTTTTGTGCAGGCTTCGAGGATGGAGCATGGCGTTCAGAGGACTTGAGCTACGATCTCATCGCTTGGGCAGCTGACTGGATTCTTCCCCCGGAAGAGCTAAGCGGGTATAACCACGCGAATGGCGTCGCTCTGCTCGGAAAAGCATTGAGTCGGGTGTACAAGACAATCGACTACGAGAAGCGAGGTGAGATTGGTGAGTTGCTTCTCCACATTATCCTGCGGAAGTTCTTCCTAAGTTCGAGACTGATTTCGAGAATCTATTTCAAGGATGCCGCGAACGATACAGTAAAAGGTTTCGACTGTGCCCACATTGTCGAGTCGTCTGACGGCTCCGAGATTGAGCTTTGGCTTGGGGAGTCCAAGCTCTATCAAGACAGTTACAGTGCAGCGACGGCAATCTATGACGAACTTAAGCTGCACCTGAGTCGGGACTATCTAAAGTACGAGTTCGCGGCCATTTCTGACAAGATTCCTCAAGATCATCCACAGCGGCAGAAGCTAACAAAACTCCTTGCGCGCGAAACATCTTTGGATCAAACCTTCAAGAGTGTCGTTGTCCCAATCTTCATTTCGTACGACAGCAACGCGGCGGGCAGCCATTTGGAGAGCACGGAAAAGTATATTTCTGACCTCCAAGCGGAAGTGCTAGCCAACTGGGACAGCCTGAGTGGGAGATATGGAAAGTGGACGCTTCCACGGAAAATCCGAGCGCACGTAATTTACTTTCCGATGAGTACTAAAGCTGCACTCACATCCGCATTCGATGGAAGGCTAAAGGCGTGGCAGTCAACTACCAAGATTTAGTCGACCGTCTACACGAAACAACTGAGGAGCCTTTCCACCTGATCGCGGATATCGCCTCATTCACCGCGTTGCATGGTGTCGGAGGCGAGAGTACTGAACTGGTCATACGTGCGCTGGAGTACTTCGATCGCGACGGGGATTATGGCGAGATGCTGCGGAGCCTGATGATCCAGCACGGGCTTTACCCCTACATCGTCGGCCATGAGGGTGGAGTCGCGCTCAGGGACGCGGTCGTGATGGAGATGAATCGGCCGAATGCTACTCAGGAGACGATTTTCCATCGCATCCAATCCCAGGTCTTCCATCGGCTAGTCGAGGGGGAGAATGTTATTCTCTCGGCTCCGACGAGCTTTGGGAAAAGCGTAGTAGTTGATGCGCTAATCGAGACTGGGAACTACAGTAATGTTGTCGTAATCGTTCCTACCATTGCGCTCCTGGATGAGACTCGACGCAGATTGTCTCGTTACGTCGGATACAAGATTATTACGCATCCAAATCAGGAATTCGGGGAGCGAAACATCTGTGTAATGACGCAGGAGAGACTTCTCGCAGTCCCTGTCCTTCCCAGCATCGACCTATTCTTCATCGACGAGTTCTATAAGCTTGCCGATGAGAAGGACGGTCTCTTGGATCAAAGATCTTCAATTCTCAACCAAGCTTTTCTAAGACTCGCCCGAACAGGAGCTCAGTTCTACTTTGCCGGTCCGGTCGTTGAAGGGTTGTCGGAACTGCTGCCTGAGAATTTTCGAGCTTCGTTCATTCGTACTAACTTCTCAACTGTCGCTGCCGACACTATACGGCTTGATGCCTCCAATGATGCCGAGCGCATTGCACGTACGGTGGAGCTGGTTGGTGTTGCGTGTGAACCGACCCTTCTCTACTGCCAATCACCCCAAAAGACGCGCAAGGTTCTTGAGGAACTCATCTCTGTTAGAAGCGAAAGAGCGCAGGATTCGCCGGGGTTGCCTGACGCGGCATCATGGATAGAGGAGAACTACCACCCTGATTGGATAGTGGCGAAAGCGCTTCGCCTCGGAATTGGAGTACATCACGGTAGGTTGCCTCGGTGGCTGGCTCAGCGCGTTGTCCGAGGATTTGAGTCGGGCGATCTCGATGTGTTGGTTTGTACCAACTCCCTTATAGAGGGCGTCAATACGCGCGCCAAGCGCATCATTATCCTCGATCGAAACATCGCGAACAGAGCCTATAATTACTTCACTTTTGCCAACATTAAAGGGCGCGTCGGACGCATGTTCAAACACTTCGTCGGGCAGATTTATCTCTTCCACGACGAGCCGCGCCGTGAACTACCCAATATTGATATTCCGGGGGTAACGCAGAGCGACTCTGCTCCGGGTTCGCTTCTCGTGCAGATCGAGGAAGACGACTGGAGCGAACAGACAAGAGAACGCCTGACGCCCGTACTGGAGGATGCAGGGCTCGGAATGGCAGTTCTGCGACAGGTCAGGGGTGTAGAACCAGAGTCGGTAGCCCAGCTCGCCAACCACTTGAGAGCGCTTCCAGTAGCCAGACTTCGGGGCCTTCAGTGGTCCACGTTGTATCCCAATTGGCAGGAACTGAGTCTCGCCTGTCAACTGATTTGGGACTTCATAGCGCCGGACTACCACGTAGGTCACGGAGCTTACAGTGCGAGCCAGCTTGCATTCAGAATCAACCAGGCGGCACTTGCTGAGGGCCGCATGAAAGATATCCTTGTGAGCTTCGTGGATGACTCAAATGATGGCCGCGGAACGGTAGACGACCGCATTGAGGCAGCGTTTGATTTCGTAAGGTACTGGCTCGACCACAACTTTCCTGCGTCCCTGCGCGCACTAGGTGTGATCTCCGGCGCAGTTTTAAGCGAGCGGGGTCTGGATGCTGGGTCTTTTGACGGTTTCGCTGCCCGAGTGGAAAGTATGTTCTCTGCGCCTCACCTCGCAACTATCGAGGAATATGGCCTCCCTCTTGAGGTGTCGCGACAGCTTCTTCGAAATGTTGGTGGCGCTCGGACGCTAGACGAGATGTTGAGTGCCATCGCCTCAGTCGCAACGCGAGACGTTTCGTCCTTGTCGGTCTTTGAGCGGTCACTGCTAGATGACTTCGTAGCGTCACTGTAACTGCGCGCTCCCTTGTCGGCAGCTCGGTACGGTCAAGCCACGGCTCTACGAATGTCCCTTGTGTGCGTCCAAACCGTCATCCGGTGGATGCCGAACCACCGACAGATGGAGACCACGCTCTCGCCGTTCGCACGGGCAGTTCGGATAGCGTCCACTTGAGTCTCTGTCAGGGGTGTTCTAGCTCGTCTCCTAGGGTTTGCTACGACTCCGGGCTCGTTCTCTGCGGCACCCGGCGGCTCGTCGCGAAGACCGAGTTTCGCCTGTTCCCACGCGGTGTCTCGCCGCTCGAACATCTGCCAGGAGTTCGGTTTGAGTCCACCCGCGTCCACCGCAAGGCGAAGGCCCCGGACGAATGAGTCCGGGGCCTTCGTCGTATGCCGCCTCAGCGTGGTATCTCGCTCGATCAAGGGGCAGTGCGGATGCGGGGCCGGGCACGCGCCCGTATCCGCGCTCCCGCTTGATCGACGCGAAGAAGGCGAGATCGGCCGCCCGTGGCGATGTTCAGGGTCGGCTGAGCGCTGCACCGTGCTCGAGGTCGAGCAGCGTCTGCTTCCTCTCCTCGCCCCACGCATATCCGGTGAGCGCACCGCCGGCGCCGATGACCCGGTGGCAGGGGACGATGATCCTGATCGGGTTCTTCCCGTTGGCCGCCCCGACGGCACGCGCCGCGGTCGGGCGCTCGATCCATCCCGCGAGTTCGCCGTAGCCGGCGGTCTGACCGAAGGGAATCGTCGTCAGGGCCTCCCATACCTGCAGCTGGAAGTCGGTGCCGAGGGGGGCCAGCGGCAGGGTGAACTCTGTCCGCTCCCCCGCGAAGTACTCCCCCAGCTGCGCTCGCGTCGCGACGAGGACGTCGAGGTCGGGATCCTCAACCGGATCGGCGCCGGTGCGCACCGCGAGGCGGTCGAGGACCTCGGCGAATCCGTCGAGGTAGGCACCGGTGAGGCTGGTCCCGTCCGAGGTGAGCAGGATCTGCCCGACGGGTGAGTCGATGATCGAGTAGATGAGGACGTCGGTCCTCGGAGTCGTGAAGGTCATGGTCGTTCCTCTCAGTGGGATGGATGGTGTGGTCGACGGTGCCCTGCCGTCATGGCAGCGGGGTCGTCTGCGGTGAGGACTGCTCTGCGGTCAGGGACCCGGCGCGACTGATCGGGCGTGGAGGGCCCAGAGCAGATGGGTGAGATACGACCGCCACGGACGGGCCCGGTCGAGGTCGGGCAGCCCCCGCGCTCCGGCGTCGGCGGTGAGATCCTCGAGCGCCTTCCGCACCCCGAGGTCGGAGCCGAGGAGGACATCGGGATCGCCGAGGGCGCGCATCCGGATGTAGCCGACGCTCCACGGCCCGACGCCGGGCAGCGCGAGCAGTCTTGCCGCGGCCTCCTCCCGGTCGCAGCCGGGACCGAGGTCGATGTCGCGCCGTGCGAGCGCCTCGGCGAGGGTGCGCAGTGTGGCGATGCGCTTGGCCGGCAGCGCCCACGCGTCATCGGGCAGCTCCGCGATCGCCTCGGCGCTCGGGAACACCCGATCGACGGCACCCGTGCGCATCTCGGTGGGAAGCATCTCACCGGTGGACTCGACGAGGCGGGTGAGATGGGTCTGGGCGGCGCGGATCGAGATCTGCTGGCCGAGCACGGTGCGGACGGAGAGCTCGACCGGATCGCCGTGCCCCGGTGAGCGGATTCCCGGCACGAGGGCGGCAAGGTCGCTCAGCCCCGCCTCGGCGAGGGTCCCGTGGACGGCGGCGGGATCCGCGTCGAGATCGAGGATTCGGCGTGCCCGCGCCACTGCCGCCCCGAGGTCGCGGGTGTCGGCGAGGTGGAGGCGGCAGCTGACGAAGGCCCCGGTCCCGGCGGCGAGCGAGATCACGGCGGGCCCGTGGGCGAGTCGCAGCGACCGGGTGTAGCGCCCGTCCCCGACCTCTTCGATGCCCGGCACGCTACGGGCGGCGAGATAGGCGACGAGATGGTCGAAGTCGAACGGGGACCGGTACGCGAGCCGGACGACGAGGTCGTCGCCGCGCGGCACCCGCGAACCGGTGCGCAGCCGCCCGGGGGCCAGACCGTACGTGTCCCTGAACGTGTCGTTGAACTGACGGATGCTCGAGAATCCCGAGGCGAAGGCGATCTCGCTCATCGTCAGCGTCGTCGATTCGACGAGGGTGCGCGCGGTGCGGACCCGCTCGCTGCGGGCCAGCGCCAAGGGCCCGGCCCCGAGTTCGGCGTGGAGGACCCGGCCGAGCTGGCGGCTGCTGTAGCCGAGTGCCGCGGCCAGTCCCGAGACGCCCGACCGGTCGACGAGGCCGTCGCGGATGAGCCGCACCGCGCGTGCGCTGACATCGGCGCGGACATCCCAGTCGGGGGACCCGGGACTGACATCGGGTCGGCACCGCTTGCACGCCCGATAGCCGGCCTCGACGGCAGCGGCAGCGGTGGGATAGAACGTGACGTTCTCCCGCATCGGCGTGCGCGCCGGGCACGAGGGGCGGCAGAAGATCCGCGTCGTCGACACGGCGGTGAAGAACATGCCGTCGAAGCGCCGGTCGCGGCCGGCGACTGCCTGATAGCACTGATCCGTGGAGAGCATATGACCATTCTGCTCCCCTGCACGGTACGGTGCTAGCGGTTTTCGGACATCGCAGTGCGGGGAACGATCCGCGGCACGAGCCACACGAGGGCGACCATCGTGACGAGTTCGATGAGTGTCTGGGTGACGACGGCCGCGGTGCCCAGGCCGTCCGGATCGACAGCGCGGACGAGAGGCAGCATGACGAGCGAGTTCCTCGTCACTCCGGTGAAGATCAGGGCCCGCCGCTCCCCCGGCCCGGACAGACTCGTCCGGCCGACGAGCCAGCCGATGCCCGTCATCACCACGGCGAAGACGATGAAGGAAAGGGCCGCGGGACCGAGGTCGGAGAGATGGGGAAGGACGACGGCCGCCTCGGCGGCGGCGACGATCGCAAGGGTGAGGAGCATGAGCGGCGTCATCGCCGCGGTCGCTCCCGTGAGCACGCGCGCGGCCCCGGCCGACCGGGCTGCCGCGACCTGGAGGAGCGCCGCGGCGAGGAGCGGGACGATGATGAAGACGACGAGCGCCCAGAGGAAGGGGCCGGGGGTGAGGGCCGCGGTCGCGTCCTCGCCGAGGATGACCCGCAGCCACACCGGGAGCAGGAGGATCTGGGCGAGCATGAGGACGGGGGTGAGCGCGAGCAGCCTGTCCGCGGCCCCGCCGGCCAGCCCGGTGAAGACGATGACGTAGTCGATGCACGGGGTGAGCAGGACGATGAGCACCGGGACGACGACGGGGCCCGGCAGGGGCACAGCGAGGTGGATTCCCGCGACGACGAGAGGGACGACGAGGAAGTTGAGTCCGAGGACCGTGAGCGCGAAGCGCGGCCTTCCGAATGCGCGTGCCGCCCCGGGCAGCGGGATGGTGGCGAACGTCGAGAAGAGCAGCAAAACGAGCACTGGGGTGACGAGCTGTCCGGCGAGGTCCCCGGCACCGGGGATGAGGATGCCGGCGATGATGCCGACGGCCACGGCACCGAGGCAGCCGAGCGTCTGCCAGCCGGTCACGCGACGATCCGCGCACGTTCGTCGGGGAGGGGACCGGGCATCCGCAGGGCGTCCTCCCACGCCGCGGCCAGGCGCGGGGCGACCTCGGCCAGTTCCGCCTCGGCGACGGTGTAGGGCAGGCGGATCCACCGGTCGAGTCCGCCGATCGGGGCGAAGTTCGGACCCGATGCCAGGGTGACGCCGTGCGCCCGGGCGGCGGAGACGAGCGCCCCGGAGCGCTCCTCGGGGAGCCGCGCCCACAGCGCCATGCCGCCGTCGGGCACGGCGACCTGCCAACTCGGAAGGTGGGTGCGCACGTCGGCGACGAGGCGGTCACGGGCCGCGGCGAGCCGGGCTCGCATCTGCGCGACGAGCTCATCGTGGTTGCGCAGCAGTTCGACGGCGACGAGCTGCTCGAGGACGGGCGCCCCCAGGTCGAGGGTGAGGCGGACGGCGGCGGCTTCCTCCATCCGGGCGGCCGGCACCCGCATCCAGCCGACCCGCAGTCCGCCCCAGAAGATCTTGCTCGTGCTCCCCACGGCGATCGAATCGGGGGCGAACACCGACAGCGGCGTCTGTCCCGGCGTGCCGTTGAGGCCGAGCTCGACAAGCGACTCGTCGACGACGGGAACGACTCCGGATCTCCCGAGCTCCGCAGCCAGCGCTGCGCGGTCGGCATCGGGCAGGAGCGCCCCGGTGGGATTGTGGAAGTCGGGGATGAGGTAGGCGGCGCGCACGCGGTTCTCGCGCATCGTCTGTCCCATCGCCCTGACGTCCCAGCGGTGGCGGCCGTCGTCGTCGACCTCGAGCGGGTAGGCGACGATGCGGGCACCGGCGCCCTCGATCGTCGCGATCGCGTTCGGGTAGCTCGGGCTCTCGACGAGGACGCCGCCGGACCCGCCGAGCAGGGCGCGGATGCCGATCGCCGCGCCGCCCAGGGCGCCGGAGGTGATGAGGATGTCGTCGGGGCGGGTCGGCAGCCCGCGCTGCGTGTAGCGGTCGGCGACGAGTTCGCGCAGCGCCGGGATGCCCGAGGGATAGTAGCCGGTGCCCGGCAGATACGCGTGGACCTGCGAGACCGCGCGCTCATAGGCGTCGACGAGCCCGAGCGGTGCGACCGTGGCCGTGCACGTGAGATCGATCGAGCCCGCCGTCGGCTCCGTCGGGGAGAGCAGGTGGTCGATGCGACCGCCGGGCACCTCGGGAAGCTCGACGAGGCTGCCCGACCCCCGCCGCGTGCGGACGAACCCGAGTTCCCGCAGCCGGGCGTACGCCCGCGACGACGTCGTCCGGGACAGGTCGAGGGCGGTCGCGAGTTCGCGTTCGCTCGGCAGGCGGACGCCGACGGGGATGCGGCCATCGGAGACCGCGTGGGCGATCGCCCCGGCAAGCGACTCATAGGCCGGCGGCGCGAACGGGCCGGTGCCGATGATCCGGGCCAGCCGGCGGGCTCCCATCGCAGTCGTCATGGAACCACTTTGTCGCAATTGGCTATTTTCCGCAATGCCAATTCGCGTCATCATGGTCAGACACCGCACTCCCGTGCGGTCCTCCGCCGAAGACCGACCGAAAGTCCACGCCATGGCCTCGACTCCCCCACCGCGCCGCGAACTCGCCAACGTCGGACCGCTCCAGCAGCTGTCCGGAGGACGGCTCCCCCGCCGTCTCGTCCAGCTGCTCGTCGGCCTCTACCTCTACGGTGCGTCGATGGCGATGGTCGTCGTCGCCGGCCTCGGCATGATCCCGTGGGACGTGCTCCATTCGGGCATCCTCAGGCATGTTCCGCTGACGTTCGGCACGATCATCACGATCACCTCGGTGCTCGTCCTCCTCGCGTGGATCCCGCTCAGGCAGATGCCGGGCCTGGGCACGATGCTCAATGCCCTGCTCATCGGTCCGGCCCTCGACGTCACCCTGCTCTTCCTGCCGCGGCCCGAGGACCTGGGGTGGCGGATCGTCCTCCTCGTCTCCGGCGTCGTCCTCAACGGGGTCGCCTCGGCGATGTACATCGGCTCGCAGTTCGGTCCGGGGCCGCGCGATGGCCTGATGACGGGGCTCTCCCGGGTCACCGGACGCTCGATCCGGCTCGTGCGCACGCTCATCGAGGTCACCGTCGTCGCCGTCGGGTGGGCGCTCGGCGGGGTCATCGGGATCGGCACCGCGCTCTACGCGCTGAGCATCGGACCGATCACGCAGGCGCTCCTGCCTGTCTTCACCGTCGAGCTGCGGCCCCGCGGGACCGACCGGGCCTGATCGGGCCTGACGGCACAGGGCCCGGCACCACCGGGCCCGACAACGCCGGGCCTGACGACACTTCACCCGGAAAACGTCGACTTCACCCTGAGAACGCCGACGGCGCCGCTCTCCCTGCATCGGGAGAGCGGCGCCGTCGGATGAGGCGGGCTCACTCCATGGTGTCGAGGATGTCGACGAGGTCGTCGAAGGTCGTGAGCGGATTGACGATCGCGAACCGCGCGTTCGGACGACCGTCGTGGGAGCTGGGGACGACGAAGGCCCTCTGCTCCTCGAGCAGCTTGTCCGACCAGGCGTCGTAGTCCTCGCGCTCCCAGCCGACGCGTTCGAAGACGACCACGGAGAGCTCGGGGTCGCGCACGAGGCGGAGGTTCGGCCGCTTCTTGATCTCCGTGCTGATCTGCCGGGCGAGATCGATCGAATGGCTGATCGCGTCGCGATAGGTCTGCGCACCGTAGGTCGCGAGCGAGAACCACAGGGGCAGGCCGCGCGGGCGGCGCGTGAGCTGGATGGCGTAGTCCGAGGGACTCCACTCATCGGACTCGGTGAGGGTGTCGAGGTACTCCGCCTTCTGCGTGTGGGCGCGCCGGCCGTTGCGGGGATCGCGGTAGATGAGCGCACACGCGTCGAAGGGAGCGAAGAGCCACTTGTGCGGGTCGACGATGACGGAGTCGGCCCGTTCGACACCGGCGAACTTGTGCTTGGCGAGCGGTGAGAGCATCGCGGCGAGCCCGTACGCGCCGTCGATGTGGAGCCAGAAGTCGAAGTCGTCCTTGAGCGCGGCGATTCCGGCGATGTCGTCGATCGTCCCGAAGTTCGTCGTCCCCGAGGTGGCGACGACGGCGATGACGGCATCGCCGTGCTCCTCGAGCGCCTCCCGGACGCCCTCGGGTCGGAGGATTCCGGACTCATCGGTGGGCACGGGGGCGATGTCGACGTCCATGACGTCGGCAGCGGACTTCACCGAGGAGTGCGCCTCGGCGCTGCAGACGATGACCCACCGGCCCGGTCGCGTGTCGCCGAGTTTCGCCTTCTGCGCCTCCCGGGCCGCGACGAGCGCGGAGAGGTTGCCGATCGTGCCGCCCTGGACGAACACCCCACCGGCGGTCTTCGGGAGGCCGAACTCCGAGGCGAGCCACGACAGCACCTCGTTCTCGGCGTGGACGACTCCGGCGCCTTCGAGCCACGACCCTCCGTAGAGGGCGCTGGCGGAGACGACGAGGTCGAAGGCCACGGCGGCCTTCGTCGGGGCGCTGGGGATGAAGGAGAGGTACTTCGGGTGGTCGGTCGTGATGCACGCGGGGGCGAAGATGTGTTCGAAGATCGCGAGTGCACGGGCCGATCCGAGGCCCTCCTCGCTGATCGTCGGCCCGGCCAGCCGCGTCAGCTCGGAGTCCTTCATCGGGTGGTCGAGCGGGGTGTCGACGGCGAGGGTGCGCCGCCGTGAGTAGTCGAGCACGAGGTTGACGAGATTGCGGGTCTCATCGGAGACGACGTGCATGCGGTCGTGGGGAGTGTCGGTCATCGGGGCCTCCGAGAGAAAGTGCGGGTGTTCATTCGTCCGAGGATATCGGTTCGCCGCGGGTTTCCCGACCCCGCCCAGGCCACGGGCCGCACCGCGGAGCGGTCGGCGGCATCCGCGTGACGGTCGGCGGCATCCGCGCGGCCCGCCGATCACCAACGACGGTGACCGCTGACCACACGCTGCTCTCCCGCTGCGCCCACGCCACCGGAATCGCAAACACTGATTGATCATCATATTTCCTTGCGATTGCCGCAGACGCTGTCGTAGGCTCGAGGCATGGCCACCAGCATCGCCGCCCGCGCCCGGGAGACCGTCGCCGGCAGCGGCCTGTCCCAGCGCAGCCTCGCCCGGGCGATCGGCATCGACGAGACCAAACTGTCGAAGTCGCTCTCGGGCCGGCGCAAGTTCACCGCCGAGGAGCTCCTCGGCCTCGCGACGGCGACCGGCGTGACCGTGCGGTGGCTGCTCGGCGACGAGTCGACGGTCTCGGCGGTCCCCGCCGGACTGCGCACCGCCTCGGCGCTCGACGAGGCCGATCAGTCCTCGCCGCGCCGTCTCATCGTCGAGACCGCCTGGGACCTCTTCGCCCGCCACGGCTACGATGCCGTCCGCATCGCCGACATCGCCGAGGCCGCCGGCGTCTCGAGCGCGGCCGTGCACTACCACTTCGCCGGAAAGTCGGAGCTCTTCGACGCCACCCTCGAGTTCTCCGTCAAGCTCGCCTTCGACCGTCAGGTCGCGTGGCTCGACGAGATCGTCTCGCCGCGCCGGCGCCTCGAGCGCCTCCTCGAACTCCAGTCGCCCATCGGCCCCGACGCGCGTCGGGAATGGTCGATCTGGATTCAGACGTGGAGTCGCCTCGCCGTCGAGGACCCGGCGGAGTCCGCGTATCCCGCCGGATACGACCGGTGGTCGCGGACGGTGCGCGCCACCCTCGAAGACGGTCAGGCCAGCGGCGTCTTCCGGCCCGGCGATGCGACGGAGATGACCGACGAGCTCACCTCCGTCGTCGACGGCCTCGGCATCAAAGTCGTCACCGGAATCATGGACGTGCCGACGTTCCGTCACCGCCTCGACCGCTACCTGCGGCGAGCGATCATCACCCCCGAACCTGATGAGGAGTCATCATGAATCGCAAAGTCATTCTCACCTGTGCCGTCACCGGTGCCGGCGATACCGCGGGCAAGAGCGAGCACGTGCCCGTCACCCCGGAGGAGATCGCCGCCGACGCGATCGCCGCCGCCCGGGCCGGCGCCTCGGTCGTCCACATCCACGTCCGCGATCTCGAGACCACGCTCGGCTCCCGGGAGGTCGCCTACTACCGCGAGGTCGTCCGCCTCATCCGCGCCTCCGACGTCGACCCCGTCATCAACCTCACCGCAGGCATGGGCGGCGACCTCGTCATCGACCCCCAGGATCCGACGACGCAGATGCCGGGCACCGACCTCGTCAACGCCCTCGAGCGCCTCCCCCACGTCGAGGAGCTCCTGCCGGAGATCTGCACGCTCGACTGCGGATCCCTCAACTTCGGCGAGGGGTCGAACATCTACGTCTCGACCCCGGACATGCTGCGCGAGGGGTCGAAGAAGATCCAGACCCTGGGGGTGCGACCCGAACTCGAGATCTTCGACACCGGCAACCTGTGGTTCGCCAACGTCCTCGTCGAAGAGGGGCTCATCGACCCGCCGCCGCTCTACCAGCTGTGCATGGGCATCCCCTACGGCGCCCCCGTCGACGCCGGTCTCCTCCAGGCCATGGTCCACCTCCTGCCCAAGGGCGCGGAGTTCACCTCGTTCGCGATCGGCCGCAACCAGCTGCCGTGGGTCGCGCAGTCGGTGCTCGCCGGCGGCCACGCCCGCGTCGGCCTCGAGGACAACCTCTACATCTCCAAGGGGGTCAAGGCGACGAACGCCGGCCTGACCGACCGCGCCGTGTCGATCATCGAGGACCTCGGCGCCGAGGTGGCCACCCCCGACGAAGCCCGCGAGATCCTCGATCTGCGCGTGCAGACCGCCACCGCGATGGGAGCCGACCTGTGACCGCACCTTCCTCCTTCCCCGCCCCCGAGTCCGTGCGGACGATCACCTGCATCGGCGCGGGAACGATCGGCGGCGGCTGGGCAGCGTACTTCCTCGCCCGCGGGTACACGGTCAAGGTCTGGGACCCCGATCCCACGGCCGGTGAGCGCCTCACCCGCCTCATCGACGCCGCCTGGCCCGCCCTCGCCGAACTCGACATGGTCCCCGGTGCCGACCGCACCGCCTGGACGATCCACACCGACCTCGCCGAGGCGCTGGACGGCACCGATTTCGTCCAGGAGTCCGCGCCGGAGAACCTCGACCTCAAGCGCCGCCTCTTCGCCGACATCGACGTGCTCACCCCCGCCTCGGTGATCATCGGGTCATCGACGTCGGGGTACTCGATGACGGAGATGGCCACCGAGGTGACCCGCCCCGAGCGCTTCGTCGTCGGGCACCCGTTCAACCCGCCCTACCTCATCCCCCTCGTCGAGGTCGTCGGCGGCGAGGCCACCGACCCGGCCGCCGTGGACTGGGCCGCGGACTTCTACGCCCGCATCGGGAAGTCCGTCATCCGCATGGACCGCGAGGTCCCCGGGTTCATCGCCAACCGCCTCCAGGAGGCGCAGTGGCGCGAGGCCCTGCACATGGTCGAGACGGGCGAGGCCACCGTCGAGCAGATCGACCGGTCGATCACAGACGGTCCGGGCCTGCGCTGGCCGTTCCAGGGGCCGATGCTCACCTTCCACCTCGCCGGGGGTGAGGGCGGCATGGCCCACATGCTCGACCACTTCGGTCCCTCGCTGAAGTCTCCGTGGACGCGACTCGACGCCCCCGAGCTGACGCCTGCGCTGCGCGATGCCGTCGTCGTCGGCTGTGAGGACGAGAGTGCGGGGCGCTCGATCGCCGACCTCGTCTCCGCCCGCGATGCCGGCATCGTCGCCCTGCGCAGGCTCACCGCCGACCTCGCCTCGGGCGGGAGTGCCACTGCTGCGGCGACCCCGGCTGCGACTCAGCCTGACGCCGCCGCGACAGACGATGGCGCCGGCCCAGGCGCTGCCGACCCGGACGCGTCCGGCACCGGGCGTCGACTCAGCGAGTACCGCACCGCTGTCCGGGAGGAGTGGATCGACTACAACGGGCACCTCTCCGAGGCGTTCTACGTCCTCGTCTTCGGGTTCGCCACCGATGCGATCATGGACGAGCTCGGCCTCGATGCGGCGTATCGGGAGGCCACCGGATGCTCCCTCTACACGGTGGAGTCCCACGTCCGGTACCTCGACGAGGTCTCGCTCGGGTCGACGCTCATCGTCCGTCCGCAGCTCGTCGCCGCCGGGGCGAAGAAGCTCCATCTCGCCTACGAGATGATCGTCGACGGCCGCGTCGTCGCGACCGAGGAGATCCTCGCCCTCCACGTCGATCAGACCGCGGATGCCGTCACGGAGTTCCCCGCGGAGATCGCAGCAACGATCGCCGAGGTGGCCCGCAGCACCCCTGAATGGTCCGGTCGCCGCGTGGGCTGAGTCAGGCGAGGCTCGTCCAGCTGCCTGCCGCGGCGCGGAAGGCGGCTGGGCGCAGCTGTCCGGCGCCGGCGGGGACGGCGCCGAGCACCGGAGCGCTGTCGCCGAGGCGGCGACGGTTGTCGACGGCGACCGGAGCGGGATCGGTGGGCCACGAGCCGAGGACGATTCCGCCGATGGGAAGCCCGCGGGCCCGCAGGGCCTCACAGGTCAGTGCCGTGTGGTTGAGGGTTCCGAGGCCCGCCCGGCTGACGATGACGAATTCGACCCGGACCGCGGGATCGAGCTCGATGAGCGCGGAAGCGATGTCGGCCAGCGTGTGACCGTCGCCGAAGTCGACGAGGAGACCCCCGGCCCCCTCGACGATGACCGCGGCGGGGTCGGCCGTATCCCGACCGCACGCGAGGATCGCCTCGGCGTGGTCACGGGGCGTCGGCAGCGAGACTCCGGCCGCAACGGCGGCGGCCGCCGGTGCCATCGGCAGTCTCAGGCTCACCCCGGTCGACCAGGGGACGCCGGCGAGCGTCCCGGCGATCTCGGCGTCACCGCGGGTGACGAAGTCGGTGTAGAGGGCTTCGAGGTCGCCGCGGTGCGGGTCGTCGGCGGCGATGAGACCGGTCTGCACCGGTTTGCGGAGGTGCACCGCGACAGAGCGCTGCCGCAGTCGGACGGCGAGCGCCGCTGACACGATGGTCTTGCCGACCCCCGTGTCGGTCCCGGTGATGACGATGCAGCGCATCCTCAGCCCATCTCCGCGACGACGGCGCCGATCGCCTCGGCGGCGGTGTCGACGTCGGCCGCGGTGAGGTCGCCGCGACAGGTGATGCGCAGGCGGGAGATGCCGTCGGGAACCGAGGGCGGACGAAAGCACCCCACGGTCAGGCCCCGCTCCCGGAGTGCGTCACGCGCGGCGACGGCCGCCCGGGCCGAGGGCATCGGCACAGACGCCACGGCCCCGGCCGGCTCCTCGATTCCGAGAGCCGTCGTCAGAGCTCGCCGGTTGGCGGCCAGTTGCGCCACCGGTGCCTCACCGGCGGCGATGAGCTGGATTGCGGCGGTGGCCGCGGCCGCTGCGGCCGGGGCGAGTCCGGTGTCGAAGATGAAGGTCCGGGCGGTGTTGACCAGGGCGTCCCGGACCGCGGCGGGTCCGAGGACCGCTCCGCCTTGGGCTCCCAGGGACTTGGACAGGGTCGCCGTGACGACGACGCGGTCACGGTGGTCGACCAGTGCCGCGGCCGCGCCCGCTCCCCCGCCGACGACGCCGATGCCGTGGGCTTCGTCGATGACGAGCAGGGCATCGAAGCGTGCGCAGAGCTCGAGGAGACGCGCAAGGTCCGGGGCATCGCCGAGGACCGAGTAGACGGACTCGACGACGACGATCGCCTCGGGCTGGGTGCGCTGCCGCAGGGCCTCCTCGACGGCGGTGGCGTCCCCGTGCGGGGTGCGCACGACCTCGGCCTTCGAGAGACGGCAGGCGTCGATGAGCGAGGCGTGGTTGTGGGCGTCGGAGACGATGAGACAGTCGGGTCCGGTCAGCGCGGTGAGCACCGCGAGGTTCGCGGCGTAGCCCGAGGAGAAGACGAGCGCCGTGTCCCGCCCGGTGAGCGCGGACAGCGCCGCTTCGGCCTCATGGTGGGCCGGGGTGGTGCCCGTGACGAGTCGTGAGGCCCGCGCGGATGTGCCCCAGCGTGCGATCGCCTCGCATCCGGCGGCGATGACGCTCGGATGGTTCGCGAGTCCGAGATAGTCGTTCGAGGCGAGATCGAGACCGTGCGGCCCGGCATCGACGCGGTCGAGCCCGGCCTCGGCACGGGCTCGCGCCTCGGCGCCGAGGCGGTCGAGGATCCGGTTCGCCTCACGCACGGGCGCGGTCACGGGCAGCCCTCCGCGGCGGCGAGCATCGCCGCACAGATCCCGGCGACGTCCTCGGTCGTCGCGATGTACGGCGGCATCGTGTAGATGTGCGTGCGGAAGGGGCGCAGCCAGACACCGTGGTCCGCGGCGATGCGGGTGACGGTGCCGACGTCGACGGGGCGATGCATCTCGAGGACGCCGATCCCACCGACGACGCGGACGTCGGCGACCCCGGGCAGCGCCGCGGCCGGTGCCAGTCCCGCAGTGAGGCCCTCCCCGATCCGGGTGACGGCTGTCGCCCACGCAGGCGTGCCGTCGGGGGTGGCAGCGAAGAGCAGATCGAGGGACGCCCGCGCCGCAGCGCAGGCCAGGGGGTTGGCCATGAATGTCGGCCCGTGCATGAGGGCACGGTGAGGTGATCCGGCGATCACCTCGGCGAGATCGCTCGCACAGAGCACCGCGGCCAGGGTCATGTACCCGCCGGTCAGCGCCTTGCCGAGGCAGAGGATGTCGGGAACGATGCCGGCCTGTTCGCAGGCGAACGCGGTTCCGGTGCGGCCGAAGCCGGTGGCGATCTCGTCGGCGATGAGCACGGCGTCGAGGTCGCGGGCACGGGCGGCGAGATGGCGGAGTGCGCGGACGTCGTACGGGCGCATCCCGCCCGCACCTTGGAAGAGGGGTTCGACGATGATGCCGGCGAGCTCGTCACCGTGGCGGTCGCAGAGCTCGTCGACGGCCGCACACCACGCGTCGATCTCGGCATCGGGGGCGCCCGGCAGCGGCGGCCGCGGGGCGAAGAGCTGTTCGGTGAGCACGGCCCGGAAGTCGGCGTGCATGCTCTCGACCGGGTCGCACACGCTCATCGCACCGGTGGTGTCGCCGTGATAGGCCCCGCGCAGGGCGAGGAAGCGTCCGCGGTCGCGGCCCTGGGCGCGCTGGTACTGGATGGCGGTCTTGAGTGCGACCTCGACCGAGACCGACCCGGAATCGGCGAGGAACACGTGGTCGAGGCCCGTCGGGGTCACGGCGACGAGGCGCTCGGCGAGGTCGACCGCCGGTTCGTGGGTGAGCCCGCCGAACATGACATGGGAGAACGACCGCAGCTGGGACTCGAGTGCCTGGTCGAGTGTGGGATTGCGGTACCCGTGGACGACCGACCACCAGGAACTCATCCCGTCGAGGGCGGTGATGCTGCGCCCGTCGCGTCCGACGAGGTCGACGCGGGGGCCGCGGGCACCGGCGACCGCGAAGTGCGAGCCATCGGCGAGGGCGCCGTAGGGATGCCAGAGCAGGCCGCGCTCGCGGTCGTGGAGACCGGCGACGGTCGTGGTCTCACGCATTGGGGGCCGCGGCCGTTCCCGCCCCGCGGCGGCGGATCGTGGGGACGACGATCCCGTCGGGCGCGGTGGAGGCCGCGGCCGTCTTCCCGCACGGCAGGCTCGAAGAGGCCGGGGAGGCCTCGGGAAGAAGAGCGGCGGTGCGGGCCGCCTTCGCCGCGCGCACCTGCTCCCGCAGTTCGGCTGCGCTGTCGGCGCCGACGATGGAGAAGCCGCCGTCGACGATCATATCGAGATCCGCCTCGGCGTCCTGGCCCTCGCTCGTGAGGTAGTCGCCGAGGAACAGGGAGTTGGCGACGTGGAGGGCGAGCGGCTGGAGAGTGCGCAGGTGCATCTCGCGACCGCCGGCGATGCGCAGCTCGCTGTCCGGGCACATCAACCGCACTGCGCAGAGGATGCGCAGGCAGTGCTGGGGAGTGAGTTCGTGGGTTCCCGCCAGCGGGGTGCCCTCGAACGGGATGAGGAAGTTGACGGGGATGGAGTCGGCGTTGAGGCGACGCAGTTCGAGGATCGTCTCGACGATCTGCTCCGGGGTCTCCCCCATGCCGACGATGAGCCCGGAGCACGGGGAGAGTCCCGCATCGCGGGCCTGCTCGACGGTGTCGACGCGGTCGGCGAAGGTGTGCGTCGAGCAGATCTCGGCATAGTTGGACTCGGCGGTGTTGAGGTTGTGGTTGTAGGCGTCGACCCCGGCCGATCGGAGGCGCTCGGCCTGACCGCCTTTGAGGAACCCGAGGCACGCGCAGACCTCGACGTCGGGGTTGTGGGCTTTGATGTCCTCGGTCATCGACGCCACCCGTTCGACGTCCCGGTTGGAGGGGCCGCGGCCGCTGGCGACGAGGCACACCCGGGAGGCACCGCCGGCGAGACCGAACTCCGCTTGCCGGCGCGCTTCGTCACCGGGCAGCCATGAGTACTTGAGGATCTCCGATTCCGACCCCAGGCGCTGGGAGCAGTAGCCGCAGTCCTCCGGGCACAGTCCCGATTTGAGGTTGACGAGATAGTTGACCTTGACCGCGTCGCCGAAGTGCAGGCGGCGGACCCGCGCGGCGGCCGCGACGACGTCGAGGAGGTCGTCATCGGAGGACTGCAGAATGGCCAGAGCCTCGTCGAGGGTGGCCGGCGAACCGGAGCAGGCGCGATCGGCGATGGTGGTGAAAGACGGCATGGCCACGATCATTGAACACTGTTCAGGAAAAGTCAATCCTCCTCGCGGCTCCGCCTGTCGCCTCCCCCGGCCCCGGTCGCAGAGGATGATGGGCGCAGAGGGTGATGAGCGCACCGGTCAGGAATCGAGAAGCCTGCTCAGCTGCCCGCGAGTATCCTGGGACAAGAGCAGTTGAGGGGATCCGGACGGCCGGATCCCGGGCCCGTGAGGAGAGACATGGCAGCGACGCAGACCGCACCGATCGAGTTCGCCGGAGAGGTGTCGACGCTCGGTGATCGCACGATCATCCGGCTGAGTCCCGACGCGAGTGCGGAACTTCCCTCACGAGGTCAGGTCGCCGCCGAGGCGGTCGTCGGCGACGCGCGGTTCGCGACGGTTGTCGAGCCCGATGGGATGCGCGGTCACTGGCTCAATCTCGATGAGGTTGCGGGCCTCGCGGACGGCGCGACGGTGTCCGTGACGCTGACGCCGACGAAGGACTGGCCCGAGGTGAGCGTGCCGGAGGATCTCGCCTCGGCACTCGCGGATGCCGGCGATCTCGATGACACGTGGGCGAGCCTGACCCCGATGGCCCGGTGGGAGTGGGTGCGCTGGATCAAGGCGACGAAGAACCCCGCGACGCGAGCCAAGCGCGTCGGCGTGGCCATCGACAAGCTCGAGAACGGCAAGCGCCGACCGTGCTGCTTCGACCTGTCCTCCTGCACGGATCCGGAGCTGTCGAAGAGCGGGAAGCTCATCGACTTCCGCTGACACCCTCCCGGTCGAGCACTCCGACTCGTCGTCATGAGCGGCTGACGAGCGGCCGGCATCTCCTCGCATTTTCAGGATATCAGCGCACAGGGGGCTTGCCGCAAGGCCCCGGACAGGGTGAACAATGGGTGCCTCACCTCGCCGTTCACCCTCCAGGAGCCTCCTTGCGAACCAGCGCCTTCGCCCTGCCCGCTCGTCTTTCCGCCAAAGCCCGACCGCACCTCATCGCCGCCGACGACGCGCTGTTCTCCCGCGTCTCCCAAGCCCAGGAGACCGAGTCCGACCGGCTGACCACCCGCCTCGCCGAGCTGCGAGCGACACCCGCGGCCTCCGGTGAGGCGGCCGTCGAACGCGACGCCCTCGTCCGCGATGCCTCCGCGCAGCTGAGCCTGCTCGGCCGCTTCGACCTCGACCTGTGCCTCGGTCGGATGGTGACCACGACCGGTGAGACGATCCACATCGGCCGGATGGGCATCCGCGACGAGCATGGCGACCCACTGCTCGTCGATTGGCGCACTGCTGCGGCCGAACCGTACTTCGCCGCCACCCTCGCCTCCCCCTTCGGTCTCACGAGCAGGAGGCGATATCGCTGGCGGGACGGCGTGGTCATCGACTACTGGGATGAGCAGCTGAGTCCCGACGGCGGTGCCGATGCCGCTGTGCTCGACGACCAGTCAGCCTTCCTCGCTGCACTCTCCGCAGTGCGCTCGCCGCAGATGCCCGATGTCCTCGGCACCATCCAGGCCGACCAGGATGCGGTCATCCGCACGTCTGCTCGTCGACCGCTCGTCGTCGACGGCGGGCCGGGCACGGGCAAGACCGTCGTTGCGCTGCACCGGGCCGCCTACCTGCTCCATTCCGCACCGCAGGTGAGATCCGGAGGCGGGCTGCTCTTCATCGGCCCGACCGCATCGTATCTGCGCTACGTCGACGACGTCCTCCCCCGCCTCGGCGAGGATGCGGTGCAGATGTGCACGCTGAGCGACCTCGTGCCGGAGACTGCCACGGCTCCCGAGTCTGCGGACTCCGCCCGGATCAAAGGCGCGCTCGATCCCGCCGAGGTGGTCGACCGGGCCGTCTCGCTCTTCGAGCAGCCGCCGACCGACGACCTGAGCGTCCCGACTCCGGCCGGCGAGATTCCGGTCGGACTGGGGATGTGGGCCGAAGCGTTCCGGGCCGGGATCGGGACGACGCCGCACAACGACGCCCGTGATGAGGTGTGGGACGAACTCGTCGACATCATCGTCGACCATGCCCGGGACCTCGATGAGGACATCGACGAGGGGTTGACTCGGCGCATGGTCCGCTGCGATCCGGCGCTTCGGGCGGCACTGACCGCCGCATGGCCCGTGCTCGATCCGCTCGACGTCGTCGGCGACCTGTGGACCGTGCCGGCCTACCTGGGCATGTGCGCACCGGGGCTGGCGCCGACGCAGATCGACGCGCTCATCCGCCGTGGGCCGCGGGACTGGACAGCATCGGATCTGCCGTTCCTCGATGCCGCCCGCCGTCGCATCGGCGACCCGGACGCTCTCCGTCGTCGACGCACCGACGAGCGCGAGTCCGCCGCCGAACGCGCGCGGATGAGCGACGTCATCGACGACCTCATCTCCGCCGACGACAGCGAGCTGCGGGAGATGACGATGCTCCGCGGTGCCGACCTGCAGACCGCTCTCGAGAATTCCGGTGGTCGAACGGTGCCGCAATCGGATCGGCTCGCCGGTCCGTTCGGTCACATCATCGTCGACGAAGCCCAGGAGCTCACCGATGCCCAGTGGCGGATGATCCTCGACCGGTGCCCCTCGAAGTCGGTGACGATCGTCGGCGACCGCGCTCAGGCGAGGGATGGGTTCGCCGAGACGTGGGAGGTACGGCTGTCGCGGGCGGGGCTGAGCGTCGAGACGGTGCATCTGAGCGTCAACTATCGCACCCCTGCCGAGGTGATGGCCGAAGCCGGTCCCGTCATCCGCGCCGCCCTCCCCGATGCGAATGTGCCCGACTCCGTGCGCACCGCCGGACACCCGGTGCGCCGTGAACGGACGGAGGCGCTCATCCCCGTCGTCGAAGCGTGGCTGAGCGCCCACGAACAGGGCACTGTCGGCATCATCCCGGCCGACCCCAGTGTCCTCCCCGTCTCGGATCGCTGGCGGCGATCCGAGCGGGTGAACGCGTTCACTCCACTCGAGGTCAAGGGTCTCGAGTTCGATCTCGTCGTCCTCGTCGACCCCGATCGGTTCGGCGACGGCATCACCGGTGCCGTCGACCGCTACGTCGCGATGACCCGATCAACCGCGGAGCTGGTTATCCTCTCCTGACGCCGCCCGAATTGAGGCCATCAGTCTGGCTCAGCACAATGACACCATTCGCGCAGGCCTCGAAGAGCGCGGCGATGCCGCACGGAGCGTGCTCGCACGCGCATTCGGGGGTGACGACGAAAGGGACGGTTCGCGTCACTACGCGATGCTCATCGGCGTAGCCGCCCAGTGGCTGCTCGACCCGGACTCGGCGCCGAGTGCTGAAGAGATCACCTCGCCGATTTCGGAGGACTAAGGCGCCGTGCCGGTCTCGTCGCCACGCGACGCGGGACGAAGAGCGAGGAGGATGCCGAGACTCCCGGCGAGCACCGCGCCGGTGACCGTCCACGGCAGGCCCACAGCAGAGGAGATCCCGCCGATGAGCAGCGGACCGATCAGACCCGCGGTGTAGCCGACCACACTGATGCGGGCGATCGAGGCCGCCGGATCGCCGAACCGGGAGGCCCGGCTCAGGGTGATCGGAAACACCGGACCGATCGCCAAGCCGATGACCACGATCGACCCCACGACGATCCCGGGCACCGCGCTGAGCATTCCGATCGTCATCGCCGTCGCGGCCGTCACTGCCCCGGCACAGAGGATCACCGTTTCGCCGAGGCGGTCGGCCAGCAGGTCGGTGACTGCCCGTGATCCGACCATGGCCACGGAGAACAGCGTGAGCGCCAACGCACCCTGCGTTGCGGTGGCGCCCAGGTCACGAGTGAGCAGGAGCGCCGACCAATCGGTGATGACGCCCTCGAGCAGCAGTCCGCAGATGGCCATGACGGCGATCGCCGCCGGGAGGTGCGAGGTGAAGCGAGGACCGTCGGGAGGGCGTGCGGTTTCGGGCACGCGCTCCCGCTCAGGCCCTCGTCCCTCAGCGCGCAGGAGACCGGGAGCAGCAGTTGCCGCGAGGACAACGAGCACGGCTGCCACGACCGCGAAATGCCCCGCGACGCTCGCACCGAGGGCGGTCGCGACGAGCGCACCGACACCGCCGGCCACGACCCCGAGACTGAATCCGGCGTGAAGCCGTCCGAGCACGCCCGAGCGCAGTCGATGCTCGATGCGCACCCCTGTGAGGTTCATCGTGATGTCGCACAGGCCCCCGGCGACACCCATGCCGAAGAGAGCCGCGAAGAGCGCAACGAGGTTCGGTGCCGCGGCGATCACCGGCAGGCCGAGGGAGAACGCCGTCGCAGAGAGGAGGCTGACGAGTTCGGGCGACACCCAACGGGTCAGGTGACCGGCACACAACATCGCCGGGATGGCTCCGGCGGCGAAGCCGAGCAGAGCGATGCCCAATGCCGCGTCACCCACGTCGAGTGCGGCTGCGACCTCGGGAATGCGCGGCGACCAGCTGGCCATGACTGAGCCGTTGATGAAGAAGATGAGCCAGAGGCTCACGAGGTGGTGGCGCTGAGACATGGTGACCCCTTGGGCCGCCCTCACGATGCCTGCTGACGTCTGCCCGGACGGGTCAGGCACACGGGCACTCGCTGCGTCCAGGCTACCAATGACCGCCGTTCGGCGCACCGACCGGAGGTCGGTCCTGCGCGCCCCTGTCGGTGGCGATCGCCCACGACATCTGCACGAGGGGAATCTGCAGCGGCAGGCGCGCGAGCGCGATTGCCCGCCCGCGGGGTGAGTGCCAGTACTTGACCACGGTGTAGATGTTGGCCGGGTAGACGGCGACCATGAGTGCCGCCGAGGCGGCCCCTCCGAGGCGTCGTGTGCCAGGGTTGGCGAGCAGGGCGGCGCAGCCGAGTTCGGCGACCCCGCTCGCATAGGTCCACGCCCGCCGATTGCCGAGGGCAGGCGGGACGATCGAGTCGAATGTCCGCGGTCGGATGAAATGCATGGCTCCGGCGAGTCCGAGCAGGCCGGTCATCAGTGCAGGTCTCAGTCTCATCGGACTCCTCTGGGTGAATATGTCAGCGTCACGGACAGGTCAGTCGTCAGGCTAGTCGATCTCCGCGTGACAGTGTTACCGATGAGTATTCGAAGGCCCGGCGCACTCGGATGGACCGATCCGACGTGCGTCCCCGGGGCCGCGTCCGGTCACTCAGGTGCGGCTGGACTCCTGATCCCGTCGGATGGGTCGAGCGGCGGCAGAGGCGGCAGCGGTCGCCGGGCAAGGTCGCGCGCCTCCTCACGCGAGATCCCCACCATCCGCAGCAGGTACTGCGTGTAGGTGGCGACGACTTCATCGGACCCCCCGCGCTCAAGTCGCAGACGCATCGCCGAGAGCAGCGCCCCGAAGGTCATCGCCCCGGCCAGGGCGACGTCGTCGATGTCGAAGCGACCGCTGTCGACGCCCTTCTGGATGTCCCGGTTGGCGCGCGGACCCAGCACGTCGAGCAGCCCCGCATGGGCGAGACCGAGCCGGACGAGCAGCCACCCCCACACCGGATCGGAGATCGCCGTCGTCGCCAGGTGCCGCAGAGACACCGCGTAGACCTCGGCGGCATCGTCGAAGTCCCCGGTCAGCGCATCAAGACGCTGGCCGAAGGTCTCGACGAGATCGAAGACGACCTCATCGGTGAGCTGTTCGACGGAGGTGAAGTAGTTGTAGAACGTCCCGACGGCGATATCGGCGCCGTTCGACACAGCCCGAATCGTCAGCGCCTCCGGTCCGCCGGTGGCGATGACGTCGCGCGCGGCATCGAGGATGCGACGACGGGTCGCCTCGGCCTTGCGGGCACGCCGGTCAGGAGATTCTGCCATGGACACGATTGTGCCTGCTCAGGCCACGCCTCGGCCAGCAGGCGCGCGAGGTCGGAGGAGATGGGAACGGACGACAGCCTCGGCGCGCGGGGAGAACTCCCAGGCGGAATCCGCGGACAAACCCTTGACGGCCTCTCACCCCCTCCCCATAATGAACATAAGTTCAACGATGAACAGATGTTCACATAGGAGTGAGACATGACCCCCGCATCCGCACCCACCGTCGAACACACCGCCGATGTCGTCATCAACGGCCTCGGTCCCGTCGGCCTCCTCGCCACGATCCTCCTCGGTCGCCAGGGCTACCGCGTTCACGCCCTTGACCGGTGGCACACGCAGTACGGACGCCCGCGTGCGGTGACGTTCGATCATGAGATCGCCCGCGTGCTCGCGATGATCGGGATCGACCCCGACAACGACCCGGCGATCGACTTCCACGACGACCACTACTACTGGCTCAACGGGGACGGCGAGATCCTCATGGAGATCGACTGGCTGGGCAAGGAGGACAACGGGTTCCGCAAGCGGTACTGGTTCAGCCAGCCCGAACTCGAGGACCGGCTGCGCGTCATCGCCCAGACCCTGCCGAATGTCACCCTCCATTTCGGACGCGACACCGTCGCCTTCGCCCAGGACGAGGACGGTGTCACCCTCGACTTCCGGGAGACGGTGCCCGGTCTGCGCACCGTCGACTACGCCGAGGGCGGGGAGTCCGGTCGGATCCGGGCGCGGTATGCGATCGGGGCGGATGGGGCGAATTCGTTCCTCCGGGAAGCGGTCGGGGCGGAGATGACGGATCTCGGCTTCCTCTTCCACTGGCTCATCGTCGACACGAAGCCCGAGGTCATGCCCTCGTACATGACGCACCACTTCCAGGTCTGCGATCCCGTGCGGCCGACCACGGTCGTGCCGGGCGGACCGGGCAGGCGCCGGTGGGAGTTCATGATGCTGCCCGACGACGATCTCCAGGAGATGCTCACCCCGGAGGCGGCATGGAAGCTCCTCGAGCCGTGGGACATCCGTCCCGACAACGCCTCGCTCGAGCGCCTGGCCCTCCCCCGGTTCGAGGCGAAGTACCTCGAGAAGTGGCATCACGGGCGGACGATGCTCGTCGGAGATGCCGCCCATCTCATGCCGCCGTTCGCCGGTGAGGGCATGTGCGCGGGGCTGCGTGACGTCGTCAATCTCGCATGGCGCCTCGATCTCGTGCTCCAGGGGCTCGCCGACGGGAACCTCCTCGACGCATGGTCCGACGAGAGGCGCGATCAGGCGAAATGGTACATCGAGTTCTCCGTCGACCTCGGCAAGATCATCTGCATCACCGATCCCGCCGAGGCGGCGGCCCGGGACGCGCGCATGCTCGCCGAACATGCCGAACAGTCGAAGGTCGGGCCGCTGCCGGCGCATGAGACGATCCTCGGCCCCGGCACCTGGGTCGCCGAGGACGGCACCGCGGGCAAGACGGGCATCCAGGGGCGTGTCGCCCACCGGGGGCGGACCGGACGGTTCGACGATGCCGTCGGCCACGGCTGGTTCCTCCTATCGACTCCCGAGGCGGCCGGAGACCTCGATCCGGGTCTGGCCGCCGACCACGAGAGAGTCGGGGGCCGGCAGCTGACGGTCGGGGGTCCCGACAGCGGTGCCGAGGTCATCGATCTCGACGGCACGTATGCGACGTGGATGGGTGAGCACGGTGCCCGCCACCTCCTCATGCGACCGGACTTCTACGTCGCCTTCGTCGCCGGTGATGCCGCCGAACTCAACACGCGCCTGGAGGCGATCCTCTCGGGGATGATCGTGCGGGCGGCAGCATGAGCGACATCTCCCCCGAGCAGTCGGCGCGCGAACAGGGACTCGTCGATGAGGTCATCGCGTCGTTCGCCGGCACCGACGACGCTCGCCTCAAAACTGTCATGGAGGCCCTCACCCGGCATCTGCACGCCTTCCTCCGGGAGGTGCGCCTCACCGAGGCGGAGTGGAACGCCGGCATCCGCTTCCTCACCGATGCCGGGCACATCACGACCGAGACGAGGCAGGAGTTCGTGCTCCTCTCGGACACGCTCGGGGCATCGATGCAGGTCGTGGGCATGAACAATCCCGAGCACGCGAATGCCACCGAGGCGACGGTCTTCGGGCCCTTCTTCGTCGACGATGCCCCGGAGATCGCCCGTGGAGAGGACATGGCGTTCGGGGCGCTCGGCGAACCCTGCCTCGTTGAAGGGTCGGTCACGGACACTGAGGGCAATCCGATCCCCGGGGCGCGCATCGAGGTGTGGGAGGCCGACGAGGACGGCTTCTACGACGTCCAGTACGACGACGAGAGAACGGCTGCCCGGGCGCATCTGTTCTCCGACGAATCCGGCACCTACCGGTTCTGGGGGCTGTTTCCCACGCCGTACCCGATTCCCGACGACGGACCCGTCGGAGCGATGCTCGCCGCGACCGGGCGCTCGCCGATGCGCGCGAGCCATTTGCACTTCATGGTCACGGCACCGGGATTCCGGACGCTCGTCACGCACATCTTCGTCCGCGGTGATGAGCAGCTGGAGATCGGTGACAGCGTCTTCGGCG
The DNA here is from genome assembly GCF_042790515.1 of Brevibacterium sp. NPDC056726. NCBI lineage: Bacteria > Bacillati > Actinomycetota > Actinomycetes > Micrococcales > Brevibacteriaceae > Brevibacterium > Brevibacterium sp. NPDC056726. The sequence continues at coordinate 559,225 of NZ_JBHTYZ010000002.1, read as the reverse complement.
TCAAGGAGTCGCTCATCATGGACTTCTCGCATCATGCGCCCGGCACCCCGACCCCCGACGGACATGACGTCGGTGGCAGAGGGTGGGCTGAGACGCGTTTCGACATCGTCCTCGCCCCCGGCGATGGGGAGGGCATGCGCGTCGCGGGGTCATGACTTTCCCGCCGGTCGCCTCGCATCACCTCTGATCGTCCTACGATGAACGCAGACCGCGTCTCCGGTTGCCGCATCCCCAGCGCGATCGGCGGCGATCGCGTTCGACGAGGAGGGCGAGGCACATGAGGCAGCGCTGGCGAATTGGGGCAGCTTTCTGGGTGGCCAGCGCGCTGCTGCTGCCCGTCCAGCTCATCGTGGCCCTGCAGTGGCCGGACGGGTACTCGGTGACGCGGAATGCGATCAGCGACCTCGGTGTCACGGTCTGCGGCCCGTTCACCGAGGGCGGGGACGTCCGCGAGGTCTGCTCACCGTGGCACGTCGGGTTCAATGCGGGCATGGTCGCCTCCGGTGTACTGACGGCCCTTGGTGCAGTGCTGCTGCACGGCTGCTGGAGGCGCCGGACTGGACGCGTGGCGACGATTCTCATGGCCGTCGTCGGAGTGTGTGTCGTCGCGGTGGGCTTCGCGCCGTGGGATCAACAGCCGGCCCTGCATGACGGCGCCGCGGCAGCTCAGGCTCTCGTCCAGTGGGCGGCGATGCTCCTGCTTGCCGTTGCCGTCGGTCGCAGTGTCTTCAGGTGGCTGACGATTGCCGCCGTCGCCGTCTCGATCCTCGGATTCGCAGCATTCCTCCTTGCCCTCGACGGCGCCGCGCTGCCGGGTCTGAGCTTCGGTATCGCCGAACGTCTCTCCTTCGACACGCTCACCGTCTGGACGGCAGCGGTCGGCGTCGCCGTGCTCCTCGGTAGTCGATCTGGTCATGGATAGGCAGACAGGGCTTGGCGTAGTCCACCGGCGTCACCTCCGGACAAAGAAAATCGGCCCGAGCCGTGAAGCGAGCGGGCCGATCATGATGAACCCAGTGTAGCTGGAGTCATGGTCGGGGACCGCGGGCGGGGGGGGAACCGCTGCGACGACACCGATGACTTCTGACTTCACCGGCTGGGAATGGGAAAGGCGCCGCGTTCACGCGGCGCCTCCGACAGGGTGGAGCTAAGGGGAATTGAACCCCTGACCTCTTCATTGCGAACGAAGCGCTCTACCAACTGAGCTATAGCCCCTGACACCGCACTACTCTAGACCCGAGCACCCAGGAAGCACAAAACCGGGAGTGGTTGACTCGGGATTCCGACAGTAGAGTCTGTGACAAGGACCCCGATACAGCAAGGAGCGAGCATGGCCCAGGAATTCGGAATCGTCGTCATCGGTGCGGGAATCGGCGGAGGTCAGGTGGTTGAGGCCCTGCGCAATGACGGCTTCGCCGGCACCATCGCCCTGGTGGGCACCGATCCCCTTCCGCCGTACTACCGTCCTGATCTGTCGAAGAAGGTCATGCTCGAGGACACCGACCCCGCGGACTCCGCACTGCGCGGCGCGGAGTGGTATCCGGCCCATGACGTCACGACGTTCTTCGGCGACACCGTGACGAAGCTCGACACCTCCGCCAACACGGTGACCCTGGCCTCCGGCGAGGAGCTCACCTACGCTCAGGCGATCCTCTCGACCGGTTCGACCCCGCGCACCCTCGAGGTTCCCGGTCAGGTGCTCGCCAACGTGCACACCCTGCGCACCGCCGGTGACGCCGTGGCCATCCGCTCGCAGTTCGGCGAGGGCAGAAAGGTCGTCATCATCGGCGGCGGCTGGATCGGCCTCGAGGTTGCCGCTGCCGCCCGCACCCACGGCTCCGATGTCACCGTCGTCCTTCGCGACGCTCCCCCGCTGAAGAACGTCCTCGGCGACGAGCTGGGACAGTACTTCGAGGATCTGCAGTCGAAGAACGGCGTGAAGTTCCTCGCCGACGCCGACACCACGGGCTTCGCGGGCGAGGACTCCGTCGATACCGTCCAGACGACGAAGGGCGACCTGCCCGCTGATCTCGTCGTCGTCGGCATCGGCGCGGACCCGACGATCGAACTCGCCGAGGCGGCCGGCCTCGACATCGACAACGGCGTTCCCGTCGACGAGAAGATGCGCTCGAGCGTACCGAGCGTGCTCGCCATCGGCGACATCGCCAACGCCTTCAACACCCGACTCGACTCCCGGATCCGCGTCGAACACTGGGACAACGCGGTGCGCCAGGCCGATGTCGCCGCCTCCACACTCACCGGCGGCAGCAAGGTCTACGACTGGGAACCGTACTTCTACACCGACCAGTTCGACCTCGGCATGGAGTACGTCGGCCACGGCTCGGGAGACGACGACGTCGTCATCCGCGGGGACAAGGACTCCGGCGAATTCATCGCGTTCTGGACCAAGGACGGCACCGTCACCGCTGCGATGAACGTCAACGTCTGGGATGTCAACGACGACCTGCGCACGATCGTCGGCACGCAGGTCGACGCCTCCCGCCTCGCCGACGAATCGGTTCCGCTCGCCGACCTCTGAGGCGTCCATGCCCGCCCTCTTCGCCGACGACGCCTTCGACCGCGGCCCCCGGGTCATCGCGCCCGGGGCCGTGTGGCTGCCCGGCTTCCTCGACGATGCCGGGCAGGCGTGGATCGTCCGCCAGTACGCCCAGTGGCGGACCGGCCCTGTCCCACCGCACTCGACGACGATCATGGGGCACCCGATGAGCGTGACGACGATCGGACTCGGGTGGCATTGGCGGCCTGGCCGCTACGACCGCGAAGCCGTCGACGTCAACCGGGAGCGCGTCCCGCCGTTCCCCGACTGGATGACACGGCTCGGGCGCCAGATCCTCACCGCCGCCGCCGAGGCGGTCGATGCCGACCCCGACCACCCCACCGGGGCGGCTGACGCCTGGGGGTTCGACCCCGCGCACTACTCCCCCGACGTCGCCCTCATCAACTACTACGACGAGGCGGCGAAGATGGGAATGCACCAGGACAAGGACGAACACGATCCGGCCTCGGTCGTCTCCCTCTCCCTCGGCGACACGTGCACCTTCCGATTCGGCAACACCGAGACGCGGAACCGGCCGTACGAGGACATCCGGCTCGCCTCAGGCGACGCCTTCGTCTTCGGCGGTCCCGCCCGGTTCGCCTACCACGGGGTGACGAAGATCCACCCGGACACCGCCCCGGACTCGGCGCGGCTGAGCGACCTCGGCGGCGGCAGGATCAACATCACGATGCGCACGACCGGCCGCGACTGAGCGCGCTCACCCGAAGAGCGTCTGCCCGATCCAACCGCCCCTGCTCACGCCCGGCGGGATCGCGAAGAGCCCCGACCCCGTGTGGAGCAGGTATTCGCTCAGCGCGTCCTGGGATGCGAGCCGGTTCTGCATCGGCACATAGTGACGGGCGGGATCGGCGACGAAGGCGATGAAGAACAGACCCGCGTCGAGGTTGCCGCGCGCATCCGCGCCATCGGCGTAGTTGTATCCGCGGCGCAGGAGCCGCACGCCGCCGTTCTGCTTCGGATGCGCGAGATGGACGTGTGAGGTCACCGGGATGATCGGCTGACTGCCGGCCCCGGCCATCGCGAAATCAGGGGTCGTGAACTCCTCGCCGCCGGACAGCGGCGCGCCGGTCATCTTCGTGCGGCCGAAGATCCGCTCCTGCCCGTCGAGGCTCTCCCGATCCCACGTCTCGATGTGCATGCGGATGCGCCGAGCGACGAGGAAGCTGCCGCCGTCGAGCCATGAGCCGTCCCGGACCCACACGTTCTCGTTGAGCGCGGTGTCCTCGTCGGAGCGGATGTTCGCCGTGCCGTCCTTGAAGCCGAAGAGGTTGCGCGGGGTCTCCTGGACCGGAGACGTCGACGCCGTACGCCCGAAGCCCAGCTGCATCCACTTCGTCGAGACGATGCCGAAGCCCATCCGGATGAGGTTGCGCACCGCGTGGACGGCGACCTGCGGATCGTCGGCACACGCTTGGATGCACAGGTCCCCGCCGACGCGCGCCTCGTCGAGCTGATCACCGGGAAAATGCGGCAGGTCGATGAGCCCGACTGGCAGCTTCTTCCCGATGCCGAAGCGATCCTTCCCCTCGGCATCGGTGAAGAGGCTGCGGCCGAACCCGATCGTCACCGTGAGGTGGCCGGCGCTCAGCCCCTGCGCCTCCCCCGTGTCCTCGGGCGGAGCGTACCGAGAGCCGTCGGCGACGCCGCCCTCGACGACGGGCAGCCCCTGACTGAGATTGGCCGCCGCGGCCGTCCACGTCTTGAGGAGCTCGATGAGCTCCTCACGGTCGTCGGTGAGGACGTTGATCGCGGCGAAGCACATGCGGTCCTGGGCCTCGGTGACGATCCCGGCCTGGTGCGTGCCGTAGAAGTCGACGACATCGGAATCGGCCCCGACCGCCTCGGCGAGCGGATCATGGGCGAAGTACCCGGCCGCAGCACCGGCCGCGACGGCACCCGCCCCGATGCCGAACATCGCCCTCCGCGACACACCCGGCCGGTCCGCCATCAGCCCACCACTTTGTCAGTGAGCTGGGAGAGCGGTTCGGAGAGCGCGTTGACGGAATCGGACAGGGCCTTGACCTCGTCCTCGCTCAGCTCGGTGTAGAGGACGAACCCGTCGCCCTTCCGGTGCTCGTCGAGGAGGGCCTGGAGGTCGGCGAAGCGCGTCTTGAGCGTCTCATCGAGCTCCTTGTCGCGGGTGGCCAGCAGCGGCTGGAGATTCTCGTACGCGACCCGGGCGCCGTCGACGTTGGCCTGGAAGTCCCACAGGTCGGTGTGCGACCAGGTCTCCTCCTCACCGGTGACCTTGCCGGTGGCCACCTCGTCGAGGAGCTCCTTGGCCCCGTTGGAGAGCTGGTCGGGGGTGAAGCTCATGTCCCGGGTCCGGTCGTAGAGGACCTGCGTGTCGGAGACGAGGAGGTCGGCGTACTTCGTCCGGTCACCCTCGCTCAGCGCCGTGTACCCGTCCTTCGGCGGCCACAGGTCCTTCTCGATGAGGTGCCAGCCGGTCCACTCCTGTCCCTCCTCGAGGTCGGCCTCACGCAGGTCGAGCTTGGGGTCGAGGTCGCCGAAGGATTCGGCGACGGGCTCGATGCGCTCCCAGTTCGTGCGCACCTGGGCGTAGAGGGTCCGCGCCTTGTCGTCGTCGCCGTCCTTGTACGCCTTCGCGAACTCCTCGGTGCCGGTGAGCAGCTGCTCCGTCTGATCCTTCACGTACGCCGCGTACTGCGTCGTCGCCTGCTCGGCGAGCTGCGAATCCTCGGCGCTCACGCTCTGCCCCCCGGTGCCCTTCGTCACTGTGAAGTCCCCGCGCAGCCCGTCACCGACCATGCCCGGTTTGCATGCCGTGAAGTACTTGCCCTCCGGGGCGGTGACCGTGAGGGTGCGCTCGAGTCCCGGCGCGATGTTCTCGACCTCGCCGATGATGCGCAGTCCGTCCTCGCCGAGGAGGTAGAACTCCGTGACCTTCGAACCGTCGTTCGTCACGGAGAACTTCAGGGTGCCCGCCGGGGCCTCCTGCGCGGCGACGTCGCACGAGTCGTCGGTGCTCGTCACCGCGATCGTGCCGTCGCCTGGGTCATTGGGTTCGCAGCCGGTGAGCACGAGCGCACCGCCGACGGCGAGGCCGATGGCGAGACGGGGCCAGAGAGTGGTCATATCGGTCCTTTGATCGTTGTCCTGCACAGAGGCGGAGGGAGGTCCGCCGAGGCGGTCGCCGGGGAATCGGCAGAGGTGGAGTCAGGGTGGGCCGCCGGTGGCAGCGGGGGTTCAGGCGGCGGCGACGCCGCGGGCGGCCGGTCGCGCTGCCGGAGTCGGGGAGGCGCGGAGGCTGCGGATGAAGAGCGCGCCGACGACAATGACGTAGAGCCACCACACGGTGAACTCGACCCACGTCGTCGCCGGTGAGAAGTTGAAGATGCCCTTGAGCAGGACCCCGTACCAGCTCGTCGGCGGAACGGCGGCGGAGACGTCGAAGGCGAGGGCATGGAGACCGGGGACGACTCCGGCCTCCTGGAGGTCGTGGAACCCGTAGGCGAGGACGCCGGCGGCGATGAGGATGAGGAACGCCCCCGAATAGCGGAAGAACGCCGAGAGGTTGAGTCTGAGCAGGCCCTTGGCGATGAGCCACGCGAGGACAACGGCGATGGCGATGCCGGCGATCGCGGCCGCCGTGAGGCCGAGCGCCGACGCGGTGCCGGTGGCGTTCGCGCGGGTGGCGGCCCAGAGGAAGAGCGCGGTCTCGAGCCCTTCCCGGCCGACGGAGAAGGCGCCGAGGATGACGAGCCCGATGACGGGACCGTCGAGGGCCTTGTCCGCCGCGGCCCGCAGCTCACCGCCGAGGCTCTTCGCCGTCCTGGCCATCCAGAAGATCATCCACGTGACGAAGCCGACGGCGATGATCGAGAGGGTCCCGCCGATGAACTCCTGGGCCTCGAACGTCAGCGTCGAGGGACCGAAGGTGAGCAGCGCCCCGAAGCCGAGGGACACGAGGATCGCCGCGGCGATCCCCCACCACATCGCCCTGACCTCACGGGTCCGGCCGATCTTGCCGAGGTAGCCGATGAGGATGCTCACGATGAGAGCGGCCTCGAGGCCTTCGCGCAGGCCGATGAGGAATGTCTGGAACATAGGCGGCTTTCTGGTCCTGGGGAGCGCCGCGGGGCACGGCTCGCTCAGCCTAGCATAAGGAAAGCCTTACTTAATCCTCAGAGCGCCGCGAAATCTCAAGCGCCGGCTCACGGAGCCGGATCCTCGATGCCCTCCGGCGGCTGGGCCAGACGGTTCGGCGAGGTCTTGCGGTAGATCGGCTGCCCCGACAGCACGCTCGCCCGCGACAGCGTGTTGCTCGCGACCGAGGAGACGATGATGAGACAGAGGATGGCGATGAGCGCGATGAACAGCGTCATCACCCTGAAGCCCTCGGTGTGGAGCGTGTGGATGTAGGCGGCGATGACGATGAGCGGCATGCCCAGGCCGGTGGCCGGGGAGAACACGTTGATCCGGGAGAGCGCGTCCTTGACCCGGAACATCGCCAGCGCCGAGGCGAGCATGAGCAGGGAGCCGGTGATGCCGAAGATTCCGACGAGAACGGTGGCGACGGTGTCCGACATCAGCGGTGCCCCCTCGTGAGGATCCGGGACAGGGCGATCGTCGCGAGGATGCCGACCATCGAGGCGAGGAAGATGACGTCGAGGACGATCGAGGAGGACACGCTGATCGCGATCATCGTCAGTATCCCGATCGCACAGAAGTAGATGAGATCGCTGACGACCGCGCGGGACCCCAGATCGCGGGCGGTGAGCACGCGGATGAGGCCGACGACGATCGCGGCGGCGAGAATGATCGCACAGATGGCGACGATGACGGTCATCGCCGTCTCCTCTCCTCTTCGGCGGACGGGTTGTGGGGGCCGGGATCGACCCAGGCGGCCTCCACCTCGGCGACATCCGAGGCCGAGGACTGCGGCGCCCGGCCGCGGGTCATCGCGAGCAGGCGCGATTCCATGTCGTAGAGACCGGCCAGCGCGTCCTCCTCGGAGTCCTCGAAGAGGCAGTGGACGAAGAAGACCGGCGGGGTCGTCGCGGTGCCCGCGGCGATCGCGGTGACGAGCGTGCCCGGGGTGATCGTGATCGACGAGGCGAAGAGGGTGACCTCGAGGTCGGTGCGGCAGCGCAGGGGCACCTCGACGATCATCGGGTGGGCGTAGGGCCTCCCGACGCGGAAGAGGTGGCCGACGACCGTCGCCGATCCCGTGATGATCGCCCAGAGGATGTAGAGGACGTAGGAGATGCCGTGGATGATGCGCATCATCGTCCGATCACCGCCTCGATGTATTCGGTGTGGTCGAGCAGTCCCGTTGCGGCCCGCCCGGTGATCTCGAGCAGGGGTTCGGGCCAGACGAAGATCGCCACGGACAGCGCGATCATGATCGTCGCCGGCACGAGCAGTCGACCGGGGATGCGCACGTCATCGGTGATCGCCACCGAGGCGGCGCGTCCGGTCTCCGCGGAATCGGGGCGGTACGACTGCATCGGGGCGCCCCAGAACGTGTTGCGCCACGTGTTCTGCAGGGCGAGCATGGAGATGAGCGAGCCGATGACGATCGCCGAGACGAGCCACCAGCCGGCGGCGTCCTCGACGGCAGTGGCCGCGGAGATCAGGCCGATCTTCCCCCACATGCCCGAGGTCGGGGGCAGGCCGATGAGGGAGAAGAGTCCGAGGACCATGAGCACTGCCGCCCACTTCTCGCGACTGGCCAGACCGGAGAGCTTCTTGAACGACCCCGTGCCGTACGTCTGCTCGATCGCGCCCATGACGAGGAGGAGACCGGCCATCGTGATCATGTGGTGGACCATGTAGAAGGCACCGGCGGCCAGCGCCTGGGCGGTGAGCAGGGCGACGCCGAGGAGGATGTGGCCGACACCGGAGGTCATCTGGAACGCGAGCACGTTGCGCACCCGGTTCTGCCCGAAGCCGGAGAGGGAGCCGACGATGATGCTGACGACGGCGATCGCGATTATGGCGTTGGCCCAGGCCGGGGGCTCACCGTAGACGGTCGTGCAGATGCGGTAGATCGCGTAGAGGGCGACCTTCGAGTGGAGACCGGCGAAGAGCGACATCATCCCCGCCGAGGTGTTCGGGTAGCTGCGGGCCAGCCAGCCGTGGAACGGAGCGCCGCCGGCCTTGACGAGCAGCGCGAAGAGGACGATCCCGAGCGCGAGCGCCCCCTGTCCCGTCGGGGTGCCGAGGGAGGCGAGGACGGCGAGGTTGACGGTGCCGAGGGCACCGTAGACGAAGCCGACGCCGATGAGCAGCAGGGTCGAGGTGAGCAGGTTGACCATGACGAACATCCGGCCCACGCCGAGGCGGCGCCACGTTCCCGTGACCGCGATGAGCGCGTAGGCAGGCAGCACCATGACCTCGATGAAGACGAAGAAGTTGAAGAGGTCGCCGGTGAGGATCGCCCCGTAGACGCCGGTGAGCATCATGAGGATGAGCGCCGGCACGAACCGGTACTGGTCCTCCCCCGTGCTCACGAGGAAGATGCAGCTGACCAGCGACGTCACCGACGTCAGCAGCAGCATGAGGGCGGTGAACGTGTCCGAGACGAATGGGATCGCCAGCCCCGGGATGTAGCCGCCGACGGAATGGGCGACGACGGGTTCCGTGCGGTGGAGGATGAGCAGTCCGATCGCCGCGGCCCCGACGAACGAGGGCACGACGAAGAGGAGGATGCGGTCGAAGGTGCGGGAGGTGATGAGCACGCTGAGCGCCGAGGCGAGCAGCGGGATCGCGACGAGGAGGAGCAGGAGGGAGGAGTTCACGATTCGCGGACCTCCCCGGTCTCCGGGGCCCGCTTCTGGTCGTCGTCGTGGCCGAGCACGGCGAGGGCGAGCATGAAGATCGTCACCGCAAGGGTGATGACGATGGCGGTGAGGACGAACGCCTGCGGCAGCGGGTCGGCGGCCATCGTCTGGTCACCGCGTTCGGCCAGCGGCTCGACGCGCCAGGCCCCGACTCCGGCGGACAGCAGAATGAAGTTCGCGGCATGCGAGACCAGGGTGAGGCCGAAGACGCCGCGGACCATCGACCGCTGCATCATGAGGTAGACGCCGCCGGCGGTGAGCACGCCGATCGTCAGGGCAAGGATCATCGCGGATCCCCCTCCTTCGTGGTCGGGGCTTCACCGCGGTCGAGCGGTGCATCACCGTCGAGGATGTGCGTCGTCGAGGCCTTCGCTTTCTCCTCCGAGCCGCGGCCGACGATCCTCTCTCCGCGGCCGGGCCGCTCGCCTCTGATCGACTCGAGCGGACCGCGCAGCTCACCGTAGAGGAGCTCATCGGCGCGTTCCCTGGTGAGTTCGACGTCACGGCGGATGATGCCGTCGGTGAGCACGTCGTCACCGGCCGGGGTCGCCGCGGAGTCGGAGACACCGAGGATGTTGAAGGAGAGGAGGATGAGGCCGAGGACGGCGAGGTAGACGCCGACGTCGAAGAGCATCGACGTCGTGAACCGCTGGCCGAGGATGTAGGTGTGCAGCGGCTCGAGGAACGAGCCGGCGAAGATCAGCCCGAGCAGGCCGGTGACCACGGCGATGCCGATGCCGAGGCCGATGAGGTAGAGCGGTGCCCGCGGGGGTCCGATGGCCCGGTCCTTGGCCGTCGACATGTAGAGGAGGCCGATGACGGCGGAGCCGACGAGTGCCGCGATGAAGCCGCCGCCGGGTTCGTTGTGTCCGCGCCAGAAGATCATCAGCGAGGCGATGATGAGCAGCGGCCCGAGCACCTTGATCGTCAGCTGCAGCGGGATGACGTTGGGCCACGCCTCGTGGACGCCGCGGTAGGCGCTCGTGCCCTTCGGGCGCACCGTCACCCACGCCCGCCTCGGCGGTTCCGGGATGTTCTCCGCCGGTGGGTCGATGTAGCGGTCCTTGACCGTCGACATCACCGCGACGATCGCGATGCCGGCCATGCCGAGCACGGTGAGCTCGCCGAGGGTGTCAAGGGCACGGAATTCGACGAGGATCGTGTTGACGATGTTGTGGCCGCCGCTGATCTCCGGGGCCTGCTCGATGTAGTAGAGGCCGAGGTCGGAGCGCTCACGGCGCCCGTTGAGCATGAGGGTGAGCACGGTGACGGCGATGCCGACGAGGATCGCGAAGATCGCCCGGGTCGACTGCAGGCGCTTCGAGTAGCGCCAGAACGAGCGCGGCAGCTTCTGGAGGACGAGCATGATGACGATGATCGTCATCGCCTCGACGAGCAGCTGGGTGAGGGTGACGTCGGGCGCGCCGAGGGCGAGGATCTGCACGGTGGCGAGGATGCCGATGGCCGAGAGCGCGACGACCGTGGTCAGACGCGAATGCGAGGTGCACACGACGAGGACGGCGACGGTGATGAGGACGAGGAGGATGATGTCGGCGGGCCGCCACAGGTTCGGCTGGAGCGGCGGCAGGCTCGGGTAGACCGCGGGCACGGAGAGGAACGTGATGAGCGCGAGCCCGCCGAGCGTCGTCGCGAGGTAGGGCGTCGAGTTCATCGGGCGCACGACGATGCCGAGGCCGCGGCCGAGGCGCTGGAGACCGTCGGCGATGCCGGCGATGACGTCGGCGCCGTCGAAGCTGAGCCGGGCGCGGTGGAAGAAGACGAAGACGCGGGAACGGTTGATGATGACGACGATGCCGATGGCGATGATGAGGCCCGAGGCGATGAGCTCGGGGGTGAACCCGTGCCAGAACTTCACGTGGACGGGTTCGATCTCGCCGGGGAGCGCCGCGGCGACCACCGCGGTGAGCGGGGTGTCGAAGAGGTAGAGGACGAGGCTGAGCGGCAGGGAGGCGACGATCGGCAGGGCCGCGGCGGCGAGCATAATCGGCGAGGAGTGCTCGAGTTCGGACTTCGTCACCGGTTTGCCGTCGATGAACGCCCCCCACACCGTCTTCGCGCAGTAGGCGAAGGTGAGCACCGAGGCGGCCACGGCGATGACGAAGAGCATCCACCCGGCGCCGCCGGATTCGACGAGGGCGGTGAACAGCGACTCCTTCGACACGAAGCCGAGCAGCGGCGGGATCCCGGCCATCGAGGCGCACCCGAGGATCATCACGACGAAGGCCGTCGGGGCCGGGCCCATGAGGCGCGGGATGCGGGTGAGTTCGCGGGTCCCGGCGAGGTGGTCGACGACGCCGACCATCATGAACAGACCGGACTTGAAGAGCGCGTGGGCGATGATGTGCAGGGCCGCCGCGGCGATCGCGGCCTCGGTGCCGACGCCGATGACGGCGGTGATGAGGCCGAGCTGGGACACCGTCGAGTACGCCATGAGCTTCTTGACGTCGTGCTGGTTGAGCGCGAACCAGCCGCCGATGCACGCGGTGATGAGTCCTGAGGCGATGAGGAGGACGTTCCAGGCCGGGGTGGCGTGGAAGGCCGGGGAGAACCGGAGCATGAGGAAGACGCCGGCTTTGACGACGGCCGCGGCGTGGAGGTACGCGGAGACGGGGGTGGCCGCGGCCATGGCGTCGGGCAGCCACGAGTGGAACGGGAACTGCGCGGACTTCGTCATGCCGGCGATCGCGACGAGGACGGCGACGAGCGTGGCGGCCGCCGGCTGCGCGGCCCACGCTCCGGAGAGCAGCGCCTCGTTGAGGTTCGTCGTGCCGGTCACCGCGATCGTCAGACCCACCGCGACGAGGAGCGTGAGGCCGCCGATGAAGGTGATGAGCAGGGTGCGCAGGGACGGCGCCTGGCCGGGCGATCCGGAGCGGGCGATGAGGAAGAACGACGCCAGCGACGTCAGTTCCCAGCAGATGAAGAGGACGATGAGGTTGTTGCTGAGCACGAGGGCGACCATCGAGAACGTGAAGATCACCATGAGCCAGTAGAAGCTCGTGTTGCGTCCCCGGGGCAGGTACCCGGTCGAATAGATGAAGACGACGGCACCGATGACGAGGGCGATGTACGTGAAGATCACGCCGATGCCGTCGGCGCGCAGGGCGATGTCGACGCCGAGGCTCGGCACCCACGAGACCGTCTCCTCCGGCGTCGACCCGGCCATCACCTCGGCGGCGGTGGGAGTGAAGAGGGCGGCGACGGCGAGGTAGGCGGCGGCCAGCGGCCATCCGGTGGCTCGACCCATGAGGCGGGTCAGGAGCGGGGTGAGGACGACGAGGGCGGCGAGTGCGATAATCGTTAGGATCATGACCGGAGCCTCAGGGCTTCGGACGCAGGTGCTGGTTCCTTCACTCACTGGCCCTTCGTCGCGGCGAACGCTCACTTTCGAATGTTCAGACTATCGACTCGGAGTTCCATGAGCAAAAACCCACGCGGTCCACAGGCCCCCGATCGAATCAGGGTCTTCTTCGACGCGCGCTTCACCCGAACGACCCATCATGATGGGATCTCCCGGTACGGGTCGTGCCTGCTCGAGGCCCTGCTCGAGGCGACCGCGGGCACGGACATCGAGGTCACCGCGATCATCAGCGACGACGCCCAGCTCGCCCTCCTCCCCGAGTGCCCGTGGGTCAAGCTCAGCTCCCCGCTCTCCCCCGCCGAGGTGGGCATCGCGAAGCGGCTCAACGACCTCGGCGCCGATGTCGTGTTCTCGACGATGCAGGTCATGGGGTCGACCGGTCGCCGCTACGGGCTCATCCTCACCGTCCACGACCTCATCTACTACTCCCACCCGCTCCCGCCGGCCGACCTGCCGGCCCCGGTGCGGCTGCTGTGGCGGCTCTACCATCTCAGCTACACCCCGCAGCGGCTGCTGCTCAACCGGGCCGATGCGATCGCCGCGGTGAGTGAGACGACGAAGGCCCTCATCGCCGATGAGCATCTGACGACGAAACCGGTGACCGTCGTGTCCAACGCCGCCGAGGTCGCGGCCGCCGCACCCCGGTCGGTCGATCGGTCGGGGGCGAAGTCCCTGGTCTACATGGGCTCGTTCATGCCGTACAAGAACGTCGAATCCCTCATCCGCGCCCTGGAGCACCTGCCCGGGTGGACGCTGCACATCGCGAGCCGGATCGAGGGGCGTCGGGAGGCGGCGCTGCGGGCGCTCATCCCCGACCGCGCGCGGGTCGTCTTCCACCGCGGGGTCAGCGATGAGGAGTATGCGCAGCTGCTCGAGGAGGCGACGGCGCTCGTCACGGCCTCCCGCGCCGAGGGCTTCGGGCTGCCCGTCATCGAGGCGATGGCCAAGGGCGTGCCCGTCGCGGTCTCCGACATCCCGATCTTCCATGAGATCGCCGGGGACGCCGCGGAGTACTTCGACCAGGACGATCCCGCGTCGATCGCCGAGGCGGTCGGGAGGCTCACCGAGCCCGCGGCCTGGGCCCGGGCCGCCGCGGCCGGGCAGGTGCAGTCGCAGAGGTTCGCGTGGTCGGAGTCAGCCGCTGCTCTCGTCGGCCTCATCCGGGATGTCCACGCGAAGCGACGGTGATCAGTCGGGGGCTTCGCCCCAGTTGCGCAGCACCCACGTGTCACCGGTGAAGCCGAATTCGCCGTGTCCGCAGTTCGCGAGGACAGCGAGTCGGCCGGATCCGGTCATGTCGAGGAGGATCTCAGCGGCCCCGCGGAGCACCGCGCCGTGGGCGACGATGGCGATCGACTCCGCGTCCGAGGTCGTGACGATGTCGGTGATGGCGCGGGCCACCCGCAGCGAGGACTCGCTGCGGGTCTCTCCCCCGGGCGGCTTCGGGTCGCCGCCGGAGACCCACTTGTGCAGCTCCTCGGGCCAGACTGCCGCGATCTCCTCGCGGGTCAGGCCCTCCCACTCGCCGAAGGCCATCTCCCGCAGACGCGGATCGCGTGCGACGCTCGTCCCCAGCCGGTCGGCGAGGGTGTCGGCGGTGACCGCTGCTCGCAGCAGGTCGGAGGAGACGATGAGCTCGGGGCTGCGGGCGGCGAGGACGGCGGCGGCCCGCTCGGCCTGATCGAGTCCGACGGCGTTGAGCGGAATGTCGGACTGTCCCTGGAAGCGCCGCTGCAGGTTGAAGTCCGTCTGCCCGTGCCGCCAGACGATGACGGTCTTCGTCATCGAGTCTCGGAGTCGGTGCCGGTCGAAGGCCCGCCGGACTCGGCGTCGTCAGATTCGGTGCCGTCGGCCGCAGCGCCGTCGGACTCAGTGTCGCCGGTCGCAGCGTCGCCGGACTCGGTGTCGTCGATCGTCACGTCGATGACGGGAACGTCCTTCCACAGGCGCTCGAGCGCGTAGTACTCGCGCTGTTCGGTGGAGAAGACGTGGACGACGATGTCACCGTAGTCGAGGAGCACCCAGTCACCGGTGCCGCGTCCCTCCCGGCGCAGCGGTTTGCGACCGGCCTGCTTGAGCAGCGCTTCCTCGACGCCGTCGACGATCGCACCGACCTGGCGTTCGTTCTCCGCGGACACGATGAGGAAGGCGTCGGTGATGTAGAGGGTGGAGCTGACGTCGAGGGCGACGATGTCGGTGCCGAGCTTGTCATCGGCGCCTTTGGCGGCGATCCGAAGCAGTTCAGTGGTGTCCACGTGGTCCTTTCCCAGGGTTCAGGTTGTCACAGCAGCATGACGAGTGCGATGACGATGAGGGCGACGGCGAAGAGCGCGGCCACGCCCAGCACGATAAAGGGTACTTTGGATGGCTCTTCGCCAACAAGGATCTGCCCGTCGTACCCGGTCACGGCACTCGCCTTGATGCGGGTGCCCGGCGGGTTCTCGGTCTCTTCGTCCTCGTAGTCGGAGTTCGGCAGGGACCATGCCTCGGGGACGGTGTCCATCGGACGGGTCTCGGGGTTCGCGGCGAGTTCGCGGGCGGCGTCGTCGGCCGACTGGGCGGTCGGCTCGGTGCCGGCGTCACGGTCCTGTGCGGTATCCGACGCGGTGTCCGACACCGAGGCGGCCGGTGCCGTCCCAGCGCTCGTCGACGCTGAACTGCCCGTCGACGCGGCACCGTCCTTCGAGCCGGCGTCCCCCTTCGAGGCCGCACGGTCCTTCGGGGCCGGGGACTCCTTCGCGACGGGTTCGGAGACCTTCGCCGAGGCGGCGGTGACGACCCGCACGCCCGAGGTGCTCGGCGGATTGACGATCGGCATCCGTCGGGATCGGGTGGCCGGTTCGGGACCGTCCGAGTCCGTTCCGGCGGTGGGCTGCCCAGCCGCATCGAACTTCGCGGCGGGGGTCGTCTTCGTGGCGGCGTCCGTCTTCGCGTCGGTCGCGTCCGACTTCGCAGCAGCGGCGTCGGTCGTGGCGGCGTCCGTCTTCGCGGCGGTCGCAGCGGTGTCCGCTGTCGCCGCCTTCCCCGCCGCAGCGTCTCCGCTCGGCGTCGTCGGCGCGGAGGCTGAGGTCGTCTCCGGGAGAGGACGGGAGAGCGCGTCGTCGGGACCGGAGGCCGGTCGCGGCGCGGAGTCGGCGGTCACCGGTGATTCGAAGTCGCGGGCGGCCACTTCGGCCGAGGACCCGCCGAAGCCGGCGGCGTCGAACGATTCGTGCCCGGCCGAGGATCCCCCCGTGCCGCCGGACTGCGGGGCCGCGTCGCCGGACTGGGAGGCCGCGTCGGCCTCGGCGGGATCGGCGATGACCGGGATCGCCCCGGTCGAGAGGTCGCCGTCCATCGACAGGCCGTGTTCGCGCAGGTAGCGCTTGCGTGCGGCGCGCGATTCGAAGTGCGGCAGCGGTGCGCGGCGGGGGTCGAGCCGATCCTCGGCGTTGACCGGCGGCCGCTCCTGCGGCAGGTGATCGGAGGCCAGTGCCCCGCGCTCGTGGGAGACCTTCGGCGTCGGCGCCGGGTCGATGCGCGACGACGGGAGGTCAGCGGGGGTCGATCCCGCGCTTCCGCCGCCGGCCGGGGCCGGTTCCGCCGCGGCGGGCTGGGTCGGCGACTCGGGAGCCGGTGTCGCCGGAGACGCAGGAGCTGAAGCGGCCTGCGGAGCCGCAGGCGTCTGCACGGACGGAGAAGTCTGAGGCGGCGCGGCCGGAGGCGCCGACGGCGCGGACGCGGGGGCGCTCGACGGTCGTGCGGACGGAGCCGCCTCACCGGCGCCCGGGGCTGCACCGCCACCGGCGGCGGCCGGAGCGTCGCCGCCTGAGGCGGTGTCCGCCTCGGCGGTCGTCGGCTTCTCGGTCGGACGCTTCGGCGGGGTGAGGAAGTCCGCGCGACTGCCCTCGGGGCCCTGGGGAGCGGACGACCTGGCCTCGAACTCCTCTTCCGCGGCCATTCGCTCGGCTTCGCGCCTGGCACGTCGAGACGTGAACTGCTCTTCAGCCATTTCCACTCCTGTACAGATCGTGTTTCGCGATGTACTGCACCACGCCGTCCGGTACGAGGTACCAGACCGGGGCCCCATCCATCACCCGTTGCCTGCAGTCCGTTGACGAGATCGCCAGCGCCGGGATCTGCGCGAGACTCAGCCGGTCGACGGGCAGGCCCTCGCTGCGGAGTTCGTGCCCCGGCCGGCTGACCCCGACGAAGTGCGCCAAGGAGAACAGCTCATCGACATTCTTCCATGTCAGAATCTGAGCCAAAGCGTCCGCGCCGGTGATGAAGAACATCTCCGTGTTCTCGCCGAGGCTGTTCGACAGATCCCGCAGGGTGTCGATCGTGTAGGTCGGCCCGGGGCGGTCGATGTCGACGCGGGAGACGCGGAACCGCGGGTTCGACGCCGTCGCGATGACCGTCATGAGGTACCGGTGCTCGGCGTCGGTGACGGTCTTGTCGTCCTTCTGGTACGGCCGGCCGGTGGGGACGAAGACGACCTCGTCGAGGTCGAACGTCGACTGCACCTCACTGGCCGCGACCAGGTGTCCGTGGTGGATGGGGTCGAAGGTGCCGCCCATGACACCGACCCGACGTGTGCGTTCTGCCATATCAGTGGCGGTACGAGATGCCCTTCCACGACCGTGCGACGACGGCCATCGAGATGAAGATCGCGAGGGTGATGAGGCCGTAGCCGATCGGCTCCATCGGCAGCTCGGTGTGTGCCGCGCCTTCGGTTGCGGCGGCCAGCAGAGTTGCGTTCACGAGAGTGCTCCTTGTCCCTTGATGAGTCTGTTCACTTCAGTTTCTCACGCCCTGTCGTCTGCGTGCGCAGCGACATGGGCGAAGTCAGTCGCGGATCTGCCCGTTTCCGAGCATGACCCACTTCGTCGTCGTCAGCTGCTCGACGCCCATCGGTCCGCGGGCGTGGAGCTTCTGCGTCGAGATGCCGACCTCGGCGCCGAACCCGAACTCGCCGCCGTCGGTGAAGCGGGTCGAGACGTTGACGCCGACGGCGGCGGCGTCGATGGCTGTGACGAAGGTCTCGGCGTTGTCGATGTCCTTCGTCACGATCACCTCGGTGTGACCCGAGGTGTAGGCGCGGATGTGCTCGATCGCCTCGTCGATGCCGGAGACGAGCTTGATCGCGAGTTCGAGGTCGAGGTACTCCTTGGCCCAGTCCCGGCGCGAGACGCGGCGGATCTTCATCGACTCGGGCGCCAGAGCCGCGACATCGGCGTCGGCGTGGACGACGACCCCGGCCTGGTCGAGGCGTTCGAGGATCTTCGGCAGCACCCGCTTGGCGGCCTTCTCATGGACGAGCAGGGTCTCGAGTGCGTTGCAGACGCTCGGCCGCTGCGTCTTCGAGTTGAGGACGAGGTCGACGGCGTTCTTCACCGTCGCCGATGAGTCGATGAACATGTGGACGTTGCCGATGCCCGTCTCGATGACGGGCACGATCGACTCCTGGACGACCGTGTTGATGAGCTCGGCCCCGCCGCGCGGGATGAGGAGGTCGACGTAGTCGCGCGAGTTCATCAGCACGACGGCGCCGTCGCGGCCGTGCTGGTCGATCGTGTTGATCGTGTCCGCGGGCAGGCGGACGGATTCGACGGCGCGGCGGAGGACGGAGACGAGTTCGGCGTTCGTGTTCTCCGCGGCCGAGCCCCCGCGCAGGATCGTCGCATTGCCGGCCTTGAGCGCGAGGATCGCGATGTCGACGGTGACATTGGGGCGGGCCTCGTAGATCGCGCCGATCACGCCCATCGGCACCCGGTTCTGGGTCAGGCGCACACCGTTGGGCAGGGTGCGGCCGACGACGACGGTGCCGACCGGATCGGGGATGTCGATGACCTGTTCGACCGCCGAGGCGATCGCGGAGATCCGCTCCTCGTCGAGGCGGAGGCGATCGAGGAGGGATTCGCTCATCCCGTTCTCGGCGCCCGCGGCGAGGTCGGTCTCGTTGGCTTTGACGATGCGCGCGGAGTTCGCCCGCAGCCCGTCGGCGATCGCCTGGAGGGCGGCGTTCTTCTCCGCGGTCGAGGTCGTCGCCAGACGTGCGGCGGCCGTCTTCGCGTTCCTGGCGATCCGCGTCACCCCGCGCACGATCTTGGGATGGATGTCGGCAGCAGCGGGCATGGACTAACTCCTCTCGCTCACATGCGTGAGGACGAGATCATTGCGATGGATGACTTCTTTACGGTAGTCACTTCCCAGCCGGGTGCCAAGTTCCTCGGTGGTCAGGCCGAACATCGTCGGCAGCTCGGCGGCGGAGAAGTTCGTCATCCCCCGCGCCACGATCTGCCCGCCGGTGTTCCTGATCTCGACCGGATCCCCGGCCTCGAAGTCCCCCTCGACGCCGACGACGCCGGCGGCGAGCAGGCTCGTGCCGCGCGACCGCACGGCCGCCTCGGCGCCGTCGTCGATCGTCACCGAACCGAACGTCTTGGCGAGGTGGCGCAGCCACAGCAGCCGAGTGCCGCGGCGGCGGTGGGTGACGGCGAACGACGTGCCCGCACTCCCCCCGGTGAGCACGTCGCCGACCCGGTCGGCGGAGGTGAGCACGGCGGGGATGCCGGAGTCGGTGACCATGAGGGCGGCGTCGACCTTCGTCGCCATGCCCCCGGTGCCCGTGCCGGCCGTGCCGACTCCGCCGATCGCCACGGCACCGAGGTCGTCGGGCCCGGCGACATGGTCGATGCGCCTGGCGTCGGGCTGGGACGGGGGTCCCGTGTAGAGGGCGTCGACGTCGGAGAGGAGGACGAGGGCGTCGGCGTGGGAGAGGTGGGCGACGAGCGCGGCGAGCCGGTCGTTGTCGCCGAAGCGGATCTCCTCGGTGGCCACGGCGTCGTTCTCGTTGACGATCGGCAGCGTGCCCAGGGACAGCAGCCGGTCGATCGCCCGCTGCGCGTTCTTGTACCGGGTGCGGCGGATGAGGTCGTCGGCCGAGAGCAGGACCTGGGAGGGGACGAGGTCGAAGCGGCCCAGCGCCCGCGCGTACGCGGCCATGAGGAGCCCCTGTCCGACTCCGGCGGCGGCCTGCTGGGTGGCGAGGTCGCGCGGCCGGCGGCGCAGGCCGACGGGTTCGAGTCCCGCGGCGATCGCTCCCGAGGAGACGAGGATGATCTCCCGTCCCTCGGCCCGGTGGGCGGCGATGACGTCGGTGAGCGCCACGAGCCGTGACTCGTCGAGCCCGCCGTCGAGGGTCGTCAGCGACGAGGAGCCGACCTTGACGACGACGCGCTTGGCGCCGGCGATGTCGGCCCGCACGGTCGCGGAGTCGGCGGCCGCGGACGTCGCCGTCATCGCTCGTCGGAGGAGTTCTCGCGGGCGGCGCGCTCGGCGAGCCGCTCCTTCTCGAACTCCGCCCGGGTGGCGGCCTTCGCGTCCTGCCGCTCGTGGTAGGCGGCCTTGCGCTCCTTGCGGCTTGCGCGGGCCTCCTCCTCGAGGCGCAGGTCGGTGCCGCGGGAGCCGAGCAGCTCGGCACCGCCGACGCTCGTGGGGTCCCAGTCGAAGACGACGCCGTCGCCTTCGCCGATGACGACGGTGTCGCCCGGGGTCGCGCCGGCCTTGAACAGGGCCTCTTCGACGCCGAGGCGTTCGAGGCGGTCGGCGAGGTAGCCGACGGCTTCGTCGTTGGCGAAGTCGGTCTGGACGACCCAGCGTTCGGGCTTGTCGCCGAGGACCCGGAAGACCGGACCGTCGGTGTCGCGTTCGCTGCGGATCGTGAAGCCCTTGTCGTCGACGGCCTTGGGCCGGATGACGACGCGCTGCGGCACGGCCTCGAGCTCGGCCCGCCGTTCGCGTTCGGCGGCGACGAGGCCGGCCATCGCGAAGGAGAGTTCGCGCAGCCCCGCATGGCTGACGGCGGAGACTTCGAAGACCCGGTAGCCGGCGGCCTCGAGGTCGGGGCGGACGATGTCGGCGAGTTCGCGGCCGTCGGGGATGTCGACCTTGTTGAGGGCGACGAGCTTCGGGCGCTCCGACAGCGGGAGGTCGCCGCCCTCCTCGCCGAGGTCGACGGAGTACGCGGCGAGTTCGGATTCGATGACCTCGAGGTCGGAGACGGGGTCGCGGCCGGGCTCCCACGTCGCCATGTCGATGACGTGGACGAGGGCGGCGGTCCGTTCGACGTGGCGGAGGAACTCGAGGCCGAGGCCCTTGCCCTCGGACGCCCCGGGGATGAGCCCGGGGACGTCGGCGACGGTGTAGCGGACATCCCCGGCTTCGACGACGCCGAGGTTGGGCACGAGCGTCGTGAACGGGTAGTCGGCGATCTTCGGCTTCGCCGCCGACAGTGCGGCGATGAGACTCGACTTGCCCGCCGAGGGATAGCCGACGAGCGCGACGTCGGCGATCGTCTTGAGCTCGAGGACGAGCGTGGAGGCCTCACCGGGTTCGCCGAGGAGGGCGAATCCGGGCGCCTTGCGCTTCGTCGAGGCGAGAGCGGCGTTGCCGAGCCCGCCGCGGCCGCCGGCCGCGGCGACGAACTCGGTGCCGGCGCCGACGAGGTCGGCGAGGATCTCGCCGTCCTGGGTCTTGACGACCGTGCCGTCGGGCACGGGCACGATGAGGTCCCTGCCGTCGGCGCCGTGGCGCAGGTCGCCCTTGCCGATGCCGCCGCCGTCGGCTTTGAGGTGCGGGCGGTGGTGGAGGGGCAGCAGGGTCGTCGTCTGCGGGTCGACGACGAAGGTGATGTCACCGCCGCGGCCGCCGTTGGCCCCGTCGGGGCCGCCGAGCGGTTTGAACTTCTCCCGCCGGATCGACGAGCAGCCGTTTCCGCCGTCGCCGGCCGCAAGGTGTACCGTGACGCGATCAATGAACTCGGTGGCCATGATGTCCTTATATCAGATGAAGGGTGAGTCGAGAGACTCACCCTTCATGGACCCCTGAAGCGGGGCAGATCAGATCGTATCGGTCAGACGCCGACGATGTTGACGATCTTGCGACCGTTGCGCTTGCCGAACTCGACGGCGCCGGCGGTCAGAGCGAAGAGCGTGTCGTCTCCGCCGCGGCCGACGTTCGCGCCGGGGTGGAACTTCGTGCCGCGCTGGCGGACGATGATCTCACCGGCCTTGACGACCTGGCCGCCGAAGCGCTTGACACCGAGGTACTGCGGGTTCGAGTCGCGACCGTTGCGGGTCGAGCTGACTCCCTTTTTGCTTGACATGTCAGAGGCCTCCTCTTACTTGATGTTCGTGATCTTCAGACGGGTGAGGTCCTGGCGGTGGCCCTGACGCTTCTTGTACCCGGTCTTGTTCTTGTACTTCTGAATCACGATCTTGGGACCGCGGAGCTCACCGACGACCTCGGCGCTGACCGAGATCTTGGAGAGGGCATCGGCGTCGGTCGTGACCGCGTCGCCGTCGACGAAGAGAACGGGTTCGAGCGTGACGCTGTCCCCGGCCTGCGCCTTCATTCGATTCACTGTGATGATGTCGCCGACGCTGACCTTTTCCTGGTGGCCACCGGCACGGACAATGGCGTAGACCATGGTCGAACCCTTTCTGCGTAAGAAATCTTGCGAACGGCGGTTGATGCCTTGGCTCGACAGGGAGCGGACTCCCTGCACGACAGACCCATTGAGAGGAATCACCGGCCGTGGTGCGACGGACGCACCGACGTTCAAGTTTAGTCGATCCCGGCCGCGAACGGCAAACCGGTGCGGAGGTGACCTCCGCCTCGTCACGGGACCGGATGCTCAGCCCTCGCGGGACTCCGCGATCCGCTCGTGATGGTGGATCACCTCGGCGACGATGAAGGCGAGGAACTTCTCCGCGAACTCCGGATCGAGGTGCGAGTCCTCGGCGAGCCGGCGCAGGCGGGCGACCTGCCGGGCCTCCCGGGCCTCGTCGGCCGGGGGCAGGCCGTGGTCGGCCTTGAGCACGCCGACGGATTCGGTGAGCTTGAAGCGCTCGGCGAGCAGGTGGATGAGGGCGGCGTCGATGTTGTCGATGCTGCCCCGCAGCTCGAGCAGGCGGTCGGCGGCCCGGGAGGCGGCGGTGTCGTCGTCAGTCACGCGAACAGTCTAGACAATCCGCGGGTGCCGTGGGGCCGGTGACAGCGCCGCGGACACGGCCGTGCCCCGACCGTCGCGGGGACGGCCGGGGCACGGGAGGGTGAGGGTCAGGCGGGCTGCTCGACCGGGACGGCGTCCTTGGTGTCCGGGTCGGTGAGGGTGCCGGCCTTGCGGTCGGCGAGGTACTTCTTCATCTCCTTCTTCACGACCGGCATGAGGAGGTAGAGGCCGAGGATGTTGATGAAGGCACACATGAACAGCGCCGCATCGGCGAACTCGACGACCTTGCTGAAGCTGGCGACACAGCCGATGACGACGAAGACGCAGACGAGGACGCGGAAGGCCATGATCGT
The DNA here is from genome assembly GCF_042790515.1 of Brevibacterium sp. NPDC056726. NCBI lineage: Bacteria > Bacillati > Actinomycetota > Actinomycetes > Micrococcales > Brevibacteriaceae > Brevibacterium > Brevibacterium sp. NPDC056726. Next base: position 536,106 of record NZ_JBHTYZ010000002.1, on the reverse strand, counting down.
CGCCCGGCCGCGGCCGAAGAGGTAGCTCCAGGCCCGTTCGCCGTAGTACGTCCACGTGATGAGGGTGGAGAACGCGAAGAGCGCGACGGCGACGGCGAGCAGCGCCGGGTACCACGAGGCGACGGTGGAGAAGGCGTCCGAGGCCAGGGCCACACCGCCGATCTCGCCTTCGCCGAGGTCCTCGCGGTACGAGGGCTGGTTGGCGACGATGATCGTCAGAGCGGTCATGGTGCAGATGACGACGGTGTCGATGAAGGGCTCGAGGAGGGCGACGAAGCCCTCGGAGATCGGCCGGCGGGTCTTGACCGCCGAGTGCGCGATGGCGGCCGAGCCGATGCCGGCCTCGTTCGAGAACGCCGAGCGCTGGAAGCCGATGATCATGACGCCGACGATGCCGCCGGCGATGCCCTGCGGGTTGAACGCGCCTTCGAAGATCTCGCCGATCGCCATCGGGATCTGCTGGAAGTTGATGCCGAGGACGAGGAGGCAGGAGACGACGTAGAAGATCGCCATCGCCGGGACGAGCTTGTCGGTGACCTTCGCGATCGAGCGGATGCCGCCGAGGATGACGAGTCCGACGAGGAGGGCGAAGAGGATGCCGAAGATCAGTCCGGCCCATGCGCCGCCGAGGAAGCCGTCCGCGCCGCCGGTGGCGGTGCGGACCTGGGCGAACGTCTGGTTGGCCTGGAACATGCCGCCGCCGACGACACCGAAGATGAGGATCGCGACGGCGAAGACGCCGGTGAGGATCGCGGCCACGGGCTTGGAGAACCGGCGGAAGGCCACCGGCAGGTACTTGAACGGTCCGCCGTGGACGACGCCGTTCTCATCGATCTCGCGGTACTTCACGCCGAGCGTGCACTCGACGAACTTCGTGCACATGCCGAGCAGACCGGCGATGATCATCCAGAATGTCGCACCCGGTCCACCGAGGGCGACGGCGACGCCGACACCGGCGATGTTGCCGAGTCCGACGGTGCCCGAGAGCGCGGAGGCCAGGGCCTGGAAGTGGGTGATCTCGCCGGGGTCGGTGGGCTTGGAGTACTTGCCGCGGACGACGTCGAGGGAGACCTTGAAGCCGCGGAACTGGATGAAGCCGAAGTAGAGGGTGAAGATCAGGGCTCCGAGGATGAGCCAGAAGACGACGAACGGGAAGGAGATCTCGCCGATCGTGACGGGCACGAAGATCACACTGGAGAACCAGGTGGCGATCGGAGTGAACCAGGAGTTGATGGCATCGTCGACGGGTGACGTCGGTGCGTCTGACGCAAGCAGCAGTATGTCCATGTCGATCAAATGTTCCGCAATGCGACACCGGGATCAAGCAATCGACCTTCCAATATTCGGACAGTTACAGAACTGTTATCTGCATCACACCGACCCCGTCGCAAGAGACATTGGTCTCACTGCGGGTTTCGGATAGTGGATTTCCGGTGTGACCTAGACTGGCCGCATGTCACAGAACCCTCCCCCGCCCCAGCGTCCGACGCCTCCGCCCCAGCAGCGCTGGCAGCAGGGACAGCCCCCGATGCCGCAGCAGTCCGGACGACCGGGCGAGCAGCTCCCCCAGATGCACGGCGGACCCGCAGGCGGTCGACCGGGGGCCGATCAGCCGACCCGCATCGAATCGGTCGAGGGCGATCGGGTCCGCGAACGACCGGCCGGCGCGGTCTCGGGGTACTTCGCGATCGTCGGCGCCGTCGTCCTCCTCCTCGTGGCGATCCTCCTCGGGCTCGTCGGCTTCGGCCTGATGATCGCGCAGAACCCGCTCGGCGTCATCCTCCTCGTCCTCGGCGTCCTCGCCTTCATCGCCTCGCTGTTCCTCTTCAAGGGCTGCACCTCGGTGGCGCCCGGTCATGCCGTCGTCCTCCAGCTCTACGGCAAGTACGTCGGCACGGTGCGTCAGTCGGGTCTGCGTTTCGTCAATCCCCTCTTCTCGAAGATCCAGATCTCCACGCGCATCCGCAATCACGAGACCTCGACCCTGAAGGTCAACGACCTCGACGGCAATCCCATCGAGATCGGCGCGGTCGTCGTCTGGCAGGTCCGCGACACGGCCCAGGCGATGTTCGAGGTCGACGACTTCGAGGAGTTCGTCGCCATCCAGGCCGAGACGGCGGTGCGCCACATCGCGAACTCCTACGCCTACGACTCCTCCGATCCGCAGCGGATGTCCCTGCGCGACAATGCCGATGAGATCACGGAGAAGCTCTCCGCCGAGGTGGCCGCCCGGGTCGCCGCCGCCGGCGTGTCGATCATCGAATCCCGGATCACCCAGCTCGCGTATGCGCCGGAGATCGCCCGGGCGATGCTCCAGCGGCAGCAGGCCACCGCCGTCGTCGCGGCCCGGCAGCTCATCGTCGAAGGGGCGGTGGGCATGGTCGAGACGGCGATCGAGCAGATCGAGCGCCGTGACATCGTCTCGCTCGGGCACGCCGAGCGCAGCGACCTCGTGACGAACCTCATGATCGTCCTCTGCGGCGATCAGGCCGCGCAGCCGACGATCAGCACGACCCGGAACAAGCAGTCGGGCACCTGACCCGCCGGTCGCCCGCAGCGGCTCACGTGCCCGGCCCGCGCGCATCCGGGGCCGGGCATGTGAGCCGGGCAAGGGCCCTGAGCCCGGACCCCGGTCACGGACAGCACAGCGCCCCACGTCGACTGACGTGGGGCGCTGTGCCGTCGCCGGCGGAGGGAGGATCTCAGGCGGGTGAGCCTCAGTCCTCGCCGATGATGACGAACGAGGTCGGCAGCGCCTCCTGGGGCTTCTCGACCGGCTTGTCCTTCTTCGCCGGGGCCTTGCGGCGCGGAGCTTCGGGCTCGGCGGCGACGGCGACCTTCGTCGTCGTGTCGGCGCCGATCATCAGCGGCATCTCCCCCGCAGGCTCGGCCTCCGGTGCGGAGTCAGCCGATGCGGTGGTCTCCGACGACGATTCGACGGGCAGCATCGGCTGCTCGTCGCCCGTGCTCGGCTTCTCGTCCTGAGCGGCGGTGTCGCCGTCGCCGCGGTCGGCCTCGGCGGACCGGTCGGCCTCGGCGGACCGGTCGGCGTTCTTCGTCCGCTTGCGACCGCGGGACTTCGCACGGCTCGGCTTCTCCTCGGGCGCGGTGTCGGCTGCGCCCGTGTCGGTCTGTGCGTCCGCCGGCGCCTCGGCGTCGTCGTCCTTCTTCAGCGTCGCCTTCGCGATGGCTGCGACCGCGGAGCGCGAGGCGTCGTTGCCGACCGACTCGGACTGGGACTCCGACTCGCTGCTCTTCGACGACCGGCGCTTGCGGTCGCGTTTGCCGTTGCCCGACGATTCGGAGTTCTGCGAGCGGCCCCCGCGATGGGACTTCGACCCGTCCTCCTCCGACCCGGGCAGGAGCAGCCCGCGTCCGGTGAGGTCGGCTCCGGCGGAGACCATCGATTCGGCGAGTCCGGTGCCGATGCGCTTGCGCGTCATCTGCACGAGACCGAGCGAGGTCACCTCGGCGACCTGATGCTTCGTCCGGTCACGGCCGAGGCACTCGACGAGCCGGCGGACGACGAGGTCGCGGTTCGACTCGAGGACCATGTCGATGAAGTCGACGACGATGATGCCGCCGATGTCGCGCAGACGCAGCTGCCGGATGACCTCTTCGGCCGCTTCGAGGTTGTTCCGCGTCACGGTCTCCTCGAGATTGCCGCCGGCACCGGTGAACTTGCCGGTGTTGACGTCGATGACGGTCATCGCCTCGGTGCGGTCGATGACGAGCGAGCCGCCCGAGGGCAGATTGACCTGGCGCTGCAGAGCCTTCTGGATCTGCTCCTCGATCCGGTAGTGGTCGAAGATCCCCTCGTCCTCGGAGTAGCGGTGCACCCGCTCGAGGAGGTCGGGGGCGACGGCCTCGACGTATTCGTGGATCGTGTTCCACGCTCCGTCGCCGTCGATGACGAGCGAATTGAAGTCCTCGTTGAAGACGTCGCGGATGATCCGCACGATCATGTCCGGCTCGCTGTAGAGCAGCTGCGGGGCGAGGACCTTCGTCGACTTCGACTTCTTCTCGATCGTCTCCCAGCGCTTCGCGAGGCGCTCGACGTCGCGGCTGAGCTCCTTGTCCGTCGCGCCTTCGGCGGCGGTGCGGACGATGACGCCGTTGGAGTCGCCTACGAGCTCCTTGAGGAGCTTCTTCAGGCGGGCCCGTTCGACGTCGGGCAGCTTGCGGGAGATGCCGGTCATCGAGTTGCCGGGCACGTAGACGAGGAAGCGTCCGGGCAGGGAGATCTGGCTCGTCAGGCGGGCGCCCTTGTGGCCGACGGGATCCTTCGTCACCTGGACGAGGACGGAGTCGCCGGGGCTGAGCGCGGCCTCGATGCGACGGGCCTTGCCGTCCATGCCGAGCGCGTCCCAGTTGACCTCGCCGGCGTAGAGGACGGCGTTGCGGCCCTTGCCGATGTCGATGAAGGCGGCCTCCATGCTCGGCAGGACGTTCTGCACCTTGCCGAGGTAGACGTTGCCGATGAGGGAGGACTGCTGGCGGTTCTCCTTGAGGTAGTGCTCGACGGCGATGCCGTCCTCGACGACGACGAGCTGCGTCTGATCGCCGTTCTCGCGCACGAGCATCGTACGGTCGACGGATTCGCGGCGGGCGAGGAACTCGGCCTCCGTGATGACGGGGCGGCGGCGGCCGGCTTCCCGGCCCTCCTTGCGGCGCTGACGCTTGGCCTCGAGACGCGTCGAGCCCTTGAGCGAGGTCACCTCGTCGCTGTCGGAGCCGCGGGAACGCGAGCGGCGGCGCCGGCGGCGGCGCGAACCGCCGTCCTCGTCGTCACCGTCGTCGTCGCCCTCGCTCGTCCTGTCGCGGGCGTCGTCGTCGGATTTCTTCTCCGCCTTGTCCCCGCGCCGGTTCGCGCGGGAGGGACGCTCATCGCCGTCTGTGGTCTCGGAGTCCTTCTCCGCCGGCTTCTCCGCAGGCTTCTCGCGGGTCTTCTCGCTGCGGGAGCTCTGCGCCTCGGACTCGTCGTCGTCGCGGCTGCGCGAGCGGCGACCGCGTCCGCCGCGGCGGCGGCGCCGGCCTCCGCCCTCGTCGTCGCGGTCGTCACGGTCCTCGCGGTCGTCACGGTCCTCACGATCCTCGCGGTCGTCTGTGCGGTCGTCGGTCTCGTCCTCGTCGATGTCCTCATCGTCGAAGTCGTCGTCGATGCTCACCGCCTCGGCGAGTTCCGCCTTGGGCACCTGGAAGATCAGTCCGCCGTGCTGGGGCACCGCAGCGGCCGGACGACTCGCGGGTTCTGCGGGCGCGGGGGCGACCGGCGCGGCGAAGGGATTGCGGGGGTCGAAGGCCGGGGCCTGCGGCGGCTGCGGGGTCGAGTCGTCCTCGTCGTCCTCGGCGCTGGGGTCGAGTCCTTCGTCGGTCTCGCGGACGAACTGCTCGAAGACGAGTCCGCGGTTGGCGACGGCGTCGCGGGCCCGTTTGGGTCGACGGCGACCGCGCTCCCGATCCTCGTCGTCGCGCTCGGGGCTCTCCCGCAGAGAGCCCGCGGCATCGGCGAGGTGGTCGAGCTCCTCGCGGACGCCGTCGTCGACCGTGTGCTCGGTGCCCTTGGCGGCGGCCGCATTGGCCTGCAGATCGGCGAGATCGGCGAGGATGCCCTCGGTGGGATCGGCTGTGCCGTTGCTGTCGTTCGTGGAATCGCTCATGTTCACTCCTACCGGAGCCTCCGCTCACACCATACGGATCTCCGGTGTCCTGCATGGTCCCCGTGGGACCGAAACCTGTGGATGGCGTCTTCGGCTCGCGCTCAGCGCGTAGGCCGTCGATGCTGCCTCTTCTTCGTGTCGACCTGCGAGGCCGTTCCCTCGACTCGGTGGAGGCACTTCTCCTGCCCGGTGTGGGAGCAGGTATCCGTCGCATCATTATGTCACAGATCTGCTGTCCGACCGCTGAGACCGGGCCCGCCGGGTTTGCCGCATGCCCCGCGGGCAGGCATCCTTAGGAGTGTGAACACGGCACCCGCGCTTGCAGACGACGACCTCGACGATGCCATCGACGCGCCTCCGCGGAAGCGTCCGTGGGTGCTGCGCCCGACGGCGATGGGCGTCTTCCTCATCGTCACCTCGGTGATCGGCTTCATCTCCTCCTTCGCCCTGTCGGTGGAGAAGTACGAGAAGCTCGAGAACCCCGACGCCGTCCTCTCGTGCGACCTCAACCCGTTCTTCTCGTGCGGATCGGTCATGGAGTATCCGCAGAGCCAGCTCTTCGGTTTCCCCAATCAGCTCCTCGGAGTAGCGGCATTCATTGTCCCGCTGCTCATCGGCGTCCTCCTCGTCGCCCGCACGAAGCTGCCCGGCTGGATCATGATCGGCCTCAACATCGGCCTCGCCCTCGGCGTCGTCCTCGTCATGTTCCTCTACTACACGTCGATCTACGTCATCGGCGTCGGATGCCCGTGGTGCATGGTCGTGTGGACGATGACGATCCCGATGTTCTGCGCGGTCACCGCCCACAATGCGCTCGCGGGGAACTTCGGCCGCGGGGTCCGCGACAGCGCCGTGGTCACGGTGCTCGCCCGGGAGAACGTCGCGATCGCCGTCGTCTGGCTGCTCATCATCGCCACGACCATCGTCGTCCAGTTCTGGAACTTCTTCGCAACCCTCTTCTGAGACTCCCGACCCAGACGCCCGACTTGAGGCTCCAGGCCGGAGATCCCCGTCCTCAGACTCCCGTCCGGAGACCCTTGTCCGCCGCACGCGGACGACGGCAGAGACACGTGGTGCCCCGCAGATCATCTGCGGGGCACTACGTGTCTGTGCGGATGGGCGACCTCAGTTGGGGAACCAGATGCCGATCTCGCGTTCGGCCGACTCGGGCGAGTCGGAGCCGTGGACGAGGTTCTTCTGCACCTTCTCGCCCCAGTCGCGGCCGAGGTCGCCGCGGATCGTGCCCGGGGCGGCCGTCGTCGGGTCGGTGGCGCCGGCCAGCGAGCGGAAGCCGGGGATGACGCCCTCACCGGAGGCGATGATCGAGACGATCGGGCCCTCCGACATGAAGTCGACGAGCGGCTGGTAGAACGGCTTGCCCTCGTGCTCGGCGTAGTGCGCCGCGAGCTCCTCCGGGGTGGCCGTGCGCAGGCTCAGAGCGTCGATCGCGTAGCCCTTGGCCTCGATGCGGCCGACGATCTGACCGATGAGGCCGCGGGCGACGCCGTCGGGCTTGATGAGGATGAGGGTGCGTTCCATTCGGGTCCTTCCGTAGAGTTCGTCGATGGACAGTGTACCCGGGGCACACGGGCGGTCAGGACCGCTCGGCGACCTCCCGATCGATGCGGGCCGCCCAGTAGAGGGCGACGACCCACAGGGCGATGAAGATCGCGGCGATGAAGAACATCGGCGGGAGGATGAAGCCGGTGGCGAGCAGCAGCACCTGCGTGATCCAGCCGAGGACGACGCCGGGCCGCTTCTGTCCGATGCGCCGCGGCAGGAGGATCGTCGCGACGATCGCGACCACCGCGATGACCGAGGCGCCGATGAGGAGCTGGGAGAGCTCGAGGGTGCCGTTGGTCTTCACCGTCAGCCCGTACGCCGCGAGTGCCGCGAAGTAGACGACGACGAGTTCGCAGATGAGGATCGACCCGGCGAGGACGGGGTACTTCGACTTCATGCCTCGTCCCCCCGGCCGAGCAGAAGGCGCGCCTCGGCGACGGTGTAGAGGGAGCCGGTGACGATGATCCCGGGCCGCTGCGCACCGCTGCCCTCGACGAGGTCGAAGGCCGTCATCAGGGCCGCGTTGAGATCGGGGGCCACGGTCACCGCGTCCTCGTCGACCCATTCCCGGGCCGCCTCGGCGAGCGTCTCCGCGTCGAGCGCGCGGTCGCTGACCGGGGCGGTGACGACGAAGGCGTCGGCGGTGCGGTGGAGTTCGTCGAGGACGCCGTGGACGTCCTTGTCGGCGAGCATGCCGATGACGATGACGGTGAAGTCGAAGTCGAACGCCTCGGTGATGGTGTCGGCGAGCACGCGGGCGGCGTCGGGGTTGTGCGCCCCGTCGACGACGACGGCCGGGCCGGTGCGGACGAGTTCGGCGCGTCCCGGCGAGGTCACGCGGGACAGTCCCTCGGCGACCGTGTCCCGGTCGAGCGGCTTGTCCTCGTCGCCGAGGAAGGTCTCCGCGGCGACGATCGCGACGGCCGCGTTGTGCGCCTGATGCTCGCCGTGGAGGGGAAGGAACAGGTCGGTGTAGACGTCCCGGATCCCCTGGACGGCGATGAGCTGTCCGTCGACGGCCCGCTGCCGGTCGATCAGGCGGAAGCTGCGGTCCTCGACGAGCGCGGGCACCTCACGGCGGGCCACCTCGGCGTCGAGGGCGGTGAGCGCCTCGTCCTCCTGTGCCGCGATGATCGCCACCGGCTCCGGGGCCGGGGTCGGGTCGATGGTGCGGTTGAGGATCCCCGCCTTGGTCTGCGCGATCGCGGTGAGGGTGTCGCCGAGGTAGGCCTGATGGTCGAGGCCGATGCGGGTGAACACGCACACCTCGGCGTCGGAGACGTTCGTCGAGTCCCATTCCCCGCCCATCCCCACCTCGGCGACGACGACGTCGACGGGAGCGTCGGCGAAGATCGCGAAGGCGAGGACGGTGAGGACCTCGAAGTACGTGAGCTTGGGGCGACCGGAGTCGACGAGCTCGGCATCGACGATGTCGAGGTACGGGGCGATCTCGTCGAAGATCCGCACGAACGTCTCCGCGTCGACGGGCTGCCCGTCGACGGACACGCGTTCGGTGACCGAGTGGAGGTGGGGGCTGGTGAACCGTCCGACTCGCAGATCGTGGGCGGAGATGATCGCATCGATCATCCGCGCCGTCGACGTCTTCCCGTTCGTCCCCGTCACCGTGATGACGGGTGCGGCCCGGTGGATGTCGCCGAGGAGCTCGACGGCCCGGCGGGTCGCGTCGAGGCGGACCTCGACGGCGGCCTCCCCCGCCCGGGTGAGCAGGGTGGCATAGACCCGGGTGAGGTCGTCTGTGCTCATGCCCTCACCACCGAGATCCGGGTGCCCGCAGGCAGCTCTTCGGGGGTGAAGACCTCCGCGGACTCGGCGACGGGAGCGAAGTCGAGTCCCGTCGCCAGGGTCTCGGTGCTGATGAGGTCCCGGTGCGTGCCGAGCGCCTCGGTGACGGCCTCATCGGCCTCGATGACGACGGTGATGCGGTCGGCGACGTGGAGGTCGAGCTGCTTGCGGATGCCCTGGATCGCCCGCACGGTGTCCCGGGCCACGCCCTCGGCTTCGAGCTCCGGGGTGACCCGGGTGTCGAGCGCGAGGAATCCGGAGTCGAGGGCGGCGAGCTCCATGCCGTCGGTGCCGGACTCGGCGACGGACTCGAGCGTGTACTCGCCGTCGACGAGTTCGACGCCGCCGCTGGTCACGGTGCCGTCAGCGGCGACCGACCAGTCACCGGTCTTCGAGCCCCTGATCGCCGCCTGCACCTGCTTGCCCAGTCGCGGACCGGCGGCGCGGGCGTTGACGACGAGGTTCTGGGTGAGCGAGAAGCCCGCGTCCTCGGCGGCGGCGAGATCGAGGGCCTCGACCTCGCGGACGTTGAGCTCATCGGCGATGATGTCGGTGAACTCGCGGCTCAGCGGGGTGCTGCCGGCGACGACGAGGCGGCTGAGCGGCAGGCGCACCCGCAGCCGGTTGGACTTGCGCACCGAGGAGGCCGTCGAGCTGATGTCGCGGGTGAGGTCCATCGCCGCGACGAGGTCGGGGTCGGCCGGGAACTCCGCGGCATCCGGGTAGTCCTCGAGGTGGACCGACCGGTGCCCGGTGAGCCCGCGGTAGATCTCCTCAACCGTGAACGGCAGCAGCGGGGCGGCGACCCGGGCGAAGGCCTCGAGGCACGTGTAGAGGACGTCGAAGGTCTCGTGGGTCGCAGCGCTGCCGTCCCAGAAGCGCCGGCGCGAGCGGCGGACGTACCAGTTCGTCAGCATGTCGAGGTAGCTGCGGACGATCTCGCAGGCCGCCCAGATGTCGAAGTCGTCCATCGCCGCGGCGAAGTCGACGATGAGGTCGTGCGTCTTCGCGAGCAGGTAGCGGTCGAGGACCTGGGAGGAGTCGAAGCGCTTGGACGCCCGGTAGCCGGCCACCGCCTCGGCGTCGTCGGTCCCTGCCGCCGAGTCCGCGGTGTTCGAGTACGTCGCGAAGAACTGCCACGTGTTCCACAGCGGAAGCACGACCTGGCGGACCGCGTCGCGGATGCCCTGTTCGGTGACGACGAGGTTGCCGCCGCGCAGGATCGACGAGGCCATGAGGAACCAGCGCATCGCGTCCGAGCCGTCGCGGTCGAAGACCTCGTTGACGTCGGGGTAGTTGCGCAGGGACTTCGACATCTTCTGCCCGTCGGAGCCGAGGACGATGCCGTGGGAGATGCAGTTGAGGAACGCCGGGCGGTCGAAGATCGCGGTAGCGAGAACGTGGAGGAGGTAGAACCAGCCGCGCGTCTGCCCGATGTATTCGACGATGAAGTCGGCCGGGAAGTGGTTGTCGAACCACGCGGCGTTCTCGAACGGGTAGTGGACCTGGGCGTAGCTCATCGATCCCGAGTCGAACCACACGTCGAAGATCTCCGGGATCCGGCGCATCGTCGACTTCCCCGTCGGGTCGTCGGGGTTGGGACGGGTGAGGTCGTCGACCCACGGACGGTGGAGGTCGACCTCGCCGCGGTCGTTGACCGGCAGACGGCCGAAGTCGGCTTCGATCTCGGCCAGCGACCCGTAGACGTCGGTGCGCGGGTAGGTCGGGTCGTCGGAGATCCACACCGGGATCGGCGAGCCCCAGAACCGGTTGCGCGAGATCGACCAGTCGCGGGCGTTCTCGAGCCACTTGCCGAACTGTCCGTCCTTGACGTTGTCGGGCACCCAGTTGATCTGCTCGTTGAGTTCGACCATCCGGTCCTTGAACTCGGTGACGCGGACGAACCACGACGACACTGCGCGGTAGATGAGCGGGTTGCGGCAGCGCCAGCAGTGCGGGTACGAGTGCTCGTAGGACTCGTGGCGCACCAGCAGGGCGTGGCGATCGGCCAGCGGTCCCGTGTGGTCGCGCAGATCCCGGATGATCGGCCGGTTGGCGTCGAAGACCTGCTCGCCGGCGTAGTCGGGCACGGTGGCGTCGAAGAGGCCGGCGTCGTCGACGGGGCGGACGGCAGTGATCCCGAAGGCGTCGGTGAGCTCCTTGTCCTCCTCACCGAAGGCCGGAGCCTGGTGGACGATGCCGGTGCCGTCCTCGGTGGTGACGAAGTCCGCGGGCAGGATCGTGTGCATGCGCTGCCCGAACTCGTCCTGGCGTCCCTCGAAGTAGGGGAACGGCGGCTCGTAGGAGCGTCCGACGATCTCGCTGCCGGGGAACGTCCGCAGCACCTCGGGGTTCTCCCCGAGTTCACGGGCGTAGGCGCCGAGGCGCGCCTCGGCGAGGATGAGGGTCCTGCCCTGGAGTTCGGGGGCTCCGTCGGGACCGGGGACGACCGCGACGAGCGGGATCTCCGGGTTGACGGCGACGGCCTGGTTCGACGGCACCGTCCACGGAGTCGTCGTCCAGATGAGGACCCATTCGTCTGAGTCGGTGAGCTTGTAGCCGATCGTCACCGCCGGGTCCTGGCGCATCTTGTAGACGTCGTCGTCCATGCGCAGCTCATGGCTCGACAGCGGGGTCTGGTCCTTCCAGCAGTAGGGCAGGACGCGGTAGCCCTCGTAGACCAGGCCCTTGTCCCACAGCTGTTTGAACGCCCAGATGACGCTCTCCATGTACTCGACGTTGAGCGTCTTGTAGTCGTTCTCGAAGTCGACCCACCGGCCCTGACGGGTGACGTACTCCTCCCACTCCTGCGTGTAGCGCAGCACCGAGGACCGGCACGCGTCGTTGAAGGCGGCCAGACCCATGCGGCCGATCTCGGACTTGTCGGTGATGCCGAGCTGGCGCTCGGCTTCGAGTTCGGCCGGCAGCCCGTGGGTGTCCCAGCCGAAGCGGCGGTCGACCTTCTTGCCCTGCATCGTCTGGTAGCGGGGGACGACATCCTTGACGTAGCCGGTGAGGAGGTGACCGTAGTGCGGGAGGCCGTTGGCGAAGGGCGGGCCGTCGTAGAAGACGAATTCGTTCGACCCGTTCTCACCGGGATCGCGTTCGGCGATCGACGCGGCGAAGGTGTCGTCCTGCTTCCAGTACTCGAGCACCGCGCGCTCGATCTCGGGGAAGTTCGGCGAGGCGCTGAGGCCGAAGGCCGAGGTCGACACCTTGGGATAGAGGGGTTGCGTCATGAGCGTCCTTCACGGTAGCTGCGGTCACTGGCCGCGAGGACGACATTGCTGCCGCGGTACCACCCCGCTTATCCGCCGTCAGGCCGCAGTGCCGACCGGCACGGTGCCTCAGCGACGGATCGCTCATTGATGCGGACGATGACGGGTCCGACCGTCCGGGTCTAGTGAGCATCCCATCCCGCCGAGGTGGTCGGCCGTGGATCGGTCATGCTGTTCTTCCGGATGCTCCCCGGTGATGGCCGGATCGACGCGTCCTCAATTCTATACCCGCGGGCCGCGCCCACACCAGTCACCCGGGGCGCTGACGGGCGGTCGCTCCGGCAGGGGTGTCGCAGGTGCGTGCCCGGTGCCCGCGAGCGGCTCAGAGGCCGTGGTGGCGGGCGGTTCAGCGCCCCTGGTGGAGAGTCGCTCAGAGCCCCTGGTGGCGGGCGACCTTGTGCTGGGCGGCCTGGGCGATCGGGCGGATGACCATGAGGTCGACGTTGAAGTGGTGCGGGCGCGTGAGCGTCCAGGTCACGGCGTCGGCGACGTCGTCTGCGGTGAGCGGGTTCTCCACGCCCTCGTAGACCTTGTCGGCCCGTGCGGTGTCCCCGCCGACGCGTTTGAGGGTGAACTCGTCGGTGGCGACCATGCCCGGGGCGATCTCGATGACGCGGACGGGCGAACCTGCGAGTTCGAGGCGCAGGGTCGCAGCGATCGAATGCGTGCCGTGCTTCGTCGCGACGTAACCGCCGCCTCCCTCGTAGGCCTGGTGACCGGCGGTCGAGGACATGACGACGATGTCGCCGCGGCCGGAGTCGATGAGAGCGGGCAGGAACGCCTGGACGACGCGGAGGACTCCGAGGACGTTGATGTCGAACATGTCGCGCCATCCCTCGACCGACGCCTCGGCGACGGTGTCCGTGCCGAACGCGGCACCGGCGTTGGCGACGAGGGCGTGGACGGGACCGCCGGCGAGCACCTCGGCGGCCATCGCGGCCACGGCGGCGTCATCGGTGAGGTCGGCGGTGATCGCGGTGGCACCGGTCTCCTCGGCCAGGGCGGTGAGCTTGTCCCCGCGTCGGGCCACGGCGACGACGTCCCAGCCCTGGTCCCGCAGCCGGCGCACGGTGGCGGCGCCGATGCCCGAGCTCGCTCCGGTGACGACTGCTCGCAATGCCTGCATATGCCTCAACTCCCTCTCGACTGACAACGGGTCGCTCTCAGTCTACGGTCGGGGCCCTAGCGGGTGCCGTCGGGCGCCTGGTCCCCGTCCGGTGGGGCGTCTTTCGGTGGCGCCGCCGGCTTCGACGGGGTGTACGGATTGCGGGGTCCGCCCTCGCCGAACACGGCGCGCAGACCGGGGATCTTCACCGCCACCCACGTCACGGCGACGCAGATCGCGGTGTAGACGAGGACCATGACGACGCCGTGGAAGAGCACTCCGGGCACGGTCGTCGGCAGGCCGATGAGGTTACGCAGCGGGTAGAGGACGAGCGGGTGGAGGAGGAAGACGCCGAACGAGTACGGGTAGAACCAGTGGAGGACCCTGAACCCGGTGCGCATGTAGTGGTGGAGCAGGAGGTAGGCCGCGAGCGAGGCGACGACGACGCCCGGGGACAGGTACTCGTAGGGATAGAGCCACGGCTTCTCCCCCGGCCCGAAGCCCGCCCACAGCGCGGTCACCGCGGTCGCGGCGACGAACGCGACCCAGGCCCACACGACACCGCGGGTCGAGAGGACGACGTCGCGCAGCACCCAGCCGAGGATGTAGAACCCGGCCATCGGCAGGAACCTGGTGGCGATGTTCGCCTCCCCGACGGAGAAGATCATCGACACGAACTGGTCGAGCATGCCGATGCCGAGGAAGATCAGCCCCGTCCCCCACTGCAGACGCCGGGAGCCGTGGACGCTGAGCAGGCGGAAGAACGGCGTGAGCAGGGTGAGGCCGGCGAGGACGTAGAGGAAGTAGAGCTGGACGAAGGGCGAGCCGGAGAGGATCGCGAGCAGCGCATTCCAGTCGGAGTCCGGGGACAGGAGGTAGTAGCGGCGGAAGGCGACGTAGACGATCGTCCAGAAGACGAGCGGGATGCCGATGCGCCACACGCGCTTGGAGAGGAACTTCCGCGGCTTGCTGCCCCGCAGCGGGTCGAGCGCGAGGGCACCGGAGATCATGATGAACACGGGCACCGACCAGCGGCTCGCCGAGTCGATGACGTTGGCGACCCACCAGTCGGGCCCCATCGAGGCGAAGTTGACCTCGACGACGGTGCCGAGGGAGTGGATGGCGACGACGGCGAGGATCGCGAAGGCTCTCGCGGGGTTCATCCACCCCGTCGAGGTGGGAGGCGGATTCTCTGTCCCGATTCTGTCCAAGGTCGCCATGCGTCCATCGTCTCATCCGACCAGGTGGTCGCGTTCGAACCTCCCGTTCAGGCAATTCTGCGGCGGTTGTCGACACAGCTTCCCGGCGGTTGTCGACACAGCGTGGGCACCGGGTCCGATTCATGGCCGGGAACGGTGCTGCGACCGGTCGGGCTCACCGCCGGAGACGGCGGGACGACCGGTTTGGCGACTGGGTCCGCGAGTGGGAAAATCGACAACTATGAACTCTGCCTATTCCGACTCGACGCACGAGTCTGTGAACCTGCCGGACAAGCCGGCTCTCGAAGGTCTGCGCGACAAGTGGGACGCCGCCTGGAGCGAGTCCGACGTCTACGCCTTCGACGCCGACACGGACCGGGAGCAGGTCTACTCGATCGACACTCCCCCGCCGACGGCCTCCGGGTCGCTCCATGTCGGTCACGTCTTCTCGTACACGCAGACGGACGTCATCGCCCGCTTCCAGCGCATGCGGGGCAAGAACGTCTTCTACCCGCTCGGCTGGGACGACAACGGCCTGCCGACCGAGCGTCGGGTGCAGAACTACTACGGCGTGACGTGCGACCCGTCGCAGCCTTACGACGCCGACTTCACTCCCCCGGCCAAGCCCGCGAAGAACTCGCGGGACTTCGAGCGGGTCTCGCGCCGGAACTTCATCGAACTCTGCGAACGCCTCTCGGCCGAGGACGAACAGGTCTTCGAGGACCTGTTCCGCTCGACCGGTCTGTCCGTGGACTGGAAGTACACGTACCGGACGATCGACGACACCTCACGGGCCGTGAGCCAGCGGGCGTTCCTCACCGACCTCGCCGGCGGACACGCGTACTCCCAGGATGCCCCGACGATGTGGGACGTGTCCTTCGGCACCGCCGTCGCCCAGGCCGAACTCGAGGACCGGGAGAAGGAGGGCGCCTATCACAAGGTGAAGTTCTTCCCGCGCGGAGCCGACGGACTGGCCGACACCTCGGCGGATCCGATCATCATCCTCACCTCACGGCCCGAGCTCATTCCCGCCGTCGTCGCCCTCGTCGCCCACCCTGATGACGAGCGCTACCAGCCGCACTTCGGCACGACCTTCGTCTCCCCGCTCTTCGGCGTCGAGGTCGAGGTCCGGGCCCACGAGCTCGCGAAGTCCGACAAGGGCACGGGCATCGCCATGGTCTGCACGTTCGGCGACCTCACCGACGTCACGTGGTGGCGCGAACTCGACCTGCCCACGCGGGCGGTCGTCAACCGCGCCGGGCGCCTCGGCCTCGAGGTGCCCGAGTGGATCGCCGCCTCGCCGAAGCCCGATGCCGTGGGCAACTACGAGCAGCTGGCGGGCAAGACGACGTTCACCGCCCGCAAGGACATCGCGGAGATGCTCCGGGACTCCGGTGACCTCGTCGGCGAGATCGAGGCGATCACCCATCCCGTGCCGTTCTACGAGAAGGGCGACAAGCCGCTCGAGGTCGTCACCTCCCGTCAGTGGTACATCCGCAACGGCGGTCGCTCGGCGCAGCTGCGCGACGAACTCATCGCCCGCGGGCGTGAGATCGAATGGCATCCGGCGTTCATGCGCTCCCGCTACGAGAACTGGGTGGAGAACCTCAACGGCGACTGGCTCGTCTCCCGCCAGCGCTACTTCGGGGTGCCGATCCCGCTGTGGTACCGCCTCGATGCCGACGGCACCCCGGACTACGAGAACCCGATCGTGCCCGAGAACCTGCCGGTCGACCCGATCGCCGAGGTGCCGGCGGGCTTCTCGGAGGACCAGCGTGACCAGCCGGGCGGCTTCACCGCCGACCCCGATGTCCTCGACACGTGGGCGACGTCGTCGCTGACCCCGCAGCTGCTGGGCAAGTGGAGCCGGGACGAGAAGTTCTTCGAAACCGTCTTCCCGTTCGATCTGCGGCCGCAGGGCCACGACATCATCCGCACGTGGCTCTTCTCCACGGTCGTGCGGGCGAACTCGCTCAACGACGCCGCCCCGTGGAAGCGTGCGGGACTGTCCGGGTGGATCCTCGACCCCGACCGGAAGAAGATGTCGAAGTCGAAGGGCAACGTCGTCGTGCCCTCGGACATCCTCGCCGAGGCGAAGCCCGGGTTCGGTCCCGACGCCGTGCGCTACTGGGCGGCAAGTGCGAAGCTCGGCGCCGACACCGCCTACGACGTCTCGCAGATGCAGATCGGCCGCCGCCTGGCGATGAAGCTGCTCAACGCCTCGAAGTTCGCGCTCGCGCAGGGCGTGCACGCCGGACTCGTCGGACAGGTCGACGCGGTCAGCCATGACCTCGATTGGGCCCTGCTCGCCCGCCTCGGCGAGGTCGCCGCGAGCGCCACCACCCACATGGAGGCCTATGACTACGCGCACGCGCTGCGCGAGGTCGAGAGCTTCTTCTGGGAGTTCACCGACGACTACGTCGAACTCGTCAAGGACCGCTCGTACGGTGCCGCCGGAGAGGCCGATCAGCTGTCGGCCCATGTCACCCTGGCCACCGCCCTCGATGTGCTGCTGCGCCTGTTCGCCCCGTTCATGCCGTTCGTCACCGAGGAGGTCTGGTCGTGGTGGCGCACCGGGTCGGTCCACCGCGCACCGTGGCCCACCGATGAGGCGACGTTCGCCGAGGCCGGCGCCGCCGACCCCGAGCTGCTGCGCTCCGTGGCTGCCGTGCTCTCAGAGATCCGCCGTGCGAAGACCGAGGCGAAGGTCTCGCAGAAGACCTCGGTGCTCAGCCTGACGATCGAGGCTCCGGCCGCGATCACCGGCGCCGTCGCCTCGGCGGAGGGCGATCTCAAGGCCGCCGGGCGCGTGCAGAGCCTGACGACCGACGTCGGCGGAGACGAGATCACCGTCGCCGCGATCGAGTTCGAACCGCAGGCCTGAGGTTCTCTGCCGCGAGGCGGGGCCGGGACATGCTCCCGGTCCCGCCTCTCTGCGTTCGCGGAATCGCGCTGGCCCGCCTCTCTGTGTTCGCAGGTCGCCACCCAGCGGTCGCCTCGGTGCGGGACCTGTTCCCAAATGAGCACACGAATCGTCCCGGAATCCCTGTGTGACCCACATATCATGGAGTCGTCGCAGACGCCGGGGCACTCGGTCCCGACCTGACTGAAAGGCATGACAGACCATGAGAAGTGAGCTCTTTGCGCAGCGCAACGCCGAGGTCCAGAACCGGGATCGGTGGACGCTGCAGTCGAGTAAGATGCTGCGCACCGTGATCACGCCGGACGCTCCGATGATCGCCACGAAGGGCGCCATGGTCGCCTACCAGGGCGATATCCACTTCTCCCACCAGGGGTCGAAGTCGGTCGGCCAGTTCATGAAGAAGGCGGCCACCGGCGAGGGCGGCAACGTCATGCGCGTCGAAGGCAACGGTGAGGTGTTCTTCGCCCGCGAAGCCTCGAACATCTTCATGATGTCCCTCGAAGGCCAGCAGGACGCGCTCACCGTCAACACGTCGAACCTCCTCGCCTTCGACGACGCCCTCAACTGGGAGATCAAGCGCATCAAGGGCGGCATCGGCGCGCTCGCGAGCGGTTCGGGTCTCTTCAACCTCGAGCTCTCCGGCACCGGCACCGCGGCGATCTGCTGCAAGGGCGACCCGATGGTTCTCGACGCCTCACAGCAGCCCACCTTCGTCGATCCGCAGTCCGCGGTCTGCTGGTCGTCGTCGCTGGCCCCGCAGATCAAGACCGACGTCAGCCTCGGCTCGTTCTTCGGCCGCGGCTCCGGCGAATCGATCCAGCTCGCCTTCCACGGTCCCGGTTTCGTCGTGGTCCAGCCCGCCGAGAACGCCGTCTACTCGGCCCAGGCCTGAGCACACTCCCCACCCGCTCCACGCATCCCCGCTCCACATCCCCAGCGGCCGTCGGTCCCCACCGGCGGCCGCGCCGCGTCACGCTCCGTTTCCCACACGCACTGCCCGGCACTGGCCCACTCGCGCTGCTCACCGGTGTGCCGACAGATCTCCGCCCGCACCGACTACCCGCCGGTCCCCTGACAACCCTCCGCCCCACGCACAACCCTTGAGCTCGCGCACAACCCTGGAACTCTCGCACTACCCGCAGCTCGCCACTCACACCGCGCAGTCGCAGATCCACCCCGTGCACGCGTAGTTCGTCAAGCTCCGCATCCGGGTCGGCACGCGACGCGCCTCGACGCACCGGCAAACACCACCCACAGCCGCACACACAACCCGTCGGTCTGCTCGCAACCCTCCGCCGCACGGACAACCCTTGAGCTCTCGCACAACCCGCAGCTCGCCACACACAACGCGCAGTCGCAGTTCCACCCCGTGCACACGTAGTTCTTCGAGCTCCGCATCCGGGTCGCCGCGAGACGCTCCTCGAGCACCGGCGAACACCACCCGCAGCCGCACACACAACCCGCCGCTCACCGCACAGATATGTCGGAGATTCTTGACATGTCGGATATTCCCGACATAACCTCGAGGGCGTGAACACCGATGTCTTCGCTGCCGTCGCGAACCCCACACGCCGTGAGATCCTCGAGGCGGTGCGCGACGAACCGCGCTCCGTCACCGAACTGACAGCGCTCTTCGACCTCAGCCGCCCCGCGGTCTCCGAACACCTGCGAATCCTCCGTCTCGCCGGCCTCGTCCGCGAGGAGCCGCAGGGTCAGCGGCGGATCTATCATCTCGAACCGGCGCCCCTGGCCGAGCTCGGCGAATGGCTCCACCCCTTCGAACGGTATTGGCGCGACCGCCTCGGCGATCTGGCGCGCACCCTCGACGACATCACCGAACCCGACACTGAAGCCCAGCCCGATACCGCCACGGAACACGAAACCCGACCCCGAAACGGAGACCAACGATGACTGACGAACGGACCATCGAAGTCGACCAGTTCCTCACCCACTCACCGCACACCGTCTGGCGGGCACTCACCGAACCCGAGCTGCTCGCGCGATGGTGGGCGCCCGGCGACATCGCCCCGGTCGTCGGCCACGCCTTCACCCTCGACATGGGCGGCTTCGGTGAGCAGCCGTGCACGGTGACCCGCGTCGAACCCGAACGCCTCATCGCCTTCACCTTCGCCGAGGGCAGCCTCGACTCGACCCTGACCTGGACCATCGAACCCGAGGGCACGGGCACACGCCTGTTCCTCGCCCATTCCGGTCTCGACGTCGACTCCCCGCTCGGTCAGCAGGCGTACAAGGGCATGGGATCGGGATGGCCGGGCATCCTCGCGAACATGGAGTCGGCGCTCACCGGGGTGTGATCGCCGAGGTGTGATCGCCGGGGTGTCATCGCGGAGGTGTGATCGCCGAGGCGGTCCCCCGTCGGCCCTCACCAGCACTGACCACGGCTGGCCCTCGCCGAGGCGGTCCCCGCCTTCTGCCACATGGCCTCGAGCCGGCGGCTCAGGCCACCGAGCGCGTCTCGTCCGCCCCGCCCCTCTCGACACGGTAGCGTCGGAACGCCGGGAAGACTGCGGCGCAGATGAGGACGAGCACGATGACGGCGATGCCGCCGCCGGCCGAAGCGATCGTCGTCGTGGTCGCCTCAGCGGCATAGCCGTGGACGATGTCGGCGATGCGCGGTCCACCGGCGACGACGACGATGAACACGCCCTGCACGCGCCCGCGCATGTCATCGCTGGCGGCCTCCTGGAGCATCGTCGACCGGAAGGCCGCGGAGATGATGTCCGCTCCCCCGCCGAGTGCGAGCCCGAAGAGCGCGACGATGAGCGCGGCCATCCAGAAGCCGCTCGCGAACGGCAGCGCGAACCCGAAGATCGTCATCGCCGCACCCCAGACGATGATCGCGACGATGACGGCGAGCCCCTGACGTTCGACCTTCGAGACCCACCCGGAGAAGATCCCGGCCAGGGCACTGCCCGCAGCCAGCGCTGCGAAGAGAAGCGAGAAGACGATGCCGCCCTCGGGCGGACCGCCGAAGGTCTCGGTCGCGATCTGCGGGAACAGCGCACGGGGCATGCCGAAGACCATGGCGATGACGTCGACGAGGAGGGAGACCATGACGACGGTGTTCGTCCCGAGGTACCGGAACCCGTCGACGACGCCCTTGAACCCCGACCGCGTGTCCGGCTGCTTCCCCGGCACGAGCGGGGGAAGCCTGACCACGGCATAGAGAGTGGTCGCGAGGAAGAGAGCGTCGAGGATGTAGAGCATCTGGTAGCCGAAGACCGGAATGAGCGCCCCGCCGATGACGGGACCCGCGACCGCTCCGAGTGTCGCGACCGTCATGTTGAGCGAGTTCGCCGCCGGCAGCAGTGCGAGCGGCACGATCGTCGGCAGCAGCGCCCCGCGGGCGGGCTGGTTGAGTCCGAAGAAGGCCTGCTGCATCGCGAACACGCTGAGCAGCACCCACACGTTGTCGATCTGGATGACGGCGAGGAACGCCAGCAGCGCACTCGTGACGATGAGGCCGACGGTCGAGATGATGAGAAGCTTGCGCCGGTCGACGACATCGGCGAGCGACCCTCCCCAGAGCCCGAAGACGATGAGCGGGACGAGCCCGAAGACACCGCTGAGCCCGACGTACCCGGAGGACCCGGTGATGTGGAAGATCTGCGCCGGGATGGCGACGACCGTCATCTGCGCACCGAGTACGGTGACGATGTTGGCCAGCCACAGCCGGCGGTAGTTGTCGTATCTGAGCGGTCTCGTGTCCGCGAACAGCCTCATGCTGCGCGCGAAGCGCTCACGCGGACTTCTTCGTCGTCCGCGTCTGCTCGTGCGGGATGAGGGTCGGGGCGACGTTGCTCTCGACGACGTCCTTGGTCACGACCACCTCGGCGACGTCCTCGCGGGAGGGCACATCGAACATGATCGGCTGGAGGACTTCCTCCATGATCGACCGCAGACCGCGGGCTCCGGTGCCTCGCAGGAGCGCGAGATCGGCGATCGCCTCGAGGGCTTCGGTCTCGAAACGGAGCTCGACGTTGTCGAACTCGAACATCCGCTGATACTGCTTGACCAGGGCGTTCTTCGGTTCGGTGAGGATCGACATGAGCGCCGGCCGGTCGAGGTTGGACACGGTCGCGAGCACCGGCAGACGGCCGATGAACTCGGGGATGAGCCCGAACTTGAGCAGATCCTCGGGCAGGATGTCCGCGTAGAGGTCCTCGTCGTCGTTCTTCGACTGGAGCAGGGCGCCGAAGCCGATGCCGTGCTTGCCCTTGCGGCCGGCGACGATCTCCTCCATACCGGCGAAGGCGCCGGCGACGATGAAGAGGACGTTCGTCGTGTCGATCTGGAGGAAGTCCTGATGCGGGTGCTTGCGGCCGCCCTGCGGGGGCACCGAGGCCTGCGTGCCCTCGAGGATCTTCAGCAGCGCCTGTTGCACGCCCTCACCGGAGACGTCGCGGGTGATCGACGGATTCTCCGACTTGCGGGCGATCTTGTCGATCTCGTCGATGTAGATGATGCCGTGCTCGGCGCGCGGGATGTCGAAGTCCGCGGCCTGGATGAGCTTGAGGAGGATGTTCTCGACGTCCTCGCCGACGTAGCCGGCTTCGGTCAGCGCGGTGGCATCGGCGACAGCGAAGGGCACATTGAGGCGCTTCGCGAGCGTCTGGGCGAGGTAGGTCTTGCCGGAGCCGGTGGGGCCGACGAGGAGGATGTTCGACTTCGAGATCTCGACCTCGGAATCGGCGCTGCCGAGCGTCTTCGCGTCGTCCCCGCCCTGGAGGGCGCGGATGCGCTTGTAGTGGTTGTAGACGGCGACGGAGAGGGCCTTCTTCGCGGGATCCTGGCCGACGACGTACTCGTGGAGGAAGTCGAAGATCTCCCGCGGCTTGGGCAGTTCGAGTTCGGCGTGCTCCGTCGTCGACTCGCTGAGCTCCTCTTCGATGATCTCGTTGCACAGTCCGATGCATTCATCGCAGATGTACACCCCAGGTCCGGCGATGAGTTTCCGCACCTGCTTCTGTGACTTGCCACAGAAGTTACATTTGAGCAGATCTGCTCCGTCCGCACTGCGAGCCACTGTCACAACCTTTCGCCAGGGCGCCTCGCCCCAACTCTACCGCTCGTGTTTCCTGTACCTCAATAGCTTCCCATATGACACTGACGCAGCGCCTGCGCGGGGTCATACGGTGTGTCGGAACCGCCTCGGCGGATCACCCACCCGACCGGCGGCGGAGACGACAGCGGGCCCGGACGACCGCCGCCGTCCGGGCCCGCTGACTGCCGGGGCTCAGGCTCCCTTGCGGGAGGTGAGCACCTGGTCGACGAGACCGTAGTCCTTCGCCTGCTCGGCGGTGAGGAAGAGGTCGCGTTCGATGTCGTTCGACACCTGCTCCTCGGTCTTGTTCGAGTGCTTCGACAGCGTCGCCTCGAGCCACTGGCGCATGCGCAGCACCTCGGCGGCCTGGATCTCGATGTCCGAGGCCTGGCCCTGTCCCTGGCCCTGCATCGAGGGCTGGTGGATGAGGACGCGGGCGTTGGGCAGCGCGAGTCGCTTGCCGGGGGTGCCGGCGGCGAGCAGCACGGCCGCGGCGGAGGCCGCCTGGCCCAGGCACACCGTCTGGATCTCCGGCTTGATGTACTGCATCGTGTCGTAGATCGCGGTCAGCGCGGTGAACGAGCCGCCGGGCGAGTTGATGTAGAGGGTGATGTCGCGGTCGGGGTCCTGCGATTCGAGGACGAGCAGCTGCGCCATGATGTCGTCGGCGCTCGTGTCATCGACCTGCACGCCGAGGAAGATCACACGATCCTCGAACAGCTTCGTGTACGGGTCCTGACGCTTGAAGCCGTACGGCGTGCGCTCTTCGAACTGCGGCATGACGTAGCGCGACACCGGCATCTGGCCGGCGGTCGACCCTGGCATGAGATTCATTGAGTTCATTCTTCCCTGTCTCCCCGTCACTTGTCGTTGACTTCGGACGCCTGGGTCACGACGTCGTCGATGAAGCCGTATTCGAGGGCTTCCTCGGCGGTGAACCAGTGGTCGCGGTCGTTGTCCTTGAGGATCTGCTCGAGCGACTTGCCGGTCTGCTCGGCGGTCAGCTCGGCCATCTGCTTCTTCATGTGGAGGATGAGCTCGGCCTGGATCTTGATGTCCGTGGCCGTGCCGCCGATGCCGCCGAGCGGCTGGTGCATGAGGATGCGCGCGTGCGGAGTCGCGTAGCGCTTGCCCTTGGCGCCGGAGGACAGCAGGAACTGCCCCATCGAGGCGGCCATGCCCATCGCGACGGTCGCGACGTCCGGCTTGATGTACTGCATGGTGTCGTAGATCGCCATGCCCGCGGTGACCGAGCCGCCGGGCGAGTTGATGTAGAGCCAGATGTCGGAATCGGGGTCCTCGGCCGCCAGCAGCATCATCTGCGCGCAGATCGCGTTGGCGTTGTCGTCGCGGACCTCCGAGCCGAGCCAGATGATCCGCTCCTTGAGCAGACGGTTGAAGATGTGGTCGTCGAGGCCCATGCCCCCACCGGCGTCGAGGCCGACGGGCGCTGTCGTGTCGTGTGCGCTCACGTTTCTCTCCTGTTGGTCTAGATTGGCTTGCTATGGACTCTAACTGGTGCGCCGCAGGTTTTAGTCCCCCCGATCAGCCGTGTTCGCCCTCAGCGTGAAAGGCTGCGATCCGCGGCTGAATGCGCGAAACGGCGGGCACGGTCATCCCGTGCCCGCCGTTGTCAGCGGTGCTCAGTCAGCAGACCCTCGCCGAGGCGGCCGTCGGCCTGCGTGACGGACGCTCACTTCTCGTCGGCGTCGGCCTTCGCATCCTCGGCGGCGGTCTCGTCGGCCTCGGCGTCGTCGGCCTCGGAGTCGTCAGCGGAGACGGTCTCGGCGGAGTCGTCGGCGGGCGAGGTGAACTCCTCCATGTCGACGACGTTGCCGTCGGTGTCCTTGACGACGGCGCCGGCCAGCGCCGCGGCGAGGGCCTTGCGCCGCGAGACCTCACCGACGAGGGCGTTGACCTGGCCGGAGTTGTCGAGCATCTGCGCGAACTCGTTCGGGTTCATGCCGTACTGCTGCGAGGCGGAGATGAGGTACTCGATGAGCTCGGGCTGGGTGACCTCGACCTCTTCGGCCTCGGCGATGGCATCGAGGACGAACTGCGTGCGCAGGTTGCGCTCGGTCTCCTCGGTGACCTCCTTGCGGTGCTCATCGTCGTCGACGCGGTTTTCGGACTCGAGGTGGCGCTCGACCTCGTCGGTGACGATCTTCGCGGGCACCGGCACGTCGACGGCCTCGATGATCGCTTCGAGGACCTTGTCGCGCGCCTCGGCGCCCTGCGCGAACTCCTTCTGCTTGCCGGCCTGGACCTTGAGGTCCTCGCGGAGCTCGTCGATGGTGTCGAACTCGCTGGCCAGCTGCGCGAAGTCGTCGTCGGCCTCGGGCAGTTCGCGTTCCTTGACGGCCTTGAGGGTGACGGTCACGGTGCCCTCCTCGCCCTCGTGCTCGCCGCCGGCGAACGTCGTCGAGAAGGTCGTCGACTCGTCGGCCGAGAGGCCTTCGAGGGCTTCGTCCATGCCCTCGAGCATGGTCCCGGCGCCCACCTGGTAGGAGATGTCGGAGGCCGAGTCGATCTCCTCGTCGTCGATCTTCGCGACGAGGTCGAGGGTGACGAAGTCGTCCTTGGCCGCCGGGCGGTCGACGGAGGTCAGAGTGCCGAAGCGCGAGCGCAGCTGCTCGAGCTCGTTCTCGACGTCGGCGTCGGTGACCTCGATGGGGTCGACCTCGACGGTGATCGAGTCGTAGGCGGGCAGCGTGATCTCGGGGCGCACGTCGACGTCGACGGTGAAGACGAGGTCGCCGTCCTCGGTGCCGTCGAGGCCGGGAACCTCGGAGATCTCGACCTCGGGCTGGCCGAGCGGCTTGAGATCGTTGGCTTCCACGGCGTCACGGTAGAACGCGTCGAGTCCGTTGTTGATCGCTTCCTGGATCACGGTGGGGCGGCCGACGCGCTGGTCGATGATGCGCGTGGGGACCTTGCCCTGACGGAACCCGGGGACGTTGACCTGGGAACCGATGGTCTTGTAGGCCTCGTCGACGCTCGGCTTGAGTTCGGCGTATGGGACTTCCACGCTGATCTTGACCCGGGTCGGGTCGAGTTGCTCGACGGAGCTCTTCACAGTGGGACCTTTCAGAATCGACAATCATGCTCGCAGTCGACACGACGGTTCGTCAGTCGTGGGACCGCTGAGGGATCGGACATGGACCATGTCCTTTGGAGATGCAGTCACCCATCCTACGCGAAACGGGAGCCAAAACACGAAAAGCGCCGAGGTGGTCGCGCAGACGAGAAAACCGGCCGAACCACAAGGGTCCGACCGGCCGGTGGAGGGGATGACGGGAATCGAACCCGCACCATCAGTTTGGAAGACTGAGGCTCTACCATTGAGCTACATCCCCGTGTTGCGAATATGACTATATCCGAGGTCGTCGGCACGGGCCAAATCGGGCTTTCATGACGTGTGTCACAGGCCGCGGACGCCGTTGGGACGCCGCCTGCGGATGTGGTTAGATTGAGTGTCGCGGGATGTGGCGCAGCTTGGTAGCGCATCTGTTTTGGGAACAGAGGGTCGCAGGTTCAAATCCTGTCATCCCGACGATCGAGAGCCGCCCTGACCTGCAGGTCAGGGCGGCTCTCCTGCATTCACCGCCGTTCCCATTGGACGGCATGAGGCTCGACCCGCGGCAGGGAAGTTCGCGACAATGGTGTCCCGACCGGATCCAGGAAGGACCCGCCATGGCGCCGCTGCCCCCGTCCTCGCACCCGAGCCCGCTCTCACGCCTGCGCACCCGGACGCGGACCGTGCGCCTGACCGCGCTCGGGGCCGCCGTCGGCCTCGCCCTCAGCGCCTGCACCGCAGGGGACGACCCGAGCTCGGCGCCGGGCAGCTCGGCGTTCTCCCCGTCGCAGGCACCGAGTACTGAGACGGGGTCTCCCCCGCCGCTCACCGCCCCCGAGGTCGTCGCCGAGAACCTCGACGCACCGTGGTCGATCGCCTTCGCCGGCAGCTCCCCGCTCGTGTCCGAACGCGATACGGGGCGGATCCTCGAACTCTCCGGCGACCGTCCCGCGCAGGTCCGGGAGGTCGGCACCGTGCCCGACGTCGCCGCCGCCGGCGAGGGCGGCCTGCTCGGCCTCGCCGTCGCCGACGACGTCCTCTACTCCTACTTCACGGCCGCCGACGGCAACCGCATCGTCCGCTTCCCGCTCACCGGCGACCCCGGGGGCCTCGGCCTCGGGGAGCCCGAGGTGCTCCTCGACGGCATCCCGGCAGGGACCACCCACAACGGCGGCCGACTCGCCTTCGGACCCGACGGCATGCTCTACGCCACGGCCGGCGATGCCGGCAACAGCGCCTCGGCGCAGGACCGGGACGCCCTGTCGGGCAAGATCCTGCGGCTGACCCCTGACGGCGCGGTGCCCGAGGACAACCCGTTCGACGGGTCGTACGTCTACTCCTACGGTCACCGCAATCCGCAGGGTCTGAGCTGGGACGAGGACGGGACGATGTACGCCAGCGAATTCGGGCAGAACGCGTGGGACGAGCTCAACGTCATCGAACCCGGGGCGAACTACGGCTGGCCCGAGGTCGAGGGCATGTCCGATCCCGGGGAGGGCGGGGACTTCGTCGATCCGGTCCAGCAGTGGGCTCCGGCGGAGGCGAGTCCGAGCGGGATGACGATCACCGGCGACTCGATCCTCATCGCCAATCTCCGCGGTGCGACGCTGCGCGAGGTCCCGGTCACCGACCTCTCGCAGTCGCGGACGTCCTACGACGGCGAGTACGGTCGCCTCCGCGACGTCGTCACGACCCCGACCGGGGAGATCTGGATGCTGACGAACAACACCGACGGTCGCGGCGATCCGGGGCCCGGCGACGACCGGATCATCCGCATCCCGGCACCGGAGTGAGCGGCCGCCCCGCGGCACGGGGCGTGCCTCAGCGCTCGAAGTCGATGACCTGGCGGATGACGGTGCCGGCGGCCAGCGCGTCGAACGCTGCGTTGATGTCGTCCAGGGCGACGGTCTCGGAGATGAGCTCCTCGACGGGCAATCGGCCCTCGCGCCACAGCTGCGCGTAGATCGGGATGTCGCGGGCCGGCACGGCCGACCCGAGGTAGGACCCGATGACGGTGCGCGCCTCGGCGGTCAGCGTCACCGGGGTGATGCGGGCCTCGGCATCCGGGGCGGGCAGGCCGACGGTCACGGTGGTTCCGCCGACGGCGGTCGCGGTGAACGCGGTTTCGAAGGCGCGGGGATGGCCGACGCATTCGATGACGATCGGCGCCGTCCGGTCTCCGAGCTCCTCGGGGGTGTAGACCTCGACCGCCCCGAGCCTCCGCGCATGCTCGAGCTTGTCCGGGTTCGCGTCGACGCCGATGACCCCGGCGGTCTCGATCGACAGCGCCGTGATGAGCGCGGCCATCCCGACCCCGCCGAGGCCGACGATCATCACCTCGTCGTCAGGGCCCGGGGCGCCGGCGTTGAGGACCGCTCCCCCGCCGGTGAGCACCGCGCACCCGAGCACCGCGGCGATCGGGGCCGGCACATCGTGGCCGACGGGCACGACGGAGGCGCGGTTGACCACGGCGTGCGTGGCGAAGACCGACGCGCCGAGGTGGTGGAGCACCTCAGTACCGGAGACGTCGTGGAGCCGC
Source organism: Brevibacterium sp. NPDC056726 (assembly GCF_042790515.1). Taxonomy (NCBI): domain Bacteria; kingdom Bacillati; phylum Actinomycetota; class Actinomycetes; order Micrococcales; family Brevibacteriaceae; genus Brevibacterium; species Brevibacterium sp. NPDC056726. Next base: position 507,895 of record NZ_JBHTYZ010000002.1, on the reverse strand, counting down.
ACCCGGTGACCGTCGAAGGGCAGGGTGCCCGCGGCGTTCGTCGCGCTCCCGGGCAGACACGGCAGCTTCCCGTCGGTGAGGCAGTTGCGGCAGACCCCGCAGCGCGGCAGGAACACGGTGACGACCTGGTCGCCGATCTCGAGGTCGTCGACGCCGTCGCCGAGGGCCTCGACGATGCCCGCGCCCTCATGGCCGAGCAGCATCGGCAGCGGCCGGGGCCGGTTCCCGTCGACGACGGAGAGGTCGGAGTGGCACACTCCGGCCGCGGTCAGCCGGATGAGGATCTCCCCGGGGCCCGGCGCGTCGAGGTCGAGCTCCTCGACCGTGAGCGGGGACGACTCCGCATACGGCCGGGCATGCTCCATCTCGCGCAGCACCGCGCCCCGGATCCTCACAGTCCGGCCTGTCCCTCGGTCTCGTAGGCGGCCATGATCCCGATCCGGCGGGAATGGCGTTCATCACCGGAGAAGGGGGTGGTGAGGAACGCGTCGACGATGGCGATCGCATCGGCTTCGGAATGCTGGCGGGCGCCGACGGCGACGATCTGCGCATCGTTGTGCTCGCGGGCGAGCTGCGCGATCTCCGGGTTCCAGGCCAGAGCGGCCCTGGCGCCGGTGACGAGGTTGGCCGCCATCTGCTCCCCGTTGCCCGACCCGCCGATGACGACGCCGAGCGAGTCGAGGCCCGCGGCCCGGTCGTCGACGACGGCCTGAGCCGCGGCGATGCAGAACGCCGGATAGTCGTCGAGCGCGTCGTACTCGAGCGCGCCGTGGTCGACGACCTCGTAGCCCTCCTCGCCGAGGTGGTCCTTGAGGACCTCTTTGAACTCGTACCCGGCGTGGTCGGTGCCGAGGTGAACCTTCATCATGTGCCTTTCGTCAGGGTTGGTCAGCTCGTCGGTCTTGTAACGAGCGTCAGTCGAAGATCGGGCCCTGGTCGCGGGTGCGCTTGAGTTCGAAGAAGCCCGGCGTCGAGGCGACGGCGACGACGCCGTCGAAGAGGCGCCCGGCGTCCTCGCCCTTCGGGGCCGGGGTGACGACGGGACCGAAGAACGCGGTGCCGGCGACCCGGCAGATCGGGGTGCCGACGTCGTCGCCGACGAGGGCCATCGCCTCGTCGTGGGAGGCCTGCAGCGCCGCGTCGTAGTCGTCGCGCTCGGCGTAGTCGAGGAGTTCGGCGGGCAGGTCGAGCTCAGCGAGCGCCTCGGCGACGGCCTTGTCGAAGTCCTGCTCCCCACCGGGGTGGATGCGGGTGCCGATCGCGGTGTAGAGCGGTTCGGCGATCTCCTCGCCGTGCTCGGCGATCGCGGCGGTGACGACGCGCATCGGACCCAGGGTGCGGTCGATGAGCTCCCGGTAGTCCTCGGGCAGGTCCTTGTCGCGGTTGAGGATGTTGAGGCTCATCGGATGGAAGCGGACGTCGACGTCGCGGACTTTCGCGACCTCGAGTCCCCACCGGGACGTCATCCACGCCCACGGGCATGCCGTGTCGAACCACAGGTCAAGGGTCTCTCTGCTCATTCTCGCTCCTCATCGGCAGGGGGCGCGCAGCAGCGCCCCGGTCACTGTGCCAATCTACCAACTCCGCGCGCTCCCGGCCCACCGCGTCCTCGTCGCCTGGATCGCGCGGCGTCCATGACAGAATGACGACAGTACACATGACTTGATGCGGAGGTCGCCAGACAGTGCCCCAATACAACCTCACCCGCGACGAAGCACGTTCGCGGTCGTCTCACATTGACGTCACGAGCTACGAGCACACGCTCATCCTCACCGGTCGCGGGGACTCGTTCCGGGTGCGGTCCCGGATCCGCTTCACCGCCGATCCGGATGCGACGACCTTCATCGACGCGATCACCGCGAGCGTCGAGAGGATCGTGCTCAACGGCCTCGACCTCGAACTCGCCGAGGTCGTCGCCCCCTCCCGCATCACCCTGCCGCGACTCGCGGCGGAGAACGAGCTCGTCATCGACGCTCATTTCTCCTATATGAACACGGGTGAGGGCCTCCACCGCTTCGTCGACCCGATCGATGACGAGGTCTACCTCTACTCGCAGTTCGAGGTGCCCGACGCCCGCCGCGTCTTCCCCGTCTTCGAGCAGCCCGACCTCAAGGCCCCGTTCTCCTTCACCGTCGTCGCCCCCGAGCACTGGACCGTCGTCTCGAACTCCCCGACTCCGACCCCTGGCGATCCGGCGGAGACATTCGCCGACCTCGGCGAGGAGGCCGCCGAGGGCATGGCCGTGTGGCAGTTCGCCCCGACGACGCCGATCTCCTCCTACATCACCGCGATCATCGCCGGCCCCTACCGCAGCGTCCACTCCGAGCTCGTCTCCTCCGACGGCCAGCCGGTGCCGCTGGGCCTCTACTGCCGCGAGTCGCTCTTCGAGCACCTCGACTCCGACACCCTCTTCAGGATCACCCGCGCCGGCTTCGAGTTCTTCGAACGCGAGTTCGGGGTGCCCTACCCGTTCGAGAAGTACGATCAGCTCTTCGTCCCCGAGTTCAACGCCGGGGCGATGGAGAACGCCGGGGCCGTGACGATCCTCGAGAACTACATCTTCCGCTCCCGTCCCACCGAGGCCCTCGTCGAGCGCCGCACCGTCACCGTCCTCCACGAGCTCGCGCACATGTGGTTCGGCGATCTCGTGACGATGAAGTGGTGGAACGACCTGTGGCTCAACGAGTCCTTCGCCGAGTTCATGTCGACGCTCGCGACCGCCGAGGCGACGAAGTACACCGAGGCGTGGACGACGTTCGCGACGATCGAGAAGTCGTGGGCCTACCGGCAGGATCAGCTGCCGAGCACGCACCCGATCGTCGCCCCCATCGAGGACCTCGCCGACGTCGAGGTCAACTTCGACGGCATCACGTACGCCAAGGGCGCCTCCGTGCTCAAGCAGCTCGTCGCCTGGGTCGGCCGGGCCGAGTTCTTCGCCGGCCTCGCCCAGTACTTCGAGAAGCATGCGTGGGCGAACACGGAACTGTCCGACCTGCTGCGCGAGCTCGAGGCGACGAGCGGACGCGACCTCGCGACGTGGTCGAAGCTGTGGCTCGAGGAATCCGGCGTCAACCTCATCGAGGCGAGCGTCGAGACCGCGCCGGCCGACACCGCCCAGGAATCGGACTCCTCCCCCGCCGAGGTGGTCACGCGGCTGCGGGTGACGCAGAAGCCGTGGATCATCGAAGGGCAGCCGGTGCCGTCCCTGCGTCCCCATCGCCTGGCGATCGGGTTCTACTCCGAGAACGCGGAGGGTCGGCTCGTGCGCACACACGCCCTCCCGCTCGATCTCGACTCCGCCGAGGCGGACGTGCCCGAAGCCGTGGGACTGCCCAAGCCCGACGTCATCGTCGTCAACGACGCCGACCTCACCTATGCGAAGGTCCGCTTCGATCCCGAGAGCATGCGGGTCGCGGCGGCACGGCTGAGCGATTTCGACGATTCCCTCACCCAGCTGCTCGTGCTCAGCACCCTGTGGGACTCCGTGCGCGACGGCGAGCTGCCGGCCGGCGTCTACATCGAGACCCTGCTCGACCACCTCGGGGCGATCACCCACTCCTCCGGTCTGCTCACGCAGATGCGCCAGCTCGAGACGGCCGTCGGAGCCTACCTGCCCCCGGCCGAGCGGGCGGAGGCACACACCCGGGTCGCCGACCGCCTCGGCGAGCTCTTCGCATCGGCCCCGGCCGGATCGGATCAGGCGTTCCAGTTCCTCCGCGGAGTCATCCGGCATGCCGAATCACCGGCGCAGATCGACCAGCTGCGGCAGTGGCTCGACGCCGCCGAGGTCGGCGGCATCACGATCGACACGGACCTCAAATGGGAGCTGCTCATCGCCCTGTCGAACCACGATGCGATCGCCGAGTCCGCGATCGCGGACATGTCCGCCGAGGATCCCAGCGCCACCGGACAGCGGCAGGCCGCGACCGCACGGGCCGCCAGGGCGACCTCGGCGGCGAAGTCGCAGGCCTTCACCCGGATGATCGACGAGGTCGACCTGCCGAACTCGGAGCTCGGGGCCCTGGCCACCGGGTTCGCGATGGGACTGCAGACCGACACCGGTGAGCTCATCGCCGCCGAACCGCCCCTCCTCGACTTCGCCACCGAGTACTTCCAGCGGGTCTCGGGCTGGTGGGAGACCCGGACGCTCGAGATGGCGCAGACGATGACGCTCAAGCTCTTCCCGCCGGCCACCGCCCACACCGTGGCCCAGGCGGCGACGTGGCTGACCGATCATCCGGCGGCGCCGAAGGGACTGCTGCGGCTGATGCGGGAGAACCTCGCCGACGCGCAGCGGGCCCTGACGGCTCAGGAGACGTCCAGCATGGTTGAGGACCCGTCCAAGATCGCTCGCTAGGCTCGAGGGCATCATGACTTCTGATTCTCTCGAGACCACTCTGCTCGCCGCCTCGCAGATCGATTGGGCGTTCCTCCTCGACGTCCCGCTGCGGGTCACCATCATCATCGTCGGTGCGCTCATCATCAACTTCCTCATGCGCATCGTCATCCGCCGCTTCGCCGCAGGCGTGGCGAAGGGCACCGTCGGCAGCTCGAAGGCGACGTCGCGGTTCTCCACCTCGGCGATGGAGTCGCAGTTCACCGGTATCGACCAGGCGACGATCAGGGAGCGCCGCGCCCAGCGCGCACAGACCGTGGGACGGATGCTCTCCTCGGTGACCTCGATCGTCATCGCGGTCGTCGCGAGCCTCATCGTCCTCTCCGAGCTCAACTTCAACGTCGGCCCGATCCTCGCCTCGGCGGGTATCGCGGGTGTCGCGATCGGCTTCGGGGCGCAGGCGCTCGTCAAGGACTACCTGTCGGGCTTCTTCATGGTCATCGAGGACCAGTACGGGATCGGCGACTCCGTCGACCTCGGCGAGGCGATCGGCACCGTCGAGGACGTCGGCCTGCGCACCACCCAGGTCCGCGGACTCGACGGGACGCTGTGGCATGTGCGCAACGGCGAGATCCTCCGCGTCGGCAACCAGTCGCAGGGCTGGGCCCGCGCCGTCCTCGACATCCCCGTCGCCTACAACACCTCGGTGGCGACGTATTCGAAGGTCATCGCCGACACGACGAAGGTCATCGAGGAGGACCCGGAGATCGCCGATGCGATCCTCGAGCAGCCCGAGATCTGGGGTGTCGAGTCCCTGTCGGCGCAGTCGCAGGTCATCCGCACGGTGCTCAAGACGAAGCCGAACCAGCAGTGGAAGGTCGCGCGCGCCTTCCGTGCCGAGCTCAAGCGCCAGATGGACAAATACGGCATCCACATCCCGATCACGCAGGAGACGGTCTTCCGCACGCTGCCCGACCCCACCGAGGCGGCGAAGATCAAGTCGACGAACGAAGCCGAGGACGACTCCGAGGACCACGACCGCGAGTCCGCGTCGACCGGCGGCTCGGGCAAGTCCCCGGCGACCGGTCGGACCTCCGGCGGTCGCGCGCCGGGCGGTCGCTCGACGGGCAGCCGCGCAGGCGCCGGACACAAGGGCAGCGGGAATCCCGAGGGAAGGAAGCGATGAGCTCAGAGACGATCTTCGACGCGGTCGGCGGCCATCCGACGTTCACCCGGCTCGTCGACGCGTTCTACGCCAATGTCGCCGCCGACGAGCCGCTCATCAGCATGTACCCGGAGGGCCACGACCTCATCGGAGCCAAGCACCGGCTCCAGATGTTCCTCGAGCAGTACTTCGGCGGACCGACGACGTATCAGGAGGAGAGGGGCCACCCCCGTCTGCGGATGCGCCACTTCCCGTTCCCCGTCGACTTCGACGCTCGGGATCGGTGGCTGCGGGCGATGCGCGGGGCGCTTGACGAGGTCGACCTGCCGCCCCTCTACGACGAGGTGTTCTGGGACTACTTCCAGCGCGCCGCCACCGCGATGGTGAATACGAACAGCACCGGAGCCTGAGGCTGCCGCTCACCTCGGTATGCGTGATGCGTGCCGTGCACGCGGCTCGCGTCAGGTCTGCGTGCACCGCGCGCGACGCAGGTCAGGTGCGCGCTCTGTTCTGCGCATACCGGTGTCTGCGGCTCACCGTGGTATCCAGGGCTCAGGTCAGGACCAGAGCCGTGCGAAGCAGGGTGAGCCCTGGCGGGCTCGCGCCCCCTGCCGTCTGCCTCAGGCGGTCTTCCGGGTGAGGAGGTGGCCGCCGGGGGTGACGACGCGCAGCCAGCCGGCGGATTCCATGATCGGGCAGGCGGCGTTCGCCGATGGCGGGAGGAAGCGGAGGCCGGCGGCGGCGAAGGCGAGGCCCGCCGTCAGCGTCGTCCCGTGGTCGCCCGTCAGCGGGGCCGCCCACACCCGTGCCCGGAGCGCTTTGACCGCGTGCGAGCCCGCCCCGTCGGGAGTGCCGTCGGCGACCTCGGCGATCCCCGCCTCGGCGCCGGCGATAAGGGCGGACGGGGCGATCGTGTCCGTCTGCTCCCACGGTCCCCGAGGTGGGGCGATGCCGGCCCAGGAGACGAGCATCGACGTCGGCGGCAGCGGGAGGCTCGTGCCGTTCTCCGCGCGGGCGAAGCGGTCGGTCAGCGCGGCGAGCGGGACGACCTCGTCGAGGCCGTCGAGTTCGGGGGAATCGAGCCGCTGCATCCGCATCGCGAGCACGAGCGGGGTCGAATCGCCGATCCCGTGCGGGAAGAGCGGAGCGACGGTGAGGACGAGGACCTCCGAGGCGACCTGCAGGCGCATCGCCCCGTCGGGATCGAGTCGGTGCGCCAGCGAGGTGAACGCGGCAAGGTCGGACAGGGCCTTCTCATCGGCGATCTCGAGGGTCGTCATCGGCGCAGGCTCCGCATCCGCGCGGGGGCGCGCACGACCGACTCGAGGGCGACGATCTCCTCCTCGCTCAGGCGCCGCGGACGACCGCTGGCCTGGTCGACGAAGGCGATGACGGTCTCGGAGACCGTGTAGACGAGGGAGCCGTCGGGCTCGACGATGACGTAGCTGATCGTCACCGAGGCGGGCCGCACCTCGCTGATGACGAGATCGACGGCGATCGGTCCGGGACGGTAGCTGATCGGGGCGCGGTATTCGATGGCGTGCGAGGCGACGAGGAGTTCGGTCGTCGCCGAGGCGGCCCCGAAGACCTCGGGCATCGGAAGACCGGAGACCACCTCGGCGGCGCCGTACTCCCCCGGCCCGACGGCGGCGTCGCGGCTCTGCGTCGGGGATCCCAGCGCCCGGACGCGGGCCTCTTCGAGGAGCCGGAGCTGGACGACGTTGTTGACGTGTCCGTAGGCGTCCATGTCACCCCATCTCAGTTCGAGGAGGACTCGGGTGAATTCGTCGAGAAGGGGGTTCGTGGCGCCTGAGTGCATGATCCCATGATGCCATCCCGCAGACCCCGGCCTGTGCCCGGGCGACTCATCCCGCCGCAGGTGGCTCACCGGACCGGATCACCCGCGTGCCCGCTCGAACTGCCCTGTTGCCGGCGGTCGTGCGATGCGTCTCCTCGCAGGTCGCACGGTGCCCGGGTAGGATCGAGACGATGTCCGACCCTGTCCTTCCGGAGGCCCATGTGAGCGAAACCGAACCGACCCTCGCCGAGGCGAATGTCGCCCGTCTGCACGAACTCCTCGAGTTGAGGAAGGTCGCCGTGGACGAGTCGAGGCGGGAGTCGGATCATTTCGTCGGGCCGAGCCAGTACAAGCCCGACGGCCGCGTCTTCGGCGGTCAGGTGCTCGCGCAGTGCATCGTCGCGGCCGCCGCGACCCTGCCCGCCGACCGCCTCATCCACTCGCTGCACGGCTATTTCCTGCGGGCCGGCGACGTCGCCGAACCCATCGAGTTCGGGGGCGAACGCCTCCGCGACGGCCGGTCCTTCTCCGCTCGACGCGTCCACGCCTATCAGAAGGACGTGCCGATCCTCTCGCTCATCGCCTCGTTCCAGGACGAGCAGCCGGGATTCGAGCACTCCGAGCCGATGCCCACGGGAATCCCGGGCCCCGAGGACAGCCCCGATCTGCGGGAGCTGCTCGCCGCCGACGATTCCCTGCGCGTCACCGAATGGTTCAATCGGCGCCCCTTCGACATCCGTCCCGTCGAGCCCTTCGGGGTTCCCGGTGCCGGGGACATCGACACGGAGCTGCCCGAGCAGCACGTGTGGTTCCGCGCGAGCGCGCACTTCGGCGACGACCCCGTGCTCAATGCGGCGGCGCTGGCCTATGCCAGCGACTTCAACCTCCTCGAACCGGTGCTGCGCAAGCACGACCTCACTTGGGCCACCCCCGGCCTGCGGGTCGCGAGCCTCGACCATGCGATGTGGTGGCATCGGCGCGTCCACGTCGACGACTGGATGCTCTACGTCCAGGAATCGCCGGCGGCCCGCGGCGGTCGCGGTCTCGGCTACGGGCGGATCTTCTCCCGCGACGGCGAGCTCCTCGCCACCGTCGCGCAGGAGGGCATGGTCCGCGTCAAGGACATGCCGTGAGCGATGACAAGACCGCGATGATCGAGATCCTCGCCTCGATCCTCAGTCGCCTCGTCAACGTCGCCCTGTGCCTCGTGCTCACGTCGATCGCGCTGCTCATCCTCCGGGATCGCACGGATCTCCACATCGGACTCGTCGCGATCATCGCGCTCGTCCTCGGCATCCTCGCCACGTTCGTCGTCCGCTGGCTGCTCACGCTCTTCCACCGCCTGTGGCGGAAGCTCTTCGACCGCTTCGAACCCGGAGCCGGCCCGCGCTCATAGACCGCCGCCCGCGCACGAGGGCCCCGGCATGATGCCGGGGCCCTCGTGTTCTGAGTCCGTCAGTCGCGGGTGAGGCGACGATGGGTGACGCGGTGCGGGCGGGCCGCATCCTCGCCGAGGCGCTCGACCTTGTTCTTCTCGTACGCTTCGAAGTTGCCCTCGAACCAGTACCACTGAGCCGGGTCCTCGTCGTTGCCCTCCCACGCGAGGATGTGCGTGGCGACGCGGTCGAGGAACCAGCGGTCGTGGGAGACGACGACGGCGCAGCCGGGGAACTCGAGCAGGGCGTTCTCGAGCGATCCCAGGGTCTCGACGTCGAGGTCGTTCGTCGGCTCGTCGAGGAGGAGCAGGTTGCCGCCCTGCTTGAGCGTGAGCGCGAGGTTGAGGCGGTTGCGCTCACCACCGGAGAGCACTCCGGCCTTCTTCTGCTGGTCGGGGCCCTTGAAGCCGAACGCGGAGACGTAGGCGCGCGAGGGCATCTCGACGGCGCCGACCTGGATGAAGTCGAGTCCGTCGGAGACGACCTCCCACAGCGACTTCTCCGGATCGATGCCCCCGCGGGACTGGTCGACGTAGGAGATCTTCACGGTCTCGCCGACCTTGAGGTTGCCGTTGTCGAGCTCTTCGAGGCCGACGATCGTCTTGAACAGCGTCGACTTGCCGACGCCGTTGGGGCCGATGACGCCGACGATGCCGTTGCGCGGCAGCGAGAAGCTCAGTCCGTCGATGAGCAGGCGGCCGTCGAAGCCCTTCTCAAGATCCTTCGCTTCGATGACGATGTCGCCGAGGCGGGGGCCGGCCGGGATCTGGATCTCTTCGAAGTCGAGCTTCCGCGTCTTCTCGGCCTCAGCGGCCATCTCCTCGTAGCGGGCGAGGCGGGCCTTCGACTTCGTCTGCTTGGCCTTCGGGTTCGACCGCACCCATTCGAGTTCGTCCTTGAGGCGCTTGGCGAGCTTCGCGTCCTTCTTGCCCTGGACCTGCAGGCGCTCGCGCTTCTTCTCGAGGTAGGTCGAGTAGTTGCCCTCGTAGGGGTAGAGGTGACCGCGGTCGACCTCGGCGATCCATTCGGCGACGTGATCGAGGAAGTACCGGTCGTGGGTGATGGCGATGACGGCACCGGGGTAGGACTTGAGGTGCTGCTCGAGCCAGAGCACGGATTCGGCGTCGAGGTGGTTCGTCGGCTCGTCGAGGAGGAGCAGGTCGGGCTTCTCCAGCAGGAGCTTGCACAGCGCCACGCGGCGGCGCTCGCCGCCGGAGAGGACGCTGACGTCGGCGTCGGGCGGCGGGCAGCGCAACGCGTCCATGGCCTGTTCGAGCTGCGAGTCGAGGTCCCACGCATCGGCGGCGTCGATGGCCTCCTGCAGCTTGCCCATCTCCTCCATGAGGGCGTCGAAGTCCGCGTCGGGATTCGCCATCTCCTCGGAGATCTCGTTGTAGCGGTCGAGCTTCGCCTTGATCTCGGCGACGCCCTCTTCGACGTTGCCGAGCACGGTCTTGTTCTCGTTGAGCGGGGGCTCCTGCATGAGGATGCCCACCGTGTAGCCGGGGCTGAGCCGGGCTTCGCCGTTCGACGGCTGTTCGAGGCCGGCCATGATCTTGAGGATCGTCGACTTGCCGGCGCCGTTGGGGCCGACCATGCCGATCTTCGCCCCCGGGTAGAAGGACATCGACACGTCGTCGAGAATGACTTTGTCACCGTGCGCCTTGCGCGCCTTGTGCATGGTGTAAATGAATTCGGCCATAGTGGCCCCAGATTATCGGTTGGCGCGCCTCCGCGCCAAACGCATCAGCCTCCGCCCAGCGACGGTCCGTCCGAGCTCGACGAGCCCTCCGAACCGCTGCCGGAGCCCGACGACGACCCGCTCGAATCCGACGAGCCGCTCGAGGACGAACCGCTCGACGACGAGCCTCCGGAACCCGACGAACCCGAGGAGTCGCTCGAGCCCGACGAGCTGTCCGGGCTCGGGGTCTCCGCGTCGTCACCGGTGATGTTCTCACCCGGGAGGTGACCGGCACCGTTGTCGTCGCCGTCCTCATCGCGCATCTCCCCCTTGGGCGCCTCGACGCCTTCGGGTCGGTCGACCTCGCCGAGCAGGCACGCTCCGGTCGACTCCGAGGGGGGCATGAGCTCAGCGGTGGCCTTGCCGGCGCGGATCTCCCCGACGACGCAGCCCTTCTCCGTCTTCACCCCGAAGACCTTCGAGGGCACTTCGTTGCCCAACGGCGATTCGTCGAGGGTGGCCTCGAGCTGCTCGGGCTTGTATCCGGCGTCGATCATCGTGTCGAAGAACTTCTTCGTCGACGGCACGGTTTCGGAATCACCGGTCAGCGGTTCGACCGCCTTGATGACCTTGTCGACTTCGGCCTCGGGCTTCGCCGACGTCGTCGCCGGCGCCGGTTCCGCATTGTCGTCGAGTCCGAGCAGGGAGCAGCCGGACAGGGCGATGGTCAGGGCTGCGACACCCAGGAGGGGAACGACACGCATGGATCACCTTGGGGAGGACGACGACGAACGTTCTCACTCTAGCCGATGACGCTGTCAGACCGCGCAGACGACGCCAGCCCTGCTCTCCAGCCGGCCCCGGACGGTCAGAACGGTGCCGCGGCGGCCGCCGTCGCCTCGGCGATCGCGGGATCCCTCCCCTGCCCGTCGCCTGCGCCGGTGTCGGTGTCCTCGCCGGTCTCATTGGATGCGGTCTCATCGGGGTCGGTCTCATCGGGTTCGGTGTCCTCGCTTCCCGCGTACCCGTCGGTCTCCGCGGCCTGTCCGTGCGCCGTGTCGGACGGCACCGCGGCAGGCGACCAGCCGCCGGCCCCGGCGGGCAGCCCCGCGAAGTCGGGTCCCTCCCCCTCGGCGTCGGGTCCGGATCCCTCCCCGCCGGCACCGGGGCCGGACGGGTCGGCCGTCGCAGTGCGCGGGGCCTCGCCGGGTTCCGGGAGTCCACCCCATCCGGAAGTCGCCTGCGCGTCACCGGCCGGCTCGGCCGGCCGCGGTCGCGTCGTCGCCGACTTTCGATAGTGCGCCGTGCCGAAGCGCAGGTCGGGGCCGATGTGATCGGCGATGACCGTCGGTGCGATCCCGGACCGCTCTCCGCTGGCCCACTCGCGATTGCGCAGGTGTCCTTGGACGAGCACCGTCGTGCCCTGCTCCACCGACGTGCCGACGTTGCTGGCCAGGGTGCCGTAGCAGTCGACGCCGAACCAGGAGGTGCCGTCCTCGGCGAATTCGCCGGTCGACTTGTCGAGCTTCCAGTGGTTGACGGCGAGCCGGAACGACGCACAGGGGCGTCCGGTGGGCAGAGTCCTCAGATTCGGGACGGTCGCGACGGTGCCGCAGACGTTGATGGGGATGGTCGACATTGCTTCCTCGCTTCTCTTCGCACGGTCGGCGAGACGCGATCGGGGGTCTGCTGCCTCGTCGGCGCAGACACGCTCGATTCCCGCCGTGGGTGTTCCAGCGAAGCGCGCGCTGCCCCGTTCTGTCGAGAGTGCGACGATGCCCTGTGGACAGCGCGTGGCCGTCCACAGGGCATCTGCACGCGAGTCGTGCCGCCTGTGAGCTCGAGTCTCAGGCGAGTCTCTCGTACGCGTCGCGGTGCTCGGCGATGACCGCGTTCACCGGCTGCAGGTAGGAGCTCTGCGCGGCCTGGGCGACGGCGGTGCGCAGGTCCCGATCGACCGCTTCGGCGGCTTCGTCCGCCCCCTTGTTCCGCGCGTTGCGGGCGATCACCGAGGTGATGACCGAGCCGAGGATCCCGACGACGAGGAGACCGATGACGACGGCCCACGTCCACCCGGGAAGGGCTCCGGGAACGGCGAACGTCAGGGCCGCGACGACGATGAGGCCGAGGAGACCGATGACGGTGGCGACGAAGAAGACGATCTGGAGGAAGCCGGCGAACGACCACCAGCCGGGGGTGCGACGCTCGATGTCCACAGCCGTGACGGCCGAGTCGAGGGTGTCGGCGAGCTGGTTCGTGCTCTGCTTCTCCGCCTCGGCGGCGGCAGTCTGCCACGGACGCGGCAGCGTCGAGACGGATTCGGTGATGAGGTCGTGGGCCATGAGCCGGACCTGCGAGCTCTGCGTCTTGCTCGTCGCCGGCACCGAGGCGCGGATGAGCTCATCGCGGGTCAGCCCGTGCTTGGCCCCGAGCGGGTCGGGGGCGTTGCGCTGCATCCACGCGAGCAGCGGGTAACCGGTGCGCTTGTAGGCGCGGCGGATGTAGTCGTCGTGAACGGTCTGCGCGACGGCCTCGACACCGGCGGCCTCGGACATCGTCTCGACGAGATGGGAGGCACCCGGCAGCTCGTCCGGGGTGGCGACCGGGTCGCCGAGCTCCGCCTTGATCCGCCGGGCCATCGCCTGCATGTCGGCCAGCAGCCGTTCGGCCGCGGCCTGCTTCGAGTCGAGGGTGTCGGCGAGGATCGACCGCAGCTGCGGGATGCCCTCGCGGGTCACGGCCGAGGACAGCCGCACCTCGGTGTCGGTGAGCCCGTCCTCGGCGAGCAGCTGCCGGAGATGATCGGCGGCGGCCTTCTGCTCGTCGGGGCTGAGCTTGTCGACCTGGTTGAGCACGACGACCATGTTCGAACTGTTCTCCGCGAGCTTCGTCAGGTACTCCGAGTGGAGGGAGAAGTCCGCGTACTTCTGCGGGTCGACGACCCAGAACACGACGTCGACGAGCCCGACGAGGCGGTCGGATTCGACGCGGTGCTCGACGGCCGTCGAATCGTGGTCGGGCAGGTCGAGGAGGATGAGCCCGTGGAGGCGGCGCTGGTCGTCGCCGTCGAGCGCGGACTCACGCCACGTGCGGCTGCGCTCGGGCACCTTGAGCCAGTCGAGGATCTCCCGGCCGCCCTCTCCCCAGACGCACGCGGTGGGACGGGAGGTCGTGGGACGGCGGACGCCGACCCGGGCGATGTCGAGGCCGGCGACGGCGTTGAAGAGCGAGGACTTGCCCGACCCCGTCGAGCCGGCAAAGGCGACGACGGTGAAGTCCTCGCCGAGGTCGAGGCGATCGTCGGCGCGCTCGAGCAGGCTCTGGGCATCGGCGCGGACGTCGGGGCTGACCTTGTCGGGGTCGAGCGCGAGCGAGTGGCGGATGCCCTCGGCCAGCCGGCGGATCTCGGACTGTGCCGAATCGTTCACAATGCCTCCTCGAGGCGGGCACCGGCAGTTCGGAGGGCTCCGGACTGCCGCGTGGGCACCGCTGTCAGTCGTAGTGCGCTGTCGAATGGGACGCGGCAGTCGCCGACGATGCCGGCAGCCGCGGTGAGGAAGCGGTCCCTGATCGAGGCGATGAGGCTGACGGCCTCCTGTTCGCCGAAGATCGTTCCCGCAAGGTTGAGGGCGACCCCGGGACCGGCGGCCTGCGCGTCCGCGGCCCGGGCGTGCTGGGGGTCCCAGAAGGTCGCGTATTCGAGGACCGCGCACACGCCGTTGACGCCGAAGGAGAGGATCCTCGCCTTCGACTTCTTCCCCTGACCGATGTCGCGGACGAGGGTGTTGACCTCGTTCGACCAGCCGCTCACCGCCTCCTTGACCCGGTCCTCGAGTTCGCTCGTCGGGGCGCGCAGGCCCGGATCGGATTCGACGAGAGCGGCACCGGCCGGGGTGCGGCCCCAGTCGTCGACGACCCCGTCGACGACGTCGACGGCGGCTTCGCGCAGGGAGATCGCGGCACTGCGCAGGATCGCGATGTGCAGCGGCGAGGCGGCATCGTGCTTGCCCGTCACGGCGGCGGAGATCCGGTCGCGCATGCGGGCCATCGTCGGTTCGAGACCGCGGAAGAGCTGCCCGGTGCCGACGAAGTCCTGCCACCGGGCGTTGACCGCCCCCTGGAGGATCCGGCCGTCGGAGACGACCGTGGAAAGCCCGTCGTGGGCGGCGCGGAAGCGCTCGTCGACGATGCGGGCGAGCTCGGCGTGCGCCTCCTCCTGGGACTCGGCGCAGGAGGCGAGGGTGTCGACGCGGGCCGGGAGCGCGGCGATCGACCCGGTCAGGGTGCGCCGCCGGATCCGGTTCCGGGATTCGGCTTCGGAGCTCACCTCCTGGATCCACGAGCGGATCGGGTAGACGGCCGTGTGCGGGAGCAGCCCGTCCTCGAGCGGGAGCTCGGCGACGGAGAAGATCGGCGACTGGGCCAGTCCCGCCTCGGAGAGGAGATGGGAGAGGTGGTGGCGGACTTCGCGGTTGGCCTCCGGCGGCACCCGGTCGAGGACGATGGCCACCGAGGTGCTCCGCTGCGCGGCATCGCGCAGCAGGGTCCACGGCGCGGCGTCGGCGTAGCGGTTGGCGGTGGTGACGAAGAGCCAGAGGTCGGCGCACATGAGGATGCGGCGGGCGAGGTCCCGGTTCGCCTCGGCGATCGAGTCGATGTCGGGGCAGTCGAGGATCGCGGTGCCCGGCGCGATGTCGGCATCGGGGATGAGGACGAGCGCCGGGGTCGGCGAGGCCGGATCGGTGCTGCGCGGCAGGTCGGCGAGGAAGGTCTGGGCCTCGAAGTGCTTCGCGTCGGCGGGGTTGTGGATGACGATCGGGTTGGCCGTCGTCGGGCGTCGCACACCGGCGGGGCTGACCGCACGCCCGATGAGCGAGTTGACGAGTGTCGATTTGCCGGCCCCGGTGGACCCGCCGACGGCGATGAGGAACGGTGCGGGAGCGCGGTTGATCCGCGGGAGGATGAAGTCGGTCATCTCAGCCGAGAGCGATCCGAGCAGACGGCGGCCCTCGGCCGCGTCGTCGGTCTGCAGGGTGAAGCGGGTCTCGGAGATCCTCTTCGCGATATCGGCGAGAGCTCCGCCCACGGGTGGCGTCACGGCATTTCCGCTGTCTGTCATCACGCATCCACTTTCCACGTTTTCACAGCTGAGCTCCACCAGGCACGCCGTGACGAGCGACAATTGCCCTGGACTGTGCGCCCCCGGCGGGGCTCGAACCCGCGACCTACCGCTTAGAAGGCGGTTGCTCTATCCGACTGAGCTACGGAGGCCCACACATCGTAACCGATCGCCGCCGGGCAGACGAAAGCGGCCCCGCACTCCCCCGCCTGGTCAGATGACCGGGTGGAGGATGCGGGACCGCCGAGGTGTCGTCAGCTCAGTGGGTGCTGCCGGCCTTCTCGAGCGCCTTGCGCACCGTGACGAACGCCAGGATGACGACGCCGGTCAGGGCGAGGATGACGGCGAGGGCTTCGACGCCGAAGGCCACTTCGGCCGCGAGCGGAAAGAAGCCGGCGATCATGAACCCGAGCAGGGCGATCATGGTCAGAGCAGTGGCTGTGGTGAAATACGCGGATCCGTTTTTCATGGGTCATCCTCCTTCTTCCTGAATCCGACGATAGACCCGTTCGGCGCGCCTGTCACCGATTACTCGTCGGAAAGTTTCCTCCGCGCCTCGAGAGCGTCCTCAAGGCGGTCGACCTTGGCCTCGATCTCCCCGTCATGACCAGGGCGGATGTCGGCCTTGATGACCAGGGAGATGCGGGAGCCGAACGGTGCGACCGCCTCGGTGGCGCGCTTGACGACGTCGAAGACCTCGTCCCATTCGCCCTCGATCTCGGTGAACATGCTCGTCGTGCGGTTGGGCAGCCCGGAGGCGCGGACGACCTCGACGGCCGCCGCGACGGCCTCGTGGACGGAGCCGTCGCTGCGGCCGGTGCCCGAGGGGGCGACGGAGAATGCGAGAAGCATCGTGATGCCTTCCTGTTGTCGTGGCTGGTCTGCTGTCGTGTCAGGTGTCGTCAGTTCGGGGCCGAGGAAACGCTGCGGCGGTGCTCCGGTCAGCTCGCCGAGGTGGGTCAGACGGGCGCCAAGGCGTGGGGCTCGCCGTCCGGCAGCTCGACGGTCACCGCGTCCCCGGGTCGCACCGTGCCGCTGGTCGAGACGATGCCCATGACACCTGCCAGGCGCACGGTCTGGCCCTCGTCGTCGCGGAAGACGACCTGCCCCAGCAGTCCGGGGATCAGTCCGTCGATCTGCGCGCACGGATTGCGCAGACCGGTGAGCGTGACGACGGCGTCCCCGATGCCCAGGCGCGTGCCCACCGGCAGCGCGAGGAGATCGAGGCCGAGCGTCGTGATGTTCTCACCCAGCTGCCCGGGGCCGACGGCGAACCCGGCGGCGCCGAGGCGGTCGAAGAGCTCCGCGTGGAGAAGATGGACCTGACGGAGGTTCGGCGCCGAGGGCGTGCGGGTGAGGCGGGAGCGATGCTGGACGGTGACCCCGGCGTGCGCGTCACCGCGCACGCCGATGCCCTCGACGAGGTCGATCGCGTCGCGGACAGGCTTCGAGAACGCATGCTCCGCGTCGCTGCTGACACTCACCACCCGCGCCGCCGCCATCGGACCTCAGCTCTGGGCGGGAACGGAGATGATGAGCGAATCGCCCTGGCCGCCGCCGCCGCACAGCGCCGCGACACCGGTGCCGCCGCCTCGGCGCTGGAGTTCGAGGGCGAGCGTGAGGACGATGCGGGCCCCGGAGGCCCCGATCGGGTGGCCGAGCGCGATCGCACCGCCGTTGACGTTGACCTTCTCGGGATCGATGCCGAGGTCCTGCGTGCTCGCGAGTCCGACGGCGGCGAACGCCTCGTTGATCTCGTAGAGGTCGAACGAGTCGGGGGCGACGCCCTCCTTCTCGGCGGCCGCGCGGATCGCCTGCGAGGGCTGGTGCTGGAGCGTCGAGTCCGGACCGGCGGTCCATCCGTGCGCGCGGATCTCGGCGAGGATCGGCGCCCCGAGCTCCTCGGCCTTCTCCTTCGACATGACGACGACGGCGGCCGCACCGTCGGAGATCTGCGAGGCGTTGCCCGCGGTGATCGCCCCGTCCTTGCGGAAGGCCGGACGCAGCTTCGCCATCGACTCGGGCGTCGTGTCCGGGCGCACGCCCTCGTCGTCGGTCACCGTCGTCTCGCCCTTGCGGCTGGTGATCGTCACGGGCACGACCTCGTTCTCGAAGACGCCGGACTCCCATCCGGCCGCGGCACGCTGGTGCGATTGCGCGGCGAACGCGTCCTGCTGCTCACGACTGAACTCGGAATCGCCCTTGTTCGCCTCCTCGGTCAGCCCGCCCATCGCCTGGTCGGTGAACGCGTCCCAGAGGCCGTCGTAGTCCATATGGTCCTTGGCGACGACATCGCCGTACTTGTACCCGGCCCGCGACTTCTCGAGCAGGTGCGGGGCCAGCGTCATCGACTCCTGGCCACCGGCGACGACGACGTCGTACTCCCCGGCGCGGACGAGCTGCGCGGCCTGCGTGATCGCGTTGATGCCCGAGAGGCAGAGCTTGTTGATCGTGATCGCGGGCACGCTCATCGGGATGCCCGCCTGGGCCGCGGCCTGACGTGCCGGACCCTGACCGAGGCCGGCCTGGAGGACCTGTCCCATGATGACGTACTCGACCTCATCACCGGAGATGCCCGCACGGTCGAGGGCCCCCTTGATCGCGGCCGCCCCGAGGTCGACCGCGGTCTGCGATCCCAGGGCTCCCGAGAGCTTGCCGAACGGTGTGCGCGCGCCTGAGACGATCACTGCTTCAGTCATGTTTCCTCCTTGATCAAGGATGTCCTCGCCCCGGGCAGGTGCTGCACGGCGGTGAGCTGCTTGCTCCCAGGGTAACCGAGCCCTCTGTGGCACTGATCACTGGGGTGCCGCGGGGGCGTGCGACCCCGGATATCGCGCCCACCGAGCATCGTTCCTGTTCGCCGAGGCGGCCCCGCGGTCCACTCGCTGCAGCTGTTGTGCGCGGGGTCACCGCACCGGTGCACAGTCCCGTTCCGACCGCCGGATTCGGACACAACACTCATCTTGAGTCCGATAGAGTGGGGAGCGCGCAGGCACGACAACATCCCCTTGAGACGACAGGAGTCAGCTTCAGTGACGCCCACCGAAGAATTCCGCACAGCGATGCGCGGGTACGAGAAGAGCGAAGTCGATTCCCGACTGCAGCAGCTGCGCACGGAGATCGAATCCGTGCGAAAGGCGCTGTCGGATGCCCGCAGTCAGGTCATCAACGCCGATCGAGCGAAGCTCCAGATCGCCGGTGAGCTGTCCGAGGCGAAGGCACAGCTGAAGAAGGCGGCCAATGAGAACGCCGAGGCGGCCGGTCCTCCCGGATCCCGCATCGACCATCTCCTCAAGATCGCCGAATCCCAGGCCCGCGAGACGCTGGCCCAGGCGAACTCCGATGCCGAGACGATCCGCAACAAGGCCCGCGCCGAGGCGGCATCCGCGCGCGCGCGGATGCACACCGAGAGCAACGACACCCTCAGCAGCGCCCGTTCCGAGGCCGACGCGATCATCAGCTCCGCGGAGCTGCGCGCCGAGGAGGCCGTCAAGGCCGCGGAGAATCGCGCCGCCGAGCTCAAGGCCACCGCCGAGCGCGAGTCCCTCCAGTCCAAGGAGGCCAACGACGCCGCGTCGAAGGAGGCCCGCGAGAGCCTCGAGCACGAGATCGCCGAGCTCCGCGCCGCCGCGGAGAAGGAGGCCACCGACCTCCGCGCCGAGGCCAAGACCCAGGCCGATGAGACCATCGCCGCCGCACAGGCCCAGGCCGATGAGCTCCTCGCCGCCGCGAAGTCCCGCGACGAGGCGTCGAAGAAGGCTGCGAACGACCTCGAGGTCGAACTCGCCGCCAAGCGCAAGGACGCCGAGGCCGAGCGGAAGAAGCGCTACGACACCGCGCAGACGGAGAACAAGAAGCTCATCGAGGAGGCCCAGTCCCGCGCGGCCAAGGCCGACGCCGATGCGAAGACGGCGGCCGAGCGCGCCGAGACGACGCGCGCCGATGCCGTGAAGAAGGCCGACGAGATCATCGCCGACGGCAAGGCCCGGGCGCAGACGCTCATCTCCGAGGCTCGCGCCACGGCCGAGGCGACGATCGAGGAGTCGGCGGCCGAGGCCAAGCGCAACGTCGCCTCGGCGCAGTCGCAGGTCGATCTGCTCACGAAGCAGCGCAAGACGATCACCGCGCAGCTCGACCAGCTCCGCTCGCTCTTCGCGATGCCCGGTGTGATGGGCGGCGACGCCGTCGATCCGGCGAAGGCCGAAGCCGCGACGCACGCGACCGAGCAGATCGCCGACGGGGAGACGCTCGCCGATCTCCTCGCCGCCGATGCCGCTGAGGAGCGGGACGCCGCGAAGAAGGGCGCCGACGCCAAGGCAGGCTCCGCCAAGGGAGCCGCTGCGGCAGGTTCGGCGGACAAGGGCACGGCCGACAAGAGCCCCGCGGACAAGGGCTCGGCTGACAAGACCGCTGCCGATCAGAGCGGTGCGACAGCTGCCCAGAAGACGACCGTCGACGAGGCGACGACTGAATCGGTCGAGTCCGATGTCGACACCTCGGAACTGCCCAACGGCGCCACCGATGCCGAGACGATCGCCATCGACGCCCAGGTCTCCGGCACCACGCCCGGGACGCAGGGTTCGGGCGGGGCCGCCTCGGCGAACGACGGCGCGGGGCGGTCGAAGGCCGCGCGCACGCGCAACTCTCTGCGCTGAGCCTCCTGCTCACGCGCCTGAGTGAGACGAGGACACGCGAAAGGGGACCCACTGCAGTGGGTCCCCTTTCGCGTGTCCGGCGTGCTGCTATCAGCGGAACTTCTCGAAGCAGCGGGTGTGCCAGTGCCGGCGCGCGTCGACGCCGATGTCGATACCGTGAGGGGCGCTCTGCCGCCACGCGACGATGTGCGCTGTCGCCGCGGACACGCTCTGACCGCACCCGGGACAGACGTAGACCTTGCCGCTGGCATTGCCTGCGACCTGCTGGACCGACCACGTGCCGTCGGGCAGATCGCGGCTGCGACGCAGCCCGCCGACGGACTCCGAGAGGTCCCGGCCGGGAGTGCTCCACTTGTTCCGGCGACGCGAGGAGTTCGATCGTGGCATAAGCCGATTCTCTCACGTAGTGTGTGACGGGTGCGCCTCGTGATAGCTGAATGCTCTGTTGACTATGCCGGTCGTCTGACCGCCCATCTGCCCATGGCCACCCGCCTCATCATGCTCAAGGCCGATGGTTCGATCCTCATCCACTCCGACGGCGGATCGTACAAGCCGCTCAACTGGATGACTCCCCCGTGCTCGGTCCAGATCGCACCGGCGACCGAGGAACAGGCCGAGGCAGGACTGCGCGAAGTGTGGACGGTCGCGCAGGCGAAGACCGGGGACCGCCTCGTCATCTCCGTCGCCGAGGTCCTCTCGGATTCCAACCACGACCTCGGCGTCGATCCCGGTCTCGTCAAGGACGGCGTCGAGGCCCACCTCCAGGAGCTCCTCGCCGAGCACATCCACACCCTCGGCTCGGGCTACAGCCTGGTCCGCCGCGAGTACATGACGGCCATCGGGCCGGTCGACATCCTCGCGCGCGACGAGGCGCAGAAGTCCGTCGCCGTCGAGATCAAGCGCCGCGGCGACATCGACGGCGTCGAACAGCTCACCCGCTACCTCGAGCTGATGAACCGCGACCCGCTGCTCTCGCCGGTCACCGGCGTCTTCGCCGCGCAGGAGATCAAGCCGCAGGCGCGCACCCTCGCCGAGGACCGCGGCATCCGCTGCGTCGTCCTCGACTACGACGCCCTGCGCGGGATGGACGACCCGGAGACGCGCCTCTTCTGACCGCCTCGGCGCCCATTACCTATCGATCAAGCGGGAGTGCGAATGGCGGGCCGTGCACGCCCCGCTATCCGCGCTGCGGCTTGACCGACGACTGGATCGCCCTCACTGCGCGCCGTGAATCGGGCCTGCGAGTCGGTCTCGCGCGGCGATCTCCGTCTCGCGGATCCGCACCGCCTCTTTGATCCTGAGGAAGAGGTCTGCGCTGAAGAGATCGGCCCATCGAATGCGGAAGACCAACCACCCCTCGTTCCGCAGGGCGTACTCCCGCTTCCGTTCGCGTTCGAAGGCTCGGTGCGGATCACCGTCATCGATATAGTACTTGCCGGCGCCATCGAACTCGGCAATGACTTTGACCGCTTCGTTGCCGAAGTCGGACCGAGCGAGGAAGCGACCATCGGCGTCGCAGACGACGAGTTGCGGCTCGAACCCCGGTATCGAATACTCGACGAATCGAACGGCGCAGATCGACTCGGCCACCGTTTCACGCCGCCCGTCGATGTTCTCCAGCACCGCTGAGATCCGCGACTGGCGGGTCCGCACAGGATGCGCCAACTGGTGCGCTCGGAACTCCTCGAGAGACACCCGCCCCAAGCGCACCGCGGCATCCGCAACAGCCACGGCGAACGCCAACGGACAATCCCTGGCGAGATCGAGGAGCGTCTGCACCACCGTCGTCACCGGAATCCCGTCGACGATCTCGATGGTGTCGGGCTGCAGGGACCGTCGGCGGACCACGAGATCCCTCTGGCGGACCGAGCTGCGAGGGCTCGCGACTTCGACGTACACCTCACCCCTATCGACATACGGCACGGACAGGCCGTGGACGAGCAGCGCACTGCGATGGGAGAACACTGCGTCATGCGGCAGGTCGGGGACGAATGACCGGACGAGAATCCTCAGATCCTCTCCGCGCTTGAGCATCCCCGTGGTCTCATGGGGCAACGCGGTCTCCTCCGCCTCCGCGATCGCTGCGACGAAAGCGTGCGACGGATTGTCGCACGCACGCGTGACGACGTATCGTCCCCGCCGGAGTCGCCGCAGGCAGCAATCGACGGCAGATCTGATCTGATGGGTGTTCCAGTTCGCCGCCACCAGATCCGAAGTCTCCAAGCACGCATACATGCAATCGAGCATGGAACAGAACGCATCCGAACCGCAAGAGCATCAAAATGCCCTGTGGATAACTAATGAGCGGCGAACGCGCCTGTGGACAGTCAACCGGCACGAGTACGCCGGAGGTATCGGTCACGGCGTGGCGCGGATAGCCAGGCGTGCAACACCGGCGATCCGCGGTCAGCCTGGAGTGAGCGCCCGGGTGGTGCCGGTCACGGCGTAGCGCGGATAGCCAGGCGTGCAACACCGGCGATCCGCGGTCAGCCTGGAGTGAGCTCGCGGATGTGCGGGAAGTCTCGAAACGTGCTGGCGGGCTTGACCGACGGGCGGCTTGAGCGACGACCGATGAGTCGCCGCACCGTGCGAGAGGGAGCTTAGTCGAAGCTGAGGCGGTCGGCGCGGCTGACGCGGACGATGTCGGCGCCGAGCGCCTGGAGCTTCTGCACGAAGCCCTCGTAGCCGCGGTCGATGTGATCGACTCCGGAGACCTCGGTGATCCCGGCCGCCCGCAGACCGGCGAGGACGAGACCGGCACCGGCGCGGATGTCGGAGGCCTCCACCTCGGCGCCGGAGAGCTCGTCGACCCCGGTGATGAGGGCATGATTGCCGTCGACGCGGACCTTCGCACCGAGGCGGGCGACCTCCTGGACGAAGCGCCAGCGCGCCTCGAAGAGGTTCTCCGAGAGCAGCCCGACGCCGTCGGAGACCGAGTTGAGCGCAATGACGAAGGGCTGGAGATCGGTCGGGAAGCCCGGGAACGGCATCGTCGCGACGCGGATCGCGTGGGGACGCTCGGGACCGATGACGCGGAAGCCCTTGCCCTGCGTGCCGTCACCCAGGGTGATGTCGCCGAGGTCGTCGACCGTCGCGCCGGTGTCGCGGAGTTTGATCGCGACGTTGGGCATGATGTCGAGGCCGACCCCGCGCACCGTGACGTCTCCCCCGCTCAGCGCCGCGGCGAACGCGTAGGTGCCGGCGACGATGCGGTCGCCGACGGTGCGGTGCACGACCGGATGCAGGGCGTCGACGCCGGTGATCGTGAGATCGGCGGTGCCGATCCCCTCGATCCGGGCGCCCATCTCGACGAGCATGAGGCAGATGTCGACGATCTCCGGCTCCTTCGCCGCGTTCGCGATCGTCGTCACGCCCGAGGCCAGGGTCGCTGCCATGACGAGGTTCTCCGTGGCTCCCACGGAGGGGAAATCGAGGGCGATGTCCGTGCCGGTCAGGCCGCCGGGGGCCTCGGCGACGAAGTAGCCGTGTTCGAGCCGCACATGGGCGCCGAGGGCTTCGAGTCCGGCCTGGTGCATGTCGAGGCCGCGGGAGCCGATCGCATCGCCGCCGGGCAGCGCCACATGCGCCGAATGCATCCGCGCCGTCAACGGTCCGAGGACGGAGATCGAGGCCCGCATCGCGCGGACGAGTTCGTAGTCGGCTTGGATCCCCACCTCGGCGGGGACGTCGATGCTGACGATTCCGGCTTCGGCATCGTAGTCGACGGTGCATCCGAGGCGGCTGAGGAGCTCGACCATGATCCGCACGTCGAGGATCGCGGGAACGTTCGTGATCGTCGTCTTGCCGACGGCGAGCAGACTCGCCGCCATGAGCTTGAGGACGCTGTTCTTCGCACCGCGCACGTCGACGGTGCCGCGCAGCTGCGTGGGGCCGGTGAGGCGGAAGACTTCCATCAGGTGAACCGTCCCATCGTCGGATTGAAGCCGGGGGGCGAGGACTCGAGCCACGAGGCCATCGTCGACAGCGACTCGGTGTCCATCGCCAGGGAGACATTGCGCGGGCGCCCGTCGGCCTTGCCGTACGAGCAGTCGACGACGACCGCGTCGGGGAGCACCGAGTACTGCTCCCCCGAGGTGGGCTTGCGCCGCACGAGGATGTCGAGGTCGGCGCGCGGCAGACGCACTGCCGCGCGCCGGTTGAGAGCGAACACGGGATACCAGTCGAGCGAGCTGACGGCGAACACCGCGACGCCCAAACGCCAACGTGGGCGGGAACTGGATTCCTCGCCCACGTTGATCGAACAGTCAAAGGCACCCGACAACTTCGAGATCGACCTGCGCCGGATCGTCACGACGACGATGAGGGCAAGAGCCAGTCCCACCAGCGAAAGCAGAACGATGAGCAGGACGGAAGGGTTCACGGTTGCCAAGTGTAATTGACTGATCAGAGAAGTTCGGCCTGATCAGCCGCAATGATGACGCGATTGTTCTCGACCGAGAGGAATCCCCCGTCGGCCTGCACTCGGACGGTCTCGTCCGAGGTCGTGAGAATCCTCGCCTCACCATCGGCCACGACACCGAGAACGGGTTCGTGACCGGGCAGGATGCCGATCTCGCCGTCCAGGGTGCGGGCGATGACGCGCTTGGCCTCACCGACCCACACCTCCTGGTCGGCTGCGACGACGTTGACATCGAGGACTGCCATGGCTTACTTCTTCTGCAGTTCTTCGTAGTTGCGCATGACATCGTCCATGCCGCCGACGTTGAAGAAGCACTGCTCCGGGATGTAGTCGACCTCACCGGAGACGATCTTCGCGAAGCCCGCGACGGTGTCGGCCACGGGAACGGTCGAACCCGGAACACCCGTGAACTTCTCAGCGGTGTACGTGTTCTGTGAGAGGAACTGCTCGATGCGGCGGGCACGGTGGACGACGAGCTTGTCCTCTTCCGAGAGCTCGTCGACGCCGAGGATCGCGATGATGTCCTGCAGCTCCTTGTTCTTCTGCAGGATCGCCTTGACCTCGTTGGCCACGCGGTAGTGCTCCTCGCCGACGACCAGCGGGTCGAGGATGCGCGAGGACGAGGTCAGCGGGTCGATAGCGGGGTAGAGACCACGCGAGGCGATGTCGCGGTTGAGCTCGGTCGTCGCATCGAGGTGCGCGAACGTCGTCGCCGGAGCCGGGTCGGTGTAGTCGTCGGCCGGCACGTAGATCGCCTGCATCGAGGTGATCGAGTGACCGCGCGTCGAGGTGATGCGCTCCTGGAGCACACCCATCTCATCGGCGAGGTTGGGCTGGTAGCCCACAGCCGAGGGCATGCGGCCGAGCAGCGTCGAGACCTCGGAACCGGCCTGGGTGAAGCGGAAGATGTTGTCGATGAACAGGAGGACGTCCTGGTTCGCGACATCGCGGAAGTACTCCGCCATCGTCAGCCCGGCCAGGGCCACGCGCAGACGCGTGCCCGGCGGCTCGTCCATCTGACCGAAGACGAGGGCGGTGTCGCCGAAGACTCCGGCTTCGTCCATCTCGAAGATGAGGTCGTTGCCCTCACGGGTGCGCTCACCCACACCGGCGAACACCGAGGTGCCGTTGTGGTTGTGCGCGATGCGGTAGATCATCTCCTGGATGAGGACGGTCTTGCCCACACCCGCGCCGCCGAAGAGGCCGATCTTTCCACCCTGGACGTACGGGGTGAGCAGGTCGATGCTCTTGATGCCGGTCTCGAGGACCTCCTGCTTCGACTCGAGTTCGTCGAAGGCCGGAGCGGGACGGTGGATCGGCCAGCGCTCGGTGATGTCGAGCTCTTCGCCGGGGGCGAGGTTGAGGCAGTCACCGGTGGTGTTCCACACGTGGCCCTTGGTGACGTCGCCGACGGGCACCGAGATCGGCGCGCCGGTGTCGACGACTTCCTGGCCGCGGACGAGGCCGTCGGTCGGCTGCAGGGACACGGCGCGGACGATGCCGTTGCCGAGGTGGAGGCTGGTCTCGAAGGTGAGCTTGCGCGTGCCCTCCGAGAGCTCAACCGTCGTGGTCAGTGCGTTGTAGATCTCCGGCACGGAATCGAGCGGGAACTCGACGTCGACGACCGGGCCGATGACCCGGGAAATGCGACCGAGGGCTGTGCCCTGTGCCGGGGAGTTATCCGTAACTGTGGCAGTCATGGTCTCTTTCTTCTCTGCTCGTACCGGTCAGTCGCCGGCTGCCGATGCCGCAAGGGCGTCGGCCCCACCGACGATCTCGGTGAGTTCCTGGGTGATTTCCGCCTGACGGGCCGAGTTGGCCAGCCGGGTGTAGGTCTTGATGAGGTCGTCGGCGTTGTCCGTCGCCGTCTTCATCGCCGCCTGACGCGAGGCCTGTTCGGACGCCGAGGCGGACAGCAGTGCCGAGAGGATGCGCGAGTCGATGTACCGCGGCAGGAGGGCGTCGAGGACGGCCTCCGCGCTCGGTTCGAACTCGTAGAGCGGCATCGTGCCGGCATCCGACCCGCCGCCTCCGGTGCTGCCCGAGGTCGTCGCCTCGTCGGCGTCGACGACTTCGAGCGGCAGCAGGCGCCGGTACTCGGGATCGTGCTTGACCGAGGAGACGAATCGCGTGAAGACCATGTAGATCTCCTGGACCCCGCCGTCGCCGGCGTCGGTCTCGAAGGCCTTGAGCAGCGCCTCGCCGATCTTCCGGGCATCTTCGGCGGTCGGGTTCTCCGAGAACCCGGTCCACGCCTCGACGATCGGACGATCGCGGAACGTGTAGTAGCTCTCGGCCTTGCCGCCGACCGTGTAGAGCGCGACCTCCTTGCCCTCCTGCTTGAGCAGGCGGACGAGTTCCTCGGACTCCCGGATGAGGTTGGCGGAGTAGGCTCCGGCGAAGCCCCGGTCCGGACCGATGACGAGCACCGCGGCGCGGGTGACATGGTCCGGCTCCGAGGTCAGCACATGGTCGACGTTCGATTCGCTCGCGACGGCGGAGACAGCGCGGGTCAGGGCGTTGGCATACGGGCTGGCCGCCTGCGAACGCGCGATCGCCTTCTGAATCCGGGACGCGGCGATGAGCTCCATGGCCTTGAAGATCTTCCTCAAGGACTGAGTCGAGCGGATCTTCTGTTTGAAGACCCTCTGCTGGGCTCCCATCAGTTCTTCCTTTCGCCGTTACAGATCAGGTTCAACGCTTCTGCCGAACGATCTGCTCCTGCTCGACGTCATCGGAGGAGGCGACGGACGAGTCCTCAGCGCCGGCCTTGCTGCCGTCGTTCTCGTCAGCGACCCAGTTCTTGTTGAACTCGTCAAGCGCCTTCTCGAGCTGCTCGCGGACGTCGTCCTCGAGCTTCTGCGTCTCGCGGATGACGGTGAGGATCTCGGTCTTGCGCTCGACGGTGTCGAGCATCTCGGCTTCCCAGCGCAGCACGTCGGAGACGGCGACATCGTCGAGGTAGCCGTTGGTGCCGGCGAAGATCGACACGGTCTGCTTCTCGAACGGCATCGGGTCGAACTGCGGCTGCTTGAGCATCTCCATGAGGCGAGCACCGCGGGCGAGGTCGCGCTTGGTCGCATCGTCGAGGTCCGAGGCGAACATCGCGAAGGCCTCGAGCGACCGGTACTGCGCGAGCGAGAGCTTGAGCGTACCGGAGACGCTCTTGAGCGCCTTCGTCTGCGCGGCACCGCCGACTCGGGAGACCGAGACGCCGACGTCGACGGCAGGACGCTGACCGGAGTTGAACAGATCCGACTGGAGGAAGATCTGTCCGTCGGTGATCGAGATGACGTTCGTCGGGATGAACGCGCCGACGTCGTTGGCCTTGGTCTCGATGATCGGCAGACCGGTCATCGAGCCGGCGCCGAGGGCGTCGGAGAGCTTCGCGCAGCGCTCGAGGAGGCGCGAGTGGAGGTAGAAGACGTCACCCGGGTAGGCTTCGCGGCCCGGCGGGCGGCGGAGCAGAAGGGAGACGGCGCGGTAGGCCTCGGCCTGCTTCGAGAGGTCATCGAAGACGATGAGGACGTGCTTGCCGTTGTACATCCAGTGCTGGCCGATGGCCGAACCGGAGTAGGGCGCGAGGTACTTGAAGCCCGCGGGGTCGGAAGCAGGGGCCGAGACGATCGTCGTGTACTCGAGCGCACCGTTCTCTTCGAGCGAACGGCGCACGTTCGCCACGGTCGAGCCCTTCTGACCGACGGCGACGTAGATGCAGCGGACCTGCTGCTCGGGGTCACCGGTCGCCCAGGCGTCGCGCTGGTTGATGATCGTGTCGATCGCGAGAGCCGTCTTGCCGGTCTTGCGGTCGCCGATGATGAGCTGACGCTGGCCGCGGCCGACGGGGATCATCGCGTCGACGGCCTTGTAGCCGGTCTGCAGCGGCTGGCGCACTTCCTGGCGGTCCATGACGCCGGGGGCCTGGAGCTCGAGCTCGCGACGGCCGTCGGTCTCGACCTCGCCGAGGCCGTCGAGCGGGCGACCGAGCGGGTCGACGACGCGACCGAGGTAGCCGTCGCCGACGGGGATCGAGAGGACCTCACCGGTGCGGTAGACGTCCTGCTCCTCCGCGATGCCCGCGAAGTCGCCGAGGACGACGACGCCGATCTCGCGCTCGTCGAGGTTCTGGGCCAGGCCCAGGGTGCCGTCTTCGAAACGGAGGAGCTCGTTGGCCATGGTGCCCGGCAGACCTGAGACGTGGGCGATGCCGTCACCTGCGGTGACGACCTTTCCGACCTCAGTCTTCTCCGAGCTCTCGGGGTTGTACGACTCAACGAACTTCCCCAGAGCGTCCCGGATCTCCTCCGGGCGAATTGTCAGTTCCGCCATTGTGGTTTCCCTGCTTCCTTTTACTCAGAACGTGTGTCCGACGACCGGTGGGCCGCCTGTGCCGCCGGATCTGCCGGCGAGCGTGATCAGCTTGCGAGTTTGCGGTGGACCTCTGCCAGACGGTCCGCGACGGTCGAGTTCATGACCTCGTCGCCGACCTGCACCCGGACTCCCCCGAGGACCTCGGGATCGACCTGGACGTTGAGCACGAGCTCACGACCGTAGTTGGCAGCCAGCGCCGCAGCGAGGCGTTCGGTCTGCGCGGGCGTCAGCGGCTTGGCCACCGTGACATCGGCGACGGACCGCTGCTGGCGCGCGGCGAGGATGTCGCTGAAGTGGTCGAGGGCGATCGCCACGCGCAGCCCGCGCGGATGGACCGCAGCGTGCTCGACGAGCGTGATCGTGTCCGGCGAGGCCTTGCCTGCGAGCAGGTTCTCCACGAGTGCGCGCTTGGCGTCTGCCCCGGCATCGGAGTCGAGCGCCCGCGAGAGCTCATGATCGCTCTCGAGCAGTCGGGCGAAGCGGAAGATCTCCTCCTCCACCTGACCGAGCTGGCCGAGCTCTTGAGCCGCGGCCGCGATCGCCGTGACTCCGGCGACCTCGAGACTCGTGACGAAGTCCTGCGTGCGCGCCCACCGCTGGCCGACCGCCACCGAGGCGATCGTGAGAGCGGATTCGGGCACCTGGGCGCCGAAGACGGCGCGCAGCAGGCCCTGCTTCTTCTCCGCGGACTCCGAGGAGTCCGCGAGTGCCTTGCGCAGGCCGAGGTTGTCGGCGAGCACGCCGACGACGCCGAGCAGCGACTCGCCGATCTCGCGGGCGTTGCCGGTGGCGATCTCAGCGTTCGCGGCCTCGAGGACGGCCTGCAGGGACAGCCTGCTCGACTGGAGCATCACGCCCCCTTGACCGGCTGGCCGGACGACTGCGTTTCGAGATCGGCGATGAAGCGATCGACGACGCCGGCGGACCGGGTGTCATCGGTGAGCGATTCGCCGACGATGCGGGAGGCGAGATCGGTGGCGAGCGTGCCCACCTCACTGCGCAGCTGCACCATGGCGGACTGGCGTTCCGCGTCGATCTGGACCTGCGCCTGCGCGATGATGCGATCAGCCTCGGAGTGAGCCTGTGCCTTCATCTCGGCGATGATCTGAGCGCCCTCTTCCTGAGCCTCGGCGCGCAGTCGTGCGGCTTCCGCACGACCGTCGGCGAGCTGCTTCTGATATTCGGCCAGAGCCTGATCGGCTTCGGCCTGCACCTTCTCGGCCTTCTCGATGCCACCCTGGATGCGCTCAGCACGCTCGTCGAGTGTCTTGTTGAAGGCGGGGAGGACGTACTTCCAGACAACCAGGAAGACGATCAGCAGACAGACGGCACTCCAGACGATGTCATACAGCGCCGGGAGAAGCGGGTTCTCAGACGCTGCAACAATTTGTACCGGAGTCATCGTTTAGTCCTCTTCGGATCTTTTGGATCAGGGCAGGAAGAACGGGGTCGCGATGCCGATGAGGGCCAGCGCCTCGATCAGAGCGATACCGAGGAACATGTTTCCGCGGAGTGCACCGGCCATCTCGGGCTGGCGAGCGGTTCCCTCGATGGTCTTGCCGATGACGATGCCGACGCCGATACCGGGGCCGATCGCGGCGAGGCCGTATCCGACGGTGGCGATACTGCCGTTGACTTCAGCGAGCATATCCATTGAATGCTTTCCTTTCATATGTCGGCCGGGGGGTTGGCCCGGCCTTGCAACACGTGGTTACAGACTGTGGGAACGACTCAGTGGTCGTCCGAGATCGCGGCGTTGATGTAGACGCACGAGAGCAGAGCGAAGATGTAGGCCTGGAGGACGACGATCAGCATCTCGAGGAGGAAGACGAAGAAGCCGCCGGCGAAGGTGAGGATCGAGAAGAACTGGAAGCCGTTGCTGGCGTCGAAGAGGAAGAAGCTCGTCGCGGAGAAGCAGAGGACGAGGAG
This sequence comes from Brevibacterium sp. NPDC056726, assembly GCF_042790515.1. NCBI lineage: Bacteria > Bacillati > Actinomycetota > Actinomycetes > Micrococcales > Brevibacteriaceae > Brevibacterium > Brevibacterium sp. NPDC056726. The sequence goes on along the minus strand of NZ_JBHTYZ010000002.1, from coordinate 476,985 downwards.
GAGGTGGCCGACCATCATGTTCGCGAAGAGTCGGATCGCGAGCGTGAACGGCTGCGTGATGAACTTCGTGATGAACTCGATGGGGATGAGAAGGATGTGCATCGGCCACGGCACGTTCGGCAGGATGAGCGCCGACTTGAGGTACCCGCCGAGTCCCTTCTGCGCGATGCCCGCCCAGTGGTAGGTGACGTAGACGGTCAGGGTGAGGACGATCGGCAGTCCGATGACGCCGGTGGCCGGCATGTTGAAGAACGGGATGAGCTTCGTGACGTTCCAGAAGAGGACGCCGAAGAAGATCGCCACGATGAGCGGCATGAACTTCTTCGCCTTCTCCTTGCCCATGGTGTCCTCGGCGATGCCGACGGTGACGAACTCCATGGCGAGCTCCATGGCCGACTGGAACCGGCCGGGAATGAGCTTCATCCGCTTCGCCCAGATGGCGAGGACGACGACGACGGCGATCGTGGCGATGATGCGGATGAGCATCACGCGGTTCATCTCGAACGGCGTGCCGATGAAAGCGAACGGTGCGGGAAAGAACTCCGCCATCGACGGGGCGTGATATCCGCCTTCAGCGGCTTGGATCAGTGTTTGCGCGGCGTTGAGTTTACCCACGTTTACGTTTCTCTCCCATGGTCATCGGCCGGAAATGGCCTGGCCTTCGGCCGCGCGAGGAGCGCGGGGATCAAGATCAGGAGCGACTTGGAGCGACACGGCTCCAGCACCGGAACTACTCTACCAACGGTAGAGAGCTGCCGACAAATCCTTGCGGCTTGGCTGAGCGAATCCTGGCAGCGGTGGATGCTCGGCATATGGACGGATCAGCGGGACCGTCCCGCTTCGGGATCGACGTAGGGCACCCGCGCCTTGACGACGGTGATCGCCTCGACGAGTGAGGAGCCGATGACGGCTGCGACGATCGTGAAGAAGGCCACCGTGCCGTCGAGCCACACGGCGTCCTTGAGCCGCCAGATGACGATCATGAAGATGAACGCCTTGAAGAGGAAGCCGAGCCCGAGGAACCCCGCGATCGCGGTGAGCCCGAGATTGCGTCCGAGGTACATGATGACGAGTGTGACGACGATGAAGACGGCGGCCAGTCCCCCGCCGATCGCCCCGCCGATGAGCCCGGCGCTGCCCGAGACGAGCCAGCCGATGCCCATGCCGGCGGCGGCGACGACGAGGACGAGGATCGCCCCGCGAATGAGCATCGTCCTCCACACGCGGGTCCAGGCGGCCTGGACGGCGGTCTCCGAGGTCGGCTGAGGGTCGGTCACGAGATTTCCTCTCTGGCATGGCGGCGGGCGCGCAGCGGGTAGAAGGTGAAGACGAGGGTGACGGCGAAGAGCAGGCCGACGACGATGACGACGGAGACGGCCGGGACGAGCAGGAGCATGACGGAGCCGAAGGCGATGAGCGCCGTCCACGTGTAGAGGATGAGGACGGCCCGGGCGTGGGAGTGCCCGAGGCGGAGCATCCGGTGGTGGAGGTGCTTAGCATCGGCGGAGAACGGCGACTGCCCGGCCATGAGCCGGCGGACGACGGCGAGCCCGAGGTCGAGCAGCGGCAGGAACATCACGGCGATGGGCAGGATGATCGGCAGGTACGTCGCGAAGACGCGCTCCTGTCCGATGAGGGCGGGATCGACCTGACCGGTGACCCGGATCGTCGAGGCGGCGAGCAGCAGACCGATGAGCATCGAGCCGGAGTCGCCCATGAAGATGCGGGCCGGGTTGAAGTTGTGCGGCAGGAAGCCGAGGCACGCCCCGACGAGGATCGCGATGATGAGCGAGGCGAGGTTCGCATACGAGTCCGGGGAGGCGTCGCGGGCGAGCCAGTACGAGTACATGAAGAAGGCGCTGCCGCCGATCGCGACGACCCCGGCGGCCAGCCCGTCGAGTCCGTCGACGAAGTTCACGGCGTTGATCGTCACGAGGACGACGAGGATCGTGACGATGATCGACATCCGCGGGCTGCCGATGATCACCCCGCCGAAGGGGATCGAGAGCAGGGCGACGCCGTTGATCGCCATGAAGCCCGCCGCCAGTGCCTGGCCGGCGAGCTTCGTGATCCAGTGGAGGTCCCAGATGTCGTCGATGATCCCGAGCAGACAGAGCAGTCCGGCGGCCCCGGCGATGCCGATGATCGGGCCCATCTCGACGAAGATCCGCTGGAGGAACGGCGTCTGGGAGGCGAAGAGGAGGCCGACGATGACGGCCCCGAACATCGCGACTCCGCCCAGCCTCGGCGTGGGCACGGAGTGGACGTCGCGTTCGCGCAGCGGGGAGAAGATGAGCCCGCGCTCGGCGACCCGCTTGACCATGGGCGTGAGCAGGTACGCCACCAGCGCGGAGACGACGAGGATGAAGAGGTAGGCGCGCACTCAGCCGTCCAGGTCGCGAAGGTCGGGCACGATCTCCCGCAGCTGCTCTGCGGTGATCGGCCCGTTGCGGACGATGCGGGGGACGTCGCCGGAGAGGTCGATGATCGTCGAGGACTGACCGGAGTCGCGCCCGCCGCCGTCGAGGTAGATCTCGACATCGGATCCGAGCATGTCCTGGGCCGCATCCGCCGAGGTGGCCGCCGGCTCTCCCGTGGTGTTCGCACTCGAGACGGCGAGCGGTCCCGTCCGGCCGAGCAGCGCGAGCGCGTACTCGTCGTCGGGCATCCGCACGGCCACGGTGCCGTGGGTGTCCCCGAGGTCCCAATCGAGGGAGGGCTGGGCATTCGCGATGATCGTCAGCGGTCCAGGCCAGAACTTCGCGGTGAGCGCGAGCACCGTCTCGTCGACGCCGTCGACGAGCCCGAAGACCGTCTCCGCGCGCGGGACGAGCACCGGCGGCGGCATGTTCCTCCCCCGGCCCTTGGCCGTGAGCAGGGCCGCGACGGCTGACGCGTTGAAGGCGTCGGCCGCGATGCCGTAGACCGTGTCGGTGGGAATGACGAGGAGGTTGCCCGCCTCGACGACGCGCGCGCACTCGTCGAGGACGAGATCGCGGATGTCGGCCTGCGTGACGTCGAATCGTCGGGACACTGAATCTCTTTTCCTGCTGTCAGCTCGTCGGGTGGGTGCGCGGAGCGGTCGCCGCGGCCACCGTGTAGCGGTCGCGTCCAGTGTAGTCCGGGAACGTGGTCGCAGCTGCCAGACCCGCCACACCGGCGATGATCTCGCGGACCCCGGCGCCCTGATCCTCGGCGTGCTCCATGATGACGAGTCCGCCGGGACGGAGCAGGAGCGCCGCCTGAGCGAGGATGAGGGCGGGGATCTCGAGTCCGGAGACGCCGCCGTAGAGCGCGGCGGCGGGATCGTGGTCGCGCACCTCGGGGTCCTTCGGCACGGCCGCATCGGGCACGTACGGCGGGTTCGTCACGACGACGTCGACGGTGCCGACGAGCTCCGGATGGTCGCTGGCCGCGGTCGTCGCATCGCCGGCGATGAGGTCGACGTCGGAGGCGCCGAGGTCGAGGCGGGCGAGGTTCGTCCGTGACCACCGCAGGGCCGCGGCTTCGCGTTCGATGCCGATGACGCGGGTGCCCGGGCGCTCGAGGGCGACCGACAGGGCGATCGCCCCCGAGCCCGAGCAGAGATCGAGCACGAGCGGGGCGGTGTCGCCTTCCCGGTGCGCGAGGTGATCGAGGACCTCGGTGACGAGGAGTTCGGTCTCGGGTCGGGGCACGAACACGCCGGGACCGACCGCGAGATCGAGACGGCGGAAGTGCGCGACACCGGTGAGGTGCTGGAGCGGCATGCGGCGGCTGCGCTCGTCGAGGAGGCGGGCGAACCGGTCGGCGACGGCGGCCGGGACCGCCTCGGCGAAGAGCCGGCGACGGGCCAGGGTCGATGCATCGATGTCCCATGCATGGGCCAGCAGAGCGGAGACGTCGGTCTCGGGAGAGGGCACCCCCGCCTCGGTGAGCACACGGGCACCGGCCCGCAGCAGAGTGGGGACGTCCATGGTGGTCGGGTCCAGCTCAGTCCCCCAGTGCCTCGAGGCGCGCCGCGCGGTCGGCGTCGCGGTTCGAGCCGATGACGGCGTCGAGGTCGCCGGCAAGCACCTGATCGAGGTTGTAGGCCTTGAACCCCGTGCGGTGGTCGGTGATCCGGTTCTCCGGGAAGTTGTACGTGCGGATCCGCTCCGAGCGATCGACGGTGCGCACCTGCGAACGGCGGATGTCGGCGGCTTCGGCGGCGGCCTCCTCGGCCTGTTTGGCGAGGATGCGGGCGCGGAGCATGCGCAGCGCCGCTTCCTTGTTCTGCAGCTGCGACTTCTCGTTCTGGCAGCTCGCGGTGATCCCGGTGGGCAGGTGCGTGATCCGCACCGCCGAGTCCGTCGTGTTGACCGACTGTCCGCCGGGGCCCGAGGACCGGTAGACGTCGATGCGCAGATCCTTGTCCTCGAGGTGGATCTCCTCGGGTTCGTCGACCTCCGGGAAGACGAGGACGCCGGCGGCCGAGGTGTGGATGCGGCCCTGGGATTCGGTGACCGGGACGCGCTGGACCCGGTGGACGCCGCCTTCGAACTTCAGCCAGCCGTACGCGCCGTCGGCACCGGCCTTGACGGCGATCGTCACGTCCTTGAAGCCGCCGAGGTCGGAATGCGTGGCGGTGAGCACCTGGGACGACCACCCGTGGGAGGCGATCCAGCGCTCGTACATGCGCAGGAGGTCACCGGCGAAGAGCGCCGACTCGTCGCCGCCCTCCCCCGCCTTGATCTCGACGATCGCATCCCGGGCGTCATCGGGATCGCGCGGGATGAGGAGGTCGCGGAGTTCGGCGTCGGCCGCCTCGAGCTCGGCGCTCAGGCGCGTCGCCTCGGCGGCGAACTCGGGATCGTCGTCGCCGAGCTCCTCGGCCGCTGCGAGATCGTCGCGCAGCTCGTCGACGCGACGGGCCGCGACGACGATGCGGTCGAGCTCGGCATAGCGGCGCGACAGCTTCCGAGCCCGGCCGGTATCAGCGTGCACGGCCGGGTCGGAGAGCTCCTCGGACAGCCTCGTGTGCTCGTCGACGAGCACGGCGAGGCCGGCCGTGAGGCTGTCACTGCTCATCTCAGTGGTCGTCGGTCGAGGACTTCGGCAGCGGCGTCGTCTTCTGCACCTGCATGAGGAACTCCGCGTTCGAGCCGGTCTCCTTGAGCTTCGACATGAGGAGTTCGACGGCCTGCTGCTGCTCGAGACCCGAGAGCAGACGGCGCAGACGCCACATGACCTTCGTCTCCTCCGGCGTCATGAGCATCTCCTCACGACGTGTCGACGAGGCGTTGACGTCGACGGCCGGGAAGATGCGCTTGTCGGCGAGCTGGCGCGACAGGCGCAGCTCCATGTTGCCGGTGCCCTTGAACTCCTCGAAGATGACCTCGTCCATCTTCGACCCCGTCTCGACGAGGGCGGTGGCGAGGATCGTCAGGGAGCCGCCGCCTTCGATGTTGCGGGCGGCGCCGAAGAACTTCTTCGGCGGGTAGAGCGCGTTCGCGTCGACACCACCGGAGAGGATCCGGCCCGAGGCCGGCTGCGCGATGTTGTAGGCGCGGCCGAGGCGGGTGATGTTGTCGAGGAGGACGACGACATCGGAGCCCATCTCCACGAGGCGCTTGGCCCGCTCGATCGCGAGTTCGGCGATCGTCGTGTGATCGTCGGCGGGACGGTCGAAGGTCGAGGCGATGACCTCTCCGGCGACCGCGCGCTGCATGTCCGTGACCTCTTCGGGACGTTCGTCGACGAGGACGACCATGAGGTGGACTTCGGGGTTGTTCTCCGTGATGGCGTTGGCGACCTGCTGCATGATCGTCGTCTTGCCGGCCTTCGGGGGTGCGACGATGAGTCCGCGCTGGCCCTTGCCGATCGGGGTGACGAGGTCGATGAGGCGGGTCGACTGCAGCTTCGAGGTGGTCTCGAGGCGCAGGCGCTCCTGCGGGTAGAGCGGGGTGAGCTTCGAGAACTCGACGCGGTTCTTCGCGTCGTCGACGCTCAGTCCGTTGACGGAGTCGAGGCGGACGAGCGCGTCGAACTTCTCGCGCTTGCCGCCACGCTCGCCCTCACGCGGCTGACGGATCGCGCCGGCGACGGCGTCGCCCTTGCGCAGACCGTTCTTGCGCACCATCGACGCCGAGACGTAGACGTCGTTGGGCCCGGGCAGGTAGCCCGAGGTGCGGAGGAACGCGTAGTTGTCGTGGACATCGAGGATGCCGCCGACGGGGATGAGGACGTCGTCGCTGCGCAGCTCCGGCTCGTCTCCCCCGCGTCCGCGACGCTTGCGGTCACGGCCGCGACCGCGGCGGCCGCCGCGCTCGTCGTCGTCGGAGCCGTTGCGGTTCCGGCGGTCGTTGTCCCGACGGTTGTCGTTGTCGCGACGGTTGTCGTTGTCGCGACGGTTGTCGTCGCCGTCGCCTTGGCGGTTGCGGCGATCGGACCGGCGGTCGTCGCGGTCGGACTTGCGGTCGTTGCCACGCTCGTCACGGTCGGACTTGCGATCGTCGCGGCGGTCGTTGCCGCGATCCTCGCGGTCGGACTTGCGCTCCTCGCGGTCCTTGCGGTCGGACCGGCGCTCCTCGGCGTCGCCCTGACGGCTGCGACGGTTCGCGGCCTCGTCGCCGCCCTGATCGGTGTCGGCGTCACCGCCGCGCGAACGCGAGCGGCCGCGGCGGTTGCGCTGGCGCTCCTGGCCGGCCTGCTCGTCACCGGCGGTCTCGGCGGCGGGTGCCGCAGCAGCCTCGGGAGCGGGAGTCTCGGCGGCGGTGGTCTCAGGCGCGCTGGTCTCGGCGTCCTCGCGGGCCGCGGAGTCCTCACGGGCGGTCGCAGCCGCGCTGCGACGGGCGGGCCGGCGGCCGCGCTTGCCCTCGGAGGCCGAGGAGTCAGCGGTGTCGGCCGGCGCCGCGGTGGTGGGGGCGGGAGCCGTGCCGGCGCCCGATCCGCCCTGGTTGTTGATGGCGTCGATGAGTTCGCCCTTGCGAAGTCGACGGTATCCTTTGATTCCCATTCCCGCTGCCATTTCCTGCAGCTGGGGAAGGCGCAGAGCGGTCAGACTGCCGGTGCGCGGTGTGGAATCCGGGGTTGTGGTTTCAGACACGAAGGTCCTTCTCCCTCATTCGGCCGTGCGGCAAAGAGCCGTAATCCCACGGCGACGGAAACACCCTTGACGGTGCATTGTGAAAGACATCCTGCTTGAAGAGTGCAGGAGATGTTCCAGGATTCGTGAAGTTGAGATGGGGTTCGCGGTGACACCGCCAAGCCCGTTCACTGGTGGAACATGCACCAGTTTACTTCCTCCGGCCCGATCACGCGAATTCGAGCCGGAATCCCTCCTCATCGATCCCCACGGGCACGGCGCGCACCCCCGCGGGCACCGCCTCGGCGGGGACATCCCCGGTGAGAGCGAGCACGGTCGGTCCCGCGCCGGAGATCACCGCGGGAATCCCCCGGGCCCGGAGATCGTCGACGAGCGCCATCGACTCAGGGTACGCGCTGCGGCGGAACTCCTGGTGGAGGCGGTCGTCGGTGGCCTCGAGCAGCGCGGTCGCGTCCGTGCTCAGGGCGTGGACGAGCAGTCCCGTGCGCGCGGAGTTCTCCGCCGCGACCGCGTGGGCGATCGTTGCCGGAATGAGGCCGCGCGCGGTGAGTGTGTCGAGTCTCACAGCGGGGATGAGGACCGTGACCGTCTCAACGGTGCGGACGGGAACCGTCCAGGCGCGGGCCGGTTCCGGCAGCGCGATCGTCAGTCCGCCGAAGATCGCCGGCGCCGCATTGTCGGGGTGGCCCTCGAGGTCTGCGGCGAGCTCGAGCATCCGCTCCCGGGTCAGCCCCGGCCCGCCGAGGGACTCGGAGACGGCACCGGCCAGGGCGATGCCGGCGACGACTGCGGCCGCCGACGATCCGAGGCCCCGCGAATGGGGGATCCGGTTCGTGCAGTCGAGGCTGAGCCGGGTCATGATCGCCGCAGCGCTCTCGCCCTGCAGCTGCGCGAGCACGTCCGACAGCACGCGCATGATGAGGTGGGAATGGTCGGTGGGCACATCCTCAGCGCCCTCCCCGCGCACGGTCACCGCGGCATCCGGGTCGACCGGCTCGTCCCCGAGGGTGAGGACGAGCGTGTCGACGAGGCGCAGCGCCAGGCCCAGCGAATCGTAACCGGGTCCGATGTTCGCCGAGGTGGCCGGCACCTCGAGCCGAAAGACCCGGCTCACCGGTCCTCGAGTCCGAGCTCGCGGGCGGCGGAGACGGCATCGACGGGCACCCGGACGGGTTCGAGGTCGGCGCCGTCGGCGGTGTGCAGGGCCCACTGCGGATCCTTGAGCCCGTGCCCGGTCACGGTCACCGCGATCGTCGCGCCGGCCGGCACGCGACCGGCCTCGGACATCTTCAGCAGACCTGCCACCGAGGCGGCCGATCCGGGTTCGACGAAGATGCCCTCTTCGCGCGAGAGCACCTTGTGCGCGGCGAGGATCTCGTCGTCGGTCACCGAGTCGATGAGGCCTCCGGAATCGTCGCGGGCGGCGATCGCCCGCTCCCAGCTGGCGGGGTTGCCGATGCGGATCGCGGTGGCGATCGTGTCCGGGTCGGTGACCGGGTGGCCGAGGACGAGCGGCGCGGCGCCGGCGGCCTGGAAGCCCCACATCTGCGGCAGCCGCGTCGAGACGCCGGCGGCCCGGTAGTCGTTGTAGCCCTTCCAGTACGCGGTGATGTTGCCGGCGTTGCCGACGGGCAGCACGTGGATGTCGGGGGCGTCGCCGAGGACGTCGACGACCTCGAACGACGCCGTCTTCTGACCTTCGATGCGGTCGGGGTTGACGGAGTTGACGAGATGGACGGGGTAGGACTCGGCGAGCTTCCGGCACAGGGTGAGGCAGTCGTCGAAGTTGCCGTCGACCTCGAGCAGGGTCGCACCGTGGGCGACGGCCTGGCTCATCTTCCCCGGGGAGATCTTGCCGGCGGGCACGAGCACGGCGCAGGTGAGTCCGGCCTTCGTCGCGTAGGCCGCGGCCGAGGCCGAGGTGTTGCCCGTCGACGCGCAGATCACGGCCTTCGCGCCCTGCGCCTTGGCCTGGGTGATCGCCATCGTCATCCCCCGGTCCTTGAAGGAGCCGGTCGGGTTGAGGCCTTCGTACTTCACCCACACCTCGGCGCCGGTGCGCTCACTGAGGCGCTCGGCGCGGATGAGCGGCGTTCCGCCCTCGCCGAGGCTGACCGACGGAGTGGTCTCCCCGATGTCGATGAGGCTGCGGTATTCGTCGATGACGCCCTGCCACTGGTGCCTGGGGTAAGTGCTCACGCGATGTTCGTCCTTCTCTTGTGTCGCATGCGGGTTGGTCGGGTCACTGGCCTTCGGCGCGGATGACGGAGACGACGGAGCGGACGACGGGCAGTTCGCCGAGGCGCTCGACCGTCCGCGACAGCGCGGCGTCGGTGTTCTCGTGGGTCGCGAGCACGAGCTTGGCGTGCTGGACGCCGTCGTCGTCGATCTCGCCGATCGTCTGGCGCATGAGCTCGATCGAGGCGCCCTCGGCGGCGAAGACCTCGGAGACCGCGGCGAGCACGCCGGGACGGTCGACGACGTCGAGGGTGATGTGATAGCGCGTGGTGATCGCCGAGATCGGCAGCAGCGTCGTCTCGGGGTGGAAGGGACGCTCGTACTGTCCGCGACCGCCGAGCACGCGGCGCCGGGCCACGGAGACGACGTCGCCGAGGACCGCCGAGGCCGTCGGCGCTCCCCCGGCGCCCTGACCGTAGAACATCAGGGAGCCGGCTGCTTCGGCCTCGACGAAGACGGCGTTGAACGCCCCGTGGACCGAGGCCAGCGGATGCGTGCGCGGCAGCAGCGCGGGGTAGACGCGGGCCGAGAGGCCGGGTCCGGCCGGCGAGTCGGCGACGCGTTCGCACACCGCGAGCAGCTTGATGACGAAGCCCTGCTCCTTGGCCGTGGCGACCATGTCGGCGGTGATGCCGGTGATCCCCTCGACGTGGACGTCGGCGATCGTCATCGGGGCGTGGAAGGCGAGCGAGGAGAGGATCGCGGCCTTCGCGGCGGCGTCGTGTCCGCCGATGTCGGCCGTCGGGTCCGCCTCGGCGTATCCGAGCTCCTGGGCCGAGGCCAGCGCGTCGGCGAAGTCCCAGCCCTCGGTGTCCATCTGGTCGAGGATGTAGTTCGTCGTCCCGTTGACGATGCCCATGATCCGGTCGATGCGGTCACCGGCGAGCGAGTCGCCGACGGGCCGGATGATCGGGATGGCACCGGCCACCGCGGCTTCGTGCTCGAGGCGGACCTCGGTGTCGTCGGCGGCGGCCATGAGCTCGCCGTAGGACGCCGCGAGCAGCGCCTTGTTCGCGGTGACGACCGAGGATCCCTGCGCGAGCGCCTGCATGATGAGCGTCTTCGCCGGTTCGATCCCGCCCATCAGCTCGATGACGATGTCGGCCCCGGTGATCGCCGCCTCAGCGTCGGTGGTGAGCAGGCCGGGATCGATCCCGGGCCGGTCCTTGCCCAGGTCACGGACGACGACGGCGGTGAGCTCGAGGGGGGCGCCGATCCGCTCCGCCAGCGCCTCGGAGCGGGACTGGATGCGTGCGGCGACCTCGGTGCCGACGACTCCGCTTCCGAGCATCGCGACTTTCAATGGCTGCATGGCTCACTCTCTGTTCTTCGGTCTCTGCACAGGTGGGGGCTGCGTCATCGTCACTGCCGGGTGGCGTCGGCCATCCCGGGGTCGTTCGCAAAGAGCTGCGAGTACGTCTCGGGAGTGACGATCCAGTCCACCCTATCCGGTGTCACGGCCAGCACCCCCGGTCGGGCGACATGATTGTAGTTGCTCGACAGGGCGCGGCAGTAGGCTCCGGTGCCGGGGACGGCGACGAGGTCGCCGGGGGCGACGTCGGCGCCCATGTACTCGTCGCGGACGATGATGTCGCCGGACTCGCAGTGCTTCCCGACGACGCGGACGACGGCGGGGGCGGCATCGGAGTTCCGATTGGCCAAGGTACACGAATAGTCGGCGTCGTAGAGAGCTGTCCGAATGTTGTCGCTCATGCCGCCGTCGACGGCGACGTACGTGCGCACACCGGAGTCGGTGACGACCTCCTTGACGGTGCCGACCGCGTAGAGGGTGAACACCGCCGGGGAGACGATCGCGCGGCCGGGCTCGATGGAGATCCGCGGCACGTTCGTCCCGAGCCCGCGGCACTCCTTGGCCACCACCTCGGCGAGGGAGGTGGCCATCTCCGCGACGGGGATGGGCGTGTCCTGCGAGGTGTAGCGGATGCCGAAGCCGCCGCCGAGGTCGACGTCGGGCAGGTCGACGCCGTGGTCGGACATGATCTGGGCCCGCAGCGCGAGCACCCGCGCGGCCGCGACCTGGAATCCGGAGATGTCGAAGATCTGGGAGCCGATGTGCGAGTGGAGGCCGTCGAGGCGCAGGTGCGCGGAGTCGACGACGCGGGCGGCGGCCTCGGCGGCCTTGCCGGCGGCGACGGAGAGACCGAACTTCTGGTCTTCGTGCGCCGTGGCGATGAAGTCGTGGGTGTGGGCTTCGACGCCGACGGTGACGCGGAGCATGACGGGGGCGATGACGCCCTTGGCGGCGGCCACGGCCTCGAGCCGATCGACCTCGTCGAGGCTGTCGACGATGATCCGTCCGACGCCGTAGTCGAGGGCGTACTCGAGTTCGGCAAGCGACTTGTTGTTCCCGTGCAGACCGATGCTCTCCCCCGGCACGCCGGCGGCGTGGGCGATCATCATCTCCCCGAGCGAGCAGGTGTCGAGCCCGAGACCGGCCTCGTGCACCCACTTGGCGACGGCGGTGCAGAGGAACGCCTTGCCGGCGTAGAAGACGTCGACGCCGGACAGGCCCTTCTCCGGGGCGAACGCCGCCGCGTAGGCATCGCGGTAGAGCCCGGCGCGGGAGCGGAAGTCATCGACGTCGAAGACGAAGGTCGGGGTGCCGAAGCGCTCGGCGAGCTCGGTCACCGGGTGCCCGGCGATCGTGAGCACGCCGTCGTCGCCCTTGGCCACGTTGTCCGACCAGAGGCTCGGCATGACGGCATTGACGTCGTCGGGGTAGGGCAGCCACACGGGGGCGGGGGTCGCATGGAGCTGACCGGCGATGTGGGCGGGCATTCATATCCTCTCCGGGGCGGTGACGCCCAGCAGTCGCAGTCCTGTGGCGAGGACCGTGGTCGCACCGGCCGCGAGCACGCAGCGAGCTGCGTGGACGGCGGTGATGTCGGCATCGAGTGTCGGAACGATGGCGCGCTCGGCCGCCGACCATGCGGTGAGGGCCGCGGCGAGGTCCTCGAGGACGGCGGTCACCGAGCGCAGGGACTCCCCCGGCCGCCTCCCGGTGTCGGCGTGCCTGCCGGTGCCGGCCTGTCTGCCGGTGCCGGCCTGTCTGCCGGTCGGCTGCGGGCCGTCCGGCTGGGATCCGGTCGCCGCTGATGTGATCGGCGCAGTTCCGGTCTCCGCTGATCCGGTCGCCCGGGCGAGGACTCCTGCAGCCTCGGTGATCCGCAGCGCGAGCTGGCGGTCGGCGGGAGCGAGGGTGACGTCCGGCGTGCGATGCTCTGCCTCGTCCGCAACGACGCGGATTCCCGCCGCAGCGGCGCGGCGGAGCAGGCGACGCCCGGTCGCATGGGCGTGCTGGACGCGGTGGAGCGGGTTGGCTGGAGCGGCCGTGCGGAGCAGCTCGACGTCGCGGGCGAGGGCGGTCGCGGTGCGCGAGCGGGCCGACCCGTAGCGGAGGGCATCGGCGTCGAGGACTCCAAGACCGTCCGGCTCCGTCGGCCGGTCGGACGAGGCGAGGGTCGCTCCGGGCCCGGGATCGCCGAGGTGGCGGCCCGCGGCGACCTGCGCGACAGTGCCGAGCAGGGCGGGGGTCTCCAGCACGATGCGGAGGAATCCCGGACCGGTGACCGTGACCGACGCGATGTCCGGGTGGGAGGCGACCGCCTCGGCGATGGACTCCGCCGTCGACTGCGGCTCCCGCGTGCCCAGGCGCAGGGGCAGATTGGACTGCCAGTCCCCCGCGGCGACGTCACCGCCGCGTCGCAGCACAGTGCCGGTGGGGGCCGGATCCTCCGCGGGGCGCAGCGTCGACAGAGCCGCCTCGGCGAGGACGACGTGCAGCTGTTCCGGGGTCACGTGCCCAGCGTACTCGGGGCGGCAGACCCCGACCGAATCGTCCGCATGCTCAGATGTGCCCGGGCCGGCTCGCCGGGATGGTGACGCCGAGCTTGAGGACGACGGAGGCGAGGACGAGGACGATCGCCGGGGTGAGGGTGTCGGAGCTCTCGACGAGGAGGGCGAAGAGCAGCGGCCCGGTGGCGGCCATGAGGTAGCCGCCGCCCTGGACGAAGCCGGCGAGGGCCGCCGAGGCCTCCGGGGTCGCCGAGCGCAGGGTGATGAGGGTGAGGGCGAGCGGGAACGTCGAGATGCCGATGCCGAGGAGCACCGTCCACAGCTCCGGGGCCGCCTGCGGGGCGAGCCAGAGACCGATGTAGCCCGCCGCGAGGCTGAAGCAGAAGGCGATGACGATCGGGGCGGCGCTGCGCAGGCGCGCCGTGAGCGCCGGGAGGACGAAGCCGAGGACGAGGGGCACGGCGGTGACGAGGGCGAGCATGGCCCCGGCGAAGGCGGAATCGAATCCCGCGCGGGTGAGCAGCGGGGGCAGCCAGGTGAAGAGGATGAAGTTGTTGAACGACGTCATCCCCGTCATCGTCATCAGCGCCCATGCCCGCGGGGTCCGCAGCAGGCGGCGCAGCTCGGCGCCGCCGACGACGGTCGCGGTCACGGTCACCCGGGCCGGGGGCCTGCGCACGGCGATGACCGCCCACACGGCGACGGCGACGAGCGCACACGCGACCCACACGAGCAGCGAGCCCCGCCAGTCGAACTGTCGGGCCAACGGGACGGCGACGAGCGGCGGGAGGAATGTGCCGAGCTGGAGCAGACCGACGTGGACGGTCGACATGAGCGCGACCCGGTCGGGGAAGTGCGACTTGACGATCGGGGGCACGACGACGTTGCCGAATCCCATGCCGAGGAGCGCGACGACGCTGAGGAGGAGGAAGAGCGTCGGGGAGGACACGAGCGCGCGGGCACCGAGGCCGAGGGCGATCATGATCATCGCGACGAGGCTGACGGTGATCGCCGAATACCGGGAGACGAGCCGCGGGGCGAGGAACCCGCCGACCCCGTAGAGGAGCGGCGGCAGCATCCCGATGATCGCGAGGAACGCGGCGCTCAGCGGGATCTCGGCGCCCATGAGATCGAGCAGCGGCGAGAGCCCCGTGACGCCGGGACGGAGGTTGAAGGCGGCGACGACGATGCCGAGCAGGATGATCGCGGTCGTCCAGGCAGCCCTCATAGAGGCCTTTCTACCACTGTCCCTGCCGCCGACCGCCCAGCGGGGTCACGTCGTGCCGGCCGTCCAGCGGGCTCAGTTCTCCTGCTTGAGGCCCTCGACGGGAGAGAGCCGGGCCGCGCGTCGGGCCGGAGCGAGGGCGGAGAGGATGCCGGCGAGCATGGCGACGACGAGGATGCCCGCCGACGCCAGCAGCGACCAGTCGACGACGAAGGCGTTCGAGAAGTCGGCGGTGATGAGCCGGGTGGCGACGATGCCGAGGGTCCCGCCGAGGGCGAGGCCGATGAGTGCGGCGACGACGGAGATGAGCACGGCCTCGAACGCGAGCAGGGCGCGCAGCTGGGCGAGGCTCAATCCGAGCGCCCGCAGCAGCGAGTTCTCCCGCCGCCGTTCGATGACCGAGAGGCTGATCGTGTTCGACACCCCGATGAGGGCGATGAGGACGGCGACGAAGAGGACGCCGACGGCCATGAGGAGGAGCACGTCGATGACCTGGGAGAAGAGTCCGCGGTCGACGGCTGAGCCGATGACCTCGTCGGTGGGGACATCGAGCGCTTCGGCGACGTCCTGCCGGATCCGCAGGATGTCGGTGACGCTCTGGTCGGGGGTGAGCGTGATGAGCACAGCGGTCGCGGCCGGGGAGATCCCGATGGCGTTGCCGACGTCGGCGGTCGTGAAGTACGCCCGGGTCGACTCGCCGGCGCGTTCGACGGGAAATGCGGTGTCGGTGAGGCCGCGGACGACGACGGTGTCGCGCGGATAGTCGGCGGGCACGGTGACCCGGCCGGGCACGAGCGGCGGGGCGGCGTCGCCGAGGAGCGCCTCGGCGGACCCGGGATCGAGGATGTAGAGCTCGGCCTCGTCGTCGACGACCTGCCCGTGATAGGCGAGCACCGCCGTGTCGACGCCGTCGATGTCCCTGATGTCGCTCAGCGTCGTCGCATCGGTGCCGTTGCCCAGCGACACGGCGACATCGATCGGGAAGTGCTGTTCGAGTCCCGCACTCAGCGTCGCCTTCGTCGACATGCCGCCGACGACGAGGGTGGACACGAGGGTGACGCCGATGACGAGGGCCGCGGCGGTCGAGCCGGTGCGACGGCGGTTGCGCAGCGTGTTGAGCGTCGCGAGCTGGCCCGGCAGCCCCCACGGGGTGACGGCGAGATCGCCGATCCACGAGACGACGGGCGGGATGATCTGACCCGAGCAGAGGACGATCCCGACGACGACGAGGGCGCCGCCCACGGCGCCGACGACGATCCAGGCGCTCGACCCGGCGGCGAAGACCAGCGCGGCGACGATGCTCACCGCCCCGATCGCGATGCTCCCCCAGCCGGCCGCCCCGCGGACCCGTGACTGGCGGGTCGGGGCGCCCGTGACGTCGAAGGGCTGAAGCGCCTCGAGAGGCGTCACGGCGATCGCGCTGCGGGCCGGCCGGATGGTCGCGGCCAGGGTGAGGATGACGCCGACCACGACGCCGAGGACGAGCGCCCAGCCGGGCACCGAGAGCGAGACGTAGGCGAACTCGCTCTCCCAGAAGCGCCGCGCCACGGCGATGAGAGCGGCACTGACCCCGATCCCGGCGATGACGCCGACGACCGACCCGGCGAGGCCGACGACGAGGCCCTCGACGAGCACCGACCCGTAGAGCTGCCGCCGGGAGGCGCCGAGGCAGCGGAGCAGGGCGAGCTCGCGGCGGCGGCCGGCGACGATGACGGAGAACGTGTTGGAGACGACGAGGACGGCGACGACGACGGAGATCCCCGCGCAGCCGAGCAGCATCCACGCGATGAAGCTGCTGCCCTGGGAGAACTCCGCGACCTGCCGGTCGATCGCCTCGTCGACGCTGAGCGTCTGCAGCTGCCCGCGCAGGGCGGAGTCGGCGAGGAACGCGTCGACCCCGGCGCGCACCGCCGCGGGGTCGACGGAATCCGCGTCGAGGTCGATCTGGATCGCCGAGACCCGGCCGATCTGGGCGAAGTGCTCGCGGTAGCTCGCCGCCGTCGTCAGGGCCCGGGGCAGGCCGGCGAGCGTCGGGTCCTCCCCCATCTCGGCGATGCCGACGACCGTGAAGTCGGTCACGGCGCTGCGCGGGGCGCGGTAGATCGGCATCTCCTCGGCGTCGGTGTCGATGCGCGCCGAGGCGGTGGAGAAGCGCACGACGTCGCCGACGCCCAGTCCGAGGTCGGCGGCCGTCCCAGTGTCGACGACGAGGTCGGTGGGTGCCTGCGGCCGGGTTCCCTCGCGCACGGCGAAGGTGTCGAGACCCGGATCGACGGGGGTCGGAGAGATCGCGAAGTCCGTGTCGGCGAAGGCGTCGCTGCGGCCCGAGGCGATCGCGCTCGCCGCGACGTCGACGGCGCCGATCCCCGGCTGCGCGGCGAGGTCGTCGCTGAAGGCGGCGACCGCGGAAGGATCGAGGTCGGCTCCCGTCTCGGGCATGAGCACGAGATCGGCGTTGGCGTACGACTGGCTGATGCCGTCGCGCACGCTGGCATCGAGCGAGGCGCTGATGATGAGGGTCGCGGAGACGAAGCCCGCCGCCAACGCGATGCCGAGCCCGATCGCGGTGAACCGCGCGAAGTGGACTCGGATCTGCGCGAAGGCGACGGCGATCACTGTCCGCTCAGCTCGCTCAGTCCGGTGGCGACCGCCTGCGGGGTCGGCGAGGTGATCTCTCCCCCGACGCGTCCGTCCTTGAGGAGGACGACCCGGTCGGCATGCGCGGCAGCGGCAGGATCATGGGTGACGAGGATGATCGTCTGCCCGTACTGGGAGGCGGCGGCATGGAGGAGATCGAGCACCTCGGCGCCGGAGAGGGAGTCGAGATTGCCCGTCGGTTCGTCGGCGAAGACGACGTCGGGGCGGGTGAGCAGCGCACGGGCGACGGCGACGCGCTGCTGCTGACCGCCGGAGAGCTCATGCGGACGGTGCTTGAGCCGGTCGCCGATGCCGAGGCGCTCGACGATCTCCGCCTTCCAGGCGGTGTCGATGGTGCCGCGGGCCAGTGACACGGGCAGATCGATGTTCTGCTCGGCATTGAGCGTGGGCACGAGGTTGAAGGCCTGGAAGATGAAGCCGACCCTGTCCCGGCGCAGCTGGGTGAGTTCGCGGTCGTTGAGCGCGGTGATGTCCTCACCGCGCATGAGGATCTCGCCCGAGTCGACGCGGTCGAGTCCGGCGAGGACGTGCATGAACGTCGACTTGCCCGACCCGGAGGGACCCATGATCGCGGTGAGCCGACCGGAGTCGAAGTCGACGCTGATGTCGTCGAGCGCGGTCACCGCGGTGTCGTCGCGGCCGAAGCTCTTGCGCAGGCCGCGGGCCCGCAGCACCACCTCGGTGTCGGTTGTCGTCGTCATCACTGTCCTCATCGTCTGGCTGACCGGAGGGGAGAACGAGAAACCGCCCACCTCAGCGACTGAGATGGGCGGATCGCTGTGCCCGCGACAGGATTCGAACCTACGACCTTCTGCTCCGGAGGCAGACGCTCTATCCACTGAGCTACGCGGGCAACGCATGTCATGCTATCACCGACTGCGAGGTGAACCCAAAACGCCGCCCGACGGTGTCGGGCGGCGGAGCGGGTGAGGGCTCAGGAGCCCTTCATGTCCTTGCGACCGGGCACGTACTCCCAGTGCCAGAGCTCGTAGGAGTTCGCCTTGGCCCAGTCCGGGTTCTCCCAGCCGTACTTGCCGGCGTTGGCCTCGAGCCACGCGTAGTTCGAGGTGTCGAGGTCGAGCGCCAGTCCCCACCCGTGGTTGGAGGTGCCCGGGCGGGCGGCGAAGCCGGGCTTGCGCGCGGCCACGGAGATCTGGCCCTCGAGCGAGCGGTAGGAGTCGGTGATGCCGATGTCCTTGCCGGTCTCCTTCTTGAACGCGGCGTTCATCTCCGCGAAGGCGACGGCGGCGTCCGAGCGCAGCTTGTGATCGCCGACGCCGACGCTGCACAGCCATTCCTCGGGCAGCTCGCCGTTCGACGGGGTGCCCGACGGGGCCTCACCGGAGCAGCCGGGCAGGACGGTCTTCTCGATCGCGCGGGACGCGGCCTCGGCCTTGTTCTGCTTCGCGCTGGGCGCGCCGATCTCGATGCTCGTCGTCTCATCGGTCTCGGGGATGTCCGCGGAGACCGATTCGGCGTTGATGCTGCGCGTCTGCGCCTCGGCCGCGGAGGTGTCGACCTTGACCTCCTGCGAACCGCTCATGTTGCCGGCGATCATCACCGCGGCGATCGCGGTGCCGGTGACGGAGACGGTGGCCAGCGCCGAGGCGGTGGTCACCCGCTTGCGGCGGACCGAGCGCAGGAGCGCGCCGTCCGAACCGCGGTCGCTCAGGGACGCGGCGAGGGTGCCGGTGCCGCGCGATTCGGCGGCCATGGCCGCCCGGCGCGGGGATCCGGCCGCGGCCTTGGCCTCGGCGGCCATCGCGGCGCGGCGCGGAGAGAGAGTGGTGGACGGGGCTGCTGCCCGGGGCTGCGACGGGGTGTCGCGGGAGAAGGCGCTCGAAGCGGTGTGCTGTTTGCGCAGATCGCGCCGGCGGACCGGTGCCACTGCGGTCGAGGAATCACTCGACATATCACTCCATACTGTCGTCTGCTGTGCTGCATGCCCGTCGCCTGCGCAACGAGAGAAAAGCTTATGTCACAACACTATAACGGCATTGTTACAGAATGTCATTTAATTCCACTTTCTCGGGTGTGACCTGCACCGATGCTCGTGTCTGAGCGGCCGGACAGCGCCCGGGATGTTACCAGGCACACCCTGTTCGTTACATTTCGTTACACAGACCACGCCTCGGCCGTGACCTCGGCCACCGCGTGAGACGAAGCTCACCTCAGCTGCCGAACCGTCCCCGCTGCATCGCGTCCTGGACCTCGCCGACGAGCTCCTCGAGGACGTCCTCGAGGAAGAGCACGCCGAGCACCTCGCCGTCGGCGTCGAGGACGCGGGCGACGTGGATGCCGACCTTCTGCATCTGCGCGAGCGCCTCCTCGACCTCGTCGTCGGCCATGACCGTGAAGAGGGGACGGAACCGCTTCGCCGGCACCGGCTCGGTGTCGCGCTCGGAGTAGAGCACGTCCTTGATGTGGAGGTAGTGCCCGGGATACCCGTCCTCGTCGACGACGAAGTAGCGGGAGTACCCCGTGCGCCCGACGAGGGTGACGAGTTCGTCGGGGGTCACCTCGGCGCTGATCGTGATGAGATCGGACATCGGCACCATGATGTCGGCGGCGGTCTTGTCGCTGAACTCGAGAGCGCCCTTGAGCAGTCCGGTCTCGTCGTTGAGCAGGCCCTCGCGCTTGGACTCCGCGACGATCGATTCGACCTGCTCGATCGTGAAGGCCTCATTGACCTCGTCACGCGGCTGGATGCCGATGAGGCGCAGCACCGCGTTCGCGAGACCGTTGAGCGGCTTGATGACGAAGCCGAAGATCCGGGCGAGGAAGACGAGCGGCGGGGCGAGCAGCATGACGGCCCGGCCCGAGGTCGCCAGCGCGATGTTCTTCGGCACCATCTCGCCGATGACGACGTGGAGGTAGGTGACGATGCCGAGGGAGAGGATGAACGAGATCGTCGACGCCGCGGATTCGGGGATCCCGAGCCCGGCGAGCGGTCCCGCGAGCAGATGGTGGATCGCCGGCTCGGAGACGTTGCCGAGCAGCAGCGAGCACACGGTGATGCCGAGCTGGCAGATCGCGAGCATGAGCGAGACGTGCTCCATCGCGTAGAGCGCCGTCTTCGCGGCCCCCGACCCGGCGGCCGCGCGCGGCTCCACCTGGGAGCGCTTGGCGGCGACGATCGCGAACTCCGAGGCGACGAAGAACGCGTTGCCGAGCAGCAGGACGACGAGCCAGACGAGTCCGAGCCAATCAGAGCTCATGCTTCCGACCTCCCTCTGCGCGGTGGCGGGCGTCGCGATGCTGAGCGTCGGTCGCCTCGGTGGACTGGGTTTCGGCGGCGTCGCTCGCCTCGCGGGTCCGGGGGTCGGCGGCGTCGTAGGCCTCGGCGTCGGTGGCGCGCATCACCACACGCAGCCGCTCGATGCGGCGCCCGTGCATCCGCTCGACCCGGATGAGGGCATCGGGTGTGCGCACCTCGTCGCCGGGCTCCGGGATCCGGCCGAGCTCCTTGAGGACGAAGCCGGCGATCGTCTCGTAGTCGGAGTCCTCGGGGATCGTCAGCCCGATCGTCGTCTCGATCTCATCGGGGCGCAGCTGCCCGGGCACGATCCACGAACCGTCGCGGACCGGCCGCGCGGCCACCCGCATCCGGTCGTGTTCGTCGGCGACCTCCCCGACGAGCTCCTCGACGACGTCCTCGAGGGTGACGACCCCGGCAGTGCCCCCGAACTCGTCGACGACGACGGCCATCTGCATGCCCTTGCCGCGCAGCTCCATGAGCAGCGGGTCGAGGCGCAGGGTCTCGGGGATCTCGGTGACCTCGGTCATCAGTCCCCCGGCGTAGGCGTCGTCGCGGTTGGCCGGGGGCACTGCGAAGGCCTGTTTGACGTGGACGACGCCGAGGATGTGGTCCTTGTCCTCGCCGGCGACGGGGAACCGCGAGTACCCGGTGGCCCGGGCCTGTTCGATGATCTGGCGCGCCGTCGTGTCCTTCGTCACCGAGGACATCCGGGTGCGCGGGGTCATGACGTCCTCGGCGGTGCGCTCGGAGAACGACAGGGTGCGCTCGAGCAGGTCAGCGGTCTGCTCGTCGAGCACCCCCTCCTCGGCGGAGTGGCGCACGAGCGAGGTCAGCTCCTCCGGGGAGCGACCGACCGTGCCCTCCTCCTGCGGCTCGATGCCCATCGCCCGCAGGATCTTGTTCGCCGTGCCGTTGAGGAACGCGATGACGGGCTTGAGGACGACGGAGAAGACGTACTGCATGGGGGCGGCGATGCGCCCGGTGGCGAGCGGAATCGCGATCGCGAGGTTCTTCGGCACGAGTTCGCCGAAGATCATCGACAGCACCGTGGAGATGATGAGGGCGATCGCCAGGGCGATCGGCTCGGCGAGTCCCGGGCCCGCACCCCACGACTCGAAGACCGGTGAGAGCATCCGCCCGAGCGAGGGCTCCATGAGGTAGCCGGTGAGCAGCGTGGTGATCGTGATGCCGACCTGGGCGGCCGAGAGCTGCGTCGACAGATGCGTCATCGACTGCCGCAGGGTCTTCGCTCCGACGACCCCGTCGGCCACGGCCTTGTCAGCGGTGTGCCGGTCGAGGGTGAGGAGGGAGAATTCGGCGGCGACGAAGATGCCCGTGCCGCAGATGAGAAGGAGGGCGAGGGCCAGGTACAGCCATTCCATCAGTGACGAGCCCCGCGTGACGAGACCTCGATGCGAGTGTCAACTCTGCCAACGACCCTTGACAGAGGAGGGTCGTCGTCTGGGGCGCCGGCTTCCCGCCGGCGGGGACTGTCACTGAGCATGGATCGATTTTACCAACTTCCCGCCAGCGGTCGACCCTCTTCGTACCCGGCAGCGCTCTGCACGCCGACGCTCGCCCGCTCGGCGAACTCGGTGAGGCTCTGCGCACCGGCGTAGGTGAACGAGCTGCGGACCCCCGAGGTGATCGAGTCGAGGAGGTCCTCGACGCCGGGTGAGGCGGGGTCGATGTACATCGTCGACGAGGAGATGCCCTCTTCGAACAGTCCCTTGCGGGCCCGGGAGAACGCCGATTCCGTCCGCGTCCGGTTCGCCACCGCACGCGCCGAGGCCATGCCGAAGCTCTCCTTGTACCGACGCCCCTCGCCGTCGACGAGGAGGTCGCCCGGGGACTCGTGGGTGCCGGCGAACCACGAGCCGATCATCACCTGGGAGGCCCCGGCGGCCAGTGCCAGCGCGACGTCGCGCGGGTAGCGCACTCCCCCGTCGGCCCACACGTGCGCGCCGAGCTCGGCGGCGGCTGCGGCGCATTCGGCGACGGCGGAGAACTGGGGACGGCCGACGGCGGTCATCATCCGCGTCGTGCACATCGCGCCCGGCCCGACGCCGACCTTGACGATCTGGGCCCCGGCGGAGACGAGATCGCGCACCCCGTCGGCGGTGACGACGTTGCCGGCGACGATCGGCACCCCGAGGTCGGCGTCGGCGACGGCGGTGAGCACGTCGAGCATCTTGGCCTGATGGCCGTGGGCGGTGTCGACGACGAGGACGTCGGCGCCGGCGGCGACGAGCGCCTCGGCGCGCTGGGCGGCATTGCCGTTGACGCCGATCGCCGCGGCGATCCGAAGATTCCCGTCCGCGTCGAGGTTGGGGGTGTAGATCGAGGAGCGCAGGAGCGACTTCGGCGTCAGCGCGCCGAGGAGCTGCCCGGCGTCGTCGACGACCGCGGCATAGGAGGTCCGCGCGTCGTTCATCGTCTCGAACAGCGACTCGAGCGCGTGGGCGTCGGCCCAGTCGATCTCGTCGGCCCTGATGACCTGCGGGGAGGTCTCGGTGAGTTCGCCGACAGCGGTGAACCGGTCGACGTCGCGGAGGTTCGCGGCGTCGATGACGCCGACGAGGGAACCGGATCCGTCGACGACGGCGCCGAATCCGTGGGCGCGCTTGCCGAGCACGTGGAGCGCGGAGAGCACGGTGTCCTCGGGTGAGAAGCGGAGCGCGGATTCGAAGATCCGATCACGGCTCTTGACCCAGCGGATCGTGTCCTCGGCCGCGGTCAGGGGGATGTCCTGGGGAAGCACTGCCAGACCGCCTCGGCGGGCCATCGTCTCCGCCATCCGCCGCCCCGACACGGCGGTCATGTTGGCGGCCACGATGGGGGTCGGGGACCCTGTCGGATCGGTGGAGGTGAGGTCGACGTCGAAACGCGAGGTCAGCGACGAGGAATTGGGGACAAGGAACACGTCGGAATACGTGAGATCGTGTTCTGGTTGGTGTGAAATGAAACGCATAACACTATTGTCCCCTATGTGCACATTCGCAGGCACATCGCGTTACGCTGGTGTGTGTCGTATTGCAGCAATTCTTGAACAGGAAGTAGGCGATCAACGCCGTGTCCGTCAATACTCCGAACCGCACCGTCGACGACTTCGGGTCGAACGAGTGGTTGGTCGAGGAACTGTACGAACAGTTTAAGTCAGACAAGAACTCTGTGGACAAGTCCTGGTGGCCGTTCTTCGACGAGTACGAGAAGGCGAACGGAGCGGAGTCGGCGCAGACGACCTCCTCCGCATCCTCCTCGGCTGCGGATTCCGCACCCCAGTCCACGAGCTCGACGGCGAAGACGGCTGAGAAGTCCGCGCCGCAGGCGGAGAAGAAGGCCGGGGATGCCGCTGCCGCACCGCAGAGCACCGAGGCCGCCACCGCCGAACGCCCCGACTCGGTGCCCGCGAACAAGGAGACCTCGCGCGGGGTCTCGCCCTCCTCGGCGGAGACCGAGACGCTCAAGGCGGAGACGAAGTCCGTTCCCAAGGTCATGACGAAGGACCTCGAGCCCCAGCCCGCCCCCGAAGAGACGATCACCCCGCTGCGCGGCCCCGCGAAGCTCATCGCGAAGAACATGGAGGAGTCGCTCGAGGTGCCGACGGCGACCTCGGTGCGCGCGCTGCCGGCCAAGGCGCTCATCGACAACCGCATCGTGATCAACTCTCACCTCAAGCGCACCCGCGGCGGCAAGGTCTCCTTCACCCACCTCATCGGCTTCGCCGTGATCCGGGCCCTGAAGAACTTCCCGAGCATGAACGTCTCCTACGACGTGCGCGACGGCAAGCCGGCGATGGTCTCCCCGGCCCACATCAACTTCGGCCTCGCGATCGACGTGCCGAAGAAGGACGGCACGCGCTCGCTGCTCGTCCCCAACGTCAAGGCCGCCGAGACCCTGACGTTCCGCCAGTTCGTCGACGCCTACGACGGCCTCGTCGACAAGGCCCGCAAGGGCAAGCTCACCGCTGACGACTTCGCCGGGACCACGGTGTCCCTGACGAACCCCGGCGGCATCGGCACCGTCCACTCGATCCCCCGCCTGACCAAGGGCCAGGGCGCGATCATCGGCGTCGGCGCACTCGACTACCCGGCCGAGTTCCAGGGCGCGAGCCAGCGCACGATCAACGACCTCGCCGTCTCGAAGGTGCTGACCCTGACCTCGACGTACGACCACCGCGTCATCCAGGGCGCCGGCTCCGGCGAGTTCCTCAAGCTCGTCCACGGCTACCTGCTCGGCGAGGACGGCTTCTACGACGACGTCTTCGAGTCCCTGCGCCTGCCGTACGAGCCGGTGCGCTGGGTGCCCGACGTCTCCGCCGAGGACCAGGACGACGTCAACAAGACCGCCCGCGTCATCGAGCTCATCGACGCCTACCGGACCCGCGGCCACCTCATGGCCAACATCGATCCGCTCGTCTACCGGCAGCGCTCGCATCCGGATCTCGACATCAATCAGCACGGCCTGACCCTGTGGGACCTCGAGCGCGAATTCCCCACCGGCGGGTTCGGCGCCAAGCCGATGATGCCCTTCCGCAACATCCTCGGCCTGCTGCGCGAGAGCTACTGCCGCACGATCGGCTTCGAGTACATGCACATCGCCGACCCGCTGCAGCGCCGCTGGTTCCAGGCGAAGATCGAGGTCCCCCACCAGGAGTTCACCCGGTCGGAGCAGGGCCACATCCTCGGTCGCCTCAACGCCGCCGAGGCGTTCGAGACGTTCCTGCAGACGAAGTACATCGGGCAGAAGCGCTTCAGCCTCGAAGGCGGCGAGTCCGCGATCGTCCTCCTCGACGAGGTCCTCAACCAGTCCGCCGACGCCGGACTCGAGGAAGTCGCGATCGGCATGGCCCACCGCGGTCGGCTCAACGTGCTCACCAACATCGCCGGCAAGTCCTACGCCCAGATGTTCCGCGAGTTCGACGGCACGATGTCGCCCGACAGCGTCCAGGGCTCCGGCGACGTCAAGTACCACCTCGGCACGCAGGGCTCGTTCACCTCGCCCTCGGGCAACTCGACGAACGTCTACGTCGCCGCGAACCCCAGCCACCTCGAGACGGTCGACCCCGTCCTCGAGGGCATCGTGCGCGCCAAGCAGGACGTCATCGACCAGGGCGAGTCCGGCTTCACCGTGCTCCCCGTCCTCGTCCACGGCGATGCCGCCTTCGCCGGTCAGGGAGTCGTCGCCGAGACGCTCAACCTCTCCGAGCTGCGCGGCTACCGCACCGGCGGGACGATCCACATCATCATCAACAATCAGGTCGGGTTCACGACGCCGCCCGCCTCGGCGCGCTCGTCGTTCTACTGCACGGACATCGCGAAATCGATCAACGCCCCGATCCTCCACGTCAACGGGGACGACCCCGAAGCCGTGGTCCGCGCGGCCCGTCTCGCCTTCGAGTACCGCCAGGAATTCAACCGCGACGTCGTCATCGACCTCGTGTGCTACCGCCGCCGCGGCCACAACGAGGGCGACGATCCGTCGATGACCCAGCCGCTCATGTACTCCCTCATCGAGAAGAAGGGGTCGGTGCGCAAGCTCTACACCGAATCCCTCGTCGGCAGGAAGTGCATCACCGACGATGAGGCCGCCGAGGCGCTCAAGGACTACCAGTCGAAGCTGGAGTCCGCGTTCGCCGAGACGAAGGCCGCGGAGTCCGGCTCGGGCAAGGGCACGGCGTTCAACGCCCCGCATCAGCCCAGCGACATCGAGGCGCTCAACGACGTCTCGACGGCGATCAGCCCGGAGACCCTGACCCGCATCGGCGATGCGTTCGTCGACATCCCCGAGGGCTTCACGGTGCATAAGAAGCTGCGCGCGCTGCTCGAGAAGCGCAAGGAGATGGCGCTGCACGGCGGCATCGACTGGGGCTTCGCCGAGCTCATCACCTTCGGCTCGCTCCTCATGGACGGCGTGCCCGTCCGTCTGGCCGGCCAGGATTCGCGCCGCGGCACGTTCGTCCAGCGCCACTCCGTGCTCATCGACTCCGTCAACGGCAACGAGTGGACGCCGCTGCAGAACCTCAGCGACGACCAGGCCCGCTTCTACGTCTACGATTCGCTGCTGAGCGAGTACGCGGCCGTGGGCTTCGAGTACGGCTACTCGGTCGAGCGCAAGGACGCCCTCGTGGCGTGGGAGGCGCAGTTCGGCGACTTCGCCCAGGGGGCGCAGTCGGTCATCGACGAGTTCGTCTCCTCCTCCGAGCAGAAGTGGCAGCAGAACTCCGGTGTCGTCATGCTCCTGCCGCACGGCTACGAGGGTCAGGGCCCCGATCACTCCTCGGCGCGCATCGAGCGCTACCTGCAGCTGTGCGCGGAGTCGAACATGACCGTGGCCTACCCGTCCTCGGGTGCCTCGTACTTCCACCTCATGCGCCGTCACGCGCTGACGCCGAACAAGCGGCCGCTCATCGTCTTCACCCCGAAGTCGATGCTCCGCCTCAAGGCGGCGGCGAACTCGCCCGAGGACTTCACCTCCGGGAAGTTCGAGGCGATCATCGACGACCCGGCCGTCGACGCGGACAAGGTGAAGAAGGTCGTGCTCGTCTCCGGCAAGCTCTACTGGGAGCTGCTGGCGCAGCGGGAGAAGAACGGCGACGACACGACCGCGCTCGTGCGCGTCGAGCAGCTCTACCCGCTCGACGACGAGGCGATCACCGCGGTGCTCGACCGCTACCCCGCCGATGCCCAGCTCGTGTGGGCGCAGGAGGAGCCGGAGAACCAGGGTGCGTGGCCGTTCATGGCCCTCAACCTCACTCCCCTCCTCGGTGGGCGCGATCTCACCCTCGTCTCCCGTCCCGCCTCGGCGTCGACGGCGACGGGTCTGAAGAACGTGCACGAACTCCAGCAGCAGGAGGTCGTCGGGCGGGTCCTCCAGAAGTGAGCTCGGAGACCTCGACGACGATCGCCGTGGTCGGCGGCCCCCTGGTCGCCGGCCACGGCGATGGCCGCGGTCTCGGCTGGGTCGGCAGAGTCACCGCGCGGACCCTGCCGAGTCTGCCCGGCCTGCGCGTCTACCCGCTGGCCGTCGGCAGCGAGGACTCCGCGGGCCTCCACTCGCGGGCGATGGCCGAGGCGTCCCTGCGCTTCAGCCCCGAGGGCGACAATCGCCTCGTCCTCGCCCTCGGCACCGGTGACCTCGATTCCGGGCGCTCGGTCGCCCGGGCCCGTCTCGACGTCGCCAATGTCCTCGACGAGGCGCTGTCGCGGAAGGTCTCCGCGTTCGTCATCGGCCCTCCCCCGGACCACGGCTCCGACCGCAACCGCGGGATCGCCGAACTCAACACGAGCTTCTCCGATGTCGCGAAGCGCCGCGGCATCGCCTACGTCGACACGTTCACGCCGCTCCACGGCCATCCCGTGTGGCAGCGCGAGCTCGCCTCGTCCCACGACCGGCTGCCCGCCCAGGAGGGGTACGGGCTGCTCGCTTGGCTCGTCCTCCATCGCGGGTGGTTCCCGTGGCTGGGCGTGCGCGACGTCATCGGCGACGACGCCTGAGACCGGGCCGGATGGGCTCCTGCCTCCTCCCGGGCATCCGGTGCGCACACGCGTGCCGTGGACTTGGTCCCGGTCACGGGAACGTGAAAGAATGAACCGTCCAATCGAAGGAGAACCGCTATGAGCAAGCGAGGCCGCAAGCGCCGCGATCGCCGTCGTTCGAATGCCAACCACGGCAAGCGTCCGAACAGCTGAGAAGTGAGTGCACCACCGGGTGCACGACGAAGGCGGGGAGAGTCATCATGACTCTCCCCGCCTTCGTTCTCGGTGCGCTCAGCGCTGCCAGCGCACCTGCTCGACGGCGATGCGCCGCCGGATCTTCTCCTTGAGTCCCAGAGGAGCCTCCTCCCGACCGCAGGACCGGCGCACGACCTCCTTGAGCATCGCTTCGATCTCGTACTCGTCGTGGCAGGCCGGGCAGTGTTCGAGATGGATCGAGATCTCGCGGATCTCGGTCGTCGTCAGCTCCCCGTCGAGATAATGGTAGATGCGCAGGAGGGATTCAGCCCGCATGCTCTCGCAGCAGTCTCCGTCGTTCACTTCGCACCTCCCTCGGCGTCCTTGGTGCCGAAGCCGCGATCGGCGGCGTATTCCGCGAGCATCTCGCGCAGCTGCCGGCGGCCGCGGTGCAGGCGCGACATCACGGTGCCGATCGGGGTGTCCATGATCTCCGCGATCTCCTTGTACGGCAGGCCTTCGACATCGGCGTAGTAGACGACCATGCGGAAGTCCTCCGGCAGAGCCGAGAGGGCGTCCTTGATGTCGGAGTCGGGCAGGTGGTCGAGGGCTTCGAGCTCGGCCGAGCGTCCCTCGGAGGAGGTGTGGCTCGCGGCCTGGGCGATCTGCCAGTCCTCGATGTCCTCGCTGCCGTGCTCCTGCGGCTGGCGCTGCTTCTTCCGGTAGTTGTTGATGAAGGTGTTGGTGAGGATCCGGTAGAGCCACGCCTTGAGGTTCGTGCCGGGAGTGTACTGGTGGAAGGCAGCGTAGGCCTTCGCATACGCCTCCTGCACGAGGTCTTCGGCATCGGCGGGATTCCGGGTCATCCTCAGAGCCGCAGCGTAGAGCTGGTTGAGGTATTCGAGAGCGTCGCGCTCGAAACGGGCCGAGCGCTCGGCCTCGGTTTCGTCGACTTCTTTGACTGATTCGGTCATCACCGACAATGGTACGCCCGTTCTCTCCAACACGGCAGTGGCACTCACGAAAGTCCTCCTCACCCGGCCTGTGTGACAGCACCCGCGGATCCCTGGTGGGCCGCGGCGCTCGACCGGTCATTCACATTGTCCTGTCAACGTTTCGGCGCTGTCCCGATATTCCCCGACAGCGGCTATGCTTGCGGGTGAGATGCCCGACAACAGTCGCAGAAAGGAACCCTGTGTCTCCCATTCGTCTCATCGCCCGCCCCATGCTCGCCGCCGGCTACATCAGCAACGGCATCAGCCGTCTCCGGCACCCCGAAGCGGCCACCGCCTCGATCGGCCCGCTGCTCGCCCAGGCGCGCAAGCGCGTCGACATCCCCTTCGACGCCACGACGGTCGCGCGAGCCACCGGTGCCGCCCAGGTCGCCGCCGGCTCGCTACTGGCGATCGGACGCTTCCCCCGGCTCAGCGCCTCGGTGCTCGTCGGCACCTACCTGCTCGACACCATCGGTGAGCGCATCGCCGCGGAGAAGGCGACGTCGAAGGAGGAGAAGCGCGAGCGCCTCGAACGCACGCTCACCCGCACCTCGATGCTCGGCGGCGCGCTGCTCGCCAGCGTCGACACCGACGGCAAGCCGGGCCTGTGGTGGCGCACGCAGCATGCCGCCGAGGACCTCTGGTCCTCGGTCGAGAACACGTCGAAGCAGGCAATGAGTGCCCTTGGCGTCGACTGAGCCCCCCTTGCCCGTCACCGGTGACTGGCGTCCGCCGCGGGCGCCCGACGCGGTCAGCGCCGTCGTCACGGTCCCCGGTTCGAAGTCGCTGACCAACCGCTATCTCGTCCTCGCCGCGCTCGCGGAGTCCGACTCCGTCATCCGCGGCTGGCTCGCCAGCCGGGACACGCAGCTGATGATCGCCGCGCTCGGCAGCCTCGGCGCGCAGATCACCGAGGTCGACGGGGCACTCCACGTGACTCCCATCGACTTCACCGCCGCGGCCGATGCCGGGCCCGCGGTCGTCGACTGCGGCCTGGCCGGCACCGTCATGCGCTTCGTGCCCCCGATCGCGGCGGCCACCGGTCGTGAGGTCGTCATCGACGGCGACGAGCAGGCCAGGGTGCGGCCGATGGGCGTGACGATCGATTCGCTCACCCGCCTCGGCGCGGACATCACCGCGACCGGAGACTCGCTGCCGCTGACGATCCATGCCGGCTCCGCCCTGCGCGGCGGTCACCTCGAGATCGCCGCGGGCGCGTCGAGCCAGTTCGTCTCCGGTCTCCTGCTCGCGGCTCCGGCGATGCCGCTGGGACTCGAGCTGCGCAACACCGGGCAGGCCGTGCCGAGCCGCCCTCACGTCGACATGACGCTGGAGGTCCTCGCCGATGCCGGCGTCGACGTCAGCGAACCCGAGGACGAGCACTGGGTCGTCGAACCCGGCCTGCCGCGCGGCCTCGACGTCGTCGTCGAACCGGATCTGTCGAACGCGGCGGCCTTCCTCGCCGCTGCCCTCGTCACCGGCGGTGAGGTGACGATCACCGGGTGGCCGGTGCACACGACCCAGGCCGGTGATGACTTCCGCCGCATCGCCGAGGCGTTCGGCGCCGCCGTCGACCTCGATCGGCACGGTCTGCGGGTGCGCGGTCCTCAGCGCCTGCGCCCCGTCGATCTCGATCTCTCCGCCGTCGGCGAGCTCACCCCGGTCGTCGCCGCTGTCGCCGCGGTGACCCCCGGCACCTCGCACCTGTCCGGGATCGGGCATCTGCGCGGCCATGAGACCGACCGACTTGCGGCGCTGACCCGGGAGCTCACCGCCCTCGGCGTGAGAGTCGACGAGGAGCCCGCGGCGCTGACGATCACAGGTGCCCGCCCGGGAGCGGGCACCTGGCACACGTATCACGACCACCGCATGGTCATGGCCGGGGCCGTCCTCGCGCTCGTCGCCGAGGGCATCGTCATCGAGAATGCCGGCACCGTGGCGAAGACGCTGCCGGAGTTCACCCTCCTGTGGGAGGACATGCTGGGCCACGGGGCCTGAGATGGCGCGCATCTTCCGTGACGAGGACTATCGTCCGCGGCCCAACCGCAAAGGGTCGCGGCCGCGGACGAAGAACCGTCCGAGCCACGACTCCGCGGCGCTCGGCCTCGTCACCGCCGTCGACCGGGGACGCTACCGGATCGTGCTGGCCGACGACGCCGGCGCCTTTCCCGAGGACGGCCGGGCCGTCACCGCTGTGCGGGCATCGCATCTGCGCCGTCAGGCCGTCGTACCCGGTGACATCGTCAAGGTCGTCGGCGACACCTCGGGCGACGAGGGCACGCTCGCGCGCCTCGTCGAGATCACTCCGCGCCGCACCCTGCTGCGCCGCAGCGCCGACGACACCGACCCGACCGAGCGCGTCATCGTCGCCAACGTCGACATCATGGGCATCGTCACCGCCACCGTCGATCCCGAGCCCTCCTACGGCCTCATCGACCGCGCTCTGGCGGCGGCGATCGATGCGGGGATCACCCCGCTCATCGTCGTGACGAAGACCGACCTCGCCCCCGCTGAGGACATCGAGCGCCGCTTCTCGATGGCCGACGTCGACATCGTCTCCTCGGGGCTGCGCGACGACGGCACGCTCTCCGATGACGCCGTCGCCGGTCGCCTCGCCGATCACATCAGCGTCCTCGTCGGCCATTCCGGGGTCGGCAAATCGACGCTGACGAACGCGCTCGTGCCCGCCGCCGATCGCGCCACCGGCCACGTCAACGACGTCACCGGCCGGGGTCGGCACACATCGTCGTCGGCCGTGTGCCTGCCCCTGACGGCCGGCGGCTGGCTCATCGACACCCCCGGCGTGCGCAGCTTCGGACTCGCCCACGTCGACCGCGACGGTCTCATCGCGGCGTTTCCGGAGCTCACCGAGGCGACCACCGAGTGCCCGCGCGGCTGCACCCATCTCGCCGACGCCCCCGGATGCCGCCTCGACTCATGGGTGGCCGAGGGCCGGGCCGGGCCGGGCGGGGTCTCACGGCTGGAGTCGCTGCGCCGGCTGCTGTCCAACGCTGGCTAGAGTGGAGGGATGAACGACCTCGACCTCGCCCTCGACCTCGCCGACCTCGCTGACTCCCTGAGCCTCTCCCGCTTCGTCGCCGCCGACTTCACGGTCGAGACGAAACCGGACCTCACCCCCGTCACCGAATGCGATCGGGCCGTCGAAGAGGCGATCGTCGACCGCCTGCGCCTGACCCGGCCCGACGACAGCGTCCTCGGTGAGGAGTTCGGGTCGCACGGGACCTCCTCGCGCCGCTGGATCATCGATCCCATCGACGGCACGAAGAACTATGTGCGCGGGGTGCCCGTATGGGCGACGCTCATCTCCCTCTACGACGGCGAGACTCCGCTCGTCGGCGTCGTCTCGGCTCCAGCGCTCGGCAGGCGGTGGTGGGCGGCCGCCGGCGCGGGGGCCTTCGCCTCGGCGATCGGGGGCCCGGCCCGTCGCATCACGGTCTCCGAGGTCGGGGACCTCGCCGATGCGTCACTCTCCTTCGCGTCGCTGGGCGGCTGGCGCGACCTCGGTGTCCGCGAGGAATTCATCGCACTGACCGACCGGCTGTGGCGCACCCGCGGATACGGGGACTTCCTCTCCTATATGCTCGTCGCCGAAGGCGCGGTCGACATCGCGTGCGAACCCGAGCTCGCGCTCTACGACATGGGGGCGCTCGTCCCGATCGTCACCGAAGCCGGCGGCACCTTCACGAGCACGACGGGCGTGACGGGACCGTTCGGCGGCAATGCGGTCGCAACGAACGGCCTCCTCCACGAGACCGTCCTCGACGCCCTCGGCCGCGTGGCTCCGAAGGGATTCTGACATGGACCGGGATCGGACGAGGCCGAACCTCGACCGTGCGCCGCTGTGGCGGGAGATGGCCGCAGCCGCCGGCCTCATCGGCAGCGACGGCGCGATCGCCGAGACGATCTACGGCCAGATGACGGCGCTGGCGACAGCCACCGGCGCGGTCAACCTCGGACAGGGCGCGCCGGGCACCGACGCTCCCCCGGAGCTCATCGCCGCCACGACTGCGGCGATGCATGAGGGGTTCAACCAGTACGCCCCCGGCCAGGGCCACCCGGTTCTGCGGGAGACCGTCGCCGCACAGCGGGCCCGGGACTTCGGTCAGGCGGTCGACCCCGCTGACGTGCTCATCACCTGCGGAGCCACCGAGGGGCTGACGGCGGCGGTCCTCGCCCTCGTCCCCCGCGGGGGCCGCGTCGTGACGTTCGAGCCGTTCTACGACGGATATCCTGCGGCCGTCGCCGCGGCGGGCGGCGAGCTCTCGACGGTGCCCATCCTCCCCGATGGGACCGGTGGATTCCACCCCGACTGGGAGGAGTTCGACCGCGTCATGACCTCCGCTCCCCCGGTCTCCCTCATCATCGTCAACACGCCCCACAACCCGACCGGCTTCGTCTTCGACGCTGCCGACCTCGCGCGCATCGGCGACGCGGCGACGGCCGCGGACGCGTGGATCCTCACCGATGAGGTCTACGAGGAGCTCATCCTCGCTCGCGCCGACCATGTTCCCCCGGCCGTCGCGGTGAGCGATCCGGCCCGTGTCGTCACCGTCTCCTCGGCGGGCAAGAGCTGGAACATCACCGGGTGGAAGCTCGGCTGGGTCATCGCCGAGAGGCCGGTGCGGGAGGCGATCCAGGCGGTCAAGCAGTTCCTCACCTTCACCGGGGGCGGGCCGATGCAGATCGGCCTCGCTCGCGTCCTCGAGTCCGGCAGCGGGTTCACAGCGATGAATCGGGAATCGCTGCGGGCCCGCGCCGAGGTGCTCGTTCCCGCATGTGCGAGCGTGCCGGGCGCTGCCGTGTCGACTCCGGCGGCCGGGTACTTCACGGTCGTCGACTTCGCCGCGCTCACCGAACTCGATGCGTTCGCCCTCAATGATCTGCTCGCACGGGAGCACGGGGTCGTCGGCATCCCCGTGCCGGCGCTCTGCCGGCCGGGATCGGCTGCCGCACAGACGTACCGCAGTGCGATCCGGTATTCGTTCTGCAAGTCCCCGACCGACGTCGACGAGGGTGCCCGGCGAATCATTGCGCTGGCCGAGGCACTTCGGACGGATCCGGACCTGCTGCGCCGCCGCTGACGCGCAAGTTCCCCCGGTCAGCCGCCGGGCAGCACTGCCGTCATTGCCCAGCGACCGTCCGCCCGGGGACGGGTCGGGGCGGCGCGGTCAGCGCTTCGGCCCTCGGTGTCCCCTTGGGGATCCCGCATATGACGACGGCGGAGACACGACGAAG
Organism: Brevibacterium sp. NPDC056726; assembly: GCF_042790515.1. NCBI lineage: Bacteria > Bacillati > Actinomycetota > Actinomycetes > Micrococcales > Brevibacteriaceae > Brevibacterium > Brevibacterium sp. NPDC056726. Next base: position 442,799 of record NZ_JBHTYZ010000002.1, on the reverse strand, counting down.
GCGGACCGCCTCAGCGGTCCGCCTTCGTCATTCAGTCGGCACTGTCGCGGGCAGCGATCAGGCCTTCGTCAGCTCGAGGTCGAGGACGATCTTGATCTTGTCGGAGACGAGGAGCTCGCCACCGCCGAGGACGGCCGAGAACTCCATGCCGAACTCCTTGCGGTCGACGGTCGCCGACGCCGTGAGACCGGCCACCTCGTTGCCCATCGGGTCGGTTGCGACACCGTGGAACTCGCTGTCGAACGCGACCTGCTTGGTCACGCCGCGCATCGTCAGTTCGCCTTCGAGCTCGAAGTCATCACCCGATTCGGCCTTGACTCCGGTCGACTTGAAGGTGAGCTTCGGGTGCTCGTCGGCGGCGAAGAAGTCGCTCGTCTTCAGGTGCTGGTCGCGCTGCGAGTTCCTCGTGTTGATCGACTCGACGACGGCCTCGGCAGTCACCGAGCTGTCCTCGAGGGAGTCGCCGACCTCAACGGTGCCGGAGATGTCCTCGAAGTTGCCGCGGACCTTCGACACCCCGGCGTGGCGGGCGGTGAAGGTGAACTCGGAGTGGTTCGGATCGATGTTCCAGGTGCCGGCGGTGAGTCCCTTGGGAAGTGCGGTCATGATCTCTGCTTCTCCTTATGGTTGAAATTTGAAGTACGCGGATGACTATAGTTCAGTTTTCAACTACATGCAAGCTCTGCGCGCCGCAGCGCGTGCGACCCCGCAGACCTCCCCTCACCCTGGGGCGGACGAGTGAACCCAAGGTTACCTTGTGGCAAAGGTCACGCGACGAGAATTTTGCGCAGGAATTACGCTCGTGTAATGTTGAGACCACGCCGCGGGGTGGAGCAGTTCGGTAGCTCGCCGGGCTCATAACCCGGAGGTCGGAGGTTCAAATCCTCCCCCCGCCACGACAGTGGCAGAACCCCCAGTCAGTTCATCTGACTGGGGGTTCTTCTCATTCACGCACGCCCCGGCTAGGTGAGGTTAGACTAACCTGGTGAAAACTTCCAAGCATTCCCGCGCGCTCTCCGCTGCGGCCACTCTGCTCACTCTGACCCTCCTCGCCTCCGGCTGCGCGGCGGCCGACGATTCCGCGGCCGACTCCGCCGGCAGCACCGCCGTCGCAGCGGGCGGCAAGGACTTCGGAACTGCCGATGAGAAGACCGCCGCACTCGGCAGCGACGCCGCTCCCGGCGAATTCCCGCGCACCGTCGACCATGCGCTCGGCACCACGGAGATCGAGAAGCGGCCCGAACGCGTCGTCGTCCTCGACACCGGAGAACTCGATGATGTCCTCGCCCTCGGCATCACTCCCGTGGGCATGGTGACGACCGAGGGCGCACAACCCGTCCCCTCCTACCTCGCCGAGGAGACGCAGGGCGTGGAGACCGTCGGAACGATCAGCGAACTCGACCTCGAGAAGATCGCCTCGCTCGAACCGGACCTCATCCTCGGCAGCCAGCTGCGTGCGGAGAAGCTCTACGACGAGCTCGAGGCGATCGCGCCGACGGTCTTCTCCATCCGCCCCGGGTTCCCCTGGAAGGAGAACTTCCTCCTCGTCGGCGACGCCCTCGGCCTCGAAGAGGAGGCGACGGCCGAGCTCAACGAGTACGGACGTGAGGTCAAGGCCCTGGGCGACTCCGTGACCGGCGATCCGACGATCTCCCTCGTCCGGTTCATGCCCGGGAAGCTGCGCCTCTACGGCAATGCCTCTCTCATCGGCGTCATCCTCGCCGATGCCGGTCTCGCGCGTCCCGAGACCCAGAACGTCGATGATCTCGCCGTCGAGATCTCCCCCGAGAAGCTCGACGAGGCCGACGGTGATGTCATCTTCTACTCGAGCTACGGCGAACCCGGCGCCACCGGGGAGACCGAGGCGCTGCAGACGAGCCAGTGGACGAACCTGCCGGCGGTCAGGGACGGCAGAGCCTACCGCGTCGATGACGACGTGTGGTTCCTCGGACTCGGGCCGATCGGGGCCAAGCAGGTCGTCGAGGATCTCGACGGATACCTCGCGCAGTAGCGATCACGCAGCAGGTTCCCCGCAGCCGGGTCCCCGCAGCCGGTTCTCCCAACCAGTTCCCCGACGACGACGGCCCCGGAAGGATCTCTCCTTCCGGGGCCGTCGTGTCAGCCGCGCGGGGGCCGTCATGTCAGCCGAGCCGCGGGCTCACACCCGCGTCGGGTCAGTTGCCTCCCTGATCGGGTGCCGGCGATTCGGGCGGTGCCGTCGCCCCGCCGTCCTCGGCGAGCGAGGGATCGGCGGCGATCGCATCGTCGATCGCCTGCTTGAGGCGGTCCTGTGCTTCGCCGTAGGCCTCGAAGTCTCCGGCCTTGAGTGCGGCGTCGGAGTCCTCCATGGCCTGGCGCGCCTCCTCCAGGGCTTCGTTGAGGCCCTGGTCGGTGGGCTGTCCGCCACCGCCGCCGTCGCCGCCCGAGGAGCCGGAGGCCCCGCCTCCGCCCTCGGTGCCGGCGTCACCGGCCTGGGCGCCGGAGTCACCGCCGAACACCTGGTCGAGCGCCTCGTCGAGGGTCGGGGCGAACCCGATGTTCTCACCGAAGGCGACGAGCACGTGCTGGAGCAGCGGGTAGGACGTGTCACCGGCCGACCGGACGTAGACCGGCTGGACGTAGAGCAGACCGCCGCCGAGCGGAAGCGTGAGCAGGTTGCCGTTCTGGACCTGCGACTCGCCCTGCCGCAGCAGGTTGAGGCTGCGCTGGACATCAGGGGCGGTGTTGAAGTTGTTCTGCGCCTGGCCGGGACCGGGCACAGTGGTGTTGCGCGGCAGCTGGAGGAGCCTGAGCTTGCCGTAGCTCTCCGCGATGTCACCCGGCGTCGACCCCGCATCCGCATCCGCGGACAGGAAGCCCGTGAGGTTGTTCCGCGACTGGCCCTCCGAGGACTGCGCGGGGATGTAGGAGCTCGTGAGCGAGAACGACGGGGACTCCTGACCCGGCATCTGCAGAGTCATGTAGAACGGCGGCTGGGTCAGTCCGCTGTTGGCCCGGCGCGTCGGATCGGTCGGCAGGGCCCAGAAGTCCTGGCCGGTGTAGAACTCGCTCGCCGAGGTCACGTGGTAGCGGGTGAGCAGCTCGCGCTGGACCTTGAAGAGGTCCTCCGGGTACCGCACATGGCTCATGAGGTCACCGGACATGTCCGAGGCCGGCTTGATGAGGCCCGGGAAGATCTTCATCCACGTCTTGAGCACGGGATCGTTCTCATCCCACTGGTACATGTCGACCGATCCGTCGTAGGCGTCGACGGTGATCTTCACGGAGTTCCGGATGTAGTTGACCTCTTCATCCGGCAGGGTGGCCACGGTTCCCGGCGCCGAGGCGGTCGTCGAGTCCTCGGTCGCCTCCTGGAGAGGCTGCGGGGTCGAGTACGGGTAGTCCTTCGCCGTCGTGTAGCCGTCGAGGATCCACTTGATCTTCCCGTCGACGACCGCCGGGTAGGGGTCGCCGTCGATCTTGAGGAACGGGGCGAGCTTCTCCACACGCGAGCGCGGGTGGCGTTCGTAGAGGATCTGCGAATCGGCGTTGACCGCGTCGGAGAGGAGGATCTGCTCGTCCTGGTACTTCAGGGCGTAGGCGAGGCGGTTGAAGATGCTGCCGACCGACGGGCCGCCGTCTCCCTGGAAGGTGTTGTTGACCTGACCGGAGCCGCTGTCCTCATCGGACGGGTAGTCGAGCTCGCGCGGGGTCGACCCCTCCGGGCCGCCGACGATCGAGTACTCCGGTGAGCTCTCACCGAAGTACACACGGGGCTCGTACTCGGGGAAGTCACCGCGCGGCGGAATGTCGGATTCCATGAACGTCGGCTCGCCGTCGGGGTTGCGCTGGTTGCCGTTGGCGGCGACGACACCGAAGCCGTGCGTGTAGACGATCGCCCGGTTGTACCAGCTCTGGTTGTTCACCGAGCTCGGGCTGAGTTCGCGCACCGCGATGACGGTGTCGCGCATCTGCCCGTCGATGTTGTAGCGGTCGACGTCGAGCTGCGCGGGGAACGAGTAGTAGGGCCGGACCTGCTGCAGCTGGCGGAAGGTGTCGGAGACGAGGTTGGGATCGAGCAGGCGGATCGACGCCGCGGTCTCGGCATCGGCGCGCAGGGCGCCCGCTTCGCCGCTCGTGCTCGGCTCGTACGGGGTCACCTCGATGTCGTTGAAGTCGAAGGCCTCACGGGTGGCGTCGATGTTGCGCTGGATGTACTCGGACTCGAGGCTCTGCTGCGAGGGGTTGACCTGGAACTGCTGCAGGAGCGCCGGGTAGGCGATGATCGACACGCCGCCGAGGACGAGGAGGGTGAGGGTGGCGATGATCGAGATCCGCCAGTTGCCCTTCCACGCGGTGTAGACGAAGAGGAGCGCGACGAGCACGGCCGCGATCGCGACGATCGCCATCGCCGGCAGCGCCGCCCGGTCGTCGACATAGGTCGCGCCGGGCACGATGCCGCCGGACCCGGTGAGCCGGTCGTAGCGGCTCAGCCACAGACGTCCCGCCTGGACGAGGACGAGCACGGCCACGGTGATGCCGATCTGCCACTGCGCGGTCTTCGTCAGGATGACCCCGCGCTGCTCGCCGGGCCGGATGCCGCCGAAGAGGTAGTGGGCGACGAGGGCGGCGATGAGCGAGAGGACGAGCGCCATGCCGAGCTGATCGCCGACGAGGCGCAGGCCGGGCAGCACGAAGACATAGAAGGACTTGTCGATGCCGAACTGCGGATCGGTCTCTCCGAAGGACGACGAGTTCATCCATTCGAGGACGACGTTCCACTGCGCCGAGGCGGTGATGCCGGCGAGGATGCCGACGACGGCGGGGATCGCCAGGGTCGCGACCCGACGCAGGGGCTCGATGGCCTCACGGTAGCGGTCGAGGTTCTCCTGCCGCGGTGTCGTGGGGGCGTAGACAGGACGGTTGCGGTAGGCCAGGTGGAGGCTCAGCCACACCGGCACGGCCATGACGAGGAAGCCGGCGGCGAACGTGATGCCGCGGGTGAACCACATCGTGCGGAAGACCTCGGAGGCGCCGAGCTGACCGAACCACAGGACCTCGGTGTAGACCTGGGTGAACGCGATGAAGGCGACGAGGAGGATCGCCACCGACACCAGTGTCAGCAGCAGTGGCGACCGCCGTGATCCTGATCCGGGCATCTTCGCGGAGGAGGGTGAGGACGTGGTGCTCACTGCTGACCTTTCTCGTTGGTGGAGTCACCGGACGTGCACGACTTCAGCTGGGACGTGTCTCCGGTGGCATAGCTTTCGACGGCGGAGCGGGCGTCGTCGAGGGTGTCGATGCGGGCGACGGTGATCTGCGACTGATCGGCGGCTCCGATCACCTCGGCGCAGTTCTCGGCGGGTGAGAGGAAGAGCGTGGCGCCCTTCGCGGTGGCGGCGGCGACCTTCTGCCGGGCCCCGCCGATGGGGCCGACGGTGCCGGCGGGATCGATCTCGCCGGTGCCGGCGACGTGCTTGCCGCCGGTCATCGAGCCGGGAGTGAGTTCGTCGACGATCGCCAGGGCGAACATCGTCCCGGCCGAGGGCCCGCCGATCCCCTCGACGTTGAAGGACACATCGACCGGGAAGTCGAACTGCTGCCGCATCATGATGCCGATGGCATTGCGGCCCTCGATGGTCGCCGGGTCGAGGCTGAGGTCGACCTCGGAGCCGTCGCGCTCGACGACGAGGTCGACGGTGTCGGAGTCCTGCACGGTCGCGCTCATCGTCGCCGGCGCCGCCGAGTCGTTCTCGAGCGAGGTCCCGTTGACGGAGACGAGGCGGTCGCCCTTATTCAGCTTGCCCTCGGCCGGTGATCCGGGCGTGACCTCGTCGACGAGGAGGTCGACGGTGTAGGCCATGTCGAGTTCGCCCATGGCCGCGGCGACGGCGACGTCCTGGCTCGACGTCATCTCCACCGTGTTCGCCTCGGTGACCTGCTCGCGCGTCGTGTCGAGCGGGTAGTAGGCCTCGGTGGGCACGACCGTCTCCTGGCCGTCGATGAGCGCGCCGAGGGCCTGGGTCGCGTACGTGTCGCGGCCGGGTCCGCCGCTGACGGCCACTGTGAGCATGTCGATCTCACCGCTCGTCGGGTAGGTCTGGGCACCGGAGACGCTGATCATGGGCTTGCCCTGGTAGTCGCCGAGGGTGTTGAACACCGGCCCGGGCAGCTGCAGCATGTAGGGAATCGGGATGAGCACGGCCAGCGCGATGAGCAGGTAGGTCATGACCCCCGCCGAGGTGGCGAAACGGGGCGAGCGTCGACGGGATCGGCTCCGTGGGGCGGGTGCCTGGACAGGCACCGCTCGGGGGGCATTCTCTGACATGGATTCCTTTCGGTGCACCGCGTCACCAGTCTAGTTGAAAGGTGACGCGCGACTTCTCAGACTCCTTACGCCCGGTGCGAACACGCACCCCTTTCGCCGGGTGCGAACATGGAGCGAAACTTCGCGCGATTGGGAAGCTTCGCACATGTCCCGAGGTTAACGTGGTGATGACTACGATTCTCGAAGGCGCGTGAGACCATGAGCGACGACAAGTCCAACGACAACAGCAACGAGCAGAACCCGTTCGAGCAGATCTTCGGAATGCTCTTCGGTCAGGGCGGTCCCGGCAATCCGGGCGGTCCCGGCCAGGGCGCCTCCGGTCCGCAGGGTTTCAACATCGACCCGGCGATGATGGCGACGATCATGAGCCAGATGCAGGGGCTCTTCGGCCAGGGAGCCGACCCGAGCGCGCAGGCGACGCAGATCGCGCTGCGCAGCGTGCCCTCGCCGGATCCCGCGGTCAGCGATGACGCCGCGCATGCCGCGACGGATGCGTTCCGCCTGTCCGAACTCTGGCTCGCCGAGGCGACCGACCTGTCCGTGGCCAACCGCGCGACCGCGACCCTGACCCGCGCCGACTGGGTCAAGCGGACGATGCCCGGGTGGCAGAAGTTCGTCCTCCCGATCAAGGAGAACATGTCGACGGCGCTCACCGACACCCTGCAGACGCAGGTGCCCGAGGAGATGAAGAGCATCCTCGCCGGTGCCTCGTCGATGTTCTCGACGATGAGCGATTCGATGTTCGCGATGCAGATCGGCCAGGCCGTCGGCGCCCTGTCGGAGAGCGTGCTCACCGGCACCGAGGTGGGCCTGCCCCTCCTCCCCCACGATCAGGCCGTGCTCGTCGAGGCGAACATCGCCGCCTTCGCCGAGGAGATCGACGTCGACATCTCCCAGGTCCGCATCTACCTCGCCGCCCAGGAGCTCGCCCATCTCGCCCTCTTCGAACGCGCCCCGTGGCTCGCCGCCCAGGTGGAGACCGCGCTGACGAGGTACGCGCAGGGGCTCAAGGTCGACACCTCGCAGATCGAGGAGATGGCCTCGTCGATCGATCCGTCGAACATCTCGGATCTCAGCGACAACATCCGTCAGGGACTCTTCAATCCGCCGACGACCGATGAGCAGAAGCGGGCGCTGACGACGCTGGAGAACCTCCTCGCCGTCATCGCCGGCTGGGTCGACGTCGTCGTCTTCGCCGCGAGCGACAAGCTGCCGGCCCGCGAGCAGATCCGCGAAGCGCTGCGGAGGCGACGGGCGACGGCCGGACCGGCGGAGAAGACCTTCTCGACGCTCGTGGGCCTTCAGCTCAACCCGCGTCGGCTCCGCGATGCCGCCGCTCTCTTCGCCTACCTCGAATCGCAGGGCGGCGCCGAGGCACGCGACAACGTCTTCACCCACCCCGACCTGCTGCCGACGACCGAGGACCTCGACGATCCGCTCGGCTACAGCGAACGCCGTCAGGCCGAATGGGCGGGCGACTCGACGCTCGACGAGGCGCTCAGTCGCATCCTCGCCGAAGGCGCCGACGGCGCGTCCGGTGCGACCCCGTCGTCTGCCGGTGAGGCGGGCTCGAACTCCGACTCGCAGGAGGCAGCCGGCACCGAATCCCCGGCAGACGGCACCGCCGCCTCGGCGGACCCGACGTCGAGTGACGAGGAGGCGGATGACACGTCCGCGTCGAAGCGGGAAGCGTCCTCCGAGGCCGAGGAGGGAACGGACTCCTCTTCCGACAGCCCCGGGTCCGAGGCGACCGACGACACCGACCGCGACGAGAAGTGAATGATCGCGCTCTCGACGGCGCGTGACGAGGTCGCGCACACCGCGCGCACGAGTGGTTTCGCCGAGGCGTTCGCCGGGCTCTTCGAGTCCCGCGGCGCCTCGGCGCTCGTGCGCGCGGGCACGAGCGAGCACGTCACCGCGAGCTGCCTCGTCGTCGACCCCGACACCGAGGCGGTCCTGCTCAACCATCACCGCCGGGCAGGCGCCTGGATGCAGTTCGGCGGCCATCTCGAATCCGGCGATGTCAGCCTGCGCGACGCCGCCCGTCGCGAGGCGACCGAGGAGAGCGGCCTCGAGCGGTTCCGGTGGGTCTCCCCTGCCCCGCTCGAGCTCCACGTCCACGATCTCGCCGGTGATTTCGGCACGTGCCGGCGGCACTTCGACGTCGTCTACGGCGCGGTCGCCTCGGCCGGGCAGAACCCGGCCGTCTCCGATGAGTCACTCGACGTCGCGTGGTTCTCCATCGACGAGCTGCCCACCGCCCTCATGCCCGACCTCGTCACCCGGCTGCCCCAGCTCTACCGCGCCGCCGTCGCAGCCCACGCCGCAGACGGCCGCTGAACCCTCACCGGCCGCGGCTGAACCGCTCCCCTGCGCTGAAGCCGTCGAGGTAGAGCTTCGCCTCGGCCTGACGCGGATGCCGGTCGGCGAGAGCATGGAACTCCTTCGAGTGCGGCCCGATCTGCAGGTGGGCGAGCTCGTGGACGATGACCGTCTCGAGGACCCAGCGCGGCACGGACTGCAGGCGGTGGGAGATCCGGATGTCCCCCGATGACGTCGTCGTCGAGGCCCACCGGGTGAGGTTCTGGTTCGTCACCCACCTGATCGAGGCAGGACGCAGTCGCCCGCCGAAGTACCGGAGGCTGAGCTCCTCGGCGATCTCCGCGAGGTCGGCGGCCGAGGAATGGTCCTTCGCCGCCAGCCGATTGAAGAGGTCGGTGAGGGAGGCGATGTTCGACTCGACGCTGTAGCGCGTCGGCGCGCTGAGCACGTACGTGTCGATCTCCTTCGACACCGCGATCGTCTTCTTCCGTCGCGCCGAACGGCGCACCACGATCTCTCCGCGGGCGATCGCCCGCAGCACGCCGTCTTCCGTCCACCGCTCCCGCTCAGTCATCCCACCATGATAGGAAACGCCACGGACACGAGATTACTTGTGAGTTTCCTGAATATCGCTTCTCGGGGCAGGTCGGCGTTCGTCCACAGACGCCGACGCCGCCGGATCGCCACCCGGATCTCAAGTGACCTACGCATTCATCGCCTCCCCGGCACATCGGCCGCGACGCCGGGACCGCACCTCCTCCACAGACGAGCGACACCTGTCCACACGTTATCCACAGGATGGGGCCGAAGCGCGGCGCGGAGCGGCATTGACGGGGCCGCGAATGGGGAATAGGTTCTATGTTTGACCCCGGAAAACCCGGAGATGCGTGCGGAAGGGGAAGCCGCACGAGTCACCGCGAGCGCCTGGGGCACTATGCGGTTGAGGGCAAGTCGGACAGCGTTTTCGGCCTGTCCTCAACCGTTTTTCCACAAGGTTTTCCACAGATCTGCGCACACCGTGGCGCGGCCTGCCTCCATTCACTAGTCTGGGTCTCCCGACACGGAGGCGAGGTGGATGATGCTGCGGATCTGTCCCAGCGTTCCGATCACATGGCGGACCGCCGCGTGCCTGCAGTTCGGCGTCGAGGACCCGGTGCTCATCGACGGCCTCCTCCCCGCCGACGCCTCCCTCATCGACGACCTGCGGATGGGTCTGGGATCGGGCCAGTTCCACACCCGGGCCCAGGACCTCGGCGTCGACCTCGCCCGGGCGACGTCACTGCTCACCCTGCTCGACGAGGCGGGGGTGCTCATTCCCGAGGACTCCGACGCCGCTGCCGTACGGCGCGGGACGAATCTCCTCGCCACCGCACGCCTCTTCGACCGCTCCCCCGATCAGACCGCCGCGGCGCTGGCGGCCCGACCGATCGGCGTCGTCGGCCCGCTGCGCGTCGCGGTCGTCCAGCAGCTGTCGCGAGCGGGATTCGCCGTGACTCCCGCAACCCGCATCAACGAGCTCGATCTCACTGCCGATCCGATCGTCGTGACGACCTCGCATCTCGTTCCCGATCTCCACACCGCGACGTGGCTCGTCGATCGGGAGGTCGACCACTGCCAGATCGTGGCCGGTGAGTTCTCCGTCGAGATCACCGGGCTCGTCCGTCCCGGCGCGACCCCGTGCACCGTCTGTGCGTGCCTGCTCCTCCGTGACGCCGACGAAGGGTGGTTCGACCAGTACCCGCGCATCCGCGCGCTCACCGACCGCGATGACCTCGCCGATCCGCTCACACCCGCGCTCGGTGCCGCCCACCTCGTCCTCGTGCTCCGGGCCGCCCTCCTCACCGAGGCGGAGCCGGTGCGCCGCCGGGTGGATCTGCGCTCCGGTGCCGTCGACGACAGTGGTCTCGTCTACCACCCGCAATGCCACTGCCGCGTCCCCGCACCCGGGCTGACCCTAATCGACGAGGAGGCGCAATAGGCTCTCACCGTAGAGTTCGAGCTTCGTGGCCCCGACACCGGGCATCCGCGCCAGGCCGGGGAGATCCCGCGGATGGAGTTCGGCGATCGCCGAGAGCGAGGCATCGGTGAGCACGAGATACGGCGGCAGCCCCTGTTCGAGGCCGACGCGCGCCCGCCATCGGCGCAGGGCATCGAGCAGCTCGAGATCGACGTCGGCAGGACAGTGCGCGCAGCGCCCCAGAGCCCGCTCCACCTGGGAGACGAGGACTTTCCCGCACGTCCCGCACCGGTTCGTCCGCACCGTGGTCGCCGGTCGCCGCGCCTGACCCGGCGCCTCCTCGAGCCGGCCGAGCTCACCGAGGAAGCGTGAGGCCTGCCGCGGCTTCTGCTTCGACTCGTGCCGCGCCAGCGACCAGCTCAGCGACAGGTCGCGACCGGCACGGGTGAGCGCGACGTAGAAGAGCCGGCGCTCTTCGGCGATCGCCCGCGGGGTCTGCGCATAGCTGATGGGCATGAGCCCTTCGCTCAGGCCCACGAGGTGGACGCTGTCCCATTCGAGGCCCTTGGCCGCGTGGAACGAGGCGAGCGTGACCCCCTCGATGTCGGGTGCGAACTGGTGTTCGGCACGATCGGCGAGGTCGGCGAGGAAGTCCTCGAGCGGCACCGGCAGCGCGCTGCCGGCCTGATGGGTCTCGGCGAGGTCGACGATCGCCTTGAGCGACTCCCAGCGCTGACGGCTGGCCCCGGCCGGCGGCGGGGTCCGCGTGTAACCGGCGGAGACGAGCACCTCGGCGACGATCTCCGGCAGCGGTCGCGCTCCCGCGGCGGCGCGCGCGGCCCGGAGCATGAGGATCGACTCCTTGACCTCCTTGCGGGCGAAGAAGCGCTCCCCGCCGCGCAGGACGTAGGGGATCCCGGCCGCCGTCAGCGCCTGCTCATACGCCGGGCTCTGCCCGTTCGTGCGGAAGAGGACGGCGATGTCACGGGGACGGCGACCGGCCTTCACCTCGGCGGCGATCGCCCGTGCGACACCGAGCGATTCGGCGTCGTCGGTGGGATATTCGGTCATCCGCGGCTGCGTGCCCTCGGCGTTGTCCGTGCGCAGGGTCAGGGCGGTGCGCGAGGTGTGGCGGAGCAGGCTGTTCGCGGTCGCGACGATCGCCTTCGTCGACCGGTAGTTGCGCACGAGCCGGATCGTCTCCGGTGCCGCCAGCTGCGACGGCAGGGCCTCGAGCAGGGACGCGTCGGCCCCGGCGAAGGAGTAGATCGTCTGCGCGGGATCGCCGACGACGCAGAGGTTGTCGCGCGGCCCCAGCCACCGGGAGAGCAGATCGAACTGGAGCGGGGAGACGTCCTGGAACTCGTCGACGACGAAGTGCCGGTACTGCTCGCGGACTTCGGCGGCGATCGCCGGATACTCCGCGAGGACGCCGGTGAGGACGAGGAGGACGTCGTCGAAGTCGAGGAGGCGGCCGCGGGTCTTCGCCTCCGAGTAGGCTTCGGCGATGCGGACCATGTCCTCGACGCTGAGATCACCGGGCAGGTCCCTGGCCTGGGCTTTCGTCGCATAGTCGGCGACGCCGAGGAGGGAGGCGGCGGCGAATTCGATCTCCGCGGCGACGTCGCGGGCGAGTTCCCGGCTGACCTCGTGGCCGAGCTCCTGCATGACCGAGCCGAGGACTCCCGCCTTGTTCTCGATGATCCGGGGGAAGTCGCCGGTGGCGAAGCGGTCCCAGAAGAACCGCAGCTGGCGCAGAGCCGCGGAGTGGAAGGTGCGGGCCTGAACGGCCGGCACGCCGAGGGAGCGCAGACGGGCGCGCATCTCCCCGGCGGCCTTCGCGGTGAAGGTGAGGGCGAGGACATGATTGGCGGGGAACACCTCGGTGGCGATCCCGTAGGCGATCCGGTGGGTCATCGCCCGGGTCTTGCCGGTGCCGGCCCCGGCGAGCACGATGACCGGGGAGGAGAAATGGGTGGCGACGGCCCGCTGCTCGTCGTCGAGGGCGGCGAGGAGGTCGGCGGCGCGAGCGTTCACCGACTCTCCAGCCACGACCACAGCAGCTGGCCGGCGATCGAGACGGTGCCGGGGGTGCCCACGCGTCCGGCGGCGATGTCCGCTTTGAGCTCCTCCCGCGTGAACCACTTGAGCGAGGTGATCTCGGCTTCGTCGGCGGTGACGTCGAGCGACACCGCCTCGGCGGAGAAGCCGAGCATGAGGGAGCAGGGGAACGGCCACGGCTGCGAGCCGAGGTAGCGGGGGTTGACGACGGTGACGTGCGCCTCCTCCCAGACCTCGCGGATCACTGCGTTCTCGAGCGTCTCGCCGGGTTCGACGAAGCCGGCGAGCAGTGAGTAGCGGTCGGCGGGCCATGCGGCGTTGTTGCCGAGGAGGACGCGTTCGACACCGTCGGCATCGGTGTGGACGATGACGACGATGATCGCGGGGTCGGTGCGGGGGAAGTGCTCGCTGCCGGTCTCCGGATCGCGGCGGACCCATCCGCCGTGGACCACCTCGGTGGGGGTGCCGGTGCGCGGGGAATGGGTGTGCGCGCGGTGCCAGTTGCTCAGCGCCACGAGTTCGCAGGCCAGGGACACGTCGACGTCGTCGAGGGCGTCGGCGAGTTCGCGCAGCGGCAGCCACACGGGTTCGGCGCTGTCGATGCCGGAGCCAGGGGCGGTGAGGAGATCGGTGGCGTCGCGATCGCGGGCAGCGGCCAGTGCGGTGTCGAGGACGCTGCGTCCCTCGTCGCTGAGCCCGATGCCGATGTAGCGCTGGCCCGCGGCGTCCCGGCCGAGGTAGATCTCCGTCTGACCGTTCGGCACGAGGTCGCGGGCGGCGCGGAAGAGGCCGCCGCCGGCCACGAGCAGGGACCCGCGATGCTCGAACACCGCGGCCGGTCCGCCGGCCCACACCTCGGTGAGATCGCCGTCTGCCCCGCGGGTGAGATGATCGCGGTCGATGCCGTTCCTGGCCAGGCTGACGGGCGTGATCATGGGCAGCGGTTCCATGGATTCCACGATAGCTCAGGGGTCTGACGCGGCGGACACGCGTAGGGGTCCAATCCCCGGCCTGGACGGGGCGCAGACGGTAGATTGGGAAGGGTGGATACGAAGGCGCTCAAGTTGGCAGCGGTCGCGGCGACGATGCTCGACGACTTCTCCCCGACGACATGGACACCGCTGCCCTCCCTCGATGCGGGAGTGAGGATTCTCATCGGCGACGGGGAGACCGAGTACGTGGCGACGGCGCACACCCGCGTCGACCGGTCCGCTGACACCGGGTCGATCGCCGAGGCGGCCCGGATCTACGATCTCGCCTACCCGCACGCCGATTTCACGTGGCCGCATCTGCGGGCGATCACCGAGGTCGAACCGAAGCTCTTCGCGACCGAGAAGGCGGTCACCGTCACCCTCGCCGATCCGCTTCCCGGTGCCCCGGTCGGTGACGAGCCGATCGCCGATGTCGCGCGGGCGAGCTCGCTGGCGCAGACGCTGGCGACGCTCCACTCGGCCGCCCCGGAGCCGATCTCCGACGCCGGATTCCCCGTCGAGGAGCCCTCCCGCTTCCAGTTCCAGATCCTCGACCGCCTCGATCAGGCCGCGGCCACCGGGCGGGTGCCGTCGACTCTCCTCCAGCATTGGGAGGAGGAGTTCGAGAAGGTCGCGCTCTGGCACTTCCTCGCCACGCCCATCCACGGCGCCATCGACGAGTCGAGCGTCTACACCGATGAGGAGCGGGTGCTCGCCCTCTCGGAGATCGGACGGATCCGGGTCTCGGATCCGGCGATCGATCTCGCCGCGGCCTCCGCGCTCATCGATCCGGCCGCGGTGCCGACGTTCTTCACCGAATACCGCAGCTCACGGCCCCGCGCCGATGACCACATCGTCACCCGGGCCGAACTCCTCGCCGAGTTCGCCGTCCTCGACTGGCTCCTCGAAGCCGTCGACTCCGGCGACGAGGAGGCGATCCAGGACGCCGCCGACCTCCTCACGTCCTTCGACCAGGTGCTCCTGCACCCTGACGGCTCCGACGTGCCGACTGCGCCGGTGTCATCGGACGATGTGGCCGAGGGGTCGCATGCCGCACCGTCATCGGCCTCCGGTCCGGGCGGGTCGGCCGCCGGCGAGCCTCACGCGACGGGCAGCCGGCGTCCGTCGACGCCCGCGGCCGAGTCCGAGTCTACGGCCCAGTCCGAGTCAGCGGACGACGCTGACGAGGCGACGGCGTCCCCGGCGACCGAGCGGTCGGGCAGCACCGAACGGAGCTGACCCGCACTCACTCGCTCGCGCTCAGTCATGGGCGGCCAGCCATGCGATCACCTCATCCTCCTCGGGCAGGTCGGAGAAGCTGACGACGTCGTCGCTGCCGACGAAGTAGAACGTCCCGGTCACCTCGGTGACCTCGGGGTGGACCCGCTGGACGGCGAACCGGTAGAGCGCCAGCTGCCACTTCATCACCTCGAGCGTCTCCGCGTTCGGCCTCCTCGACGTCTTCCAGTCGACGACCTCGGCCTGGTCACCGGTGATGAACACGGCGTCGATCTTCCCGGGCACCCGGAACCGGCCGAGGACGAGTTCGAAGGACATCTCGATCTCCGCCGCCTGCCGACGCGCGAAGTCCGAGGCGAGGAATGTCTCCTGCAAGCGCGTGAGCTGCGCGGTGTCGGCCGGCCGCACGGTCTCGAGCTCGTCGATGTCGATGCTCGCCTGTCCGAAGTGCCGCTCGACCCAGGCATGGAAGCTCGTGCCGATCTCCGCCGCCCGGCTCGGAGGTTCGGGCACGGGACGCAGCGTCTGCGTGCGGAACTCCTCCGGATCCCGCCGCCATGACACGAGGTCCGTCGTCGACAGGCGGTCGGGCAGTCGACCCTCCGCCGCCGGCTCCTGGGCGCGGAGGATGGCCTGGGCGCGCCTGGCCAGGACGGCCACCGGGGAGTCTCCGCCCGCGACGGTCTCGAGGTCGATGTCACCGGCGGCCTCCACCCAGCGCCCGGCGCGTTCGGCGATGGCGACCCGTGCGGTGCGCGGCACCGGCCACACCGTCGTCTCGATCCGATCCGCCGCGGACTCCTCCGCGGGGTCGGGGATCTCCGGGTTGAGCCCGGCGGCCTCGGCGGCCTCACGGAGGAACGGGGAGAGCTCGTCGGGGGTGGACCGGGATCCCATGAGCTCGGCGCCGAGCCAGAGATGATGCTTGGCGCGGGTGAACGCGACGTAGGCGAGCCGCCTCTCCTCCTGCTCGTGCGCGTCGGCCACGGCTGGCTTGATGAATTCGCTGACCCATTCGTCGAGTTCCTTCTTCGTCTCGAACTCGGCGCTGCGCAGGTCGTAGTCGACGAGGTGCAGTCGATCCCCGCGCAGCGGATAGGGCAGGGCGGTGCGTCCCATCCACCCCTCCTTGTCCCGGGGTTCGGTCGGAAAGTCCTTGACGACGAGAGAGGGCACGGCGACGGCGTCGAACTCGAGTCCCTTCGAAGCGTGGACGGTCATGACGTTGATCGCTCCCGGGGCCACGGTCGGCTCGGCGGCGCTGAGCGCGTCCTTGACCTCCATGAGCGAGAGCCATTCGAGGAAGCCGGGCACACTCGGCCGCTCGGCGGTCGCCGAGTACTGGGCGGCGGCGGAGAGGAACCCGTCGATCGCCTGGCGGTGGACCCGGCGCAGGGCGTCGCCGAGCGCCCAGATGTCGGAGTCGATGCCCGTCTCCGTCAGCGCGGTGCGCACCACCGAGGCGAGTGTGCCGGTGCCCGCCCGCACCGCGCGCAGAGCCCGGGCGAAGCGGACGAGACGCTCACGGGCGGTGTCGCTCAGCCCGGTGGCCCGCGTGGCGGGGGTGTCGATGAGTTCGTCGAGGCCCTCGACGATCGTCGCGACGTCGATGGCTTCGGCAAGCAGCTCTCCCCCGCCGGCGGCGGCCTGCGACCTCGCTGCGGCCTCCCGGCCCTTCGCCTGGCGCCGGGTGAAGGCCGAGAGCGCGGCGATGTCGGTCGCGCCGAGGCCGAGCAGACGCCCGCTGAGCAGCCGCATGAGCTCGTCCCCGGCCAGCGGATCGACCGCGGCGCTGAGCACGGCGCGGAGGTCGGCGACGTAGGGGTCGCTGAGCAGGCCGGAGGACCCATGGACGTGGACGGCGAAGCCCGCGGTCTCGAGCGCGGCGGTGACGGGGGCGAAGTGCGCGCGCTTGCGGCACAGCACCGCCGTCGAGGCGCCCTCCGGCAGTCCGGCCGCCCATTCGGTGAGCGAGCGCAGCCCCACGGTGAGGAACGACTCGTCGTGCGCGCCGGAGGAGACGTCGACGACGACGTCGCCGACACCGGCGTCGGGGCGGGTCGTCAGGGGCGTCTCCCGGCTGCCGGTGAGCCCGTCGGCGACCCGGTTGGCGACGTCGAGGATCGTCCGGTCGTTGCGCCAGCTCGTGCTCAGGGTCAGCGACTCGACGTCGGTGAAGTCCGCGTCGAAGCGGATCATGTTGTCAGCACTGGCTCCGCGCCAGCCGTAGATCGCCTGCCGGGGATCGCCGACGGCGGTGACCGCTGTCCTCGAGAACAGGGTCGAGAGCAGCGTGAGCTGAGCGACGGAGGTGTCCTGGAACTCGTCGAGGAGGACGATCCTCCACCTCGCCTGCTCCGCCGCCAGGGCGTGGGGCACCTCGTCGACGATGCGCTGGGCGAACCGCACCTGATCGGAGAAGTCCATGGCGAGATGACGGCGCTTCGCGCTCATGTACTCCCCGGCCAGGGCCGCCGTGCGGATCTTCTCCTCGAGCTTCCGACGCCGACCGCTCGGGTCGACGGGTTTGCCCTTGCTCGACACGAGCGCCCGCAAACATGCCTCAAGGTAGTCGGTCACCTCGGCGACATCTCGGCCGTGGTCGTTCATCGCCCCGGCGAACGCGATGATGTCGGCGATCATCGTGTCTCGCGCATAGCTGCCGGGCACCGCCTCGGCGGACGCGGCATCGATGACCTCGGCGGCGATCGCGTGGGCACCCGCCTCGTCGAGGAGCACCGTCTCGGGTTCGATGCCGATGCTCGCGCCGTGCTCGCCGACGATCGCCGCCGCATACGAGTTGTACGTCGACACCGTCGGAAAGTCGAGTCCCGGCAGAGCGAGGTCGCTGCCCTCGCCGAGGTTGTGCCGCAGGCGCGAGAGCAGCACCCGGATGCGGCTGCCGAGCTCCCCCACGGCCTTGCGGGTGAACGTGAGGCCGAGGATCTCCTCGGGCGCGACGTGCCCGTTGGCGACGAGCCAGACGACGCGCTGGGAGATGACGGTCGTCTTGCCCGATCCGGCGCCGGCGGTGACCTTCATCGTCTGGGCGGGATCGGCTTCGATGATGCGCTGCTGTTCGGGGCTCGGACCGAACGCGCGCGTCGGATCGGCAGCGGTGAGCCGAGCGAGGTCGTCGGCGCTGAATCTCATCAGGACTCCTCCAGCATGTGGGGGCCGATCGCCGGGCACGACGATCGCACGGGACAGCTCAGGCACTTCGGCGGGTCGACGCGGGCCGGGAAGTCCGCCGAGCGCATCCTCGTCGAGACCTCACCGATGAGGTCACGCGCCCAGTCCGGGTCCTCGTCGGCGCTCACCGCGCCCTGCAGCCGCTTCGTCGACTTCGTCCGGCGCAGGAAGACGAGTTCGGCGCCGACGGCTTCGACGTCGACGACCCGGCCGTCGGGCAGGGTGAGCGTCCCGGAGTCGACGGCCTCCTGGTAGACGCCGAGCTGGGCGTGCCGGGGCATGTCGGCGCCGGCGGGAACGTTCCGCCCCGTCTTGAAGTCGACGATGCGCACCCCGTCGGCAGTCGCTTCGACCCGGTCGAGCCGACCGGTGATCGTCCATTCCTGCCCGAGGTCGTCGACGCCGGAGGCACGAACCTGGGCTTCGACGCCGAGGACCGACCCGGGGGCGTCCTCGATGTACTCGCCGAGGCGGTCGACCATGGCCATCGCGGCCGTGTGCTCCCGCTCGCGCTCCCAGTCGGTGGCGAACTCGAGGGTGGCGAACTCGCGTTCGACGTACTCCCTGATCGTCGAGGTCGGGCCGGTCGGATGGTGTTCGGCGGCGGCGTGGAGGATCGTGCCGATGCTCTGCGCGGTCGTCCCTCCCCGGTCGCCGCCGTGGCGGGTGAGGAACCAGCGCAGCGAGCAGTCGGAGAATGTCTCGACCTGCGACGGGGAGATGGTGACGTCGTCGTCGGGCGTGAACAGCGGTGCCGTCGAGGTGACGTCCTCGGCCTCCCTCCACTGTCCGGGTGCGCGCGACCCGGGAACCGCGGCGGTCAGCGCCGCCGACAGTGCCGCCCAGTCCGCGGCGGCTGCCGGTGCCGGATCGTCACGCTCACCGGCGGAGTCGCGGGCGGCTTCGAGGAGTTGGGAGCGGGCCAGCGCGGCGATCTCGGCGAGGTCGAGGGGCGGCAGCTCATCCTCGTCGGTGAGCGTGTATCCGTCGGTCGAGGCGGTGCCGCGTGACGTGGCTGCGGCGATGACGTCGAAGAACGCCGAGGGCGCGGACTCGGAGTCCGAGAGTGCGGTGACGATGATCTTTTCCCGGCCCCGCGTCAGGGCGGTGTAGAAGAGCTCGGCTTCCTCGCGCAGGTTCGTGCGCTTGGCGTGCGCATGGTAGCCGGGGTCCGCGGTGACGGGATCGTCGCCGGCGAGGAGCGCGGTGAGGTCGCCGAGTCCGAGGATGCCGCCGCGCAGCTTCGGGTTGGGCCACACCCCCTCGTTGACGTCGGTGATGATGACGCAGGGCACACGGAGGTGGGCAAGCGAGGCCGGGGTGCCGACCTGGACGTGGTCGGCGAACCCGGACGTGCGGGCGAGCGAGTCCTGGGCGATGTCCTGCTCGGCGACGATGCCGGCGAACGAGCGGGCGGTGAACCCGCCGCGGTCGGTGATCTTCTCCGCCAGGGTGAAGAGGCGCAGCACGGAGTCGAGGTGGGCTCCGGCAGTTCCGTCGGGGTCCCGCAGCGCCTCGGTCTGCCAGCGTTCGGCGACGCCGGCGGCCTCCCAGATCGCCCAGAGCGCGGTGTGCGGGTCCGCATCGGCGTGGTCGGCGGCGGCACTGAGCATCCGGGACAGCGTCGACAGTCCCGGTATCGGTGAGTCCGCTGGGGCGTCGCGAAGCGCGAGGGCGAGCGATGCCGTGCTGTCGGCGGCCGGGTAGGCGCTGCGGACGAGGCGGCGGAAGCGGCGCAGCTGCACGGCGTCGAGGCGGATGTAGACGCTGCCGGCCAGGGACAGTGCGACCCGGGTAAGGGCGTCGTCGTCGCCCAGGCCGGGCGCTTGGGTGAGGAGGTCGAGCAGGGGCGCGGTCGCCGGGTCGACGTTGAGGGGCTGGACGATGGTCGCCGTCGGCGTGCCCGCCGCGCGGAGTTCGCCGGCGGTCACCCGTGCCGTCGAGGCGTTGCGGCAGATGACGGCGACATCGGAGTTGGAGTGCCCGGCGGCGACGAATTCGGCGATTCGTCGGGCGAGGTAGCGGTGGGCCGACGCGGCACCGGCGAAGACATGGGTCTCGACGGCCTCATTCGCCGCGGCCTCGTCCGCCGTGTGCTCCGACCCGGCGGGCGCAGCCGCGTCGTCCCCCACCGCGTCCTCTCCCACCGCGGGCGTGAGCGTACGCGGCATGTGCCCGAGTCCCCACCGGGTGGTGATCCGTGCGCCGAATCCGTCGGAGACGGCCGCGAGCTCGGGATCGGTGTCGACGACGCGGTCGAGAACGAGAGTGTCGAACCGGGGATCGGAGGCCGCCCGGTCGAGCACCGAGGCGTCAGCCCCGTGGAAGCGGCCCGTCACCGTCTCCGGGGCGCCGAAGAGCGCGAGCGCAGTCCCGCGTTCGCGCAGCTGCTCGAGGACGCCCCAGCTGGCGGCGGGGAAGTCCTGGACCCCGTCGGCGAGGACGACGGAGGGAACCCGATCGGGAGAGAACGACCACGGCCGCCCGGCGGTCACCTCGGCGGGTTCACGGAGGATCTCGAAGGCCGCGCGGGCGAGCACCGTCGCCGCATCGATGCCCCCGTATCCGGGCATGCTCATGATCCCGAGGTACTCCTCGAGCACCGCAGCGACCGCCGCCCACCGCGGGTCGGGGTGGGTCGCGAGGACCCGTTCCAGGGCGCTGCGTCCGGCGTCGAAGACGTACTCCCCGTGTTCGTCGGCCGGCGGCAGCCGGACCCCGAAGTCGAACTCCATCACCCGGTTGAGGACGTCGCGGATCTCGGTGCGGAACGCCGAGGTGGCGCGCACCTCGGCGGTGATGTCGGACGGCCAGTGCGGGGTGCGTCCGTGACCGGCCTCGTGGCCGGCGAGGAGATCGGCGAGGAAGACGTCCTGGTCCGCACCCGAGACGAACTCGAGCTCCTCCCCGGTGCGGGTGGCGTGGGCGGCGCGGGCGATGCCGTAGGAGAACGACGAGATGCTGCGGGCCGGAGCGGCCCGGAGGATCGCCTCGGCGGGGACGGGGAGCGTGTTGCGCAGGACGTCGGCATGGTCGCGGTTGGGGGTGAGGACGAGGATCGACGAGGGATCGACGGACTCGACGAGGCGGCCGTAGACCGCCCTGAG
This sequence comes from Brevibacterium sp. NPDC056726, assembly GCF_042790515.1. Taxonomy (NCBI): domain Bacteria; kingdom Bacillati; phylum Actinomycetota; class Actinomycetes; order Micrococcales; family Brevibacteriaceae; genus Brevibacterium; species Brevibacterium sp. NPDC056726. The sequence continues at coordinate 421,643 of NZ_JBHTYZ010000002.1, read as the reverse complement.
CAGCGTCGTCTTCCCCGTCCCCGGCCGCCCGATGACGGCGGCGGATTCGCGGTTGAGCAGCGCCGCGGACAGCGTCGCCGTGTGATCGGGTGCCAGGTCATCCATACCCGTATTCCATCATGTGCCGCTGACACGGCGGTCGCTCCCGGGTCGCGGGGCGGATTCGCGTAGGATTGGGGGATGCCGAGTCCGCAGCAGAGAATGCCCCGTGAACAGCGCCGTGACCAGTTGGTCGGGGTGGCGCGCGCCGTGTTCGCCAATCGGGGATACCGCACGACGTCGATGGACACGATCGCCGAGGAGGCCGGCGTGTCGAAGCCGGTCCTCTACCAGCACTTCGCGTCGAAGCAGGACCTCTACCTCGCCCTCATCGACCACTCGGCCGCGCACCTGGCAGGACAGGTCGCGCAGGCGCTCAACTCGACCGATGACCCCCGCGAGCGCATCCGCGCGACCTACCGGGCGTACTTCGACTTCGCGATCTCCCATCGCGAGGAGTTCGTCATCCTCTTCAACTCCGATGTCTACGAGCCCGAGGCGCAGCAGCGTGTGCGCACGATGCGCGAGGGCACCGTCGCCCGCATCGTCAGCGCGCTCCAGAGCTTCACCGATCTCGACGACGCGGACGCGGATCTGCTGTGCCGCACGCTCATCGGCACCGCCGAGGTCGTCATCAAGCAGATCGAGGCGACGCACGAACTCGACATCGATGCGACCGTCGACCTGCTCACCCAGATGAGCTGGGGCGGACTGTCGTCCTTCGCGACCCACACCCGCTGAGGGCCGCGCACGCCGCTCGGCCGGGGCGGAGCGCGGACCCGACGATAGCCCCGATCGAGCGTCCGTCGGCTCCACGCGCGGTCGGTCGCGTTCGCTGAGAGCCGAGCGGCGACCCCTGCGAGGCGGGAAGAAACAAGGGCGAGGGCAACGTTAAGCTGAGGACGACTACCACCGCGTTAAGGAGAACAATGGAAATCAAGATCGGCGTCCGCCAGTCCCCGCGTGAGATCGTCCTCGACACGGACGAGTCCGCCCAGGACCTCGCCACGCGCATCGAGGAAGCGGTCAAGGCCGAGGCTCTGCTCACCTTCACCGACACGAAGGGCCGCCAGGTCTTCGTGCCGTCGACGGCGCTGGGCTACATCGAACTCGGCAGCGAGACCTCCCGACGCGTCGGCTTCGGCGTCGCCTGAGGCAGCGCTGAACCTGAGGCAGTCGGACAGCGCAGAGGCCCGGTCATCGTGACCGGGCCTCTGCCGTGTCTCCGCCTATACCTATGCGACTCCTATACCTACGCGACGAGGCCGAGGGCCGACATGCGGCGGGAATGGTTCGCGGTGACCGCGGGGATCGCCTCGACGATGACGGCCTCGTCGATGCCGAGGACCGGGTCGGTGAGCAGGTGCCGGGCGCGGCCGAGGGTCTCGGCGACGAGTTTGCGTCCCCACAGGGCGAGCCGGGAGGCCAGCTGCGTGTCCTCGCCGACGTCGGCGGTCAGCCGATTGCGGACGAAGTCGGCGGCCCGTGTATCATCGAGAACAGCAATTGCCAGGCTGTGCTCGGGTTCTGCGAGCTTATCGGCCGCCATGCGATAGAAGTCGTTCATGATCCCGTCGAAGACGAAGCCCTTCATGAGGCTCTCGTACCAGTCACGGGGACGAGTCCTCTCCGCCAGCACGGAGAATGTCGGCTCGAAGATCCTGCAGAGTTCGATCACATCCTGGCCCGACTCACTGATGCGCTGCGAAAGCTCTTCGAAGTGCGAGAATGAGTGCGATGCCAGCCGTGACAGCGTCACCGTGTCGTCGAGCTCCACAGCCGTGGACGCATTGGTCGCCATTCTCTCGAAGGCGGTGAGCTCACCGTACGCGACCAGCGCAAGCGTTGCAGCATCAGTACTGGCCAAGGGGTAAGAATCGGGCATGGTTCAAGAGTACCGGTTCGCATCCAGCACGGGCGCGAAGGCGCCAAAAGGAGTTTGAGACATGGCGGACACAGACGCCGATTTCGCTGATCTGGGGGTGTCGGGACCGATCGTCGCCTCCCTGGCAGCGGCCGGGATCACCCACCCGTTCCCGATCCAGGCGATGACGCTTCCCGTCGCGCTCTCGGGCGCCGACATCATCGGGCAGGCGAAGACCGGAACGGGCAAGACGCTCGGCTTCGGCATTCCCCTCCTCCAGCGCGTGGTCGGCAAGGACGAGGACGGCGCGGCCGATACCGGTCAGCGCCTGCCGCAGGCGCTCGTCGTCGTCCCCACTCGCGAGCTCGCCAAGCAGGTCGCCCAGGACCTCGTCACCGCGTCGAGCCAGCGTGACATCGACATCATCACGATCTACGGCGGCAAGGACTTCGATCCGCAGATCAACGCCCTCAAGGCCGGCGTCGACGTCGTCGTCGGCACCCCCGGACGCCTCCTCGACCTCTACGGCCGCAAGGTGCTCAAGCTGAACAAGGTCCGCACCGTCGTCCTCGACGAGGCCGACGAGATGCTCGACCTCGGGTTCCTCCCCGACGTCGAGCGCATCATCAACGCCGTTCCCGCGAACCGGCAGACGATGCTCTTCTCCGCGACGATGCCCGGCGCCGTCATCACCCTGGCCCGCCGCTACATGAATCGCCCCACCCACATCCGCGCCCATGACAACGAGGACCTCTCGCTCACGGGCAAGAACACGACGCAGTTCGTCTACCGCGCGCATTCGATGGACAAGAGCGAGATGGTCGCCCGTCTCCTCCAGGCCGAGGGCCGCGGGCGGACGATCATCTTCACCCGCACGAAGCGCACCGCCGACAAGCTCGCCGCCGAACTCTCCGACCGCGGCTTCGCCGTCCGGGCGCTGCACGGCGACCTCGGGCAGGCGCAGCGGGAGAAGGCGCTGAAGTCATTCCGCGACGGCACCGTCGACGTCCTCGTCGCCACCGACGTCGCCGCCCGCGGCATCGACATCGACGATGTCACCCACGTCGTCAACTTCCAGTCCCCCGAGGACGAGAAGACCTACGTCCACCGCATCGGCCGCACCGGCCGCGCGGGCAACTCCGGCACCGCCGTGACGCTCGTCGACTGGGATGACATGCCCCGCTGGCGGCTCATCAACAAGGCCCTCGGCCTCGAGCACGACGAGCCCGCGGAGACGTACTCGACCTCCCCGCACTTCTTCTCCGACCTCGGCATCGCGAAGGGCACGAAGGGGCGTCTGCCCCACAAGCACGGTGAGTCCTCCGACAACGTCGGTGAGGACAAGCGCCCGGCCCGTCGTCGGCGCAGCGGGGAGAAGAGCGAATCCCGCCGAGGCGGTTCGTCCGATTCCCGTCGCGGCGACTCCGCCGACTCCCGCGGCGGCGATTCCGCGGCCGAGACCGATGCGAAGAAGCCCCGTCGCAACCGGCAGCGTCGTCGCACCCGCGGCGGCAAGCCCGTCGGTCGCACGAGCCGCGCCGAGGCCTCGGACACCGGCACCGAGTGAGAACGGCACTCCCGGCGCCCCGCCCGCAGTCACCTGCGGCGGGGCGTTCGTCGTCTGCCGAAGAGGCCCGCACCCGTCGATCCCCGCTCGATCACGCGGCAGGGCGGACAGCGGGCCGTGCACGCCCCCACATCCGCGCTACTGCTTGATCGAGGGCGCGGCGCAGTCGGTCCCGCGAGTCAGCCTGTCGCACGGGCCTGCGGTCACGAGGGAGCGGAGAACCCCGCGCTCACCCCTGGATGAATTCGACTCCCCCTGGCCTGGCCGCGGCACGGTCGAGGAGTTTGGCGAGCATGTGCTCGGACGTCGAATGCTCGCCGAGGCGGTTGGGCTTGCCCGTGCCGTGATAGTCGCTCGACCCGGTGACGATGAGGTCGTGGTCGTGGGCGAGCCGGCGCATGATCTCGCGCTCGTTCGGGGGGTTGTCCCGGTGGTCGACCTCGAGACCGTCGAGTCCCGCGGCGATGAAGTCGGCCATCGCGGAATCGGAGACGACGAGACCCCGCATCGCCGCCCGGGGATGGGCGAAGACGGACACTCCCCCCGCCTCGGCGATGAGGCGGATCGCAGTGATCGGGTCGATCGTCGGCAGGGTGACGTGGTACTTCCCGTGGCTCGAGAGGATCGAGGCGAACGCCTCCGAGCGGGTCTCGACGAGGCCGGCGGCCACGAGCGCATCGGCGATGTGGGGGCGCCCGATCGTCGCGTCCTCGCCGGCGACGGCGAGCACGGCGTCCATGTCGATGGGATAGTCCTCGGCGAGCCGGTCGATGATGAGGTGGGTCCGGTCGAGGCGGGCCCGCCGGGTCTCCTCGACGACGCTGGCCAGACCCGTGTCATAGGGGTCGTGGAGATAGGAGAGGAGATGGACGCTGATGCCCTCATGACGGCACGAGATCTCCATCCCGCGGACGAGGCCGAGGCCGTAGACCCGGGCCGCCTCCTCGGCGGGAGCCCATCCTGCGGTCGTGTCATGATCGGTGATGCCGACGACGTCGATGCCCTCCATCGAGGCTTCGGAAACGAGTTCGGACGGGCTCTGTGTCCCGTCCGAGAACGCCGTGTGTGCATGGAGATCGATGACCATGCCCTCAAGTCTATCCACTCGCCGGAGCCGTCCTGACCGCGTGCCTAGAATGGAGGCATGACAGACAGCACGGAGACCGACCAGCCGATCAACGACCGCGTCAACAACCGCTCGCACCGTCCCAGCTCCCGCGCATTCCGCGACTTCGTCTCGCAGGGCTGGGATCGCACCCCGCTCAACGCCGAGGCGCTCGCGGCGGCCGGGTTCACCCCTGAGCGGCGGGCGAAGATCTCCGCGGCTTTCCCCGGGGAGCGCCTCGTCGTGCCCGCCGGCGGACTCAAGGTCCGGTCGAACGATACCGACTACCGGTTCCGCGCCCATTCGGCGTTCATCCACCTCACCGGCCTCGAAGCCGATTCCGAACCCGACGCCGTCCTCGTCTTCGAACCCGAGGGCGACGAGCACGCCGTCACCCTCTACTTCCGTCCCCGCGCCGGTGCCGACACGGAGGAGTTCTTCTCCGACGCCCGCTACGGCGAATACTGGGTGGGCCCGCGCGCCGACCTCGAGGCGATGGCGACGATGACCGGCATCGCGACCGCGAACTCGGCGACCGTCGACGATGCGATCACGAAGGACCTCGGGGCGATCTCCGTGCGGCTCGTGCGCGCAGCCGACACCCGCATCGACTCGGTCATCGACCTCGCGCGCACGCAGGTCCAGGCCGACCTCGAGACCTCCGAGGCCGGGGATGCCGAGCTCGCCCAGGCGCTGTCCGAGCTGCGCCTGGTCAAGGACGACCACGAGATCGAGGCGATGCGCGAGGCCGTCGCGATCACCCGCGCCGGCTTCGACAACGTCGTCGCCTCACTGCCCCAGGCCGTCGCCCACCGCCGCGGTGAGCGCGTCATCGAAACCGCTTTCGAGACCGCCGCCCGCTCCGACGGCAACGGCATCGGCTACGACACGATCGCGGCCTCGGGCAACCATGCGTGCACCCTCCACTGGATCCGCAACGACGGACCCGTCGTCGACGGCGATCTCGTCCTCGTCGACGCCGGAGCCGAAGCCGATTCCCTCTACACCGCTGACATCACCCGCACCCTGCCGGTGTCGGGCACGTTCACCGAGGTGCAGGCCAAGATCTACGACGCCGTCCTCGACGCCTCCGATGCCGCGTTCGCTGTGGCCGCCGAGCACACGCAGCGCACCGTGCGCTTCCGCGAACTCCACGAGGCGGCGATGGAGATCATCGCCGCGAGGCTCGAGGAGTTCGGTCTCCTCCCGGTCTCCGCGGCCGAATCGCTCTCCCCCGAGGGTCAGCAGCACCGCCGGTGGATGGTCCACGGCACGAGCCACCACCTCGGCCTCGACGTCCACGACTGTGCGCAGGCGCGGGCGGAGATGTACCTCGACGGCGTGCTCGAACCCGGCATGGTCTTCACGATCGAACCCGGCCTCTACTTCAAGGCCGACGACCTCCTCGTGCCCGAGGAGTTCCGCGGCATCGGCGTGCGCGTCGAGGACGATGTCCTCGTCACCGCCGACGGAGTGGAGAACCTCTCCGCCGGGTTCCCCCGCACCCGTGCCGAGATCGAAGCCTGGGTCCAGGGTCGATGATCCCGACCCCGATCCGCGGGCGGGGCATCCTCGAGATCCCCGGGATCGGACTCGGGCATGCCGGTGACCTCACCCGGCAGCGCCTCTCGGGTGTCACTGCCCTCGTGCCGCCGCCGGGATCGACGGTCGGCGTCGATGTGCGCGGCGGAGGCCCGGCGACGCATGAGACCGACGTCATCGCTCCGGGCACCCATGCCTACGGTGCCGATGCGATCGTCCTCACCGGCGGATCGGCGATCGGTCTGCGCACCGTCGCCGGGGTGTCGGAGGCCCTCGCCGAGGCGGGTCGCGGTTTTCCCGCACCCCGCCTGCCGGGCACGGTCATCCCGCTCGTCCCTGCCGCCGCGCTCTACGACCTCGGCCGCGGCGCCGGTCCCGTCTCCCCGCCGACACCCGCTGAGGGGGCGGCGGCGGTGCGGGCGGCTCTCGCGGCGGCCGGCACCGGCGGCACTGGCGGCACGCGCGCGGGTGGCGGCGAGGACTCGACAGACGGCGCGGGCGCGAGTGGCGACGCGGACCGCGCCCCCAGCGTGAGAGGCAGCGTCGGCGGGGCCAGCGGGGCGCGGATCGGGTTTCAGACGATGCGCGGCGGCCTCGGGTCGTTCGCGCTGCGCCTGCCCAGCGGACACACCGTCGCAGCCCTCGTCGCACTCAACGCGCTCGGGACCATCGGCACCCCGGAGGGCACCCTCTGGGCCTCTCCCCTCCTCCGCGCCTTCGGGTGGGACCTTCCTCCCGTGCCCTGGCTGCCGGTGCCGGAGACCGCGGCAGACCCCGAGAGCGCGGATCCCGGGGACTCCGGGGCAGCCGCCTCGGCGACGAATACGACTCTGGCCGTCGTCGCGACCGATGCCGCCCTCGACCCGGCGCAGGCGACGCGGATGGCCGCGAGCGGCCATGCCGGCATCTCCCGAGCGATCCTTCCCTCCCACACCCACTTCGACGGGGATACGGTGTTCGCCATCAGCACGGGCACGGTGCCGTTGGCCGCCGAGGCGACACCCGACCTCGTCTCGATCCACGCGGCCGCAGCCGATGCGATCACCCTCGCCATGATCGACGCCGCCGTCAGCGCCGTCCCCGTCGACCCGTCGTGGGACCAGCCGCCGACCCTGACCGACCTCGCGCCCGCGTTCACGGCCGCCTTCGCCGCCATTCCCTGAGCAACGGCCGGGCAAACGCCGCACCAGCGCCCGCGCAGACGCCCCATCGACCGGGCCCGCCCCGCCACCCTCCGCAGGCCAGTCCCACTGCCAGCGAGGTGGATCGCGCTCGAGATCTCGCGCGCATTCGAGCCGGATCCACCTCGGCGGCACGAACTGATCGCACATCAGGCACACGTGCACTCGCTGACACGGCCGGACCCCACATCCGACACACCCCACTGCCAACGACAAGACGCCTTGGCAACCGGGACGTGATGTGGACGACGCCGCCCAGGGCGTGACCACGAAGTAGGCTTGAGGATATGAGTGGCTCCTCGAAACGCGTCTTCGTCGCCCGCCTCATCTCCGCCCCGGTCTTCGACCCCCTCGGCGATCAGGTGGGCCGCGTGCGCGACGTCGTCATCGTCTACCGCACGACGATGCGCCAGTACCCGCGCGTCATCGGGCTCGTCGTCGAGGTGCCCGGACGACGCCGGGTGTTCGTGCCGATGGGGAGGGTGACCTCGATCGACGCCGGTCAGGTCATCACCACGGGACTCGTCAACATGCGCCGGTTCGAGCAGCGCCGCTCGGAGACCCTCGTCGTCAACGACCTCCTCGACCGCCGCCTGCGCCTGCGCGAGGACGACTCCCCCGTCCAGATCGAGGACGTCGGCATCGAGCAGCAGGTCAACCGCGACTGGGAGGTCACCCGCCTCTTCGTCCGCCGCGTCCAGGAGCGCAGCAGCGCCTTCTCCGCGTTCCGCCGGCGCGGGGAGACGATGCAGATCTCCTGGACGGACGCCGACCATCCCGCGGACTCCGCCCACGATCAGGAAGCCACGCAGCTCATCGCCGCGTACCAGGACACGAAGCCCGCCGACCTCGCCGACGTCCTCTTCGAGATGACGCCCGAGCGCCGCCTCCAGGTCGCCCGCGCCCTCGACGACGAACGCCTCGCCGACGTCATCGAGGAGCTGCCGGACGAGACCCAGGTCGAGCTCCTCTCCGCCCTCGACACGGAGAGAGCCGTCGTCGTCCTCGAGGAGATGGAGCCCGACGACGCCGCCGACCTCCTCGGCGAGCTCACCGACGAACAGGCCGAGCGGTTCCTCACCCTCATGGAGCCCGACGACGCCGAGGACGTGCGCACCCTGCTCTCCTACGACGAGCACACCGCCGGTGGTCTGATGACGACCGAACCCGTCATCCTCACCCCGGAGACGACCGTCGCCGAGGCGCTCGCCCACGTCCGCCGCGAGGACCTCCCGCCGGCGCTCGCCGCGGCGATCTTCGTGTGCCGCCAGCCCATCGAGACCCCGACCGGCAAGTACCTCGGCCTCGTCCACATCCAGGAGATGCTGCGCCATCCGCCGCACGAGGCGGTCGGCATCATGCTCGACACCGAGGTCGACCCGATGCCGCCTGACACCCCGCTGGCCGAGGTGACGAAGTTCCTCGCGGCGTACAATCTGGTGTCGGTGCCGATCACCGACGAGAACGACCGACTCATCGGCGTCGTCACCGTCGATGACGTCCTCGACGAGCTGCTGCCCGAGGACTGGCGCACGACCGGCCGCGACGACCACAGAAGGGGGTAACCATGCCGACCGACGATTTCGACGTCCCCCGCTCCTCGAAGCGCAAGCTGCCCCGGTTCGCGATCTCCCCGGAGACCTTCGGCCGCGGCGCCGAGGCGTTCGCCCGCTTCATGGGCACCCCGGCGTTCCTCGTCGGGATGACGGTGTTCTGTGCCGTGTGGCTGCTGTGGAACACGCTGCTGCCCGAGGCGGTGCAGTTCGATCCGCGTTCGCTCAACTTCACCCTGCTCACCCTCATCCTCTCCCTGCAGGCCTCGTACGCGGCCCCGCTCATCCTTCTCGCCGAGAACCGCAGCGCCGACCGCGACCGCGTCGAGTTCGAGCACGACCGGCAGCGGGCCGAGCGCAACCTCGCCGACACCGAATACCTCGCCCGTGAAGTCGCGGCCCTGCGCATCGCGATGCGCGAGGTCGCCACCCGCGACTTCATCCGCTCCGAGCTCAAAGATCTGCTCAAGGAGCTCGAAGAGGACGCCGCCAAGGACAGCGGCGGAGCAGACGATCACAGCCCGCGCGACACGAAGGGAGGCCGCTGATGAGCAGCGCCCCGACCATCGACGCCGTGAGGGAGGCCCTCACCACCGTCATCGACCCGGAGATCCGGCGCAACATCGTCGACCTCGACATGGTCTCCGACATCGCCGTCGACGGCGGCACCGTCACCGTCACCGTTCTCCTCACGATCTCCGGCTGCCCGCTCAAGGACACGATCACCCGCGACACCGAGGCGGCCGTGGGCCGGCTCGAGGGCGTCACCGAGGTGGTCGTCGAGCTCGGGACGATGACTCCCGAACAGCGCACCGCGATGCGGGAGAAGCTCCAGGGTCCCGGCGGCACCCGGGAGGTGCCGTTCGCGAAGCCGGAGTCCCTGACGAAGGTCTATGCCGTCGCCTCCGGCAAGGGCGGGGTCGGCAAGTCCTCGGTGACGGCCAACCTCGCTGCGGCCCTGGCCGCGAAGGGCCTGCGCGTTGGTCTGGTCGACGCCGACATCTACGGCTTCTCGATCCCGACGATGCTCGGCCTGTCCGGGCAGCCCACCCGGGTCGACGACATGATCATCCCCCAGGTCGCCCACGACGTGAAGGTGATGAGCATCGGGATGTTCGTACCCGGCAACCAGGCCGTCGTGTGGCGGGGACCGATGCTCCACCGCGCCCTCCAGCAGTTCCTCACGGATGTCTTCTGGGGCGACCTCGACATCCTGCTCCTCGACCTGCCCCCGGGCACCGGTGACATCGCGATCTCCGTGGCGCAGCTGCTGCCGAACTCCGAACTCCTCGTCATCACCACCCCGCAGCAGGCCTCGGCGCAGGTCGCCGAGCGGGCCGGTGCGATCGCCACGCAGACGAACCAGCCGATCGCCGGGGTCATCGAGAACATGTCGTGGATGGAGCTGCCCGACGGCACCCGGATGGACGTCTTCGGCACCGGCGGCGGGCAGACCGTGGCCGAGAATCTCGCCGCGACGACGAACACCGAGGTGGAGCTGCTCACGCAGATCCCCCTCGACACCCTCGTGCGGGAGGGCTCCGATGCGGGTACGCCCGTCGTGCTGGCCCGCCCCGACTCCCCTGCCGCGCAGGCGTTCGACTCGCTGGCCGAGCGCCTCGCGCAGCGCTCGCGCGGCCTCTCCGGACGCTCGCTCGGCCTCAGTCCCGTGTGACGACACGCCGACGATCACGTCACATCGTTGTCACTGCTCGTCATCGATGATCACAATCGTGCAACTCCGGTGTGATCTCTGCCCTGAGATCTGTCTCACGATGCTCCCGCAGCGTCCCCGTCAGTGCTGGTGAGACCCATCAGAGCAGGTGAGAGGCCTGACTGCCGCTGTCGTGAGCGTGTCAAGGCTGTCCTCTAGACTGGACGGCGAGCATCCCCCACAGTCGCTTTTAGGACCTCTCTTTGACATTCCCTTCGCGTCGCCGTGCCCTGCGTCCCCTCGCCGCCCTCACCGCCGTCTCCGCTGCCCTCACCATCCTGTCGGGCTGCGTCGTCGCCGACGGCACCCGCGACGGCTCGTCCGCGTCTCAGGCGCAGCGGTCGACCGCCGAGGACAATCTGCAGACGCTCACGTCGGCCCTGCGCAGCTACGCCGTCGTCGATGCGAAGACGACGCCGAGCTCCGATGCGCACCTCTTCGGTCTGCCCGGCGCGAAGTCCCTGGCCGCTGCCACGGAGAAGGTCGTGCTCGGCGGCTTCGAATCCGCCGGCGCGTTCGGCGACCGCAAGGCCTTCAGCCCCGTCGTCACCGACCCCTCCGAGCGGTGGGAGGCCTCGAGGTTCACCGCGCCCGCAGCGAACCAGCCGACCGCCTCGACATCGGCACAGCCGACCGCCTCGGCGAACACCCCCGGCACCACCGGCGGGGAAGTCGATTACAGCAACCGCGTCCTCGCCGCCGGCGGTGACTACCTCATCAGCGCCGTCACGGAGAACCGCGCACCGAAGAGCCCGCAGCTCGGCGCCCCGGGCACCTCGGCGCCCGCCCCGAGCTCGACGCCCACCTCGGCGCCGGCCGCAGCGACGACGGTGTTCGTCACGGACCTCGCCGAGGACACGACCGTCGAGGCCGCCGACCTCTTCACGACGAAGACGGACCCGGGCGCGATCGGCGCCGATGAGACCGGTGCGCTCACCGTCGGCGGCGAGCCGGTGGACACCGATGATCTCACCGCTCTCGGCCGGACGGTGACGACAGCGCTGCACACCCCCGTCAACCTGCCGCAGGGTGCCGATGAGCGCGACCCGGACTACTCGTGCGCCCTGCTGCCGTGCGTGGCCCTGACCTACGACGACGGTCCGGGAGAGACGTCGATCGAGGACAAGCTGCTCGCCGATGCGCAGGACGCGAAGATCCGTCTCACCTACTTCCTCCTCGGCAAGAACGTCGAGCATAATCCCGGGGTCGTCGGTCGCATGGCCGAGGCCGGACACGAGCTCGGCAACCACTCGTGGAGCCACCCGCAGCTGTCGAAGCAGAGCCCTGACGCGGTGAAGAAGCAGATCGGCGACACCGACAAGGCGATCGAGAAGGCCGGCGGCGGCAAGGTCACCGTCATGCGCCCGCCCTACGGTGCGATGTCGAAGGCCTCGGCGAAGGCCATCGACCATCCGGCGATCATGTGGGACGTCGACACCGAGGACTGGCGGCACAAGAGCGCGTCGATGATCGTCGACGCGGTCCGCGCCGCGGCGAAGCCCGGGTCGGTCGTGCTCATGCACTCGATCCATCCGACGACGATCGATGCGGCACCGGAGGTGTTCAAGACCATCGCGGATGAGGGGCTCTACGCCGTGACCGTGTCCGACCTCTTCTCGGAGAAGACGATGGAGAGCGGTGCCGAGTACTTCTGCCGCGGGTACGCCACCGCCCTGTGCTCGAACCCCGAACATCCCGCCGTCCACCGCAACTGAGGCGCGCTGCGCGCAGGAGCATTGCAACCGGTCACGCGCTGAGGCGGTCAGCCGGGCAGGATCAGTTGCTCGCGGGCGCGCTGCGCTCAGATCAATGGCCCCGTCACCGAGGTGACGGGGCCATTGGTCTGTGCTCAACAGCGGTCTGAGTGCAGCGGACGGCCTGCGAGCAGCGGCTCGGGGGTGACGCTGAGGCGGCTCAGGTGGCTTCGGAGTCGAAGGGGGCGGCCTCGGCGCGATTGCGGCGCACGTGCTGCGCCTGGAACCGCTCGATCGGCGACGCCGCTGCGGCAGCTCCCCCGGCAGCCCCGCCGGCAGCTCCCGCCGCAGCACCGGTTCCAGCAGCGCCGTTCGGGTTCTCCGTGTCGTCCTGGGCAGCGGGGGCGGCGAGTTCCTCGCGGCGCTTGGCCTCACGGATCGCCGAATCCTCTTCGACGAGGGCCTCGCGAACGATGCGACGCGGGTCGTACTGGCGCGGGTCGAGCTTCTGCCAGTCGACGTCCTTGAAGTCGTCGCCGAAGTCGCGTTTGACGTTGTCCTTCGCACCCTCGGCCATGCGGCGGAGCTGGCGCACGAGGTCGCGCAGCTTCTGGGCGTATTCGGGGAGGCGTTTGGGGCCGATCACTACGAGAGCGACGATCACGAGGATGACCATCTCGGTGCCGTTGACGCCAAACATGATCTCCATTCTAACGCCGCCGAGAAGTATGCTCGTTCTCAGGTCGTGTCCCCGTTCGCAAGGAGAGAAGCCGTGGACGAGGTCGTCGTCGAACGCGTGCTGCGCATCGTCGAACTCGTGCCGTCCGGCCGCGTCGTCAGCTACGGCACCGTCGGCGTCGTCGCCTCCTGCTCACCCCGTTATGTGGGCCGTGTGATGAAGGAGTACGGGGCGAACGTCACCTGGTGGCGCGTCGTCAACGCCGCCGGTGCGCTGCCGGCACCGCTGCTCGGACGCGCCCGGGACCACTGGCGGGCCGAAGCCACCGCTCACACCCAGGAGAAGGCGCTCACCTCGGCGTTTCTCAGCCCAGAGGATCTCGACGCGCTGTGGGCGCGCCACGGAAGAGACCCGGAGGAGCGGTTAGACTGACGGTTGAGCAGCAGCGGAAAGCGAGGGGTCGATTGTCACGTGAGCATGCCGGTGATGTGACGTTCGCCGAGCAGTACAACGGACCTGACGCGCTGCTCGACGCCGCCCGGACCCTCTCCCACGAGTACGGGATCAGCCCGGTATCCCAGACGACCTCGGGCACCCTCACCCTGCTCGCGCGCCTCCTCGGCCCTGTCGCCGCAGTCGAGGTCGGCACGGGAACCGGAACGTCGACGCTCGCACTGCTGCGCGGCATGCCGAACGCCGGGATACTCACCTCGATCGACACGAACTCCACCGCGCAGGGTGCCGCCCGCGACCTCATCGACCTCGCCGGCATCCGTCCCGGGCGGCTGCGATTGATGAGCGGACGCGCCGAGGATGTCCTCCTCCGGCTCGCCCCGAGCGCCTATGACCTCGTTTTCCTCGACGTCGACCCCGTCGGGCTCGAGCGGATGATCGAACCGGCGCTGCGTCTCCTCGATGCTCAGGGGCTCCTCGTCATCAACCAGACGCTGCTCGCCGGCAGCGTCGCCGACCCGGTCGACCGGTCCGCGCGCACGCAGGCCGCACGGGGTCTGCTCAACCGGCTGGCCGCTCAGGAGCGGCTCGAACGCGTCCTGCTGCCGATCGGCGAGGGCCTACTGGCCGTGCAGAAGACGTGGCGCTGATCCCTTCCCGCACTCGCAGGCCAGGCTTCCCGATAGGCAGATAAGCGGCAGAGACAGAGAAGCAGCAGAGACGAATCGTCTCTGCTGCTTCTCATGCGGGCTGTGCTGCCGGTCAGATGCCCAGGGTCTCCGCGAGGGTGTCGTGCAGAGCCGTCGCTTCGTCAGCGCTGAGCTCGATCACGAGTCGGCCACCGCCCTCCACCGGAAGCCGCATGACCATGCCGCGGCCTTCCTTGGTGACTTCCAGAGGTCCGTCGCCGGTGCGGGGTTTCTGAGCTGCCATGTGGGCGCAACCTTTCGTTGTTTGAACAGAGTGAACAGATCACACGATCAGCCCACTGTGATAGTCCGATTATTCCATGAACCGCACTCGCACGGGGACACTTGCCGAAATTGTCGCAGATCACGGCGGCAGGTCGGACGGCGGAGTGAAGTGCCAGAGGTAGCCCACCCAGACGATCTGGAGCATGATGAACGCCGCGATGACGACGACGCGGTACCCGCGCGAGCGCACCGCCGCCAGGGTCAGCGCGATCGGGAAGAGCGGCAGCAGCAGGCGCAGAGTCGAGGTCTGCGGGGTGAAGAAGATGAGCAGGTAGAGCCCGTAGGCGGTGCAGAAGAGCTGCAGCGTCCGACCCATCCGCGCACCCGCGGGCGAGAAGATGAGGGCGAGCATTCCGGCGATGACGCCGAAGAGGAGGAGCGGTCCGAACGGACCGACGAGGCCGTTGGCCGCCCCCAGCCATTGGACGAAGTACGACGATGTGCCGGTGTGCCAGGCCGCCTCGGTGTCGGTGTAGGCCGTCATCGACCCCGTCGTCAGCCACGCATGGACGGGGTGGAGAAGAGCCGCGACGCACGAGAGCACGCCGAGCGTCCACGAGCGCACGACCTCCCCGAGCGGGTACGGATCGGTCCGGCGGCGGAGGAAGCGGTCGATGAGGACGAAGAGCATGAAGAACGAGAACGCCACCCCGATGGGCCGGGAGAGGTCCATGAGGATGACGACGGGGATCGCGGTGAGGTAGCGGCGTTCGACGACGAAGAGGAGGGCCAGGGCCTGGAGCAGGAGGGTGAGCGATTCGGCGTAGCCGGTGGAGAACACCGCCGCGGGCGGGAAGACCATGACGAATGCGAGTGCGGTGAGCGCCTGGCCGGGCGGGACGAACTTGCGGAAGAGCGTGAGGATGACGATCGAGGCCAGGCCCGCGGCGATCGTCGACACGAGCGGGGAGATGACCTCGTAGCTCAGTCCGGTCAGACGCGCGATCTCCCCGGTGATCGCCGGGTGGAGCGGATAGAAGGCCCACTGATTCTGGATGATGTCACCGGTCTCGGTGACCGGCAGGGTGGCGGGATACCCCTCGCTTGCGACGCGCGCGTACCATGCGGAGTCCCAGAAGTTGAGGAAGTCGCCGAGCGTCGTCGTCACCGGGCTCGACGACCAGCCGGCGACCTCCTGCCGGCGCAGCACCGCGGCGAAGATCGAGATGCTCACGATCCGGGAGGCGACGTAGACGGTCAGCGCCTGCAGCCACAGCGGGAGCTGGAGGAAGAGGACGCCGGCCCGGTGGAGGCGGGAGGAGTTGAAGAGTTCGGGGACGAGGGTGATGCCGGGGAGGTCTGCGGGTCTGCTCATCGCTTAACGGTGCGCGGCTTCCAGTTCGCTGATGCGCTCGCGCAGTCGGCCGATCGCCGCATCGACCTCGTCCATCCGGTACCCCCGCAGGGCCGGCCGGAACCTCAGCTCATCGACGTCCTCGACAGTGAAGTCGCCGGACAGCGGGGCGGCCACAGCATCGGTCTCCTCGGCGGCCTCGGAGCTGAAGAGCTCGAAGGATGCGGCAAGGACGATGACGAGAACGAAGATCGCCGCCGCGACCCCGATGACAATCCACAATGGCATGGGACCATCATTTCACATCGACCCTGAGCATCGCCGGAGGTCGGCGTGTGCGAACCCTCTCAGCGGAGGCCTGCGACCGCGGCGATCGCGGTGGTTGGACTCAACCCAGGTCGAGCTCAGCGGTGGCCGGTCTCAGCGGAGGCCGCGGACCGTGTGCCGCGGCTGCGCCTCACCGGTGATCGCGAGCGTCACGGCGATCGCGTCGGCGGTCGCCGCCACGTCGTGGGCGCGGATGATCGCCGCGCCCCGTTCGACCGCCAGTGCCGTCGCCGCGATCGTCCCGTGCAGTCGGTCGGCGGGTCCGGCCGCGCCGATCGTCTCCCCGATGAAGTCCTTCCGGGAGATCGCCAGCAGCACCGGGTAGCCGGTGTCGCGGAAGCGGGTGAGCTCCCGCAGCAGGCGCAGCGAGTGATAGGTGTTCTTCCCGAAGTCCGGGGTCGGGTCGATGACGATGCGCTCCGGAGCGACCCCGGCCCGCTGGGCCGCCTCGGCGAGGGCGACGACCCCGGCGACGGCGTCGGTGACGACCTCGCCGGCATGGAGGCCGTAGCGGCTGCGATGGGCGTCGGTGCGCGGGGTCAGGCCACCGGTGTGGGAGCACACGAGGCCGACGTCGAAGGCGGCCGCCACCTCGGCGACACGGGGATCAGCACCGGCCCAGGTGTCGTTGAGGAGGCCCGCGCCGGCCGCGCAGACGGCCTCGGCCACCTCGGCGCGCCACGTGTCGACGCTGATGAGGAGGCCGGGATGGCGCTCCCGGACGGCGGTGACGGCCGGGGCGACGCGGTCGATCTCCTCGGCCACGGAGATCTCCCTCCCCCGACCGGCGCGGACTCCGCCGATGTCGACGATCCGCGCCCCCGCCTCGGCGGCGGCATCGACGGCGGCCAGCGCACCGCCTAAGGTCGCCGCGGATTCGTAGAACGAATCCGTCGTCCGGTTGACCACGGCCATGATGACGGGAGCACCGGGCCGGGCGTCGTCGAGGACGCTGCGGGCACGGACCGGTAGGGCGGAGCCGCTGGGTCGGGCCTGCGCGCGGTCCCTCACTGTTCGGGGCCCGCGCCGCCCACGGGGGCGTCGGGGATGGAGCCGCCGGGGCCGATGTGGGCGACGACCTCGTCGATGTCGTCGGTGAGGATGAAGAGGTCGAGGTCGGTGTCCGAGATCGTGCCCGAGGCCAGCAGCGTGCTCCTGATCCACTCGACGAGGCCCGACCAGTACGCGGTGCCGAAGAGGACGACGGGGAACGAGGTGACCTTGCCGGTCTGGACGAGGGTGAAGGCCTCGAAGAGCTCATCGAGGGTGCCGAAGCCGCCGGGCATGACGACGAAGCCGCGCGAGTACTTGAGGAACATCGTCTTGCGGACGAAGAAGTACCGGAAGTTCACGCCGAGTTCGACGTAGTCGTTGAGGCCGGATTCGAAGGGCAGCTCGATGCCGAGGCCGATCGAGACTCCCCCGGCCTCCATCGCACCGAGGTTGCCGGCCTCCATGATGCCCGGTCCCCCGCCGGTGATGATCGCATTGCCGTTCTCCGCGAGCCGGCGCGCGATCTCCCGGGCGTCGTTGTAGGCCTGCGTCTGCGGGCCGAGCCGGGCGGAGCCGAAGATCGAGACGGCGGGGCCGACTTCGGCGAGCGAGCCGAAGCCCTCGACGAACTCGGCCTGGATGCGCATCACCCGCCACGGATCCTCATGGACCCAGTTCGACGGTCCGCGCGATTCGAGGAGACGCTGATCAGTCGTCGTCGTCGGCACCTGGGAGCCGCGCAGGCGCAGCGGGCCCTTGCTGTAGAACTGCGGGTCCTCGCCGGGCTCAGGCTGGGGTGGGGCGTCATTCTGCGGCGAGGCGTCCATCTGCGAGGCATCGGCCTGGGACGCAGTGCCGTCGGCCTGTGGTGCGGCGTCGGCCTGCGGTGGTGCGCCGTCCTGCGCCGGTGCGCTCTCCTGCGGTCCAGAACCCTGCGGTCCGGCGTCGGATCGTGCCTGTGCCGGTGTGCCTGAGTGTGTCGACATCGGTCTCACCCCTCCTCGAGGTAGCTCACGAGCGCCCGGGTCGCGTCCTCCACTTCCCGGACCCTGACATGCTCGTCTGACTTGTGAGCATACAGAGGGTTGCCCGGGCCGAAATTCACCGCCGGCACTCCGAGCGCGCTGAAGCGCGAGACATCGGTCCATCCGAGCTTCGCGGCGGGTTCGGCGCCGAGGGCTGTGAGGAAGTCCTGCGCGATCGGCCGGTCGAGTCCGGGCCGGGCGCCTTCCGCGGCATCGGTGACGACGACGTCGAAGCCGGTGAAGAGCTCACGGAGGAAGCCCTCGGCCTCGGCCGCCGACTTCGACGGCGCGAACCGGTAGTTGACGGAGACCCGGCATTCGTCGGGGACGACATTGCCGGCGACTCCCCCGCTGATCGCCACGGCCGACAGGGATTCGCGGTAGTCGAGTCCGTCGACGGTGACTGTCTCGGACACGTGGTCGGCGAGGCGGGTGAGCACCTCGGCGGCGGCGTGGATGGCGTTGACGCCCATGAAGGCCCGCGCCGAATGCGCCCGCACACCGTGGGTCGTGACGTCGACGCGGATCGTGCCGTTGCAGCCGCCCTCGACGCTCGCGTTCGAGGGTTCGCCGAGGATCGCGAAGTCCCCGTCCAACCAGTCCGGGTGGTTCCGGGCGACACGGCCGAGGCCGTTGAGCGCGGCGTCGACCTCCTCGTGGTCGTAGAAGACCCAGCTGACGTCGCGCGTCGGGTTGCGCAGGGCTGCCGCGGTGACGAGCTGCATCGCCACGCCCGCCTTCATATCGCAGGCCCCACGGCCCCAGACGATGTCCTCTGCGGGGACGGCCGCCTCGGCGGGAGACGCCCCCGGTGCGCCCTGGCCGGGGTGCGGCTCGGCACTCTCTCCCGCGGGGCCGGCGGCGGTGCCGACGAAGCGCAGGGGCGGGAGATTGCCTTCGACGGGGACGGTGTCGAGGTGACCGGCGACGACGATGCGCTCGCTGCGCCCGAGCCGGGTGCGGGCGACGATCGTGTCGCCGTCGCGGAGGATCTCCAGGTCAGGGCCGTCCCCGGCGCTGATCGTCTGCAGCACGGCCTCGACGGCATCGGTGATCGCCGCCTCGTTGCCGGAGACGGATTCGATCGCGCACAGCCGGCCCGTGAGCTCGCCCGGATCGTCGATGGCGGCGAGCAGATACTCGCCGAGGTCACCGTCGGGAACGAAGGCGGATGTGGTCTCAGCAGGTGGATGAGCGGTCATACGGCTTAGCCTAGTACCGCGGTCACCGACTAGGCTTGCGGTCATGACACAACGCATCGTTTCCGCGCGTGGACTCGCCACGCAGCATGAGAACACCGTCCTCTCCGTCTGGTACCCGACCCTGAGCGTCGCCGACGATTTCACCGACGCCGAGGCGGCCGCCACCGCCCTCGCGTCCGAGGACGGACTCGACGCGCTGACCGGAGAGGATCCGGCCCGGGGAACGACGACGACCGTGGTGACGACGACGATCGACCTCGACGAAGCGCCCGCCTCGGCGGCCGATGTCTACCTCCGCCTCCACGCGCTCTCCCACCGCATCGTCGTGCCCAACGACGTCAACCTCGACGGCATCTTCGGTCACATCGCCAACGTCGTGTGGACCTCGGCGGGCGCCTGCTCGCCCGAGGGCTTCGAGGCCACCCGCGCGAAGCTGCTCGCCAACGGCCCCGTCGCGGTCTTCGGCCTCGACAAGTTCCCGCGGATGACGGACTTCGTCATCCCCTCCGGAGTGCGCATCGGCGACGCCGACCGGGTCCGCCTCGGCGCGCATCTGGCCCCGGGCACGACGGTCATGCATGAGGGCTTCGTCAACTTCAACGCCGGCACCCTGGGCTCGGCGATGGTCGAGGGACGCATCTCGCAGGGCGTCGTCGTCGGCGACGGGTCGGACGTCGGCGGCGGGGCCTCGATCATGGGCACGCTCTCCGGGGGCGGCACGCACCGCATCTCGATCGGCACGGGCAGCCTGCTCGGCGCGAACTCCGGTGTCGGCATCTCGATCGGCGACGACTGCATCGTCGAGGCCGGCCTCTATCTCACCGCCGGCACGCGCTTGAGTGTGCTCGGCGACGACGAGCGGGTCGTCAAGGCCTCGGAGCTCAGCGGAGCGAACAACATCCTCTTCCGCCGCAATTCCGTCACCGGTGCCGTCGAGGCGATCGCGCGTTCGGCCAAGGGCATCGAGCTCAACCCCGACCTCCACTGAGGTCCGGGGCGGTCGCTGAAAGACGGCGCCTCGATTCGCACCCACGCCGATCGGGTCGTGGGCAGCCCTCCGGAACCGAGCAATCGCCTCGGTGCCGGAGGGCTGTTTCGCTGCGCTGCCCGGCCGGGCCGGGCCGGCGGAAGGACGAACGACCGCGGATGAGGGCGGCCGCTTTGGCAGCCCCGCCCCCGGAGGTTCACACACAACCCGTGCGGGCGTAGGAGACGCGACTCCGCGGTGTGCGTGCGAAGCCACGCGGTGTGTATCGCGCGAAGCGTTGTGTATCGCACTCCGGGTTGTTCAACGGGTCGCGGGGCGCGAATTCGGCAGCCGCTCCGGCAACCCCGCCCCCCGGAGCCTCACACACAACCCGTGCACGCGTAGGACAAGCGACTCCGCGGTGTGCGTGCGAAGCCACGCGGTGTGTATCGCGCGACGCGTTGTGTATCGCACTCCGGGTTGTTCAACGGCTTGCGGGGCGCGAATTCGGCAGCCGCTCCGGCAGCCCCGCCCCCGGAGCCTCACACACACCCCGTGCACGCGTAGGTCAAGCGACTCCGCGGTGTGTGTGCGAAGCCACGCGGTGTGTATCGCGATGCAGGTTGTGTGCGGCACTCAGGGTTGTGGTCGGAGCTGCGGTGAGTTCCAGCGTGCCGGGTGGTGAGCGGCGCCGCGGGTTGCGATCGGCACCGCGATCACCCCACACGACAGCAGCCCTCCGGGCACTCAGCCACGGACGGTGGCGGAGCAACCGGAGGGCTGCTGGAGTGGAGAGAGAAACTCAGCGCTCGCTGATGTCCTCGTAGTCGCGGGAGACCGCGCCGGTGTAGACCTGACGGGGACGGCCGATGCGCGTCTCGGGATCGTTGATCATCTCGCGCCACTGGGCGATCCAGCCCGGGAGACGACCGACGGAGAAGAGCACCGTGAACATGTTCGTCGGGAAGCCGAGCGCCTTGTAGATCAGACCGGTGTAGAAGTCGACGTTCGGGTAGAGCTTGCGCTCGACGAAGTAGTCGTCGGCCAGCGCGATCTCCTCGAGCTGCATCGCGAGCTCGAGCAGCGGGTCGCCGCCGTTGCGGGCGAGCACCTCGTCGGCGGTCTTCTTGATGATCTTCGCGCGCGGGTCGTAGTTCTTGTACACCCGGTGGCCGAAGCCCATGAGGCGCACGCCCTCTTCCTTGTTCTTCACGCGCTCCATGAACTTCTTCGGACCGTCGTCGGAGGCCGCGATCGACTGGAGCATCTCGAGCACCGCCGAGTTCGCACCGCCGTGCAGGGGGCCGGCCAGGGCGTTGATGCCCGCGGAGATCGACTGGAAGATGTTCGCCTGAGCGGAGCCGACGAGGCGGACGGTCGACGTCGAGCAGTTCTGCTCGTGATCGGCGTGGAGGATGAAGAGCTGATCCATCGCCTTGACCGCCAGCGGGTCCGGCTCGTAGGGCTCGGACGGCACACCGAAGTTCACCCGGAGGAAGTTCTCCACGAGGCTGAGCGAATTGTCCGGGTGGATGACGGGCAGGCCCATGTTCTTCCGGTGCGCGAGCGCCGCGATCGTCGGCATCTTCGCGAGCAGCCGGTAGGACGAGGTGTCGACCTGCTCCTCGTCAAAAACATCGAGGTCATCTTGGTAGAAAGTCGACAAAGCCGCTACAGCGGCTGAAACCATGGGCATCGGGTGCGCATCGTAGGGGAACGCACGGAAGAACCGACGCAGATCCTCGTGGACGATCGTGTGCTTGCGCAGACGCGAATCGAAGGCATCGTACTGCTCCTGAGTGGGCAGTTCGCCGTGGATGAGGAGGTAGCAGACTTCGACGAAGTTCGACTTCTCCGCGAGCTGCTCGATCGGATAGCCCCGGTACTGCAGAACGCCGGCGTTGCCGTCGATGTAGGTGATCGCCGAGGAGGTCGATGCGGTGTTGCCGAATCCCGGGTCATAGGTGACGGCTCCGGTCTCCTTGAGCAGAGAGCCGATGCGATATCCGTTGTTGCCCTCAGTGGCCGGCACTTCTGGCAGTGCCAGGTCCGTATCGGCAATCCTGAGATTCGCTTCGGTCGGCATATGTTCTCCTCACCGTCGACCCACCCCAAGAACTTCTTGGGGCGTCTTGCACAGTTCCCTCAAAGACTACCCACTCCCTGAGGATTCGAAAAATCACTGCACCCAGTGCATACTGACCGGTAACATGTCCTACCTGGTCAGACATGTTGCGGCTGGGTGAAATCAGAGCGGCCTGAGCGACCTCATTCCGCGGCGGCGAGCAGCCTCTGCGCGGCCTCGTCGATGCGCTCGTCCGTCGCCGTCAGCGCAATCCGCACATGCGAGGCGGCGGCATCGCCGTAGAACGCGCCGGGCCCGGCGACGATCCCGAGATCGGCGAGTGCGCCGATCGATTCCCAGCAGTCGACCCCGGCCGTCGCCCACAGATAGAGGCCGGCCTCGGAGTCGTCGATGCGGAATCCGAAGCTCTCGAGCGCCGGACGCAGCCGATCGCGCCGGGCCCGGTAGCGCTCCTTCTGCTCGACGACGTGGTCGACATCGCGCAGTCCGGCGACCATCGCCGCCTGGATCGGCGCGGGCACGATCATGCCCGCGTGCTTCCGCGTCTTCGTCAGATCGCCGATGAGCTCGGCGTCGCCGGCGACGAACGCGGCACGGTAGCCGGCGAGATTCGACTGCTTCGACATCGAGTAGACGCTGAGCACCCCGGAGTGGTCACCCTCGGTCACTGACAGCACGCTCGGCGCGGGATCGTCGGAGACCCAGTTGAGGAGGCCGTAGCACTCGTCGGAGGCGACGACGACTCCGGCTGCGCGGGCACGGCGGACCACCTCGGCGAGGGTGTCCCGGTCGAGGACGGCACCGGTGGGATTGCCGGGGGTGTTGAGCCAGAGCAGGCCGATGCCCTCCAGCGAGGCACCGGCGAGGATCTCAGCGGCGTCGAGGCGGACGCAGTCGACCCCGGCGATCGTCGCCCCCATCTCGTAGGTGGGGTACGCCGCATGCGGGCACGCGACGCTCAGACCCAGCTGCCGCAGGCCGAGCAGGGTCGGCAGCCACGCGACGAACTCCTTCGACCCGATGGTCGGGAGCACCTCGGTGGCGGGGTTGACGGTGACGCCGTGCCAGGTGTCGTACCAGCCGGCGATCGCGGCGCGCAGCTCATCGGTGCCCGTCGTCGTCGGGTAGCCGTGGGCATCACCGGCCGCGGCCAGCGCGTCCTCGATGACCTGCGGCGTCGGGTCGACAGGGGTGCCGATCGAGAGGTCGCAGACCCCGCCGGGATGCTCGGCGGCCCGAGCCCGGTATGCGGTGAGCTTGTCCCACGGATAGTCGGGCAGGTCGAGCCCGAAGCGGCGGTCCACCTCAGCCGTTCTGCGGCGGCAGGACGGAGATGATCGCGTGGTCCTTGCCGGTGTTGCCGAGCTTCGCGGCACCGCCGGGCGAACCGATGTCGTCGAAGAACTCGACGTTGGCCTTGTAGTACTCCGACCATTCCTCGGGGACGTCGTCCTCGTAGTAGATGGCCTCGACGGGGCATACGGGCTCACACGCGCCGCAGTCGACGCACTCGTCGGGGTGGATGTAGAGGGAGCGCTCCCCCTCGTAGATGCAGTCGACCGGACATTCGTCGATGCAGGCCTTGTCCTTCACGTCAACGCAGGGCTGGGCGATGATGTACGTCACGGATTCGCGCTCCTCGGGAAACTGAAGTCGTTCTCTCCAGTCCACCATACGCCCTGAGCACGTGCCCAGTCTCCCAGGGAGGTCTCCGCACCCCCGTGGTCTCGGTCACGCCTGCGCCCGGCCCGCCGCCGTCTGCTCTAGGGTGGACTGAGGAATCACAGGATGAGGGAAGGGACTCCGTGGACGATCTGCAGCCCGGGAAGAGAGTCGTCGTGCGCTACTCGCTCGACCCCGGAGACAGCCATGCGACCTCCGATGCGCTCGGCGTCGTCACCGCCGCCGATGAGTCCCGCGTCGAGATCGACACGAAGCGCGGTCCCGTGCGCATCCTCCGCGACCAGATCCTCCTCGTCCACGAGGTCCCCCCGGCACCGACCCGGTCGGGCCGCACGCACGAGATCGTCTCCGCCGTCGACCTGCGCCGGATCTCGGCGGCGGCCTGGCTGCCCGCCGACGTCTCGTGGCTCAACGCGGAGAACCTCCGCAACGAATCCCGCAGCGACGACGGTGATGACGTCGGCCTCCTCCAGAAGGGCTGGCTGCTGCGCAGCTCGGAGTCGGTGACCCGGCGGGCCAACAGCGCCCTGCCCGTTTCGGAGACGGGGCTGAGCTGGGAGGACGGCCTCGACGCCGTCGAAGCGTGGTATGCCGCCAGGAACCGTCCGCCGGTCATCCAGATCTACTCGTCCGATGACTCCGCCGGTCTCGATCCCGTGTGCGCGGGCCTCGGCCCGCTGCTCTCGGACCGCGGGTACACCGCCTCGGAGACCGTGCATCTGCTCACCGGATCGACCGCCGAGGCGGCCGGTGGTGCCGCCGGACCCGCCGAGGCGGCTGCTCCCGGCCTCGTCATCGACGTCACGGAGACCCCGAGTCCGCTGCACTATGCGGCATGGACGAGTGAGCGCGATCCCGGCTCCGCCGAGGCCCTCCGGGCTCTCATCGAAGCCGACGACCCGTGCCAGTTCGTCACCGCATGGGCTCAGCACCCCGACGGTTCGCAGACGATGGTCGCGACCTGCCGGGTCGTCGAGCGCAGCAAGTGGGGCGTCATCACCAACCTCGTCACGCGCCCCGACCTGCGTCGCCGCGGCGCCGGGCGCGCGGTCGTCCGGGCGGCCGCCGCGCTGCTCTCCCAGCGCGGGGTCCGGTCGTACCTCGTCGATGTCGAAGCGGGCAACACGGCCTCGCTCGAGCTCTTCGGCTCGCTCGGGGCGAGCATCCGCCACCGGTACTGGTTCGCCAGCCGCGGCTGAGCCGGGCCGGAAGGCGCGGCACACGCGGATCCGGCTTCACCCGACCCGCAGAGTCACCCGCCCGGTCACGCGCCTACTTGCACTCGACCTTGTTGACGGGGCGATAGGTCGTGACGAAGGAGTCCTTCGTCGTCTTGCCCGTGGCGATCTCCTTCATCGTGCGGGTGATCTTGATCGACCAGCCCTCACGCGGAGACTGCGGCTTGCACGAGGAACCCGACTCCGTCACCGTCGCCGGAGAGGTGAAGGCGTAGCGGCCGGAGGAATCGGAGGAGACATCGAGGGTCTTGACGCCGAAGACCTTCGCATTCACCTTGCCGTCGGCCAGGTACATGTCAAGGACGACGGGCGTCTTCGACGTGTTCGTGAACTTGAGATCGATCGACGAGAAGTCGAGCGTCGTCTCCCGCCCCTCGGGGTAGCGCGAGATGTAGCGCGAATGCGCCTGGTGCTCGTCGAGGGAGAAGCCGGCGAAGAACGCGGCGTTGAACAGCGTCGTCGACACCTGTGAGACTCCCCCGCCGAAGTCCTCCTTCATCTGCCCTTCCGAGATCACTCCGGCGGGCTTGTAGCCGTTGGCCGCAGTGCGCTGACCGAGGGTGTCGTTGAGGGAGAACTGCTCACCGGGCTGGAGGACGGTGCCCGAGACCTCCTTCGAGGCCACGCGGAGGTTGTTGTCGCGGTTCGGGTCGGAGTCGTAGGGGGTGCTGAACTCGGAGACGACCTGGGAGACGTCGGCCTTCTCCGCGTCCTCGGTCGTGAACTCGGGGTCGACGGAGGCCAGGGTCACCTCGGCGGCCGCGCTGTCCCCGTTGATCGCATCGGTGACGGCCTTCGAGAGGTCGTCGGCCTTGATGCCGATGCCGGTCTCGGATGCGACGACCTTCGGTTTGCCGTCGACGATCTCATACGTCGCGTCCTTGGCGGGGCGGCCGATCTCCGTGTTCTCGTCGAGCGCCTGCTTCTGCAGCTCCTTCGCGTCGAACTCCGGCACGAGGGCGGAGTCCTTCGGGGTGAAGCTCAGGGTGTCAGCGATCGTCTCCGGGGCGATCGTGAGGTCCCCGCCCTTGACGTCGGAGTCCGCGTCCTTGCCGGGCACGGCCTTGACCGTGACGTCGCCGGCGACCGCGTCGGCGGCGAATCCCTGGGCGACCTCGTCGGCCTCCGCGGTCGTGATGTCGGGGTCCTCGTTCGTCGCTTCGACCGCCAGCGGCCCGTCCTGCTGCAGCCACTCCGAGGTGATCGCCGTGCGGATCGCGTCAGGTTCGACGGTCTGTCCGACGACGCCGTCCTTGACCGTCGGCGTCGTCTTGTCGTAGGTGACCTCGGCGTTGGCGGGGTCGACCTTGAGGGCCTGGGCGGCATCCTCCGCGGCGGGGGTGAACGCCTGCTCGTCGACGGTGACGACGGGTGAGACCTCGTCGTCGCCGAAGAGCCGGTCCCAGAGGATCGTGGGGTTGAGCGTGAACCCGGTGACCCGGGCGACCGTCGCATCGACGTCGACGCCGATGCCGGCGTCCGCGGGTTTGAGCGTCGCCGTCGACTCGCCGGCGGTGAGCTCGATGTCCTGCGTCATCGGGTCGGCGAGAGCGTCCTCGAGGCTCGTGCTCGCATCGCTCGCGCTCTTGCCGCCGATGTCGACCCCGGCCACGGTGGTGCCGGGGGCGACGATGCGGCCGCTGAAGAGCCCCAGGAGGAGGTAGACCACGGCGAGGCCGAGCACGACGAACAGGGCGATGAGCCAGGGGCGGCGGCTGCGTCGCTTATCGGTTTCGGCACCGGATTCGGGGGTGCCGCCGGAGAGGGTGGGAGTGGACATCAGTCTTCCAACTTCAGCGTGTGCGTCCCGCGCGGCGCTTCTCCCGTCCCATCACTGGGGTGAAGGCGAAGACCGCGGCGACGATCATGGGGCCGAGCAGCCAGACAACTGACCGCAGGGTGCCTGTGACGATGGTGTCGGCACCCGGCAGCCACTGCGGCTGACCGAGGATATACGAGAGGAGAGCGATGACGATCGCAGCGACGAGCATGGGCCCGGTGCTGCGATACATCGTTTTGAGGTGCCAGAGCCCGGCGACCGCCATGAGCAGCGCCAGGGCCAGTCCCCAGGGAAGGATGACCGGTTGATCGCCGAGGCGGACGACCGAGACATTGAGGTGCTGGAGTCCGCCGAGGAAGCCGATGAGCAGCCCGAGCAGCCCCGCGTGGATGAACGCGAGGACACCGGGCTTCTTCGGTTCCCGACGGCGCCGGCGACCGGCGAGGGCGTTCTCGTCCTCGATGGCTTCGAGGTCGAGCCCGGCGAGCACGTGCAGAGCGGGTCCCGCCTGCACCGTCTCGGCGGGGATCGGCGTGCCCGCACCGATCGAGTAGTACTCGTGGTCGGGCAGTTTCGTGCCCACTCCGTTGGACAGCGCATAGAAGTCTCCGCCGACGCTGACCTGCGTGCGGTGGGCCGACAGCGCCGCCTGCTGCGCCGGCCGGGAGCGCGTGACGTCCTGGGCCACGGCGATCGGCCCGCTCGGGGCCTTCGTCGGGATCGTCTGCGCGGGCGCGAACCCGGACTCGGCGAATCCGGGCTGAGCGGGATCGAAGGCGGCACGGGCCACCTCGGCGGGCACCTCGACGAAGAGGAGACGACCCGTCGTCCACGTCGCCGCCTCGACGGCGGCCACGGTCGCGTCGTGGACGCGGACATGGTCCGGGTGCCCGTAGCCGCCGTTGGCCGCATACGTAATGACGGCGTGCGGGCGGACTTCGTCGATGACGGCCGCGATGTAGCCGGCGACGTCATCGACCGCTGCCGCGCAGAGCGCCCCCGCGGGCATCGTCGGGGCGGGAACGGCGTGGCCGTCGCTCCCCCAGGCCATCCCCGAATCCTCGAAGCGACGCTCGGGCAGGGTCGCCGCACCGCCTCGGCGAGTGCCGAGGAACCGGTGATCGGTGACGCCGAGCGCGCGGATGGCCGCCGCGATCTCCGTCTCCCGCACCTCGGCGAGGCCGGCCCGATCGCCTTCGAGTCCGCGGAGTTCGGGCGGGATGACCTCCCCGCCCTCTCCCCGGGTGGCGGTCAGCACTGTCACCTGGTCGCCCTCGGCGACCAGTTCGGCGATCGTGCCCCCAGTCGCGATCGTCTCATCATCGGGATGAGCGTGCACGAAGAGGATGCGCGGGGTGACACTCATGCGTTCTGGCGGCGCAGCTTCGCGTAGTTCTTCGCGCGTTCCTTCTGGTCGAGTTCGACCTTGCGGATGCGCACGGCACTCGGGGTGACCTCGACGCATTCGTCCTCGCGGGCGAATTCGAGGCTCTCCTCGAGCGTGAGCTTGCGCGGCGGGACGAGGTTCTCGAAGGAGTCCGCGGAAGCCGAGCGCATGTTCGTCAGCTTCTTCTCCTTCGTGATGTTGACGTCCATGTCATCGGCACGCGAGTTCTCGCCGACGATCTGGCCCTCGTAGACCTCGGAGGTCGGCTGCACGAAGAACGAGCCGCGCTCCTGGAGGTTGATCATCGCGTACGGGGTGACGGCCCCGGCGCGGTCGGCCACGAGCGAGCCGTTCGTGCGGAACTCGATGTGCCCGGCCCACGGACCGTATCCGGCAGAGATCGAGTTCGCGATGCCGGTGCCGCGGGTCTCGGTGAGGAACCGCGTGCGGAAGCCGATGAGGCCGCGAGCGGGGACGGTGAACTCCATGCGCACCCAGCCGGTGCCGTGGTTCGTCATCGTCGACATGACGCCCTTGCGGCTGGCCATGAGCTGGGTGACGGCGCCGAGGTAGTCCTCCGGAACGTCGATCGTGAGGTCCTCGAAGGGTTCGTGGACCTTGCCGTCGACGGTCTTCGTCACGACCTGGGGCTTGCCGACGGTGAGTTCGAAGCCCTCACGACGCATCTGCTCGACGAGGATGGCCAGCGCGAGCTCGCCGCGGCCCTGGACCTCCCACGCGTCGGGACGCTCGGTGGGCAGCACCTTGAGGCTGACGTTGCCGACGAGCTCGGCGTCGAGGCGGTCCTTGACCATGCGGGCGGTGACCTTCGTGCCCTTCTCGCGACCGGCCAGCGGCGAGGTGTTGATGCCGATGGTCATCGAGATCGCGGGATCGTCGATGACGATCGCCGGCATCGGCTTCGGGTTGTCGATGTCGGTGAGGGTGTCGCCGATCATGATGTCGGGGATGCCGGCGACGGCGACGATGTCACCGGCGGAGGCCTCGGTGGCGGGAACCCGGTCGAGACCCTGGGTCTCGAGGAGTTCGGTGATCTTCACCGAGCTGATCGCGTCGCCGCGGGCCCAGGCGACCTGCTGGCCCTTCTTCAGCGTGCCGCCGAAGATGCGCAGCAGGGCGAGACGACCGAGGAACGGCGAGGCGTCGAGGTTCGTCACGTGCGCCTGGAGGATGCCGTCGGCGTTGATCTCCGGGGCCGGGATCGTCTCGATGATCGTCTTGAACAGCGGCTCGAGGTCCGGGTTGTCCGGGGCCTCGCCGTCGGCGGGCTGGTCGAGCGAAGCGGCGCCGACCTTGGCGGCGGCGAAGACGACGGGCACGTCGAGGACGGAGTCGACGTCGAGGTCGGGGACCTCGTCGGCGAGATCGGAGGCGAGCCCGAGGAGGAGATCCTGGGAGTCCTCGACGACGCCGTCGATGCGGGCATCGGCGCGGTCGGTCTTGTTGATGACGAGGATGACCGGCAGCTTCGCGGCCAGGGCCTTGCGGAGGACGAAGCGCGTCTGCGGCAGCGGTCCCTCGGAGGCGTCGACGAGGAGGACGACGCCGTCGACCATCGACAGGCCGCGTTCGACCTCACCGCCGAAGTCGGCGTGGCCCGGGGTGTCGATGACGTTGATGACGATCGGCTCGTCGCCGGCCGAGGGGCCGTTGTAGAGCACCGAGGTGTTCTTCGCGAGGATCGTGATCCCCTTCTCCCGCTCGAGGTCGCCGGAGTCCATCACGCGTTCGGCGAAGTCACCGTGCTCGTTGAACACACCGGTCTGCCGGAGCATGGCGTCGACCAGAGTGGTCTTGCCGTGGTCGACGTGGGCGACGATTGCCACGTTGCGGCGGTTTTCCCGGCGCATGGGAGCTTCAGTCATCAATAGCCTTTTGAAGGTAGGGAGAATGGTCCGGTACGGACCCGACACTCAATTATACGCACCACCGCCCTTCCCCATTCACAGGCGGATGACATGTGCACGGCAGGGCACGTGCCAGCAGTTGAGAAGACCGCCAGCGAAGTCAGCGAGGCGGATCCGTCGCGACGTCGAGTTCGACATCGCGTCGGATCCGCCTCACCGGCACCGAGGTGGTCGCCCCTACGCGTCCATCGTCGCTTCGAGCACGGCGTCCCTGGCCTCCCGGCGCTTGCGCTGCTCCTTGGGATCCGGAACCGGAACCGCGGAGAGCAGCCGCTGCGTGTACGGGTGGACGGGGTTGGCGACGACCTGCGAGCTCTGCCCGATCTCGACGAGGTAGCCGTGGCGCATCACCGCGATGCGCGAGGCGATGCGTTCGACGACGGCGAGGTCGTGGCTGATGAACAGGCACGCGAACCCGTAGAGCGCCTGCAAGCTCTCGAAGAGGTCGAGGACCTTCGCCTGCACGGAGACGTCGAGGGCCGAGGTCGGCTCATCGGCGATGAGCAGCTTGGGCCGCAGGCTCAGCGCCCTGGCGATGCCGATGCGCTGGCGCTGACCGCCCGAGAGCTCGTGCGGGTAGCGGTTGCGCATCGACGTCGGCAGCTCCACGGCGTGGAGGAGCTCTTCGACCTTCTTGTTGAGCGCCGGACCCTTCATCCCCTCGTGGAGGTAGAGCGGCTCGCCGATCGACTCGCCGACGGGCAGACGCGGGTTGAGCGAGGAGCCGGGATCCTGGAAGACGATCCCGACCTCTTTGCGCAGCGGCCGCAGCTGTTTGTTCGACAGCCCCTTGATGCTCTTTCCACCCACGAGCATGTCGCCCTCGACGGTGGGCAGGAGTCCGAGCGCGGCACGGCCGATCGTCGTCTTGCCCGACCCGGACTCGCCGACGAGGCCGACGACCTCTCCGGGAGCGATCGAGAGATTGATGTGGTGGGCGGCCCGGAAGGCCTTCTTCCGACCGAGCGCCGGGTACTCGATGGCGACGTCGCGCAGCTGAAGGGCAGAGGGCTTCGAGAAGTCCGCCTGCGACCCCGGATGGTAGTACGTCTCCGTCGAGTCCATCTCGATCTGGGGGTGGTCGGCCTCACCGGTCGAGGCGGGCGTGGCCTCGGCGTCATCGTCGGCCAGCGATCCCGCGCCGAGGTCGTCGCCTGCGGACTCGTCCGCCGCGGCCTCCTCGAGGTCGTGGATCGCGACCTCGACGTCCTTGATGTCGGTGCCGAAGGCCTCTCCCTCGATCTCGGTGCCGAGGTGGGGCACCGCGTCGAGGAGCTGCTTCGTGTACGGATGCTGCGGGTTGTAGAAGATCTCATCGGCGGTGCCCGACTCGACGACCTTGCCCGCCCGCATGACGATGATGCGGTCGGCCATGTCCGCCACCACGCCCATGTCGTGCGTGATGAGGATGATGCCGGCGTCGAGCTTCGACTTGAGCTCGCGCATGAGCTTGAGGATCTCGGCCTGCACCGTGACGTCGAGCGCCGTCGTCGGCTCATCGGCAATGAGCAGCTTCGGCTGGCACGCCAGTGCCTGCGCGATCATGATGCGCTGCCGCTGACCGCCCGAGAGCTGGTGCGGGAACGAATGGAACCGCTCCTCGGGATCGGGGATCTCGACGAGGCGCATGAGCTCGAGAGCGCGCTCCTTCGCCTCCTTCGGTCCCATGTTCATGTGCACGCGCAACGTCTCGACGATCTGGAAGCCTGCCGTGTAGACCGGGTTGAGCGCGGTCATCGGCTCCTGGAAGATCACCGAGATGTCGTTGCCGCGGATGTGCTGCATGCGCTCCTGCGGCAGTCCGATGAGCTCCGTGTCGCCGAGCTTCGCCGACCCCGTGGCCCGACCGTTGGACGGCAGCAGACCGAGCAGGGACATGCTCGACTGCGATTTGCCCGAACCGGACTCACCGACGATCGCGAGCACTTCGCCCGCGTTGACCGTGTAGGTCAGACCTTCGGCCGCCATCCACCATTCGTCGCTCACCCAGAAGTTCACTCCCAGGTCCGTGACGTCGAGGATCGGTGATTTCGCCGAGGCGGTCGCCTCTGCTGTGGACTGTGCGGTCATCACTTGTCCCCCTTCTTCGCCATGCGCTCGGCCTTCTTCATCTTCCGCCAGCTCGGGATCGTCTTCATCCGCGGGTCGAACGCATCGCGCAGACCGTCGCCGATGAAGTTCACGCAGAGCGCGATGATGATGATGAAGAAGCCGGGCCACCAGAACAGCCACGGACGCGTCGCGAACGAGGTCTGGTACTCGCTGATGAGCTGACCGAGGGAGATGTCGGGCGGTGCGATGCCGAAGCCGAGGAAGCTCAGCGAGGCCTCGAGGACGATCGCCTGGCTCATCAGCAGCGTCGTGTTGACGATGATGACACCCATCGCATTGGGGATCATGTGCTTGAACATGATCCGGAAGTCGCTGGCGCCGGCGACCTTCGCCGAGTCGACGAACTCGCGTTCGCGCAGCGAGAGGAAGTCACCGCGGACGAGTCGGGCGAGACCGGTCCAGAGGATCGCACCGAGGACCAGGCCGAGCAGTGCTCCGCCGGTGCCCGAGACGAGCTTGCCGAGGATCGCGCCGACGACGATCGTCGGCAGGATGATGAAGCCGTCGGTGATGCGCATGAGCACCGAATCGACCCAGCCGCGGTAGTAGCCGGCCAGTGCCCCGACGATCGTGCCGATGATCAGCGACACCACACCGATGATGAGCATGACCATGATCGAGATCTGGGTGCCCTTCATCACGCGGGCGAAGTTGTCGCGGCCGATCTCGTCCTGGCCGAACGGGTGCTCACCGGGAGAGAAGATGTTCGACAGACTCCACGTCGGGGCACCGCCGGGATTGACGATCGGCCCCGATGCCGTGTGATTGAAGATCCACCACCCGGGTATCGGGCCGAAGCCCTGGGCTGTGAAGGCGAAGATGGCGACGAAGATGAACACAGCCAATCCGGCCATCGCACCCTTGTGGCGAACGAACTTGCGCAGAACGATCTTGCCCTGGCTCAGACCTTCGGTCTCTTTGGATTCAATCGCGTTGTCGCCGACCTCCGCGAGGTCGTCGATCGCGTCCTTGTTCTTGTTGTCGATGCTCATGCGTTCACTCGAATTCTCGGGTCGAGGACTGCGTAGAGGAAGTCCGCGACGAGGTTGGCGACGATCGCGAGGATGCCCGTGATGAGGATGTAGGCCATGATCGGATCGAGCTCGGACTGCCTCATCGAGTCGATGAAGAGCTTGCCCATGCCGTTCCAGCCGAAGATCGACTCCGTGATCACGGCACCGCCGATCATCGTGATGATGTCGACCGGGATGATCGAGGCCAACGGCAGCAGCGCATTGCGCAGCGCATGGCGCATGATCACCGTGCGCTCATTGAGGCCTTTGGCCCGCGCCGTGCGGATGTAGTCCTGCCCCATGACCTCGAGCATCGACCCGCGGGTGTAGCGCGTGTACGACGCGAACGAGATGAGGATGAGGGCGATCGACGGCAGCAGGAGGTGTGTGAACGTGTCGAGATTCGTGATCCAGAAATCGCCGTCGACGTTCGGGGCCGAGGCACCGATCGTCGCGATCGGGCGGTTGTTGATCGCGGGACTGTTCGAGTATTCGGTCCACCCCTGGAGCACGCGGTCGGCGAAGATCGTCACCGCGATGATGAGGGTGGTGAAGAACGTCGTCCGCACGGTGTCCCACGGATCCGGTCCGCGGAACGCGAGGCCGACGGCGATCGCCACGCCGATGGCGACGACCAGGAGGCCGAACATCCACAGCCAGTTCATCTCCTGGTAGTAGAAGAGGTATTGGAGCGGCATGTAGAGGAGCGCTCCGATGACGGCGATCGTCAGTGAGGCGTAGAGCACGCGCTTGTTCTTCAGACCCGTCGAGAGGAAGGTCATGACGATCGCGGCACCGACGCCGATGAGAATGACACCGACGACGCCGATCGTCGGCTGCTGGAGCCACCCGCTCGCGAGGATGTAGTAGATCGTGCCGAAGGTGACAAGTGTCGCCGCCACGAAGGTGATGATGCGCCTCTTCTTTCCGCCGCCGAGGGCGCCCATCCAGAAGAGTCCCATGGCCGCGGAGCCGATGATGATCGGCCACCAGCTGGTCAGCGTCGGGTCGTTGATGAAGTTGTTGATCTCGATGGCTCCGTACTGCTTGAGCAGCACCGCGACCCAGAAGACGGGCAGCGAGTAGAGGAGGAACGAGACGAAGGTGATGAAGTAGTCGAAGCCAGAGTACTGGCGGATCGCGGAGACCATGCCGACGGCGATGCCGAGGATGATGGCGACGATCGTCGACGCGGTGATGAGCTTGATCGTGTTGACGATCGCACCCTGCAACAGCGTGGTGACTTCCTGGCCGCTCTTCCACGCGATGCCGAGGTCACACTGACCGATGAGGCATCCTCCCGCGCCGGCGAGCCACTTGAAGTAGCGGACGACGGCCGGGGTGTCGAGATCGAGAAGACGGCGCCTTGCCTCGAAGAGAGCTTCGATGTTCGGGGACGTGCTCGAGCGCAGGTCCCAGAAGAAGTCGAGGGCCACGTTGAGCAGCAGGTAGAGGACGAACGTGACGACGAGCAGAACGAGCACCGTCGACAGCAGGCGCCTGAGAATGAATTTGATCATGGTGTGTCCGATTCAGTCTGTGCGAGAACGCCACTGTGGGGATCACTGATGTGACCCCCACAGTGACTGGAGTGGTGAAGGACCATTCGCAACAGGTGCGAATCAGTTGGCCGCCTTCTCCCAATCCCAGTAGTTCCAGAAGACAGTCGGCGCGACCGTCGTGTTGCTGACCCCGGACACCGAGTCACGATAGATCGTCAGACCCGGGAACTGGAAGATCGGCAGACCGAATGCGGAATCGACGAGTTGCTTCTCCAGCTCGGTCGAGAGCTTCGCACCGTCTTCGGGCGGCGCGACCAGCAGTTCGTCGAGAACCTTGTCGGTCTCCGGGTTCGAGTACCCGCCATAGTTGTTCTGCGACTTGGTGCGGTAGTTCGAATCCGAGTTCGTGATGCCCGTCGTCGTCGACTGCCAGCCGAAGAGAGCGAGGTCGTACGATCCGTCGCCGAGGCGAGCCGACCAGTTGACGTCACCGACATCCTCGATCGTGAAGCCGGCCTGTTCAGCGGACTCCTTGATGAGCTGGAACTCCTGCTGACGACGCGAGTTCGTGTTGTCATACATGATGCGGACCGGCTTGATCTCGCCGCCGACTTCTTCGAGCAGCTGCTTCGCGCCCTCGATGTCGACCTGGTCGTACTCTTCGATTCCGCTTCCGGACACGATCTCTTCGTACATCGGCGAACCGGGCACCTGATTGAAGGAGTCACGGACGACAGCATCGGGGTTGAGCGGCTTGATGATCTTGTCGACGATCTCCTGACGGGGGATCGTCTTGAGGATCGCCTGGCGAACCTTCTTCGCCTTCTCCTCGTCGCCGCCGTATGACTCGGGGTCGAAGGGACCAGCGTTGTTGAAGGTGAGGTCGACGTGCTCATAAGTAGCGTCATCACCGGTGTCGACGTTGACTCCATCGATCGCCTGGGCCGCTTCCAGCACGTCCGCGCTCGACTGGGGCTGGGTCAGATCGACTTCACCGTTCTCAACGGCCTGAACCATGGCCATCGGGTCACCGTTGTAGCGGATGGTGACCGTGTTGACCTTCGGCTTCTTCGGACCGGAGTAGTTCGGATCGAGCTCCATCGTGAGGTACTGACCCTCGACGAAGTCTGTCATCTTGTACGGACCGTTGTGAACCAGGAGGTCTTCGTCGTCAGGCATCGACGCGAAGTTGAAGTCACTGTTCCACGAGTTCGAAATCTTCGACAGCGCCGACTTGTCATCATTCTTGATGGCATCGAGGATCGCCTGCTTGGCTTCAGCAGGATCCTCGATTCCCAGAGCTTTCTTTGCCACGATGTGCGCAGGCAGGCCCACTCCGTCAGACCCGAAGCCCATATCGACTGCCCAGTCTGCGTAGGGCTTGGTGTACGTGAAGGTCGCTTCCTTGCCGTCTTCGGAGATCTCGGGGAATTCCTCGATGAGCTGGGATCCGACCACAGAGGAGTCGAAGTAGACGGTGCCGTCGGCATTCTCCTTCACGGTGCCGTCGTCGTTGTTGTTCTCATCGACCGTGTTGAAGTGGGTCGAACGAGCAGCCCACGTCAGGGCGAGGTCAGCCGCATCGACAGGCGTGCCATCCGACCACGTCGCGTTGTCGTTGAACGTGTACTTGACCTTGAGCGGATCATCGGAGACCTTCTCGATGGTGCCCAGATCACCGGTCTGGGTCTCAAGCTTGTCGTCGTAGTAACCGAAGTTGTCGTTCATCATGTACAGCAGGTTCGCGTTGGCGGTCGCATTGCCGTACGAAGTCATGTTGTTCATCGTGGTGAACGCCTGGTTCCACCCGACGTTGAGAACTTGGTTCTCCGAGGCCTGGTCGTCGTTACCGCCACCGGGAGGGGTGCAGGCAGAAAGCACCATTGCCGCTGCGGCAACTGAGGCTCCGGCTGCGAGGAAGCGCTTGTTCACGTTCTCTCCTTGTTGTTCTCTGGGCTCGCGCCCATCGTGCCCGCATCCCGGTTTCGGGATGCGTTCCGACCACTCGTCCCACCATCGGGAGTGTGACCGCGTTCATGTTTTCACATGGATTGCCTCAAAGTTAATTCACTGTGCTCTGTGACCGAGTCCACATTCTGAGCAGATTGAGTAATCGTTACCGTTTCGAGACACAGCTCACATACATCGAATTGAAAGTCTCAATGGATAGGATGTTCAGATGGCTGACAGTGAGATGACACCCCATGAGACCCGAATTGTGAGAACCACGGGATCGACGGTGCTCTTCGGTCTCATCGCGATCATCGCCGTCATCGGCGTCGGCTCGATCGTCGTCGGTGACCTCACCCTGCGCGGCCTGGCGATCGCGGGGATTCCCGTGCTGCTCTTCATCGGCGCGTGGATGCTCTACCGCTTCCCCCGGGTCGAGCTGCGGCCCCGGGACATCGTGCTCGTCAATCCGCTCAAGACGGTGACGGTGCCGTGGAACCTCGTCGACGGCTTCGACACGCACTTCGGCCTCGGCGTCGAGACGCGTGAGAAGACATTCTCCTCATGGCCGCTCGCCGGTCGCGGGAAGAAGATGGAGAAGGATGCCGCCGGCGCGCGGCGCCTCGTCGACAACCCCAACCCTGCCGTCGACGGCGTGCTCGATCACTTCCGCGGGCTCGGCGACGAGCAGCTGTCCAACCCACGGGGAGAGCGCACGATCACCGAGCGCTGGAACATCGAGGTCATCATCGTCCTCGCCGTCGCGATCGGGTGGGCGATCATCGGCTTCACCGCCGTCCCGAGCTGGTGATGTTGATCGACCCTCGGTCACCGCTGTCGGAGTCAGTCACCACCCGCGTTCGCGCCACTGACCCAGCTGGCCGCGCTCGGCACCGAGCGTCGTCGGGGCACCGTGGCCGGGCAGCACCTGCGTGTCATCGGGCAGCTGCTCGAAGACCCTCTCCTCGAGATCGTCCATGAGTGAGGTGAAGTCCTCGGGACTCCACGTCTTGCCCGGACCACCGGGGAAGAGCGAGTCCCCGGAGAAGAGGATCGTCTGTCCGCCGTCGCGGAGCAGCAGCGCGATCGATCCCGGTGTGTGCCCGCGCAGCGCGATCGCCTGGAGGACGAATCCCCCGAAGTCCCCGACATCGAGATGATCGACGGTGTGGGCGATCTCGACGCCTTCGGCCTCGGTGATCGCCTCGGCGTCGGCGGCGCCGGCGATCGTCATGGCATCCGGGTGCCGCTTCGCCGCTTCCGGCAGCGCCCTGATGTGGTCCCAGTGCCGGTGCGTCGTGATGATCGCCTGCAGGCTCGGCTCGGCACTCGTGTCCTCCGCTCCCGCTGCCAGCAGGCTCTCGATCGCCTCGATGTCGTCGGCGGCGTCGATGAGGACCTGCGCCCCGGTCTCCTTGGCGGTGATGAGATAGACGTTGTTCTCCATCTCGGAGACAGAGATCCATCGGATGACGACGTGTTCGGTCTCGATCGTGTTCACCATTTTCCCCTCACGTACTGTGCTGGATACGGTCCCGGCTCGACGCCGAGCTCATGGGCCGCCCGCTGCGGCCATGCCGGTTCGCGGAGCGCCACCCTGGCGAGCAGGATCGCGTCAGCCTGCCCCGAGGCGAGGATCGTCTCGGCCTGCCCGGGTTCGGTGATGAGGCCGACGGTCGCCGTCGTCGCCCCGGCGTCGCGGATCGCCGCCGACAGCGGCACCTGGTAGCCGGGCCCGACGGGCACCTTGACGGGGAAGTTCCCGCCCGAGGACACGTCGATGACGTCGACCCCGCGGGCGTCGAGCTCACGGGAGACCTCGACCGCCTCGGCGATGTCGAAGCCGTTCTCCACCCACTCGCTCGCCGAGAGCCGCACGAACACGGGAACGTCCTCCCCCACGGCCTCGCGCACGGCGTCATAGGTCTCGTAGAGGATCCGGGCCCGGCCGGCGAGATCGCCGCCGTAGCCGTCGGTGCGCTGGTTCGACAGGGGCGAGAGGAACGAGTGGAGCAGGTAGCCGTGGGCGGCGTGGAGTTCGACGAGGTCGAAGCCGACGGCGATCGCCCGGCGCGCGGCCGCCGCGAAGGCGGCGACCACCTCGGCGATGTCGGCCTCCGTCATCTCCGTCGGCTCGGTGTATCCGGGGTAGGCGATCGGGCTCGCGCCCAGCGGCTGCCAACCGCCTTCGGCAGCGGGCACCGTGCCGCGCGGGTTGCCGTCGAAGGGGCGGTACGTGCTCGCCTTCCGGCCCGCATGCGCAAGCTGCATGCCGATCACGGTGCCCTGTGAGTGGACGAAGTCGACGACGGGCTTCCACGCCTCGGCGTGCGCGTCGCTCCAGATGCCGGCGTCCTGCGGGGAGATCCTGCCCTCGGAGACGACGGCGGAGGCCTCGGTGAGGATGAGCCCGAATCCCCCGGTCGCCCGCGCGCCGAGGTGGACGAGGTGCCACGTGCCGGGCATGCCGTCCTCCTTCTCGCACGAGTACTGGCACATCGGGGCCAGCCAGATCCGGTTGTCGATGGTCAGTCCGCGCAGAGTCATCGGGGTGAAGAGTTCAGCCATGGGCACCAGTCTGCCTCAATGGTGCTTGTCCTCACAGCATGATGTTGAACACCGGGACGGCGAGAAGGTAGACGGTGGCGGTGATGAGGACGATGCCGATGAGGTTGAGCCAGATGCCGCCCTTGACCATCTGCCCGATCGTCACGTAGCCCGAGCCGTAGGCGACGGCGTTGGGCGGGGTCGCGACCGGGAGCATGAACGCGCACGTCGCGGCCAGCGCCACCGGGATCGTGAGGATGAGCGGGTCGAGCTGGAGCCCGAGGGCGACACCGCCGACGACGGGGATGAAGGTCGCCGCGGTCGCGGTGTTCGAGGTCAGCTCGGTGAGGAAGAGGATGAGGGCTGCGAGGATCGCGACGATGAGGATGAGCGGCAGCGCCCCGAGCCCGGCCGAGACCTCGCCGATCCATTCGGTGAGTCCCGAGGACGAGAACTGGGAGGAGAGTGCGAGGCCGCCGCCGAAGAGGAGGAGGACGCCCCACGGCAGCTTCTCCGCGGTCTCCCAGTCGAGGAGGCGGACGCCGCGGTGGGCGCCGCCGGGGATGAGGAAGAGGAGTAGGCCGATGACCATCGCGATGCCCTCATCGCTGATCGGCGGGTCCTCGAAGATCAGCGGGATCGAGATCCAGCTGACCGCGGCGAGGATGAACATCCCGAGGACGAGCTTCTCCCCCGTCGACATCGGCCCGAGCTTGGCCATCTCCTCACGGATGAGTTCGCGGCCGCCGGGGATCTCGTCGATCTCGGGCTTGAAGAGGACCTTGACGAGGAGGAACCACGCGATCGCCATCATGACGACGGCCAGGGGCACGCCGACGAGCATCCACTGGCCGAAGCCGATCGAGATGTCGTGGTTGTCCTTGAGGTAGGCGACGAGGAAGGTGTTGGGCGGGGTGCCGATGATCGTGCCGAGCGAGCCGATCGACGCGGCGTAGGCGATGCCGAGCATGAGCGCGGTGCCGAAGTTCGATTTCACGGCGTGGCCGATGCCGACCTCGCCGGTGCCGCCGTCGCCGCTGGAACCGTCCGGGGTGCCTGCGTTCCCGGTGTTGTGCTCGGTGCTGCTGCCGTCCGCCGAGGCGGTGGCAGCGTCAGCGGATCCACGGTCGCCGGGGACCGCCTCGGTGTTCGTCGTCCCTGTCACCATCGCCGAGCCGACGACCTTCGCGACGATCATGAGCACGGAGATGCCGATCGGCAGCATCATCACCGCGGTCGCCGTGTTCGAGACCCACATCGACATGAAGCCGGTGGCGATCATGAAGCCGGCGATCATCGGTCCCGGCTTGTTGCCCATGAGGCTGAGCGTGAAGAGGGCGATGCGCCGGTGGAGGTTCCAGCGCTGCATCGCCAGGGCGATGAGGAACCCGCCGAGGAAGAGGAAGATGATCGGATTGCCGTAGGAGGCGCCGACATCGGCCATTTCCACCTCGGCGCCGAAGACGGGGAATGCGACAAGCGGCACGAGCGAGGTCGCGGGGATCGGCAGGGCCTCGGTCATCCACCACACGGCCATGAGGACGGCGACGGCGGCGGTGAGCTTCGCGTTGTGCTCGACGGTGTCGGGCATGATCGCGTAGACGAGGGTGCAGAGGATGAGGCCGAGGAAGAATCCCGTCCACCGCACTCTCACCGTCCGCAGCGGGAAGCCGGGGGCGCGCTCCCCCGGTGACTGCTCGGCGATCTCTGTCGACTGCGGCGACGGGGTGTCGTTCACGGTGAGCTCCTCTACGAGCTGGCGGACGGGGCCTGTGTCTCCACCCTAACGACAATCACGACAGTTGTCTTCGACCGTGAGGTCACGGCCGGGGCACGGTGTCGGCGTCCCCCTCAGAGACCGGCGATGAACGAGTGGATGCGGTCGGCGACGAACTCGGGATGCTCGGCCATGAGGAGGTGGGCCGAATCGGGGATGACGGCGAGCTCCGACCCTTCGACGGCGTCGCGCATCCTCCCCATCTCCTCGGGGGTGCAGCCGGGATCCTGGCTGCCGGCCATGAAGAGGGTGGGCGTCGTGATCCCGCCGAGCTTGCCCTCGAGGTCGTAGAGCGCAAGCGCGCGGCAGCACGCGATGTAGGCCGCATCGTCGACGGTCGCGAGGTCGGTGAGGATCGCCGGCCCGGTCGCGATGTCCTCCTCGAGGAAGCCGGCGGCGAACCAGCGGTCAGCGGTGTCGGGCAGCAGGGACGCGGTGCCGTCGTTCTCCACCTCGGTGATGCGTTC
Organism: Brevibacterium sp. NPDC056726; assembly: GCF_042790515.1. Taxonomy (NCBI): domain Bacteria; kingdom Bacillati; phylum Actinomycetota; class Actinomycetes; order Micrococcales; family Brevibacteriaceae; genus Brevibacterium; species Brevibacterium sp. NPDC056726. The sequence continues at coordinate 380,000 of NZ_JBHTYZ010000002.1, read as the reverse complement.
GGCCCACGAGACGTCGGTGCCGAACTTCGGCGCCGTGGCGCACGCGATGAGCCCGGTGAGCTTGTGCGCGTGTTCGAGCGCGAGCGTGAGCCCGATGCCGCCGGAGATCGAGGCGCCGCAGTAGGTGAACGACTCGACGCCCTTGTCCTCGAGCGAGGTGACGAGACCCGCGGCGAGATCGGAGATCGTGAAGTCGCGGCTCAGCTCCTCCTTCGACACCGGGTACGTGTGACCCGGCAGATCGGAGAGGTAGATCTGGTGGTCGTCGACGAGGCGGGAGGCCACAGCCGCCCACAGCGGAGTCCGGGTGCCCAGCGCATCGCCGAAGACGAGCGCGGGAGATCCGGGATTGTCATTGAAGGCGTGGAGGGCGATGCGCATGAGGGCTCCTCATCGTCGGAATCGGGATCGGCAGATGTCTGGCACTGCGGCCGCCGCATCGGACAGCGGCGGGAGGGTCTCTACGCCAACAGCCTACCGCCGGAGTAGGCGAGGTAACAGCGCGGACACAGCGATTCGTAGGTCACGGCGTTGCCGTCGATGGCGACCTGATCGCCGTCGAAGATGAACTCCCCGTCGACGAGGCGGCCGTTGAACATCGCCTTGCGACCGCAGCGGCAGATCGTCTTGAGCTCTTCGAGGGTGTGGGCGATCTCGAGGAGGCGGGCCGATCCCGGGAACGCGCGGGTGCGGAAGTCGGTGCGGATGCCGTAGCACATCACCGGCACGCCCTGCTCGGTGGCGATGCGCATGAGGGAGTCGATCTGCTCGGGTTCGAGGAACTGCGCCTCGTCGATGAGCAGGCACGCGACGGGCGCCTTGGGGGTGTCGATCGATTCGAGGAGCGCATCGTGGTCGACGTAGTCGGCGTGCTCGGCATAGATCCGCTCGACGTCGGCACCGGCGGGGACGAGGAAGTCGACGGTGCGGGTGACGCCGAGGCGGGAGACGATCTCATCGGCGCCCTTCGTGTCGATGTCGGGCTTCGCGAGCAGCACGCGCTGGCCGCGCTCCTCGTAGTTGAAGGCCGCCTGGAGCAGGGCCGTCGACTTGCCGGAGTTCATCGCACCGTACCGGAAGTAGAGCTTCGCCACCCGTGTCCTCTTTCGCCGTCCGTCTCGCGTCCTTCGCCGGGACGCCACTCTACCGTCGAGCCGACGTCAACGCGGAGCTGAGGGCCAACGGCGGCAAAAGGTAGGATGGTGAGGTCAAACCCCACGACAATTCGGAGCAGTCCATCATTATGGCCAAAATCATTTACACGCGCACCGATGAAGCGCCGCTTCTGGCGACCTACTCACTCAAGCCGATCATCGAAGCCTTCGCCACCTCGGCGGGCGTCGATGTCGAGACGAGGGACATCTCTCTCGCCGCCCGTGTGCTCGCGCAGTTCTCCGACCGCCTCCCGGCCGACCAGCAGGTCGCCGATGCGCTCACCGAACTCGGCGACCTCGCCAAGACTCCGGACGCGAACATCATCAAGCTCCCGAACATCTCCGCCTCCGTTCCGCAGCTCAAGGCCACGATCGCCGAGCTGCAGTCGCAGGGCTATGACCTCCCCGACTACCCGGAGGAGCCCGAGACCGACGCGGACAAGGACGTCAAGGCCCGCTACGACAAGGTCAAGGGGTCAGCGGTCAACCCGGTCCTCCGCGAAGGCAACTCCGACCGGCGCGCGCCGGAGGCCGTGAAGAACTACGCGAAGAAGCACCCCCATTCGATGGGCGAATGGTCGAAGGATTCGCAGACGAACGTCGCGACGATGGACGCCGATGACTTCCGCGCCAATGAGCAGTCCGTCGTCATCCCCGCCGATGACACCCTGCGGATCGTCCTGCGCACCGCCTCCGGCGAAGAGAAGGTCCTCAAGGAGTCCCTCCCAGTCCTGACCGGTGAGGTCGTCGATGCGACGAAGATGAACGTCGCGGCCCTCGACGAGTTCCTCCGCACCCAGATCCAGCGCGCGAAGGACGAGGGCATCCTCTTCTCCGTCCACCTCAAGGCGACGATGATGAAGGTCTCCGACCCCATCCTCTTCGGCCATGTCATCGAGGCGTTCTTCCCCGAGGTCTTCGCGACCTACGGTGAGGCCCTCGCCGAGGCGGGGCTGACCCCGGACAACGGACTCGCCGCGATCCTCGACGGGCTCGACGAGCTGCCCGCCGAGGTCGCCGAGGGTGTCCGCGCCGGCATCGAGAAGGGCCTGGCCGAGGGCCCGGCCCTGGCGATGGTCAACTCGCACAAGGGCGTGACGAACCTCCACGTCCCCTCCGACGTCATCGTCGATGCCTCGATGCCCGCGATGATCCGCGTCGGCGGCAAGATGTGGGACAAGGACGATCAGACGCAGGACACGCTGGCCGTCATCCCCGACTCCTCGTACGCCGGGATCTATCAGACCGTCATCGACGACTGCCGGATCAACGGCGCGTACGACCCGACGACGATGGGCACCGTGCCCAACGTCGGGCTGATGGCGCAGAAGGCCGAGGAGTACGGCAGCCACGACAAGACCTTCGAGATCGCCGAAGCCGGCGTCGTCGAGGTTCGCAATTCTGCCGGTGAGGTGCTCATGAGCACCGAGGTGGCCCCCGGTGACATCTGGCGCGCGTGCCAGACGAAGGACATCCCCGTCCGCGACTGGGTCAAGCTCGCCGTCACCCGCGCCCGCCTGTCGAACACCCCTGCAGTGTTCTGGCTCGACGAGGCCCGGGCCCATGACCGCAATCTCAGGGCGAAGGTCGAGGAGTACCTCGGCGACCACGACACCGAGGGCCTCGACATCCGGATCATGAACCCGGTCGATGCCACCCAGTTCTCGATCGACCGCATCCGCCGGGGCGAGGACACGATCTCCGTGACCGGCAACGTGCTCCGCGACTACAACACGGACCTCTTCCCGATCCTCGAACTCGGCACCTCGGCGAAGATGCTCTCCGTCGTCCCGCTCATCGCCGGCGGCGGACTCTTCGAGACCGGAGCCGGCGGCTCCGCCCCGAAACACGTGCAGCAGCTCGTCGAGGAGAACCACCTGCGCTGGGACTCCCTCGGTGAGTTCCTCGCCCTCGCCGAGTCGTTCCGCCACGAGTTCAACGTCCACGGCAATGCCCGTGCCGGTGTCCTCGCCGACACCCTCGACGCCGCGACCGGCAAGTTCCTCGAGGAGAACAAGTCGCCCTCGCGCAAGGTCGGAGAGATCGACAACCGCGGCAGCCACTTCTACCTCGCGCTCTACTGGGCGCAGGAGCTGGCCCGCCAGACCGAGGACGCCGAGCTCGCCGCCGCGATCGCCCCGGTCGCCGAGGAGCTCGAGAAGAACGCCGAGGCGATCTCCGCCGAACTCCTCGCCGTGCAGGGCGCGCCGGTCGACCTCGGCGGATACTACAACCCGGATGATGCGAAGGCCGATGCCGCGATGCGTCCGTCCCCGACCCTCAACCGCATCGTCGAGACGCTGCGCGAGAAGGTCTGAGCCGAGTGCGCTGAGCTGTCAGCCTGCGCTTGTGAGCTCACCGGTGGCCGGGCACGATGGTGCCCGGCCACCGCTGTCTCTGCTGGGCGTCTCTGCTGATGCGGGCGCTCGTGACTTCTCGGGGCCCTTCCGCTCACACGGAGCGCTCAGGAGTTTATGATGGCCCCATGAGTTCTCAAGACCCCCGCGGACGTGCCCAGACGCCTGATGAACTGCTCGCCGAGACCAACGCGCTGCTCGGTGCCGACGGCGACGACCAGCCCGGTCACCAGCCCGCAGCCGATGGCAGCGGGGCTGCCGGGCGCGGTGGGACTCCGGTGCAGGGTGAGACTTCGGTGCGCGGCGATGGACAGATGCGCGGCGACACGGCGGCCGGGGCCACCCGCAACGGCGGAATGTCGGCGGGCATGTGGATCTCGCTCATCCTCGGCGCGGTCATCGTCGTCCTCCTCCTCATCTTCATCCTGCAGAACAATGTGCCTGCCGACTTCCAGTACTTCGGCTGGCAGTTCCAGCTGCCGCTCGGCGTGGCGATGCTCTTCGCCGCGATCGGCGGCATCCTCGTCGCCGGGATCATCGGGTCGGTGCGGATCTTCGTCCTCGGGCGCAAGCTCAAGAAGATCGAGAAGGCCGCGGGCCGCTGACAGTGCCCTCCGATCCCACCGCCGGCCCGACCATGCACCCTGACTTCACCGTCCTGCCCACCGATCTGCCCGCCACCCTCGTCCTCGCCGACACGGCAGGACTTGCCGCATGGGCACGCGCGGACGATTCCGTGCTCACCGCGCAGGAGCGCAACTACGCCGCGGAGTTCGACCCCGAGACCGCAGCGACCTGGTCCGCCGGACGAGTGGTGCTCCGGCACGTCCTCGGCGCCGTGCTCGAGGCCGATCCCGCCGCGATCGAGATCCGCCTCGATTCGGCGGGCAAGCCACGGGTCGACGACGTCGAGTTCTCCATCACCCGGGCCCGTCGCCTCGTCCTCGTCGCCGTCTCCGCGGACCCCGTCGGCCTCGACCTCGAGGCGATCCCCGACCATGACGTCGCCGCCGAAGCCGCCGGTCTGCTCCATCCGCGTGAACGCGAGGAGCTCGCTGCGCTCGGCACCGACGACCTCGCGGCGGCCTTCGTGCGGGTGTGGGCGCGGAAGGAGGCGTTCCTCAAGGCCCTGAGCACGGGACTGGCGCGCGACCCCGGCATGGATTACATCGGTGCCGGTGAGACGCCCGATTCGCCGCACCCCGACGTCGACATCCACGACCTGAGCGAGGGCATACCCGCAGGCTTCGCCGCGGCGATCGCGTTCAACCGCTGACCCGCGCACGGTCTCGCGTGCCTCGCGCCTCTGTCACGAGGCGCGGCCGGCGGCTGCTTCTGCGCCGAGTCCCTCGATCAAACGGAAGCGCGGATAGCGGGCCGTGCACGGGCCACCATCCGCACCAGCGCTTGATCGAGGATGCCGGACGGTGACAGTCCTGCGAGTCCGCCCGCTGCGCGAGCAGGCGTCGCCGCCGGAAACGCGGTGCTCAGTCCTTGCCGAAGTCGGGTCCGTTCGCGCCCGTCGTGAAGACGACGGCGATCGCGAGCGAGGCGAGGGCGAGGAGCCCGAACCAGATGAACCCGCCCGCCGGGTTGCCGAGCGAGGCGAGGACGATCCCGAGGACGGCCGCACCGACGATGACGACGTCGGCGATGATGATGTGGCGCAGGTAGGTCGTCGTGCCCTTGCTCACCCCGTAGGAGATCTCCGTGGCGGAGCTGAGGAAGAGCAGGACCGCCGCGGTGATGATGATCCACGCCGGGACGAGGAAGAACGCCCCGAGAGCGGGGAGGAAGATGACGAGAACGGCCGCGAGCAGCAGCTTGACGATTCCGTCGATGACATAGGCGGATTTCCTCATGGTTCGATCCTACTTGCCGTCGGCTCGCGGTGCTCGCCGCTGAGGGTCTGGATGAGGCCGAGGACCGACCGGAGCACGGTCGCCTCGACGTTCGAATGGGCGATGACGATGCCATGGCGCACTGCGCTGTCCCCGCTCCAGCCTGCGGCGAGCGAGGCGACGCGGATGCCTCTGCCCTCGAGCTCCCGCAGCAGCGCCTGCGCCCCGTCCTCGTCGGTCTCGATGACGAGGGTGCGCCCCTCGTGGACGAGTCCGGGTATCGCACCGGCCTCGGCGACGACCGCCTCGGCGGCTCGCAGACGTCGGCGACCCCGGGCGATCCGACGCCGCAGACCACCGGATTCGAGGTAGGCGGCGATCGCACTCTGCAGGACCGGGGCGATCGCAGGACCCCATGACGTCCGGACCGCGCTCATCGCCTCGCCGAGGCGGCCGCGGGCGACGATGTACCCGGTCGACACGGCCGTGGTGAGCACGGTGGAGAACGTTCCGATGTGAACGACGCCGACGTCGAGGTCGAGGGAGCCTGCGAGGTCGAAGAGGGTGGGCACCGAGGTGCGCTGGAGCCGGGCCTCGCTGTCGTAGTCGTCCTCGATGACGACGACGCCGGCCCGCGCCGCCCAGGTGAGCAGCGCGATGCGCGTGCTCACCGGCATCGTCCCGCCGTGCGGGAACTGGTGGTTCGGGGTGACGACGACCGCCGCGACCTGCCCCTCGAGCTCCGTGAGCCCTTCGACGTCGAGTCCCGTGGAGACGTCGAAGGCGAGGAGCTCGCGGTCGGCCATCGCGAGCCGCAGGCCCGGGAATCCCGGGTTCTCCACGCCGATCGCCCCGTCGAGCCCGGAGGCGAAGAGGAGGCGGAGCCCATCGCGGGAGCCGCTCGTGACGATGATGTCGCGCGGGTCGACGCTCATCCCCCGCAGGAGCCGCAGGTGGTCGGCGATCGCCCACCGGGTGCCCGGCTGGCCGAGCGGGTCGACGGCGCCGGGATCGACGTCGAGGGCCTCGCGCCACGCTCGCCGGAACGCCGGGTCGCGCAGCGGATCGTCACCTCCGTGGCCGGGCCGCAGGTCGATGAGGCGCCGAGGCGGTCGCTGCGGAGCCGACGGCGGTGCGGGCACGTCCGTGTGCCGCAGCAGGGCGGTCGGCAGGTCCGGGTCGACGATCGTCGCGGCGCGCTCGCGCGTCAGCAGGTAGCCTTCGACGGCGAGCTGGGCATACGCGGTCTCGATCGTGCCGCGGGAGACGCCGAGGTGACCGGCGAGCCGGCGACTCGAGGGCACCGGGTCACCCGGCCGCAGCTCCCCGCGGGTGACGAGGTCCCTGATCCCCGCGACGATCTGATCGGGCAGGGGTGAGCCGTGGTCGATGGCGATGTCGAGGGACTCCCGCGTCGAGCGCGGCAGGCTGGAGGCAGCGGACATCCCACCATCATAGAGCGAACTGGCCCAGAACTCTCATACGTTTCTGGCTCTGCGATTAGGCCACTGTCGGCTCTAGCCTGATTGAGGACCCGACGCCGACACCTCGTCTGAGGCGATCTGCGCCCGCGGTCCGGCACGACACCACAGTCACGACACCAGAGCGCCGCTCCCCGGCGCCGGAGAACGAAGGCCCAGCAATGACCGAGACTCAGACCCTGCTCAACACCGGACTCGCCCAGATGCTCAAGGGCGGCGTCATCATGGACGTCGTCAACGAGGAGCAGGCGCGCATCGCCGAGGCCGCAGGCGCCTCGGCGGTCATGGCACTCGAACGGGTGCCCGCGGACATCCGCGCCCAGGGCGGCGTCGCCCGGATGAGCGACCCCGACCTCATCGAATCGATCATCAGCGCCGTGTCGATCCCGGTCATGGCCAAGGCTCGCATCGGCCACTTCGTCGAGGCGCAGATCCTCGAGACCCTCGGCGTCGACTACATCGACGAGTCCGAGGTCCTCTCCCCCGCCGACTACGTCAACCACATCGACAAGTCCGTCTTCCAGGTCCCGTTCGTCTGCGGGGCGACGAACCTCGGCGAAGCGCTGCGCCGCATCACCGAAGGCGCGTCGATGATCCGCTCGAAGGGCGAAGCCGGCACCGGTGACGTCTCCGAGGCGATGCGCCACCTGCGCACGATCAACTCCGAGATCCGCGCGCTCGGCGCCAAGAGCGAGGACGAGCTCTACGTCGCGGCCAAGGAGATCGCCGCCCCCTACCCGCTCGTCAAGCAGGTCGCGTCGCTCGGCCGCCTCCCGGTCGTCACGTTCGTCGCCGGCGGCATCGCCACCCCGGCCGACGCCGCGATGATGATGCAGCTCGGCGCCGACGGCGTGTTCGTCGGCTCCGGCATCTTCAAGTCCGGCAACCCCGAGGCCCGCGCCCGGGCGATCGTCGAGGCGACGACCCACTACGACGACCCCGCCGCCGTCGCCGCCGCCTCCCGCGGTCTCGGCGAGGCGATGGTCGGCATCAACGTCGGCGACGTCCCCGCCCCGCACCGCCTCGCCGAGCGCGGATGGTGACGGTCGGCGTCCTCGCCCTCCAGGGAGCGTTCCGCGAGCACCTCACGGTGCTCGGCTCCCTGGGGGTCGAGACCCGCAGGGTCACCCGCCCCGAGCATCTGCCCGGACTCGACGGCATCGTCCTGCCCGGCGGGGAATCGAGCGCCATGGTCCGCCTCGCCGCCCCCACGGGACTCTTCGGCCGCCTCGGCGAGGAGATCCGGGGCGGCCTGCCGACGTTCGGCACGTGCGCGGGACTCATCCTCCTCGCCGACCGCCTCACCGATGACTCGCTCGCCGGTTACGACCGCCTCTGCGGACTCGATGTCACCGTGGCCCGCAATGCCTACGGCCGGCAGCGCGAATCCTTCGTCGCGCCGCTGACGATCGCAGGAATGACCCCGGACTTCGACGGCACGTTCATCCGGGCCCCGCAGATCGTCGAGACGGGCAGCGCCGAGGTGCTCGCCAGTCATCACGGACGTCCGGTCCTCGTCCGGCAGGGCACGGTGTGGGGGGCGAGCTTCCACCCCGAGTTGGGTCCGGACACGAGACTCCACGCCGAGTTCGTGCGAGGATTGGGCCATGACGACTGAGGCGATGACCAGGCTCAAAGACGGATACACCTTCGACGGCGCCACCCTCGAACTGGGGGTGGCGCTCGACGGGGAGACACCGGCTCCCGACGTTCCCATCTCCATTCCGCTGGCGATGCTCAACCGCCACGGCCTCGTCGCCGGGGCCACCGGCACGGGCAAGACCGTCACCCTCCAGGTGCTCGCCGAGCAGCTCTCGAAGGCCGGGGTCCCCGTCTTCGCCTCCGACATCAAGGGCGATCTCTCCGGCATCGGCGCGCCCGGGGTCGCCTCGGAGAAGCTGACGAAGCGGCTCGAGGCCGCCGGACAGGAGTGGGACCCGGCGGCGAACCCGACGGAGTTCTACACCCTCGGCGATTCCGGGCTCGGCACCCCGATCCGCGCGACCGTCACCTCCTTCGGCCCGATCCTCCTGTCGAAGGTGCTCGAGCTCAACGACACCCAGGAGTCGGTGCTCTCCCTCGTCTTCCACTACGCCGACAAGGCCGGGCTCGCCCTCCTCGACCTCTCCGACCTCCGCGCGGTGCTCACCTACCTCACCTCCGATGAGGGCAAGGCCGAGCTCGAGGGCATCGGCGGGGCGTCGAAGGCGACGGTCGGGGTGATCCTGCGCAAGATCGCCGAACTCTCCGCCCAGGGCGGCGACGTCTTCTTCGGCGAACCGGAGTTCGACACCGCCGATCTCCTCCGCGTCGACGACAGCGGGGCCGGCATCGTCTCCGTGCTCGAGCTGCAGAAGCTCAACCAGTCCCCTGCCCTGTTCTCGACGTTCCTCATGTGGCTGCTCGCCGATCTCTTCCAGGATCTGCCCGAGGTGGGCGATGCCGACAAGCCCGCTCTCGTCTTCTTCTTCGACGAAGCCCACCTCCTCTTCGCCGATGCCTCGAAGGCGTTCCTCGAATCGGTGACGCAGACCGTGCGCCTCATCCGGTCGAAGGGCGTCGGCGTCTTCTTCGTCACGCAGACGCCGAAGGACGTCCCCGAGGACGTGCTCGCGCAGCTCGGCTCCCGCATCCAGCATCAGCTGCGGGCGCACACCCCCAACGACGCGAAGGCGCTCAAGGCGACGGTCGCGACGTTCCCGAAGTCCGACTACGACCTCGAATCGCTGCTCACCTCGCTCGGCATCGGCGAGGCCGTCGTCACCGTCATGGACCCCGACGGCGCGCCGACTCCCGTGGCCGCGACGCGGGTGCGGGCTCCCGAGTCGAAGATCGGGCCGATGAGCGAGGACGAGATCAAGGCCGCCGTCGCCGCATCCGACCAGCAGAAGAAGTACGGGACCGCGATCGACAACGAGTCGGCGCGGGAGATCCTCACGAAGCGCCTCGAAGCGGGAGCCGCCGAGCAGGAGGCCGAGGCCTCGCAGACTGCGGGGTCACAGACGGCCGGGTCACAGACTGCTGGGTCTCCGACTTCCGGCGGCGACGCCGGCAGCGGTTCCGAGCGAGTCCCGTTCCCCGAGGAGAGTGCCCGGGCACCGCGGCAGCAGGACGCGAAGGCGGAGAAGAAGGACGACAACCTCTTCTCTCAGGTCGTCAACTCCTCGGCGTTCAAGCAGTTCACCCGCACGGCGGCCCGGGAGATCGCCCGCGGGATCTTCGGCACCTCGCGCCGGCGACGGTAGGCTACGCCGCCGGCAGTCAGGCCGTATTCCCCGACTGCCGGCGACATCTCGCGTTGCCCGCGGCAGCGTTAAGCTGCCCTCCCTCGTTGCCGACGGAACCTCGCATTGCGAGCAGCAGCGTCAGTCGGTAGTGTGCGCGGCCGGCACGACGACCTCGAGGAGCAGATCACCGGTGCTCATCCGCAGTGAGCTGAACTCGCCGAGGTGGTCCCCGTCGAGGTGGACCGGTGCGGGTTCGGCGACGGAGATCCGGGCCGATCGCGCCGTCCAGTAGCGCATGTTCTCGTCGCGTTCGGGGTGCCCCCGCACGCAGGACGTGCCGATGCCCGCCCACGCTCCCACCCGGCTCACGGGAGAGTCGGCGGCGAGGACGACGGCGAGGAATTCGAGGTCCTCACCGGTCACCTCGGCGCCGGGGAACACCGGGATCGGCCCGGCCGGGCGGGCGGCCTTCGCCCCCATGACCGACCAGACACGCAGTGCCTCTCCGTCGATCCGCGCGTCCATCTCGGGCGCGAAGAGCGCGCCGAGGGCCCCGCGGGCATAGCCGAGCAGGCCCCATTCGCGCCGGTGGCCGGCAACAGCGTGGGCATCGCCGCCGATCCCGGCGAGGGAGAGGAAGTGCTCGTGGCGGTGCGCGCCGTCGGCATCGATGCCCTCGGCGAGGCTGATCGGCACGCCCGTCGTCGGCGCCGCTCCGAGGAGGTACTCCTCGCAGAGGGCGAGGCCGGCGCGGGCGTTCGGCACGCCGAGCGCCCGACTGAACACGTTCGCCGTTCCCGTCGGGATGATGAGCGTCGGCAGGTCCGCAATCGCCAGGGCCGGGGCGGCCGCCCGGAGGGTGCCGTCGCCGCCGAGGACGACGACCGCCTCGGCACCCCAATCCGCCAGCTCCCGCGCCTGCTCGGCACCCGGCCGGACGGCAGACGTCGACACCGTGCGGTACCGGACGTGGACGCGATCGAGCAGGGTGACGAGCCGGTGATGGGCGCGGTGCGTGCGCGCGTGGAGCGGATTGACGATGATCCCCAGTCTCATGTGCGCCTCCTCAACCGCGGCCGCGTGGGTCCGGCCTCTCCCGTGCCACCGCGCATGCCCTCTCCCTCACCACTCGCTCAGCCGAACGCCGGATGGGTCAGTGCCGCCGCCTCGGCGCGGGCGAGGTCGACGGTCTCGCCCGTGAACGGCTCGATGATCACCCGCGGTCCGGTCTTCCGCGGTGAGCGCTTCCACGTCCCGCGGGCCCGGGTGCCGTCGATGACGGTGTTCTTGAACATCCCGTTGCCGCCGGGGACCACGGACTTCTCGTGGGCCGGAGCGAGCGTCTGGCTGCGGTCCTTGTAGCCGAGGATGAGTTCGTCGAAGCCGGGCAGGAGCATGAGCGTGCCGCTGGCGGCCTCACACTCGCCGAGGCGGTCGTCGAGATCGGGGGCCTGAACGTGCTCGCGCTCATCGATCGTCGCGGTGACGATGGCGCCCTCGTCGGTGAGCGCGCGGAGGGCGGCGCGGACGGGCGTCTTCGGCAGACCCGTCCACCGGGCCGCATCGTCGACGGTGACCGGTCCGTGGCTCTCGACATAGCGGCGCAGCCACTGGCGCAGCGCCGCCTCGGTGTCGATCGCTGCATCCGCACTGCGGTCGCGCAGGGCGTAGCTCATCTCCTGCCCGTCGGCGGTGAAGCCGGACTGGACGAGGAGGCCCTGCATCGACAGCGTCGTGAGGAGGTAGCGCTGCCGACCGTAGGCGTCGGCCTCAGCGACGCCCTCGAGCAGCGGGGCGAACTCGGCGAGGAGGTCGTCGCGGCTGAGCGGTCCGCGCGCGGAGATCGCGGTCTCGGCGAGCTCGGCCGCCTGCTCGAGCATCGGCTCGCTCACCCCGAAGTGGGCGCGGCGATCGGCCTGGGCCTTGAGCAGCCGCGGGGCGGTGAGGGCGAGGATCCCGCCGACGTCCTCGGCGGCGGCGAAATGGAGGGTGCCCCGCTGCGTCCACGTCCGCACGATCCGGCCGTCCTCGATCGCTGCGCGCACCGCGGGCAGGGACTGCGAAGCGGTGCGCAGCGCCATCGACACGAGGGCTCCCGGCAGCGCTTGGGCCTGCATGCACGCGAGACGGCGGACCACCTCGGCGGGATCATCACCGCAGGCCCCGACGAGACCCGAGGAGATCATGCGCGCCGCCGAGACCTGTGCGATGTCCATGCCCTCAGCGTAGCGTGAGCACGGAAAGTGGATGACCGCCGTCATGGGATAACGTCGGAGAGAGCACCGATTACGGTCGGATAACGGAATGCCGAGGTCAGGGTGTTTCACTTCACACATAGTGAACGGTTGTTCGATCATTGAAGGACAGCGCTCCCCCACGACCACACCCCCACGACAGAGGAATCCCCAGTGACATTGAGTCCGATCAGAGCACGCGAGCGAATGGTCGAGGACATCTGCGCCCGAGCCGTGACCGAAGGCGGCATGCTCTGCATGCTCACCGGCTTCGCGGGAACCGGCAAGACGTGGCTGCTGCGCCGGATCGGCGAGACGATGTTCAGGACGTCACCGGTCGCCTTCGCCACGGCCGACGAGTTCGAGAAGGACGCGCCCTTCAGCTTCGTCGAACGACTCCTGAGCACGGGACTCGCCCCGTTCCGGATCCTCGACGGCACCCGGGCACCGCTCGACGTCGCCCGGGAGATCATGGCCGAGCTCACCGACAATGAGCGGCCCCCGCTGCAGACGGTCCTCGTCGACGACGCCCAGTGGATCGACGTCGAATCCCGGCTCGTGCTCCGCTACCTCGTTCCCCGGATCATGCGGCAGGGCTACTTCATCGTCGTCGCCGGCCGGCTGCCCGACGTCCACGGCGCCCCCGTCTCGTTCATCGCCGACCTCGCCGAGTCCTCCCCGCAGGGGGAGAACATCGTCCTCGAGGCGCTGACGATCGCAGAGATCCAGGCGCTGGCGGTCGACCTCCTCGGCGCATCTATCTCACCGTTCACCGCCGAATCGCTGCGCAACGCCACCGGCGGATCCTTCCTCGGCATCGACAGCATCTTCCGCCGGATCACCCCGCAGGAGCGCAACAAGCTCCACCTCCTCTGGGACATCCCCATCCGCGGCGTCGACCCCGACCACAATCCGCTGCTCGCTCCGGTCCTCGGCCTCTCCCCCGCCGCCCGGCTGGCCGTCGAGATCGTCTGCTGTGCCGATACGGAGCTCGCTCCGCACATCGTCGCCGAGGTGGCCGACCGCCTCGGCGAACCCGCCGACATTCATCCCGCCGTCGCCGCCTCGGTGCTCTCGGAATCCGGGTTCGGGTCGACGATCGCGCCGCGTCACGCACTCATCGCCCATGCCGTGCGGCAGATGCTGCCGCGCGAGCGCGCCCAGGCGATCTACCGCGCACTGGCACCGTCGGCGACCGGGTTCCGCCGGATGTGGTACGCGTTGAGCGGAGCCGAGGAGTGGACGGATGAGCTCGCCGAGGCGGTCGACGGGTTCATCGCCGAATCCGTGGCCGCGCGCAGCTACGCCGCTGTCAACGACGTCATGCGCCGCAGCCTCGACATCGCCACCGGTGAGGCGCGGCAGACGATGCTCATCAGGCTCATCCTGCTCAACATGCGCGGCAAGACGGTCTACGCCGTGCTCGACCTGCTGCCCGAGGTCGAAGCGCTGCCGGAGTGCCCGGTCCGCGAATGCATCATCCTCACGATGCTCGCCCACCGCAAGGATCAGGAGTTCCCGCGGGAGCGGCTCGAACAGTTCCTCGCCGAGGCGACCGACGACCCGGACGTGCGCACCCTCCAGTCGTATGCCGCCTACCTCTCCGTCGTCGAGGTCATCCGGAGTCGGGACTACGGGCGGCTGGGTCCGGTCATCGACGCCGCGCTCGCAACGATCGCCCGTGCCCCGCATGACCCCGAGGAGGTCACCCGCCCGGGGATCCGCTGGATGGTGGCGCCGCAGGGGCGCGCGATGGTGCTCGAGACCTACCGGCTGCTGCAGCTCGTCCTCGAGGCCGACCGGGCGACCGTCATCGCCGAACTCGATGCCCTCGTCCCGCGGGTGCTCGCTCTCGAGCCGAGTTCGTTCAAGGTCGACGCGCTCACCCCGCTCGCGGTCGTCGCGATGACGATCGGCGAGGTGGGTCGGGCCCGGACTCTTGCCGGGATCGGCGTCGGACTCCTCGAATCCGTCGTCAAACCGTGGGGTGCGGGAACGGTGCGCCTCCTCCATGCACATGCGACGTCGCTGACCGGGTCGCTCGACGAGGCGGCCGAACTCGTCCTCTCCGCGACCGAGTCGAGCGGCAGCACGATCGACGTCGAGACCCGGCTGCCGCTGTCGGGTCTCCATGCGTGGCTCAACGCGGCACGCGGGGTGCCGGACTTCATCGATCTCGAGGCGCAGACCGACCGGCAGACGAGCATGCAGTGGCAGCCGTATGCCGCGGACATGGTCATCACGGCGTCATGTGAGCGGGCACGTGCCCACGGTGATCCCGAACGCGTGCTCGCAGCGTCCGCCCCGGAGAAGGTCAAGAGCCTCATCGGGACCCAGCGGGGGTTCCTCAACTATCGCGCGCATGCGCTCCTCGACCTCGAACGGTTCGCCGAGGCCGACGCACTCATCGACCGCCTCGGAGAGATGGAGGGCACGAGCTGGCAGCCGTACTGGGGGTCGGTCGACTGGCTGCGTGCCCGGCGGATCGTCGCTGATGGTGGAGTCTCCGGGTCAGCCTCCCACTCGGCGGATGCCGTCGCCGAGGCGCTCCGCCGCTTCGAGGCGGCACTGGGCGATGATCGGTTCCCCCTGCCCCGGGCGCTCACCCTGCGCGACTACGGCGTCGTCCTCGCCGGGCTCGGGCGGAGCGAGGAGGCCAGGAAGGCGCTCGATCAGGCGCTGGCGATCGTGCGGAGGATCGGTGCCGGGGCGTACGAGCCGGGCATCCGGGATGCCCTGAGCGCGGTCGCCGAGAGCGAGCAGGATCTGCTCGCGTCGCTGACGAACCGGGAGATGGAGATCGGTCGTCTCCTCGCTCAGGGACGCAGCAACCAGGAGATCGCTGCGGAGCTGTTCGTCGCCACGGCGACCGTGCGCTATCACGTGTCGAATCTGCTGCGGAAGCTCCAGCTCAATCGGCGCAACGAGGTGGCCCGGATGTTCCGGTGAGTTATTGCCGGTGCCGCGACTCCGGGCGCGCTCCTGGGCGCGCTTGAGCTCAGGTGCTCAAGCTCAGTTGCTGCGACGTTGGACCAGCCGCACCATGGCGGCACCGGCACCGGCGATGACGGCACCGAGGACGGCCATCCACCACATCGCACCACCGGTGCGCGGGAGGAACCCGGCGTCGCCGCTGGCATCGGAGCCGCTGCCGTCGGCGTTGGCCGTGGAGCCGCTGCCGCCTGCGGCCGCGGTGCTGCCGTCTGAGTTCGCCGAGCCGGCCGCAGCGGCTCGCGCGTTCGCGTCGGCCCTGGCGTTCGTGTCCGCTCCGGCGTTCGAGTTCGCCGCCGCATCGGAGTCGGCGGCAGTGCCTGCACCGGAGTCGGACTGACCACCCGCGTCGGACTGGCCACCCGCGTCGGACTGCCCACCGGAATCGGTGCTGCCGCCTGTCTCCGTTCCGGCCTACCCGGCCGACCCGGCGTGGTCACCGCCGAGCTGGAAGAGCACGTCGAAACGGCCCTGCCGCTCACCGACGTTGGACTTGTTGCCCGAGGTCGCCTCGCGGGGGAAGTCGTAGCCGATCGTCACCGGGGTCGTCTCCCCCTGGGGCAGCGGCATGTCGATGATCTGGGTCGTGCCTGCGCTCTCGAGGTCCCGGATCGACGACCGACCGGTCTGCCAGTCGATGAGCAGGTCCGAGTAGAAGTCGTCGTCGATCGTCGGGGTCAGCAGTTCGACGTCGACGATGCTCACGGTCAGTGTTCCGTCGGTGGGCCCATCGTTGCGGACCATGATGGTGCGAGAGGTCGAGTCGCCGGGGACGGTGACGGGGAAGCCGACGAAGCTCTCCGTCGTCGCGTCGCTGTAGCTGCTGCCGTCCCACGAGAGCTGAATGGCTCTGCTGTAGTCGGCGCTCGCGGCACTGTAGTCAGCACCCGCGGCGCTGCCTCGGGCTGCAGTGATCGTTGTGTTGGGCGCGCTCAGTCCGGTCGGCGCGCTCAGTCCGGTCGGCTCGGTGACGGAAGCAGAGTTCACTGGTGCGCTGACAGCGGTTGCACCGACCGCAGGCGTGCCGGTGCCCAGGAGGCTCGTTGCGAGGACGGCGGCTCCGGCCACGAGGAGGCGAGTGCGCGTCACGGCTGCTCACCCCCGGGGCGGAAGGTCTCGTAGGCGAACGTGATCTCGTGGGTCGGTTCCTTCTTCGGGTCGAGGCCGAGTCCGACCGTCGCCTTCCAGGAGTCCTTCGCCTCGACCTCGGTGCCTGCCGGATCCTCAGCGGTGACGGTCGCGGTGTTCTCGTACTCGCCGACCGTGCCGTTGTTCTTCAGCGTCGCCGTGACACACCAGTATTCGGTCGTCGGGGCCGTCGTGTCCGAGTAGTCGGCGCTCACCGGGGTCGAGGTGAGTTCGCCCTGCGCGGCGGGAGCGTTGGCGACGGTGCAGTCGCCGGGTGCGCTGACGGGGAACACGATGACGTCGGAGGCGCCGAAGATGCCGTCGGACCACGCGGGCGGCGTGAGCTCATAGCGCAGGCCCTTGTTGCCCTGGCTGAGCGAATCCGTCTGGAGGGGAATGGCGACTTCGCCGTCGCGGATGAGGGTCTCGGCATCGGCGGGACCGATGCCCACCGTGACGCGCCCGTCGTTCGCCGGCTGGGAGTCGTCGACGCGACCGGCCGCGAAGTGTTCGTAGCCGCTCGAGATCTCCCCGTCGCCGTGCGCTGTGTCCGACCACAGGGCGAGAGAGGTTCCACCGGCGCCGATGAGGATGCCGAGCACGGCGAACACGCTGAGGATCACGGCTGTGCGCTGCTTCGTCATGGTCGGTCTCCCTCCTCACGGGTCTGGTCGAGGGTGAAGGCGAAGCGTCCGAGGTCGGCGACCTGGACGGGACTCTCGGCGCCGAACCGATCGGAGAGGTCGGCGAAGTCGAGGGAGACGCGGACGGAGAAGTCGTCGGAGCGTCCCGCGTCATCGGTGACGAGGAGTTCGCTGGGGTCGTCAAGCGTGGTCACGGTGCCGATCGGTGCGGGTTCACCGAGGCGGTTCCCGGTGGCGTCGAGCACTTCGTAGGTCGCCGTCACGCCGTCGGGCAGAGCAGCCGGGTCCGACCAGTCGACGGTGATGCCGGCGACCATGTTGTCGCCGGTGAGGTGGGTGGTGAAGTCCTGGGTCATCGCGACGGAATCTCCCTGGCGGACGAGGAACGTGTCGGGGTCGATCGTCCGGCCGCTGTCGGTGACGTCCGGTGAGGTCTCACGCCACGTGGTCTCACCGGCGGTGACGTCGAGGTCTCCGGAGACGATCGCCGCTGGTGCGGCAGTGCCCGTGGTCTTCCACAGTGCCATGGTGCCGCTGCCGACCGCGGTTCCGGCGAGCAGGACGCCGGCGGCAAGGAGCGGCAGTCGCCAGTTCTTCCTCGTCATGTCGTCTTCTCCGTCTCAGGGGTGCGTGAGTTCTCGATCGTCGATGGGCCCGCGTCGGCTGCTGTCGTTGTCTCGGACTGCGTTGGTGGAGCCTGCGCCGCCGCGTCCTTCTTCTCGCGCCGGCGTTCGATCGCGCCGGAGACGAGGGCGTAGGCGGCGTAGGCGATGAGGACGAATCCGATCCCGGCGACGAGGAGACCCTTGTTGCCGCCGACCGCCTGCTGGACGTAGCCCAGCTTGGGGATCGAGTAGAGGACCTTGCCCATCACCTGTGCTTCGACGATGGGTTCGTCGTCGTCGCCGTTGGCGTCACCGCGGGTGACGTAGGTGCGGCCGTCCGCGGAGTCGGTGACGGCGACGACGCGGTGGGTGATGAGCATGGGATCGTTCGAGCGGGGCTGGAACGTCACCGGGTCGCCGATGCGGTACTGGTCCTGGGGTACCGAGACGACGATGTCGCCGGGTTCGTAGGTGGGTTCCATCGAACCCGTGAGCACGGTCAGCGCCGCGCCGTTCATCACCTTCGGAACGACGCCGACCGCGACGGCGAGAGCGAGGAAGCCGATGAGGAGGATGGCGAACACGCCGGACGCCAGTCCGCGTGCGAATCCCGTGGTCCGGGCCATGGTGCTCTCCTCTTCGTGTGTTCTCTGCGTCTCTCAGATGTGCCGCGTCTCCGCGGCGGGGTGTGTCAGCTGTGCCGCGGCTCAGCGGTCCTGGTTGAGCTGGATGGTCGAGCCCGCGAGGGCGGCCTGCTGCTGCACGAGCTCCCGGTTCGGGGTGGACTCGTCGAATTCGGCGGTGACGACGACGTTGAAGTCGGCGGTGCCGTCGACGGCCGTGCCGGCAGCGACCTGGTTGGAGCCGGGTGCGGTGTTGTCGGGCGAGACGAGGGTGACCTCGACGCCGGCGTTGTCACCCGAGGCGATCTGCTGACCGTTGGCATCCTCGACGGTGTAGGTGAGGCTGAGGCCTTCGGCGAGTGCGCCTTCGAGCTCTCCGCCGCCGGCGAGCTGGAGCTTCGCGACCATGTTGTCGCCTTCGAGGCCGACGTCGACGCCGTACTTGCCCTGGACGGTGTCGCCCGGGATGATCCTGAAGGTCGCGAGGTCGATCGCGTGGGGGCTGTCGGCGCGGTCGGCCGAGATGTCCTGCCAGCCGGATTCGGTGACGGCGACATCGAGGTTGCCGGCCGTGATCTGTCCGCCGTCGGCTTCGGCGCTGTCGGACCAGAGGGCGAAGGTTCCGCCGCCGAGGAGCAGGGCTGCTCCGGCCGCTCCGGCGATGATTCCGAGGGTCTGCTTCTTCACTGTTCTCTCCTTGTGGGGGTGGCAGCTGCGAGGCTGCGCTGTCTTACTTGGTCACTGCGCCGGAGGCGGAGCAGGTCATGGTTTCGCCTGGGTTCAGGCTGGTCTTCGGGCACGTGACTGCGGTGCCCGGAAGTCTGTCGTCGACGACGCTGATGCCGTCGAGCGGGGTCTTTCCCGTGTTCGTCACGAGGTAGGTCCACGTGATCGTCGTGCCGTCGGCCACCCGCTCCCCGGCGGGGATCTCCTTGGCACCGTCGAGTCCGTCAGCGGTCGGGGTGTCCCATGCCTTCTTCTCGATCGAGACTCCGGGCACGAGTGTCTGCTTGTTCGTCACGGTGCACTTCACGGTGTCCCCGGAGGTCACGTCGAGGCTGATGTCGCTCTTGTCGACGCTGACCTTGGCGCCGTTGACAGTGCATTCGACGGCGTCGATCGTCCAGCCGTCGGCGGTCTGGGCGTCGGTGAGGATCTCCTCGATGTCGATGCGCGACTTCTGTGCGGGCTTCGGTGTGGAGAAGCGGACCTGGTAGCCGACCTTCGAGTTCTCTCCGGTCGTCTGCCGGCTGTCCTGTTGCAGGGTTCCCGGGGCCGAGGCGGTCACCCCGAAGGTCCAGCCGGCACCTCCGGACGATGCACTGTCGGCACCGTAGGGAAGGGTCTGCTTGGCGATCTCGATGTCCGCTCGACAGGTGGCGCCCTTGGCGAGGTTCTCCATGAGGGTCGCGAGGTCCTCCCACCCGGCTTGGAAGTAGTCGGCGTCGTTGATCGATCCGCCGTCGCTGTAGCCGGCGGGACCGGAGATCGCGGCGAGGTTCTCGACGCCGCCCTGGATGCCGTCGCCGACGCCGACAGCCATGATGCGGCTGCCACCGGCCTTGATGGCATTGGCGGAGTAGATCGCGGCTTCGATCTCGTCGAAGCTCGTCACGTTGCCGTAGGTCGAGGTGTTGCCGGAGGAGAAGGTCGGCAGACCATCGGTGACGACGACGGCGAGGTCGTACTGCTCGTTGGCATCCGCGACCTGCCACAGACCGCTGTCCCAGTTGGTGCCGCCCTCTGCGACATAGGCGTCGATTCGCGATTTGATCGTGTTCGCGTTGTCACCGGGGTCGATCGACATCGAGGGCCAGTTGCGACCGCTGTCGGTGGAGTCGCGCGGCGCGTTGGAGGCGAACGTGTAGAGGGCCATCGAGGAGTTCGTTCCCTTGAGAGCGTCGACCATCCCCTTCGCGGAGTCCTTGAGGGTGCCGAGCGCTCCAGAATTCGCGACGGATCCCGAGAGATCGAGGACGAGTGCGACGCGCAGCCCGGCGGTGCACGAGGCCTCCAGTGCCGGATTGGTGCGGCTGTTCTGCCAGGTGCCGGTCGAGTTCGTGGTGTTCGATCGCGACCCGGACGTCATGAACTCCGAACCGGAGCGGTAGGTGCTGCCCGCACGCAGCTGAGTGCCCGTCCGGAACGTGTAACGCTGAGCCGAATTGCTCGAGGCTGAGCCGATGACGAGCTTGTCGTTGGCTGACCAACCGTTCGGCGTCGATTCCTGGACGACCCAGAATCGCTTGTCACGGTTCTCCTGCCTGAAAATGAGCCCTCTTCCCGTCTGTGGCACAACGAACGAACAGTCGCCGTCTCCATCAGAGGTGCAGGTGGCCCAGCTGTCGCGCATGGGGGTCGACGGCCCACTGGAGCCGCCGTCATAGAGGCGCAGCGTGACGCCGGCGAGTCCGGAGACGGAGTTCGCTGCGGTGCGGTCTCCGCCGACCTTGACGGTGATCACGGCGTTGTCGCCGGAAGGGCGGGGAACGGATTGCGGGGCCACGGCACGCGGCGCTCGTGCGGGAGACTCCGTCTCTTCAGGAGATTCGCCGGCCGCCGGTGCCGGGGCCTCAGTGGGGGTCGGGGACTGCGAGGGGGTCGGTGCTGCATCCTCGCCCTGCGGGTCTGCGTGGGCGACGGGAACGGCAGAGAACATCATCACCAGGATCGTGGCGATGATGACGCAGGCGCGGGTGAGCCTGGGCGCGAATCCATGCTGGTCTCTCACGGTTCTCCTCGAGCAGTGTGGGGAGGCAACTGTTCGAGTGTAGGAATCGCGCGCGCGCAGCACCCTGGCCGAATGGACGGGTTGGGTGTTGGGAAAGTGTTGGGTTTCGCCGGGGTTGCTGCGAGCCCGTTCTCAGACTTCGCCGCCGATGTGACGGACGCCGCACCCAGGCGGGGTACGGGGCTTGGAATCGGGCGGGGCCACGTACCCGGATCCGACGGCCCGGAGCCTCAGCCGAGGATGTCGATGAGCCCGGGAACGGGCACCCGCGGCAGCGATCCGGAGGTCGCGAAGCTGCCCCAGATCCGGCGCAGCTCAGGTCCGGCCACCTCGGCGGTGGTGCCGTAGTCGAGGAAGCTCGAGTCCCATACGGGACCGGGGAAGAGCAGCGGCAGGTCACCGGAGTGGGCGGCGTCGAAGAAGCTGCCGTCGCCGCGGGAGACGATGAGGAGGCGGGAGCCCTGTCCACCGGACATCCGGTGGCGGTCGTAGAACTCCTTCGCCGCGCGGGTGTAGACCGCCGAGGTGATCCCGGAGATGAGCGATTCGAGCATCGGGGAGGTCAGGCGGCGTTCGTGGAGGCGGTGGAAGGCGGGGACGAATCCGGCGAAGAAGGCCATCTCGCGTTCGGTGCGGGTCATGAGCACGTCATACTCAGGTGCCACGCGCTGCCACGCGGCGGCGGCCTCCGCGCGGGACGGGAGCGGGTAGTCGCCGTAGTGGACGCCGAAGCACATGCCCGCGTGGAGGCCGCCGACGAGCGCGGCCTTGTGGACCTCGTCCTGGGCGGCGAGGATCTCGGGCACGCTCGCCTCGGTGGGGATGCGCTGGGCGACCCGGGCCATGGCCCAGTTCATCGATTCGGTGCCGCCGGAGAGTCCCAAGGGCGCCGACGCCATGATGACGCGCGAGAAGAGGCCGGTTGTCGCCTCGGCGATCATCAGGTGGGCGCACGCATCGGCTCCGGCGCTCTGACCGGCGATCGTGACGTTGTCGGGGTCGCCTCCGAAGGCGGCGATGTTCCTCTGCACCCAGCGCAGCGCGGAGATCTGGTCGAGGAGGCCGAGGTTCGAGTGCTCGGGCCGGCCCTGGCCCAGATAGCCGAGGACACCGAGGCGGTACGTCACGGAGACGACGATGAGGCGCTGTTCGGTGACGAGGGCGCGGGGGTCGTAGATCTCGGCGTCCCCGGCGCCGGAGACGTAGGCGCCGCCGTGGATCCAGACGAGGACGGGCAGCGCCTCCTCGGCGGTGAGGGCGTCGGCCGGCATCGTCACGCTCACGCGCAGGCAGTCCTCGCTGGTGGCGAGGCCGCCGATCTGGTCGAACCGGAACTCGGCGTTGGGGTCGATGCGGTGCTGCGGACTCGCCGGACCCGGGCGCGTCGCGTCGATGGCGTCGACGGCGGGTTCGTCGACCGGTGGGGCGAATCGCTCGGCACGGGCGTAGCGGATTCCGCGGGCGCGGATGATCTCGTCATCGACGACCGCGCGCACGGTTCCGCACGGTGCGGAGATGTCGATCCGCGCCGTTGTCGTCTGCGCACTCATCGCCGCCCGGTCCTGCAAACGTCGCTTCGAGATCGGCTTACTTCGAGGGCTCGACCGGGGGTTCGGCGGACCAGGGGAAGACGATCCACTGGTCGGTGCGCTTCCACACGAAGTCGGGGTCGACGATCGAGGCGGACTTCGCGTAGATGACAGCGGACTGCGCCTCGGCGCCGTTCTTCTTCAGCAGTTCGAGGACGAGGGCCAGGGTGCGTCCGGAGTCGGCGACGTCATCGACGACGAGGAGCTTCTTGCCCTTGATCGCCTCGATGTCGAGCATCGGGGCGAGCAGGATCGGGTCGGGCAGGGTCTCCTCGACGTCGGTGTAGAATTCGACGTTGATCGCGTCGGAGAGCTTGAGGCCGAGGGCGTAGGCGAGGGCGCCGGCCGGCAGGAGGCCGCCGCGGGCGATCGCGATGACGATCTCCGGGTCGTAGTCGGAGTCGGCGATGGTCTGCGCGAGATCCCTGGCCGACTGGCCGAAGGTGTCCCAGCTGAGGATCTCCTTGTCGGTGAGATCGGTCGAATCGGCGTGGTAGGCCTGGCCCATGGGTGCTCCTTGTGCGTCGGTGTGCTGGGATTCGCGGGTTCGGGGTGCTCTGTTGGCTCAATCGGGAATCTCAGGATACGCGCCTGAGTCGCTGATCTGCCATTTGATTCCCCACAGCCACCCTGCCGATCCGACGAAGATCAGCGCCGAGGCGGCCAGACCCCACCACGGACCCGCCAGGGCGGCGATCGCTCCCCCGCCCAGGGCCCCGAACGGTGCGATGCCCCAGGAGATGAGGCGGCTCGCGGCGGTGACGCGGCCGAGCAGGCCGACGGGGATCGTCCGCTGGCGGTAGGCGCCGGTGATCGCGGAGAAGACGACGGTGGCGACGCTGAGTCCGAAGTAGCCGAGGATGAGGAAGACGATTCCCGGCACCGAGGCGGTCAGTGGGATGAGGAGGCCGAGACCGGTGCCGCCGAGGACGCACCAGAACACGACCCGGCCCTCACCGAAGCGTCGGGCGATGGGGTCGGCGGCCATGGCGGCGCAGACTCCGCCGAACCCGGCGGCACCGAGCGCGACGCCGATGAGGGAGGCGGTGAAGCCGGGGAGTGACAGAAGATAGACGACGATCACGGCCTGTTGCATGCTCAGCGCGAGGTTGAATTGGGCTCCGCTTGCGACCATGCGCATGACGTCGGTGCGGCTGAGGAGGTATCGCCAACCGGTGAGGACGTCGGCTATCAGACCGGCGGCGAGTCGTCGGCGCGGGCGCTCGTCCTCGGTTCCTTCCTGCGTCCCCTGCCGAGGATCGCGGTGTTTCGCGCGGAGATCGCTGTCGTCTTCTCGGGTGTCGCTGTCCCCGTCTCGGGTGTCGCTGTTCTCGCCTCGGGTGTCGCTTTCCTCGTCCCGGGGGTCACTGTCTTGCGACTCGCGGTCGTTCCTCCCCTGTTGAGGCTCGTCCCAACGATGGAGCACCGCCGCGAGCAGGACGAACGAGACGAGGTAGCCCAGCACGGTGACGAGCAGGGCGGCGGCAGGGTTCGCGACCCCGATGAGCGCACCGGCGAGTGGCGGTCCGAGGATCATCGCCACGGACTGACTCCAGGTCAGGGCGCTGTTGGCTGTGGTGAGGTCGTCGGGGTCGATGCCGGAGGCGAGCAGGATCGGTGAGCCGACGAGGAAGAAGACGCTGGCGATGCTGACCGCCACGAGCAGTCCGATGAGCACTGCCGGGTGGAGCACGCCGGCGAAGGCGAGGCAGACGATCGCGGCGAATGCGGTGAAGCGGACGGCTTCGCTGGTCAGCAGCAGGCGTCGGAATCCATGCCGGTCGATGAGAACTCCGGCGACGGGTCCGACGATGAGCCAGCCGATGTCGTCGGCGGCGACAGCCAGGCCGACGACGCCGTCATCGGCGCCGAGCGGGCCCACGATGAGCAGGGGCACCGCGACCGAGGTGGAAGCGGCGGCAAGGTCACCGCTGAACGATGAGGTGAAGACACCGGCGAACCGGGCCGAGCGGAAGGGCCGAGTGACTCTCGGCGCGGTCATCGCGGGAGCTGTTCGAGAGGCCCCGCTTCCTGGCTGATGTTCCCTCGGCGTTCGGGAAGAGTGTCGGTCCGCCAGTACTCCCCGGTGTGCGGATTGCGCTCGAGGTACTGGTAGTCGATGAGCTCGCGTCGCAGGCGGGCGAAGTCGGCGTGGAACTGCTTGAGGTGCTCGTTGATCTCCTTCTCCGTGTAGATCCGGTCGCTGTCGACGGTGTCGCGGATGTCGAGGAGGAGGACGACGAGCGCGCGCCGCTTCATCGGGATGGCGGTGAGTCGCCCGTGCGGCATGAATGTGCGGCGCGTCTTCGCGCGGAAGGCGTCGAGCGCGGCTGCGAGTTCGGGGTCGAGGGGCGCAGGGTCGGCGTTCGCCGCGGAGGCGGGGCCGAGGAGCCGTTGCGAGAGGAGGGCGGCGCGGGCGGAGGTGTAGTTCTCCCCGGTCTGCGCCATGCGTTCGCGCACGAGGGATTTGAAGTCGCTGTTCTTCGTCATAGTGGTCAGTCCTTTGCCGACCGAACGCTGCCCCAGCTCAATGCCCGGTCAGGAGTTCACCGCTGACGGGTCGATCCGAGGATGTTCTCCCCTTCGCCGGATGGTCTGTGTGCTGGGGTGCCAGACCGGGCTGGGCGTCGGATGCGCCGCTGAGCACGAGTATAGGTCATGCACGGCACAGGTGAGATGGACCGTGCAGTCAGTCGGCGACGGGTTCGAGGTAGAGCCAGCGGCCGGCACGGCGCACGAAAGCGGAGTTCTCCTCAAGGATGTGGTCGCCGAGGCTGTCGCGGTAGTGGGCTCGGAAGTGCACCGTTCCGGTGTCGTCGTTCTCCAGGCCGCCGGTGGTGTCGACGATGTCGAGTCGCGTCCAGGTGACGAGGTCGTCGACGCCGAGGTCGGCCGGGCGGGTGCGCGGATGCCAGGTGCGGAAGAGGTGATCGGCGTTCTTCGTGGCGAAGGCGGTGAAGCGGGACCGCATGAGCGCCTCGGCGGTCGTCGGCCATCGCTGGCCGTCGAGGGCGGGGCCGCAGCATTCCTCGAAGCTGGCACCAGGTGGCATTCCGGAGCAGGGGCAGATCATGGCTCGATGATATCGGCTGCTCAAAAATCGGTGCGGACCCGGGGTTCGGACCATTTGCCAGACACGGCAAGCCAGCTCACCGCACCCCGACGACTGCTTACGGTTATAGTGTGACTCGCCCCGTGAGTTAGGCACGAAACCCTCCAGGAGGAACATTGGAATTTGAAGAGCGGCTGACAGCACTCGCCACAAAAGTTCAGAATCAACGCGACGCAATCCAGACGGAAGAGGCCACGAAGAACGCTTTCGTCATGCCGTTCATTTCGACAATCCTCGGATACGACATTTTCGATCCTCTGGAGGTAGTCCCCGAATTCACCGCAGACGTTGGCGTGAAAAAAGGCGAGAAAGTAGATTATGCGATTCTGCGCGACGGGGAAGTTCAGATCCTCATTGAATGCAAGAAAACAACCGAGCCAATCCGAATAGAACACGCGTCTCAACTTTTCAGATATTTCTCGGTCACAAACGCTCGCATTGCCGTGCTCACCAATGGAGAAGTGTATAATTTCTACACTGACTTGGATGCGCCGAATAAGATGGATTCCAGGCCGTTTTTGGTCTTAGACCTGAACGACGTGGATGAGACCCTCATTCCTGAGCTTCGGAAACTGTCCAAAGAGATCTTTGACCTCGACTCGGTCATCAGCGCGGCAGAAGAACTCAAATATGTCGGGGCAATCAAAAGGGAAATGGCCGCTCAGTTCAGAGAACCAGATGAAGCGTTCGTCCGACTGTTCACCAGCCGGGTGTACGATGGCCGATTCACGCAAGAAGCGAAGGCTCAATTCACAGAACTCGTAGCGAAAGCCGCAAAGCAGTACCTTAACGAGCAGGCGAACGACCGCCTTAAAACTGCCCTGGGCGCAAGCTACACATCAATGGGCGCCAACACCACGCCGGAAGAAATTATAAGCAGTTCCGAAATTGCTGAAGACGACCTAAATAGAGATACTGAAATTGAGACCACCCTGGAGGAACTTGAGGGTTATCAGATCGTAAAAGCTATCGCATGCAGCGAAGTAAAACCGGAACGCGTCGCGCAACGCGATGCCAAATCCTACTTCGCGGTCATACTTGACGACAATAACCGGAAGCCGATCGCTCGCCTGCATTTCAATGGAAAGAAACAAAAATATCTCGGGATCTTCGACGAAGATAAGAAAGAAACTCGAATCCCAATCGACGGCATTGAGTCTATCTATGACCATGCCGAACATATCCGCGCAACGGTTAGAAACTATCTAGACTGAGCAAGTGTGATCTCAACTGGCGTGATGGCGTCTAGGTGCCCATCACGCCGGTTGATCACCTTGACGCGCAAATTGAGTGCTACATTTCGGCAAACGTGCCAGTATGGAGGGATGACGACCGTTTATCTCTCCGGTGATCCAAAGTCCGATGAACTCCTCGCCGAGGACCCCTTCGCCCTGCTCACAGGCATGCTGCTCGATCAGCAGGTCCCGATGGAGGTCGCCTTCGCTGGTCCGGCCAAGCTCGCTGAGCGCCTGGGCAGACTTGACGTCGCCGAGATCGCGGAGATGAACCCGGACGAATTCCTCGAGAAGTTCGCGGAGAAGCCTGCCGTGCATCGGTTCCCGAAGTCGATGGCCGCCAGAGTGCAGAAACTCGCTGAGGCCATCGTCGACGACTACGACGGCGACACCGCAGCGATTTGGACCCGCGGAGAGCCGACCGGCGCCGAGGTGCTCAAGCGTTTGAATAACCTGCCCGGTTTCGGGGAGCAGAAGGCGAAAATCTTCCTTGCACTTCTCGGCAAGCAATTCGGTCTCTCGGCGCCTGGTTGGCGCGAGGCAGCCGGTGTCTACGGTGAGGATGGTAGCCGACGTTCGATCGCCGATGTCGTCGACGAGGGAACTCTCCAAGAGGTCCGAGCCTTCAAGAAGCAGGCCAAGGCTGCGGCGAAGGCCGAGAAAGCAGCGAAGTAGAGTCGGGTTCCCGTCGACGACAGTTCTCGTCCAGCCGACGGCTCCACGGCGGCTCGGTCGGTTGCAGTGTCGTTCGAGTGATAGTTCCACGGCAGCTTAGTCGGCTGCGATGTTGTTCAGTTGACGGTTCTACCGCGGCTTGGTCGGCTGCGGTGTCGTTCAATTGATGGTTCCACTGCCACAGGTCCACAGCCACAGGTTGGGTTCAGGCACAGTCGTCCCCTCCGATCTCAGTCGGGTGGTCGACTCGACCCGTTCGCACCCGGCTCGCCCCCACCGGCATCATCAGGGCCGCCCGAGTGACCGAGGTCGTCGAAGAGGGTGGTGATGATGTCCTCGGCCAGGAACCGAGGATGGAAGATCGGTTCCCGGGCAGGATCGACCGATGCCGGTGGCACCCACGCCGGGCGCCCATTGGCCATCATCCGCATCTCCCACTCCGACCGGTCCATCAGATGATGATGCGCACTGCACGCCAGAGCCAGATTGTTGATCTCCGTGCGCCCACCGCGGGCGTGCGGGATCACATGATTGGCATCGCACCACCCCGGAGGGGCATCACACCCCGGGAACGTACACCCCTTGTCACGGGCCGTGACCACCGCGATCTGCTGCTTGTTGGCAAACCGTTTCTCCGTGAGCACCTGCACCGTCTTCGCCTTCTGTGACACCAGATGGAAGAACACCTGCCCGTTCAACCCGCGGGCCTGCAGTTCACCGATCGGGATCGGCGTCTCAACACCGGTCGTGCCCTCCCCGGTGCCGTGGGCAAGATCCTCAGCCGTCGCAGTCACGACGAGCGCGTAAGGAGTCCCGGCCCCGGCCTGGTCCATGCTGATCCGCGAGACCAGAGTCGCGAACCGTTCATAGATCCACGCCCTGGCTGTCGGCTGCTCGGCGGTCAGATCGACCCGGGACCCGTCAGCACGCACCCCGACACCCACGAGGAACTCGCTGTCCTCCGGCTCACCCGGAACCTCACCGGGACGAGTGCTATCAGTGCCGGCAGTGCCGTTGGAGCTAGTGGTGGCGTCTGTGTCTGCTCGGCCCCAGGCTGGAGCCTGGCCGACGGTCGGTAGGGGTGCGTCGAAACGGTCACCGTGCAGCACGGAATCGACAACGTCGAAGAGAGACTCCTGACCGTCAATCACGGTGTCATTCCCGGCGCGAACTCCGACGGCATCGGCGGCCGCATCGAAGACACCATCGTCAGGATTCCCGCAGGCACCCGAACCGTCGGCGGGGGCGCCGAAAGCACTGCCGTCACTGTCGGTGTGGGCTGTGTCCTGGGGTGTCGTGGTTTCGGTCGCGGATTTGATCCGCGAGGTCAGCAACCCGTTCAACGCCGCCCCCGCTACAGGGTCGAGGAGACCATTGAGCACCCAGTCACCATTGCGTTTGGGTCGGATCGTCACCGCATAGTCACTGCGCGGTGTCTCCTCGACCGGTTTCTTCCCATCCGGGTCGATATACCCCAGCATCCGATTGAAGATCGCACGAATATCAGTCACCCGCACCGTCGGCGCATAACCGACGAGGCGTTTCTCCACATCCGCCCGCTGCTCCGGGCTCACCCAGTCAGGCAGGGCGGCCAGGCAGTCATCAATGGTCTTCGCCTGCCCCGCCGACAACGCGCCCGTGTGGAGGGCTTCGGAGACTTCAGGACACAAGGGTTTGAGTGCCTGCCCGGCCAGATCCACCCGCCCGCCGAGGTTCTTGGCCATCTCGGCCCGCCGGTGGGCTTCTGTCCGGGTGAGGTTGAGTCGGTCCTGGATGAGGGACTTCGTGTCCTTCGCCCCCGTCTCCGCCGGTGTCCCCACCCGGTCATAGACGGACAGGGCGAGAATCGACAGGGCTTCAGAGACCCGAGAGAGGGCTTCGGCACCGTCGACGAGGAGGAGTGCCTCGTCGGGTCCCATGGGTTTGTCGAAGGACCGCAGTTGGGCATCGAGGTGCATGAGGGTGGTGATGCCGGTGGTGACTTCCGGGGCGAACGCGGACAGGTCGGCCCACGCGGTGCCGGTGAAGAGGGGGTGCCTGCTCACCCAGGCGGGCACGTCGGTGTCCCCGTCCAACGCGGCAGCGGCCGCGGCGATCTCAGCGATCTCAGCCTCGACGGAATCCGGCTCCTCGTCCTCGACTGACGGGGCATCCGTCGGAGTCGAATCCCCACTGGCGGCATCAGTGGTGTGGCGGCGGGCGACAGGACGTTCATGCTCGGGCACGGGACCGTTTGCGGCATCGTAGTCACCACCGGTGGCATCGTCGCAGCCAGAAGGCCCGTTATAACGCCCGTTGGCGCTCGTAGGGTCAGCACCGGCGGAACCGAGTTGGCCCGCATCACTACCGTCGACGGCATTGTCATCACTGTCGTCGCCGAGAGTATCGAAGTAGGCGCTCTCCGGCTCGGGGCTGTGGTCTTCGGCGGGAGGGGCGGGGGTGAGGCCGGCGAAGGTGTCGGCGAGGGGGTTACCGGTGAGGTCGATGCCGGCGTTGGTGAGCTGATCGAACAGCGACCCGGCGTGCGGGGTGTCACCAGAGGATGGGGAGAATTCCGGCGAAGACGACCCGGCCGTGTGCGCACCCGCGGCGTCGTTGCCGGGGGTGGGGTGTTTGCGGTTCGGGGTGAGAGTCATGGTCTCCAGGGGTCCATTCGCCATTGTCCATGTCTTGTGACCTATTATACACCATTGCGGTGTGTGTCAAGATGTTTCTTTGTTTTTTGTTCGACTATTTTCCCGGTGTTCTAGATTCTTCGATTCCTAGCGCAAGTTGTGTTGTCTACGTGCCGATGCGTGTCGCGACTTCGGTGTCAGCCGGGGTTCGTGTGTGTTCCGGGGTGGGTCGATGCTACAGGTCGGCACAGACACGACCACGGAACAGACACGTCCGCACGAGAGACGTCTGCCAGGCTCGCGACAGCAGTACGCGCCGACCGTTGACGACGGCGGTTCGGGCAATGAATGCTGGTCGAGCAAGCGCCGCTGGTCGAACGATGACGACTGGTCGAACAATGCCCGCCGGTCGAATAATGATCGGCGATCGAACAATGGCCCATGGTCGAGCCGCTAACCCAGCGATCGGCAGTCGAGCGGCGAACTGAGCGCTTGGCAGACGAGCCGCTGACTCAGCGTTCGGCAGTCGAGCCGCGGCCCTCACTCTCGGCGAGCTGTCGGAGGTAGTCGTTGTAGGCGTCCAACTCCTTGTCACCGTGCATCGCAACCTCACGGTCACGGATCTTGTTGTTCTTCGACTCCTGACGGAACCACGTGATGAGGATGATGAGGAGAATGATGACGGCGGGACCCTCGCCGTACGCCCACGCAATCCCACCGGCGAGTTTCTGATCTTCCATGGGGTCGATCCCCCACCTCGGCGGGAGCTGGGCGAACCGATCGACCAAGGGCAGCGCAGCCATCATGACGATGACACCGAAGAACGCGTGCAGACCCGCTTCCATGAAGGAGTGGAAGATGCGGACGACGTGCGATTCGGGGACGGGAAGCGGGTCGGCAGGGATGAGCGTTGCGTTGAAGACTATTCCCGTGAAGAGGAAGACGAGTTCGAGCGCGATGTGGACGCCGATGCCCTGGTTGAAGACCCAGCTCGCGGCGTCGGAGAGATAGAGGCCGTAGAAGAGGGCGAGGAACAGCGGAATCGAGAACAGCGGGTGGACGATGATCTTGCCCGGCCACGATCGCAGGCCGAAGATGGCCGCTCTCAGGATCATCCGGCCCGGCAGATTCCGCGGTGTCGAGCGGAGCAGGAGCGTTCCGGGAGCGCCGAGGAGGAGCAGCGGTGGCACGGCCATCATGAGGGTCATCTGCTGGAACATGAAGACCGAGAACATGACCTGGCCGTAGCCCTCGATCGCGAGTCCCATGGTCGCGGCGAGGAGCAGGCAGCCGAGGAGGAAGAGGATCCCCCGCCATGCCGGCCACGGGCGCTTCTGGACGGCGAGACGGATCCATCCGATGACGTAGGCGAGAGCGACGAGACCCGCAATGACGGGTATGACGGGTATCGGCTGCAGGTCGAAGCCGAGAAATGCTTTCAGGGACGGCGTTGCGGTCGGAATCCACGCCAGGTCAGTCATGTTGCGTACGGCACCTATCTCACACGGGTCTCGCTGTCTCAGCGAGTAGGTCTGACGACTAGGTTACTCCCCTGTCAGAGCCGGCGAGTGAATAGCCGACTCGTGAGCAGGTTATCCACAGATTCAACTGCGTCTGTTCTCAATCCATGAGTTCTCGCATAATGTGGGACACCCTGGCGCCTGGCCATCAGAGGTGCCGTCGGCACGAACCGCAGTGTCAGCATCACGGACCACAGAGGCGTGGAATGAGAACCGGAATCGCTACACCAGCTCGTCGAACCACCATCCGTCGCCGTCTCCGCACGGTTGCCGCAATCGCGGCTGTGGCAGCCCTCGGCGCGGTCATCTCAGGGTGCGAGGACAACTCCCCGGTTGCAGCGCCGACGTCGACTCTTCCTGCGGCAGGTCCCTCGGCCGGAACCTCGACGCCGACCGTCCCCGAGTACACCACCGACCTCGACCTCACCGACGACGAGAAGAAGGCGGTCGACGGGGCGCTGGTGGCGTTCGAGGGGTACATCAAGACGATGAACCGGGTATTTAGCTCTGGCGGTGAAGATATGGAAGGAGTCGATAAGTACGCCGCCGACAGTTCGCTCGAGGCTCTAGAGAGCAGCGCGAACGAGCTAAAGAAGAACGGGGAGTATATGGCCGGGGAATACGACTACTTCGACCTTCGTGTCGATGAAGTCAAACTGAAGCAGGATGAAGCCGGATCGAACGAGGTCACGCTTCTTTACTGCTCAAACGATTCTAACCGGGCAGTAGTAAAACTAGGCGAGCCGTTACCGTCTCAATCGCCACAGAGCCTAACGATCAGGCATACCGCTACTGAGAAGGACTCAGGATGGGTTATCACTAACCAGGAACTGTGGAGCAAGTCGTGCGAGTAATCGTTAAGTCCCTGGCCGTCTTCATCGCAGTATTTGTAGCGGCGATCACTGTTTCGCCCACATCGATAGCGGCCAAGGGACCCGGTTGCGACGCGCTCAATGAACGAAACTGTGGCATAGTCCAACCACCCGCTCCCCCAGGTCCACCCGGCGGAGGCGGCGGTGACGGGGGAGGCTCCGGTGGAGGAGGCGGCTCCGGTGGAGGCGGGGGCTCCGGCGGCGGCGGTGGCGGCGGTTCCGACGATGGTGACGGAGACGGGCGACCAGACTGCGTCTATGAAGAGCTCGGCTATATCTGCGCTGACCTGCCCGGAGGCGGTGGCGGAGGGGGCGGAGGAGGTCCGGCGCGACCGGCACCGCCGACGGAGATTCCCGAATCGCAGTTCCAGACATTCGACATCCCCGCGCCGACCATTCAGGCCTGGCCGAAGGACTGGGCGGTCATCGGCAAACCCGCCGCCTTCTGGACGAACGCCGACGTCAGCTACATCGACATGACCCTCCTCACCTACGCCGTGCAGGTGAAGGTGACTCCGGAGAAGTACAGCTGGAACTTCGGCGACGGCACCGGCGCGACGACCACAACCAAGGGCTCGAAACCGCAGCCCGGCGACAAGCCGGAGATCGGCCACGACTTCCAAGAGGTCGGACCGACCACCGTCGAGATGACGACGACGTTCACCGGCGAATTCTCCGTCGACGGCGGCCCCTGGATCCCCATCGACGGCTACGCCTATGTCGCCAGCAATGAGCTGACCATCGACGTCTACCGATTCCACCGCTACCTCGTCGACGAGGACTGCAATGCGAATCCGAATGGTCCCGACTGCAATTGACCCAGTTGCAACTGAAGTGGAATCGTCCCCTACCCTTCCACGACACCTGCAGAATCGCCGTCTGTTCGCCTATGCCCTAAACATCCATTCGTCCGCGCAATCGACCCCCGTTCCCCCGCGCCATCTCCCTCCGTCCGCACTTGCCGAATCGTCGCCAATTCACACAAGAAAACCTCAAGGCTCCCTGAGAGACTATCGCCATGGTTTGCCGACTCACCGAGTTGCTCGTCGACTCACACTGGCGCGTTGTCATCATCGGCGCAGGTCAGGCCGGTCTCTCGGCCGCGCACTACCTCTGGCGCGATGGTTTGAAACCTGGTCGGGACTTCATCGTCCTCGACGCCAGCGACGGCCCCGGCGGTGCCTGGCGGCAGCGCTGGGAATCCCTGACGCTCGGTTCGACGAATCACATCGCTGACCTCCCCGGCTTCCCCCTCGGCGCCCCCGACCCATCCGTGCCCGCATCCGAGATCGTCACCGACTACTACTCCCGCTTCGAGACGGAACTCGAACTCTGCGTCGTCCGTCCCGCCGAGGTGGCCCACGTGACCTCCGACGACACCGGTACCGGACCGCTCAAGCTCACCGTCATGCTCGACGGCGAACGCCTCCACCTCACAAGCGACTACCTCATCAACGCGACGGGCACGTGGACCCACCCCTACGTCCCCTACGTACCCGGGATCGCCGAATTCGAGGGCAAACAGCTCCACACCGCCCAGTTCCGCAAGGTTGAGGACTTCCGCGGCCTGCGCACTCTCGTCGTCGGCGGCGGCATCTCCGCCACCCAGTTCCTCCTCGAACTCGCCACCGTCACCGACACCCTGTGGGCCACCCGCCGTCCACCGAACTTCACCGCCCGCGAATTCGACGGCAACTGGGGACTCGAGGTCGAACGCGCGGTGCGCTCCCGCACCCTCGCCGGACTCCCCCCGGCCAGCGTCGTCCGCACCACCGGGCTGCCGCTGCGCCGCGAATTCCTCGACGGCGTCGAATCCGGAGTCCTCGTCTCCCGCGGCATGTTCGATGAGATCCTCCCCCACGGCGTGCATTTCCCGGCCCGGCCCGCCGAGGAGGCAGTGACCTCCGAGGGCCTCGGCCCCTCCCACAGCGACCGTCTCGCCCTCCCCCAGTCATGGCAGCCGTTCCCCGAGGAGCGCATCGAAGAGGTCGACGTCATCTTCTGGAACACCGGATTCCGCGCCGCCCTCAACCACCTCGCACCCCTCCACCTGCGCACCCGAGAGGGCGGCATCGCCATGGACACCGAGGTGGCCGTCCGGGACGATCACCGCATCTTCCTCGTCGGCTACGGTTCCGCGAGCTCGACGATCGGCGCGACCCGCGCCGGTCGCATCGCCGCCCGCGAACTCCTCAAACGCCTCGAGACCACCGCTGACGGCGGCTCGGCCGGCCAGAGTCCCGCACCTTCCACCGAGACTGCGACTGCGACTGCGGACGGTCGAACGGCGGAAGCAGTTGCCGGCACCGCTGAGACGTCCAGTCAAGAGAACCTCAGCGCTCAGGCACCGAACACCGAGGCGGCCAGCAGTGACGAGGCGGCCGCTCGCCCCGACGAGTCCGTCCCCGCCGTCGCGCTCGACGCCGTACCTCAGGCTCAGCGCCGGGCCGGAGCGACCGTCAGTTCAGCCCCGGCGGCGGAGTGAGATTCTCGTCGGCCAAACGCACCGTCGGCAGCATCGTCGCGAAGACGTCAGCGGTCGCCTGATCCTCGCTCTTGACGACCATCTCCAGCGTCACCTTGAACTGTCGACCCTCCACCTGCACACCGGCTGCCACCCCGTAGATCAGTGACTCCGAGGACTCGACCGACCGCATGTCATCGGGGCCGAGAGTGCCGGTGAACGTCCAGTACTCTCCCCCGGTCACCTGCCCGGTCTCCTCCGACGACATCTGGGATCCCGCCGAGTCGAAGGTCGTGTCCTGCGCGGACTTCACGACGTCGGCCGGGGTGATGTCGTCGTCCTCATAGCAGTTGACCGTCATGAGCGCACCCGGCCCGCGCTCGAACAGGCGGTACCCGTCGTATCCCGTCGAGTCGCTCCACTCGTCATCCATCGCAATCGCGATGGGCACCGGACACGACTGCCCCACGTCGATGGCCTGCTCCGTCATCCCCGGCGGAATCGCCCCGACACCCGACTCCGCGGTCGGCGTCGACGTCGACCCATCGCCGACACCCACCTTCACGGGCGCGGAATCACCCTCGTTCGTGCTCACCCGCATCGCCGAGCAGCCGCTGAGAACCACGGTCAGCGCGAGAAGGCCGGTGGTCAGGGATCGCAGGGTCATCGTTAGGCCTTCCGTCAGAGTCACCACAATCCTACCGGCGGGCGTCGTCTGCGGCCTCGCCTCAGACGCCTCCGGCGGGCACAGTCAGCAGCGCATCCTCAGACGCCGATGCAGAGGACAGCAGAGCTCATTTCAGGCCCAGCGGCGGCGTGACCGGATTCCCCGCGAAGCGCACGGTCGGCAGCATCAGCGCGTAGACGGCGGCCGCCTCGGCGTCGTCCTTCTTCGCTGCCATCTCAACGCTGACCCTGTAGAGCCGTCCCTCATCCCGGAGCCCCGCCACCGCACCGTAGAACACCGACTCCGTGCCGCCGATCGAACGCACCGACGAGGCGCCCAGCTCTCCCTGGACGGACCAGTAGACTCCGCCCGGCATCTCGCCGACCTTCTCGGTGACGACGCGGGAGCCCGGGTCGGTGAGGATCACATTCATGGCCTCGTCGGTGACGGACTCCGGGCCATCGCCGCCCCAGGCATAGCAGTTGATGCTGATGAGGCGCTCCTCACCGTTCGCGTAGACCTGATAGCCGCTCACTCCCCCAGCGTCGATCCATCGGGGGTCGGCGGCGAATTCGATGGCGATCGGGCACTCGTCTCCGAGAGCGGCCTCGACGTCCTGCCACCCGTCCGGAATCGCGTCGGCGTTCCCCGTCTCCGGCGAGCCGTCACCGACGCCGACGGCCACCGGTCCGGAATCCTGCTCGGACGTGCTCACTCTCAGGGCAGAGCACCCAGAGGTGAGGAGACAGGCAATCAGCATCCCGCCGAGCAGCCGCCGAGGGGTCATCGTCACGCCTTCCATCGCAGTCAGCAACATCGTACGGCACGGGCCACGGCCGGACCCTGGCGTGAATCCCGACCGGGGCATAGCCTTGAGGACATGGCTGATCTCCCCCTCCTCGACGATTTCGACATCGACCGCGTCCTCTGCATCGTCGCCCACCCCGATGACATGGAGTACGGCGCCTCAGCGGCGGTGGCGAAGTGGACCGGCCAGGGGAAGACCGTCGCCTACCTCCTGCTCACCCGCGGTGAGGCGGGCATCCGCTCGATGCCGCCGGACCAGGTCGCTCCGCTCCGCGCGGAGGAGCAGGCGCGGGCGTGCCGCATCGTCGGCGTCGACGACCTCGAGATCCTCGAGTTCCCCGACGGCATGCTCGACGTCAGCCAGGAGCTGCGGCGCGCGATCGCGAAGAAGCTGCGCGAGTTCAGGCCGGACGCCGTCATGGTGACGAACTGGAATCTCGAGACGGCGTGGGGCCTCAACCACGTCGATCATCGGGCGGCCGGCATCGCGACGGTCGACGCGATCCGGGACGCGGACAATCCGTGGCTGTTCACCGACCTCGCCGATTCCGGTCTGGAGGCGTGGAAGGCGAGTCGGCTGCTCGTCACCGGCCCCGACTCACCGACGGATGCGATCGAACTGAGCGCCGAGGATGTCGCCAAGGGCGTGGAATCGCTCGAAGCGCACACGGTCTACCTCGAAGCGCTCGGGGATCATCCCGAGCCGAAGGACATGATCACCGACATCTGCGCAAACACCGGCGCACAGGCGGGCGTCGAATACGCCCTGCCTGTGCGCGTGTACGAGATGTGAGGATCAGGCGCCGAGGGACGCCATCGCCGCATCGTAGTCGGGTTCGGTGGTGATCTCGTCGACGAGCTGCGTGTAGATCACCGTTCCCGTGTCATCGAGGACGACGACGGCGCGGGCGAGCAGTCCGGCCAGCGGTCCGTCGACCATCGTCACGCCGTACTCCTTGCCGAAGGCGCTGCGGAACGCCGAGGCGGTGACGACATCGTCGATGCTCTCCGCACCGCAGAAGCGGGCCTGCGCGAACGGCAGGTCGTTCGACACGCACACGACGGTCGTGTTCTCGAGGCTCGCGGCGAGTTCGTTGAACCGGCGCACCGAGGCGGCGCACACTCCGGTGTCGACGCTCGGGAAGATGTTGAGCACGACCCGGGAGTCGGCGAATTCCGAGGAGTTGACCTCGCCGAGGTCGTTGCCGACGAGCGTGTAGGCCGGAGCCTGCGTGCCGATGGCCGGGAGGTCTCCGGAGGTGTGGACGGGGTTACCTTCGAGTGCTGTGGTCGCCATGCTTCGATCGCTCCTTGACGGACGGTGAATGGGTCGTTCCTCACTCTACGGCAATCGTCGTCGACCTCAACCGACCGTCCAGCGCCGAGGCGAACCACCGCCTCGGTGGGGCGCCTCAGTGGGCGGACGGCTTCGCGGCGAAGCGCTTCTCGACGATGATGAGGATGATGACGACGATCGCCCCGGCGACCGCGAGGAGCACCGGGCCGAGCACGGGGTCGTAGGGGGCGAGCAGGCCGCCGGCACCGTGCGGTTCGCCGTCGGAGCCCACCTCGGCGGCGGACTGCCACGGCCACAGAGCGCGGAGGGATCCGAGCATGAGACCGGCCATGATGAGCAGCGTCCACCAGCGGTGATTGTGGAGGAAGTAGCGGAGGATGTTGACGAAGACGGCGAGGCCGACGACGGCGCCGAGGCCGAAGACGGCGATGTAGACGAGGTCGCGTTCGTCGACGGCCCGCAGAGTCGTCGTGTACATGCCGACGGCGAGAAGGAAGAACGAGCCGGAGACACCGGGCACGACGAGCGCGCAGATCGCGACCGAAGCGACGAGGAAGACGGCGATGAGCGGCGGGTTCTCCACCTCGGCGCCGCCGGCCAGCCCGGTCATCCAGAACGCCAGCGCGGCCGCGGCGATGAAGGCGAGGATGCCGAGCGCAATGGGTTCGCGCCGCGTCCGGGGCGGCAGCATGAGCAGGGGCACGAGGATGCTCGCGGCGACGAGTCCGAAGAACAGTCCGCGGGCGAGTTCGGGGTTGTCGGTGACGAATCCGGCCATGAGACCGGCGATGCTGAAGACGGCGGTGGCCATGCCGAGGAGGACGGGGATGATGAGGAACCAGTCGGTGCGCTTGAGCTCCGCGAGAGCCCCGGAGAGCCGATCAGGGCCGGTGACGAGCGTCTTCGCGGCCTTGACGACGTGCGCGGCGGAGTCGATGAGCTGGTCGTAGACACCGGTGACGAGGGCCACCGTGCCGCCGGAGACGCCGGGGACGAGCTCGGCGGAACCGATGAGGAATCCGCGCACGAGGTCGAGGGGAATCCACGCCTTCGAGCGGCGCGGCGCGTCAGTGGGCGTGCTGGTGTGATTGGGGGCAGGAGAAGTCAAGGGTCGCTTTCGTCCGACGACAGGGCATGGGATTCACCTCTATCGTCTCACAGCGATCTGCGCCCTCCCTGATCGCGCAGGTGAGCGGCCCGACCCGATCAGTCGCCGACGGCCCCGTCGATGCTCTCTCGGAGGAGATCGGCGTGGCCGAGGTGTCGGGCGTACTCCTCGATCATGTGGATGAGCACCCACCGCACGTTCTGCACGCTGCCGTGGGAGCGGCGGCGCAGCGGTGTGCCGAGATCGGCGATGCCGGCGAGCACCTCCCGTGAGCTCTCGACCGCGCGTTCGTGGAGGTCGAGCAGCTCTTCAGGCGAATCGTCAGCGGCGCTCTCGAAATCCCAGTCGCGGTCACTGCGCCAATCGATCGCCGCGAACGGTTCGGGCAGCGCCTCCCCCGCCGTGCGATCGAGGAACCACGTGTACTCGACGAGGCTGAGATGTTTGAGGATGCCGCCGAGCGTGAGACTCGAGGTGCCGACGGTGCGCCGCAGCTCCTCCGCGCTCAATCCGGCGACCTTCCGGCGCAGCACCTGCCGTTGGTAGTCGAGGAATTCGACGAGTCCCTCACGCTCGTCCGGCTGGTCGCGGGGTTCGTCCAGCGGCAGGTTCATCGGAGCTCCTCACTCTCTGCCTTGCGACTCTCTGCCTTGCGGCGACCGATGTCGAAGACGTAGCCCTCGGGGTCGGTCAGCGTCGTCCATTCGATGCCGTATTCGTCGAACGAGGCGACCTTCGTCGCTCCCAGCGCCACGGCGCGATCGACGTCGGCAGGATAGTCGGGGTCGTCGAGGTCGATGTGGAGCGGATTCTTCGCCACGACGCGACCCGCGCTCTCCGCGCCGGCGCCCGGAGCATCGGCCCGGTCATCGACCTTGAGGAAGAGCATGCCCGGGGTCGGCGATGCCCCGTCATGGATTCCGCCGATGCTCGCGACGAACTCGTCGGCGCCCTCATCGATCTCGGCGTGGAGCAGCTCCGCCCAGAACAGCGACTGGGTTTCGACGTCAGTGCAGTCGAAGGTGATGCTCAGGGAGTTCAGCGAGGCCATGACACGTGGTCCTTCCGTATATGGTCGAGCAGTCGATGACGGGTTCCACCCTATGACGCGGCACTGACGCGGCCGCCGCTGACCGAGATCCGCTGTCATGTGACGTCTCACACGGCCGCGAGGTGCGGGCTCAGGCACGCGGCTGGCGCGCGAGCTGACGGGACTGGGCGACGAGGCGACCGGCTGAGTCCCACAGCTCGCAGTCCTCTTCGAACATGCCGCCGGCGATGTTGCGGGTCTGCACCTTCACGCCGATCCAGCCCGGTGCCGGGTTCGCCCGCACGTGGGCGGTGAGCTCCATCGTCGGCGCCCAGTTGAAGCGCCCGAGGTCGAACATCACCGGCGGGAAGGCGTCGAGGAAGGCGAGCAGCGCCAGCGGGTCGGCATCGGCGCCGTCGGCGAGCCTGATCCATCCCTGGAGGAGACCGCGCCCGCTCGGGCGGCCCGCGGCGAATCCCGCGGTGGCGGGGTCGAGACGCATGTCGTAGCGGAAGACGACGGGTGCGGAGTCGAGGAACTCCTGCGGTCCCTCGGCCATCGGAATGCAGTCGTCCGGGTCGGGAAGCTCCGGTGGCTGCGCTGAGGTGCCGACGTCGTCGGGAAGCGCGCCGAGGCTGCCGAACGTCGCGAGCGCCGTGATCCTCGGCTGCCCCTCCTGACTGAGATCGGCGCCCAGCGTCGCACTCGAGCGCCCGGTGCGGATGGTCCGCACCGCCACCTCGGCGGGTCCGGAATCGCTGGGACCGAGGTAGTACGCGGAGATGACGAGCGGATCCGGCGTGGTGGGAACGGTCTGCGCCATCGCTCGACCGATGACGCCGAGGAGGTAGCCCCCGTTGACGGCGCCGCCGACCTTCCAGCTGCCGTCGAGGTCGGCGGAGAAGCGGGCATCGCCGCGCGGAGTCACTGCGGTCGCACGGGCGAACTCGCTCTGGGTCTCATCGGTCATGTGACTCACGTTACCAATTACTGATCGGTAGACAAGTCATCGTGAGCGACGATTTCGGCGCTCGTTGCCGCGGCGATAGTTCCCTGTCGCTCGCGCGAGCAGCTGCTGGTCGACGTCATCGCTGCGACCGAGCTTGGGAATGAGTGCGGCGGCCTGCCGACCGCCGAGCTCCATGACGGTGCGACCGCCGCGCCCGATGACGATAACTCCGGACTTCGTGATCCGGTAGTCGAAGGGATCGTCGTCGATGCTCACTCCCACTCCCCTTCCTGCCGTGACGGACTACCGTTGTCGCCATGAGCATATCCCTCGAGCCGATCGTTCCCGTAGGCCGCGATCGCGCCGCACTCATCGAGTTCTTCTCGACGAACGCCTTTCCCTACCATGCACGGGCGGGAGTGCGGTCGGTCGGTGAGGCCGCCGAGTTCGTCGACTCCGGTGGCTTCCTCGGCGATGACGGCGTCGCACTGTGGGTCGTCGACGTCAAGCTGGGTCGGATCGGCCTCGTGCGCATCGACGACCTCGATGCCGACACACCGGAGTTCGACCTGCGCTTGGCGGCGGATCACCGCGGCAGGGGCCTGGGCGAAGCGATCCTCCGGGCGGTGACGGACCATCTGTTCACGACCACCTCGGCGCAGCGCTTCGAAGGGATGACGAGGGCGGACAACGTCGCGATGCGGAAGGTGTTCGTCCGTGCGGGGTGGACGAAGGAGGCTCACCACCGGCGGGCCTGGACCGTCGAGGGCGGTGACCGGCTCGATGCCGTCGCGTATGCGATTCTGCGGGAGGAATGGGAGACCGGCGAGAGGATTCCGGTCGCCTGGGACGACCAACCGGACTGAGCGCAGAGTTCGGGACTCAGCACAGAGATCGGGACTCAGCACAGAGTTCAGGGACAGCGAAGCGCCCCTGGTGATGTCCACCAGGGGCGCTTCTGCTGCACTCGCGTGATCACTCAGTGATCACAGAGTCTCAGTTCTTCTTGACCCGACGCATCGTCAGCACCACAGCGGCACCGCCGACGAGGAGCAGGCCTGCACCGGCTGCGAGACCGGTGAGCTCGGCACCGGTGCGGGGCAGGTCGCCGCCGCCGTCACCGCCGTCCTTGCCACCATCGTCGCTGCCACCGCCGCCGTTGCCCTGGTCATCGGAGACGACCGTGAACGAACCGGTCAGGGGCGACTCGTCGTCGGTGTCGTTGGCACCGGTGACGGACACGTCGTACTTGCCGCGGTAGACCGAGGGGTCGGAGGCGCTCGTGCCGTAGATCGAGAATCCGGCGACGCCGTCGGCGTTCGCAGTCTCGGTCAGCTCGATGCCCTCGACGTTGTCGGGACCGGCGACGACCTTGAGCGTGACAGTCTCACCCTCGTCGAAGCCCTTGACGGTGATCTTCACGCCCTTGTCCTTCTGGACGAAGTCCGTGTCGACGATCTCCTGCGGGGTGATCGAGATCGCGCGCTCAGCCGGAGCCTCGCCGCCGTCCTTCGAATCATCCGAGTCGGCGTTGGCGTCCTTCGCGTCGGCTGCGGCATTGGCACCCGCATCCTTCGCGTCGGCACCCGAGTCCGCGTTGGCGTCCTTGGCATCAGCACCGGCATCGGCTTCTGCACCGGAGTCAGCCTCAGCATCGTCACCATTGGCCGCAGCGTTCGCGTCATCAGCGGCCTCGACGGTCACCGTGAACTCCGTGACCTCGGATTCCTGACCGTCGACGACGGCCTGGGCGGTGTAGTCGTAGGCACCGACAGCTTCGGGGCCCTCGATGGTGAAGTTTCCGTCGGCGTCGGCCGTGACGGTCTCCGAACCGGTCGGAGCGGCCTGAGCCGTGGCACCCGCCGTCTGCTTCGAAGCGGACTGCGCACCGGCCTTCGGCGCCCAGGTGATCTTCACGTCAGCGTTCGGAGCAGCCTGACCGGTCACCTGACCGTTGGGCTTGATCGTCTGGTCTCCGGCCTTCGGCGCTTCCGGCTGTTCCGGGTTGCCGTCGTCAGAAGCGTCAGCCTCGGCACCGTCAGCACCAGCGTCAGCGTTCGCACCGGTCGAAGCGTCAGCCTCGGCACCGTCAGCACCGGCGTCAGCGTTGGCACCGGTCGAGGCGTCAGCCTCGGCACCATCAGCACCGGCGTCAGCGTTCGCACCGGTCGAAGCGTCAGCCTCGGCACCATCAGCACCGGCGTCAGCGTTCGCACCGGTCGAAGCGTCCGCCTCGGCACCGTCAGCACCGGCGTCAGCGTTCGCACCGGTCGAAGCGTCCGCCTCAGCGCCAGCCGTGGTGTCAGCGTTCGCGTCGTCGCCGCCACCGTCGTCCGGCGGGGTCAGAGTGACATTCTGACCAGACTGCTCGAGCGAGTAGTCGAGATCAGCGACCCAGCCGAGGCTGAACTCGGTGCCGTCGGACCATTCCGCCGGTCCGCCGCCGGAGACAACACCGACCGCGGTGTCGCCCTGGAATACACCGCCACCGGAGTCTCCCGGGGCGACGAACGGCTCACCAATCGGCGACTCGACTGCGAATCCGTGAACCCAGCGTCCACCGATGTTCATGTAGTCGAAATTGGCTCGATCTCTGGGAATGACCGTTCCGGTCGTCAGGCCCGTGGTGCGGCCGGCCTTCGAAATAGAGCCTTCGGTGTGCGCGCCGATGCGCGTGATCGGATTGACGCTTGTCGAGAGATCATTCGTCTTAGCGGTTGTCCAGTCGGTGATACCGGTCTTGATACCGTACTTTGCAGGGTCGATTTCCATGACTGCGAAGTCGATATCATCGGCGTTGCCAGTGGTCTCACCCGGCTCAACGAGCGAACCGTACTTCTTGTACCCCCACTCGCCGGGGTCACCGGTACCCTTATCCTCGAACCCGTCGCCACCGGCCGCAGGAGCGGTCGAAGGCTGCTCGGCATCGCGCGGAGTGGTCCAGCCGAGGTGCTTGCCGTTGTCGGGATTGCCCGGTTCGTTCACGAACTGCTCGGCACAATGGCCAGCGGTGAGCACGACTGGCTTTCCGTCGGTCTCACTCCACGCGCCGATACCGGCGGAGCATGCACCCGCGAGGGCTCCTTGTTCGTCGTTGACGAGGTAGCCCATTCCACCGACGGCGTCGTTGGCAGCGTACGCCTTCATCTCGGAGAATCCGGACAAGACCTCGACCTTATCCGCTCCGTACTTCTCTTTGAGTTCGTCGATCTTCTTGGTATCGACGTCCGAATCGCTCTCAACACCAAGCGTCAGAGTTTTGGTGGACTTGTCGAAACCGAAGGCATTCACCTCTTCGATCTGCTTGGCTGCCGTCGTCGCCGACTGCTGGCTGAATGCTGGCTTCGCGCCGTCCGCAATGGCGGGACCTGCGAAGAACGCACTGCCCAGACCGAGCGCCGCGGCGGCGGTCAGAGCGAGCGAGCTCTGCACGAGCTTCTTCTGCATACTTTCCGTCTCTCTTCTTCGGGGAGTTACCAATGTCACAAAGTGATGACCTTAGTCACAAACAGGTTACGGGCCGCATCCAAGGACCACCAAGAAATGGGGTCTGTTCCTGTGAACTAAATGAACGAAACAGAAGACTGCTCGAACGAGACCGAGCAACCGAATTGTCTTCGTTCCTGTTCAGACCGCTGCTGAGTCGTGAGAACCGCACCAGAACGCCGCTCGGCCCCGATGCGGCAACCTCTCGACTCATCGGGCGCGCGTCGCAGTGCAGCATCACGAAACGGAAAACACGGGCGCCCCCGGTGTCTCCACCGAGGGCGCCCTGTCAACTGTGCTCACACCGCAACTGAACAGAGTCAGTCACTGTGCCCAGCTCAGCGCATTCAGTTCTTCTTCGCGCGACGCATCGTCAGCACCACAGCGGCGCCACCGACGAGG
Organism: Brevibacterium sp. NPDC056726; assembly: GCF_042790515.1. Lineage (NCBI taxonomy): Bacteria > Bacillati > Actinomycetota > Actinomycetes > Micrococcales > Brevibacteriaceae > Brevibacterium > Brevibacterium sp. NPDC056726. The sequence continues at coordinate 335,156 of NZ_JBHTYZ010000002.1, read as the reverse complement.
AGCAGACCTGCACCGGCAGCGAGACCGGTGAGTTCGGCACCGGTGCGGGGCAGATCGCCGCCACCGTCACCGCCGTCCTTGCCGTCGTCGCTTCCGCCGCCGTTGCCCTTCTCATCGGCAACGACCTTGAACGACCCAGTCAGAGCTGACTCGTCCTCGGTGTCATTGGCACCGGTGACGGACACGTCGTACTGGCCGACGTAGACCGAGGGGTCAGAGGCGCTCGTTCCGTAGATCGAGAAGGCGGCGACGCCATCGGCGTTGGCCGTCTCGTCGAGTTCGATGCCCTTGACGTTCTCCGGTCCGGACACGAGCTTGAGCGACACCTTCTCGCCCTCGTCGAAGCCCTTGACGGTGATCTGCACGGCCTTGTCCTGCTGGACGAAGTCCGAGGCGGCGATCTCCTTCGGGTCGACCGTGATTCCTCGCTCCACCGGAGCCGGGGTCTCGGTCTTCTCCTCCTCGACGGTCACCGTGAAGGTCGCGGCTTCCGACTCCTGACCGTCGACGACAGCCGTCGCGGTGTAGTCGTAGTCGCCGGCGGCATCGGGGCCCTCGAGGACGAAGTTGCCATCGGCGTCGGCCTTGACCGTCTCCGAGCCCTCCGTCGCGGCCTGTGCACTGTTCGTGCCGGCATCGGCGGCCGGCTTCCAGTCGACCTTGACCTCGGCATTCGCCGCGGCCTTGCCCTTGACGTCACCGTTGGGCTTGATCGTCTGATCCTCGACCACGGGAGCGGCCGGAGCCTCGGGGGTTTCCGTGCCCGGCTTCTCGATGTTGAACGACTGGCCGGACTGCTCGAGCGAGTAGTCGAGGTCAGCGACCCAGCCGAACTGCGTGCCGTCGCCGGCAGGTCCGCCGCCGGAGATGACGCCGACAGCGGTGTCGCCCTGGAAGACGGCTCCACCCGAGTCGCCCGGCTGCGAGAACGGCTTGTCGGCCGGCGAGGTCACGCCGAAGCCGTGCACCCAGTATCCGCCGACATTCGTGAAGTCATAGTCGTACTGCTCGCGCGGGATGACCTCGCCCTCGGTCAGACCGGTGGTGCGTCCGGACTTCTGGATCTTGCCCTCGGTGTGGGCACCGACCTTCGCGATATTCGTCGCGAGGCTCGAGGACAGATCCTCGGTGTCCGCGGTGGTCCAGTCGGTCACACCGTTCTTGACGTTGTACTTCGACTCGTCGACGTTGATGACGGCGAAGTCGATGTCGGATTCCTTGGGCAGCGGCCAGGCATCGGGATCCTCACCCGTGAGGAGGTCACCGCTGCCGTAGCTCGTGAAGCCCCACTTGCCGGCGATGCCGAGGCCCGACGGATCGAAGCCCTCGCCGCCGTTGGCCGTCGCGGTGCTCGGGCGCTCGGTCTGGTCGACGGTCGAGTCACCGCTGATCTCACCGGTCTCGGCGTTGTAGTCCTTCGCGCAGTGACCGGCAGTGAGGACGACGGGCTTGCCCGCGTCGTCCCAGCCGGAGAATCCGGTCGAGCAGACGCCGCCGCCGGCCGGGGCCTGCACGAGGTACCCGGCACCGCCGACGAGGTCGTTCTTCGCGTACGGCTCAAGCTCCTTGACGCCTTCGGTGATCGTGATGTTCGAGTACTTCTTCTCGAGATCCTTGATCTCCTGCGTCTTCTTCTCGACGCCGAGGCTGAGCTTGCCGTCGCGCTCACCGTAGGCATTGACGCCTTCGATGTCGGACAGTGCCTTCTGGATCTGGGTGTCGCTCTGCACGTCGAGCTTCTGCGGGGCGGCGGTGGCCATCGCAGGCGACGCGAAGAAGGCGCTGCCGAGACCGAGCGCTGCGGCGGCGGTCAGGGCGAGCGAACTCTGCACGAGTTTCTTCTGCATACTCTTGGATTCCCTTGGTCGGATTGTCTGGTGTGATTGTCGGCCGTACGCGCGGTCTCGCTCGCTCAGCAGTCATGTGCGCTGTCACGAACAGGTCACGAATACGTCTCTCAACCGTGTGCCAGGTTACGGATCGGCAACGGTGCGAAGCAACAAGGTTGCGTGTTGCCGGTGAACAAAACGAACAAAACATGGATTCGCGCGCTTCGTCGGCGATGGGGATCGACCTCTCGGGCCTCCCCGTTATGATCGGTGCATGACGACCCTCACCGTGCACCGACTGTCCTCCGGCCTCAGGCGCGTCCTCGGCGCGGTCGCCCTTGCGGCGGCACTGCCTCTTGCCGCGTGCAGCACAGGCTCTCCTGCCGAGTCACCCACGAGTTCGGCTCCCAGTGAGACAAGCTCACCGACCGAGACCGCCGCGGCCGAGCTCGATCCTGTCGGCAGATGGACGTCACCTGAGGCCGGAGATCCGTTCCTGGAATTCTCCGAAGACGGTGCCGTCTCGGGGTCGGACGGGTGCAATGCCATCGCCACGACCTGGACTGTCGAAGGAGACGAGATCACGATCGAGCCGTTCGCAACTACGCAGAAAGCCTGTCCCGGGAATCAGTGGCTGTCGAAGGCCTCGACGGCGACGATCGAAGGAGATGTCATGACGGTCAAGGACGGGCAGGGATCTGTCATCGGCGGATTGGAGAAGGACAAGTGACTCTCGACGGACACTGGTCGGCGGGCGGGGATTCGAAGGCGTTCCTCGCACTCGCAGCCGACGGGACTCTCAACGGCAGCGACGGGGCCAATCGCATCGTGACGACCTGGGAGCCCGACGGCGACGATGCAGCGGTGATCGCCCCGTTCCTCACCACTCAGATGGCCGCGCCGGGGATGAAGATGTGGCTCGGGCGCGTGCGCCGGGTCGAGGTCGACGGTGATGTCCTCGCGGTCTTCGACCAGAGCGGGAACCGCCTCGGCGAGCTGATCCGCGACAACAGCGGGGAGAAGTAGATGGCCGGCGGCCTCTTCGCCCTCCTCGACGACGTGGCAGCACTCGTCAAACTCTCGGCGGCCAGCCTCGACGACGTCGCCGCGGGTGCTTCGCGCGCCGGTGCAAAGACCGTCGGCGTCGTCGTCGACGATGCCGCTGTCACCCCGAAGTTCGTCGAGGGCGTCGATCCCAAGCGCGAACTGCCGATCATCAAGCGCATCGCGATCGGCTCGCTGTTCAACAAGATCGTCATCATCCTGCCGATCATCCTGCTGCTCAGTCAGTTCCTGCCGTGGCTGCTCACTCCCCTCCTCATGGTCGGCGGCACATACCTGTGCTTCGAGGGGGCCGAGAAGATCTTCGAGAAGCTCGGCTGGGTCGAGGCGCACGACGACAAGGAGGAGGCCGCCGGGCAGGCTCCCGAGGATGAGGCAGGTCGTGAGAAGAAGATCGTGCGCTCGGCGATCACCACGGACTTCGTGCTCAGCTGCGAGATCATGGTCATCGCCCTCAACGAGGTGGCCGACGAGCCGCTGCTCTCCCGGGCGATCATCCTCGTCGTCGTCGCGCTCGCGATCACCGTCGGCGTCTACGGCGTCGTCGCCCTCATCGTCAAGATGGACGACATCGGCCTCAACCTCGCCGGGCGCGAGAATCCGGGCACGCAGAAGTTCGGTCGCTTCCTCGTCCAGGCGATGCCGAAGCTCCTCGGCGGGCTCTCCGTCATCGGCACTCTGGCGATGCTCTGGGTCGGCGGCCACATCATCCTCGTCGGCACCGACGAACTCGGCTTCACTGCCATCTACGACTTCGTCCACAGCCTCGAGGCTCCTGCCGCCGAGGTGGCCGGCATCCTCGGCTGGCTCGTCAACACGTTCTTCTCGCTCATCCTCGGTGCGATCTGGGGTGCCATCGTCGCGGCGATCGCGATCGGCATCCAGAAGCTCGTGAAGAAGCCCAACCACGGCGGTGCCGATCACATGGCCGCGACCGCCGCCCGGACTGCCGATGCGCGGAGCGCTCAGGGCACTGCACCGGACACGTCGAACACCGGCACACAGGCCGGCAGCCGACCCGACACCGACGGGACCAATGTCGCCCGGCCCGACACCGACGGGCCTGACGGCGACGGGACCGACAAGCGGTAGGCGGCACTCCCGGATTCAGCTGAGGAGCCGCGCGAACGTCAGGCGCTGGCCTTCTCCGCACGGTCGGCGAAGGTCTTCTTCGGCGGGCCGGGCACGATCATCGGCGCGCCGGTGACCGGGTCGTCGATGACGCTGCAGTCGATGCCGAATACGTCGTGGACGAGCTCGGCGGTGACGATCTGCGAGGGGGCGCCCTGAGCGACGATCGCGCCGTCCTTCATCGCGATGATCTCGTCGGCGTAGCGGCACGCCTGGTTGAGGTCGTGGAGCACGGCGACGAGCGTGTGCCCGTGCTCGTGGTTGAGCTGGGCGAACAGGTCGAGCAGTTCGATCTGGAAGGCGACGTCGAGGAACGTCGTCGGCTCGTCGAGGAGGAGCAGCGGCGTCTCCTGGGCGAGCACCATCGCAACCCACACCCGCTGCCGCTGACCGCCGGAGAGCTCATCGACCTGACGGGCCGAGAGCTCCTCGGTGTTCGTCGCTCGCAGCGCGGAGAGCACGGCGATCTCGTCGGCATCCGTCCACTGCTTGAGGAACGACTGGTGCGGGTGGCGACCGCGCGCGACGAGCTCGCCGACCGTGATGCCCTCCGGGGCGATCGAGCTCTGCGGCAGCAGGCCGAGGCGCTTGGCGATCTGCTTCGTCTTCAGCTTCGTGATGTCCGTGCCGTCGAGGAGGACGGTTCCCTTCGCCGGCGGCAGGAGACGCGCGAGGGCACGCAGCAGCGTCGACTTGCCGCACGCATTCGGTCCGACGATGACGGTGAACTTCCCCTCCGGGATCTGCACATCGAGGTCGGAGACGATCTGGCGCTGGTCATAGGCGAGGTCGAGGTTCTCCGCCATCAGCGGCGCCGGGGCGTCGACCCCTGAGGATGCGCGGTCTGCGGCCATGGTGTGAGCGCTCATTGTGCCCTCCGAGCTTCTTGGACGAGTAGCCAGATGAGGTAGACGCCGCCGATGCACACGGTGACGACTCCGACGGGAAGTTGGATCTCGCCCAGGGCGTGCTGGGCGATGAGGTCGGCCCCGACGAGGAGGAGCGCGCCCACGGCGGCGGCCATGAGCAGGCTCGTGCCCTGCGACCTCGCGATGCGCCGCCCGATCTGCGGGGCGGCCAGGGCGACGAAGGCGATCGGGCCGGCAGCGGCGGTGACCACGGCGACGAGCGCGACGGCGACGAGGATGAGCGCCGCCCGCACGGGTTCGTTGCGCACCCCGAGGGCCTTCGCGGTGTCGTCGCCGAGTTCAAGCGTGCCGAGGTCGCGGGAGAAGAGTCCGCAGGCGATGCCGAGGACGATCGTGGCGATCGTCGCCGGCAGGATCGTCGACCAGCCCATGCCGTTGAGGGTGCCCGCGCCCCACGTGGCGGCGGCCATCGCGAGGTCGAGGTCGGCGCGCATGATCAGCCACGTGTTGAAGGCGCTGAGCATCGCGGTGAGCGCGATGCCGACGATGATGAGCCGGAAGCCCTGGACGCCGCCCTTCCACGTGAGGACGTAGACGAGGACGGCGGTGAGGATGCCGCCGAGGATCGCGCCGAAGGCGGTGGAGACGAAGCTCGTCCCGAAGAAGATGATCGTCACGATGCCGCCGGTGTAGGCGCCGGTGGAGAAGCCGATGATGTCCGGGCTGCCGAGCGGATTGCGCGTCAGCGACTGGAAGACGGCTCCGGAGACGCCGAGGCCGGCGCCGAGGACGATGCCGGCGACGATCCGCGGGGCCCGCCATTCGCCGACGACGGTGTTGACGATGCGCTGGTCAGCGGCCCCGAAGAGACCTTCGAACACCTCGGCGGGGGTGAGGGAGAACTCCCCGAGGAGAAGGCCGAAGAAGCCGCAGACGAGGGCGAGGAACGCGACGATGCCGGCGGCCACGACGACGCGGACGTCGATGCGATGGCCGAGCACCCGGGCCATGGGCCGACCGAAGTCGATGCGCTCCCCCGCGGCCACGCCCTTGCCGGGGACGAGTTCGCGGACCGGGCTGGTGTCTGCGGCTGCCGATGTCGGGCTCACAGGCCGCTCGCTTTCTTCCGGCGCACGAGCGCGATGAGGACGGGGGCGCCGACGAAGGCGGTGACGACGCCGACCTGCAGCTCACCGGGCTTCATGACGACACGGCCGATGATGTCGGAGGCGAGCAGGAGGATCGGGGACAGGATGAGCGAATAGCTGAGGATCCACCGTTGGTCGGGACCGACGATCCACCGCGCGATGTGCGGGATCATCAGCCCGATGAAGCCGATCGGACCGGCCGCTGCGGTGGCGGCTCCGGCGAGGAGGGTGACGGCGATGATCGAGAGGATCCGCGTGCGGTTGACCGAGGTGCCCAGGCTCGCGGCGAGATCGTCACCGAGGGCGACGGCGTTGAGCGAGTGCGAGAGCGCCAAGGCGAGGACGATGCCGATCGCGATGAACGGGACGACCGCGGAGACGGTGTCGAAGTCGCGGCCGGCGATCGCGCCGACGTCCCACGAGCGGAATGCGTCGAACGCGCGTTCGTTGGTGAGCAGGATGCCCTTCGTCAGTCCCGTGAGCACCGCGGCCACGGCGACACCGGCGAGGGTGAGGCGGATGGGATCGACCGTGCGGGTGCGCCCGGCGGAGCCGATGACGTAGACGCCGGTCGTTGCGAGCAGGGCACCGAGGAAGGCGAACCAGACGTAGCCGCTGATCGAGGTGATGCCGAAGAATCCGATGCCGACGGTGACGGCGAACGACGCCCCGGCATTGACGCCGAGGATGCCGGGATCGGCGAGCGGGTTGCGGGTGAGCGCCTGGATGAGCGCCCCGGACAGCCCCAGTCCCATGCCGACGATGATGCCGAGCACGGTCCGCGGGAACCGCAGCTCGAGGACGACGAGCTGATCGTCGCTGCCGGAGGGGGCGACGAAGGCGCCGATGACCTCCGAGACCGGCATGTCCCGCGTGCCGATCGCCAGGGAGGCGAGGATGACGACGACGAGGGCGACGAGCGCAATGACGAGGCCGATGGCCCGTCTCGCCTTGAGTGCGGCCGAGGTCGAGGGCTTCGATGAGGAGTCTGCTGTCGCCGAGGCGGGGGTGGCGAGAGCAGTCATCGGAAGATCCTCGGAGGTCGATTGATTAAGGACAGGCTAACCACAATCTAGCCCACTTGCGTCCCCCAGCCAACCGCCTCCGCGCTCATGCGGATGTGATCTTGCCGATCCTCTCAGAAACCTGACGCTGGATCCGCGAGAGCATTCCGCTCATGCCCCGCAGTCGCAGCGGGCTCACCGCTGCGGTCAGCGACAGCCGCAGAGGCAGGTCCGCGGGGACGGAGAGCACCGTCTCAGCGGTCTGCCCGTCGAGGCCCTCGGAGAGGATGCCGGCGAACCCGCGGGTCGTCGGCGCCTCCGGTGGGGCGGAGAAGTGGAGGCGCACAGTCGCCTGCTCTCCGCTCGCGGGGTCGTCGACCTCGGTGACGAGGAAGATCGGCGACTGGCATTCGGGCACCGGTTCGAGGAGCTCGGGATGATCGGCGTACTTCGCCGGCAGCTCGGGCAGCTCGCTCGAGAACTCGAGGAGCAGCTGGAGCCGCTCGGCCGGTTCGGTCTCGGCGAAGTCGGTGACGATCTCGGCCAGCGAGTCCGGCAGGTCGGAGGTGGTGATGTCCTCGGCCATCAGCGTGCCCGCACCTCGCCCGGTTCGGTGCCCGTGGCGATCGGCACGCGCACCGCGTTGCCCCACTCCGTCCACGATCCGTCGTAGTTGCGGACGTGGTCGTAGCCGAGCAGGTGCTGGAGGACGAACCACGTGTGGCTCGAGCGCTCTCCGATCCGGCAGTAGGCGATGACATCGTCGGAGGTGCCGAGACCCGCCCCGTCGGTGTAGATGGCGCGCAGCTCGTCCGCGGTCCGGAAGGTGCCGTCCTCGTTCGCGGCCTTCGCCCACGGCACCGACTGCGCCCCGGGGATGTGACCGCCGCGCAGGGCGCCCTCCTCGGGGTACGCGGGCATGTGCGTGCGCTCGCCGCTGTACTCCTCGGGGCTGCGGACGTCGATGAGCGGGCGCGTGCCGAGCCCGTCCCTGACCTCGGGCAGGAAGGCCCGCAGCGTCTGGTCGTCACGCTCGACGACCGGGTAGTCGGTGGTCTCCCGCTGCGGCTTCTCGGTCGTCATCTCCCGACCCTCGGCCTCCCACTTCGCCCGGCCGCCGTCCATCAGCCGGACGTCGGCGTGGCCGAAGAGCGAGAACACCCACAGCGCGTAGGCGGCCCACCAGTTGGACTTGTCGCCGTAGAAGACGATCGTGTCGTCACGGGAGATCCCCTTGGCGGCCATGAGCGCCGCGAACCCCGCACCGTCGACGTAGTCGCGGGAGACGGGGTCATTGAGTTCGGTGTGCCAATCGACCTTGACGGCACCGGGGATGTGGCCGGTCTCGTAGAGGAGGACGTCCTCGTCGCTTTCGACGATGACGACGCCGGGATCGCTCGCATGCTCGGCCACCCAGTCGGTGCTCACCAGTCGGGATCCGTCGGCGTAGTCGGCGAACTTGGGATTCTGGTCGATGGGTGCGCTCACGCGTTCCTCCTGTGGGATCGATGTCAGTTCAGCGTGTCCGAGGTCGCTGCGGCCGCCTCGGCGAACGGTGCAGCGTCCTCTGTGGCGACAACGCCGTGTTCAGCCAGCATATTCCGGTCGGTTGAGGAACGTCCGCAGGGCCGTCACGAACGCCTCCGGCTTCTCCGAATGGACCCAGTGCCCCGACCCCTTGACGGTGACGAGTGTGGTCCGGGGGAAGAGGGAGCGCATGAGCGGCAGCTGTGCGCGGTCGATGTAGTCCGATTCCGCGCCGGCGACCCAGAGCACGGGCCGGGGGAACCGGGTCGCACCCGTGTCCGCAGCGACGAGGTCGGACGCCTCCGGAAAGCCGCCGATGACCGGGAGGTTCGCCCGCAGCATCGTGAGGTTCGGCTGCCACGCGTACCCGCCCGCATCCGGCCTGAGGTTCTGCAGGAGGAAGCCGCGCACCGTGGGGTCGGGGATCTTCTCCGCCAGGGCCGCATCCGCTTCGGTGCGCGAGGACACGGTGTCGAGGTCGAGCTCGGCGAGGCTCGTGAGCAGGTGGTCGAACGTGCCGACGTCTCCCCCGCCGCTCGGGGCGATGTCGACGACGACGAGGCGGTCGACGAGGTCGGGGTGGCGCAGTGCGAGGACCATCGCGACCTTGCCCCCGAGGGAATGGCCGACGAGGTGGACGGGGCGATCCTCAGGTTCGGTCGCCTCGGTGATGGCGGCGGCCACGGCATCTGCGGTCGCGACGTAGCTGAAGGCGTCCGTCCACGCCGATTCCCCGTGATCGGGGAGGTCGATGAGGAGGCTTGAGAACTCCGGGCTCAGGGCCTTCGCGATCGACGCGAAGTTCTTGCCGCGCCCGAACAATCCGTGGAGGAAGACGATGAGCTTCCCCGTGTCTCCGATGCGTCTGCTGGCGATCTCACTCACGCCACCAGCCTACCCGTCAGCGGCGCCCTGTCACCGTCTTCGCCAGCGCGGCCAGGGAGGCGTCGAGGAAAGCCGGCGGGAAGACGGGGAAGCCGCCGAAATCGTCGCGCACCGCCTGCGTCGTCCCCGACCAGTCGTAGGTCAGGGTCACCTCGGTGCCCCCGTCGACGGGCGCGAGGTCGTAGCGCCAGCGCCAGCCGCCGACGGCGACGTCGCCCGTGCCGTCGTCCTGGCCGGGATCCCAGCTGATCGCCGTGTCGGGTTCGAAGGCGGTGACGACATTGTCCATTCGGTAGGCCCCACCCGCCTGTTCGAGGAACATGTTCATCGAGAAGACCTGCCCGACGCGGGTGATCGGTTCGGCCGAGATCGCCGAGCGCACCCAGTCGCCGGGTTCGGTGTCCTGGTGGCGCCCGGGATCGGCGAGCACGGCGAAGATCTCCGCCGGTGATGCTGCGATGACGCGGGTGCTCGACATCTTGTCGCCGGGATAGGTCGTCTGGGAGCGGGCTGCGCGCGTGTCGGCCATGGCCTCAGCCTAGGCACGGGGAGGGGAATTGGGAAGTCCGCGCCGGGGGCGCCGCGAACTCATGGGTAGGGTGTGGACATGGACTTGCACTTCTCCGAATACGACACGCGCGTCGCCGGCTACGCCGTGATCGTCAACGACAGCGATGAGATCCTGCTCAGCTGGTTCAACGGCGGTGGCGAGCCCAACCGTGCCCTGTGGACGCTGCCGGGCGGAGGCATCGACTACGAGGAGAGCATCGAAGACGGCACCGTGCGGGAGATCCGGGAGGAGACCGGGTTCGACGCCGAGCTCCTCCGCCCGCTGACGACGCACAGCTTCACGGAGAAGCACCGCCGCAGCGGGCGCCCCTTCAAAGGTGTGCGAGTCGTCTATCTCGCGCGGATCCTCGGCGGCAGCCTCGGCACCCTCGAGGTCGACGGCACGACCGACAGGGCCGAGTGGATCTCGATTCCCGCGCTCGCGCGGATCCGGCACGCCCGCATCATCGACGTCGGCCTCGAGGCGTGGCGGGCCGATGCGGCGAAGCGGCAGAACAGCCGGTGAGGGTCTCCCACCGCCTGCCGCACGCCGCTACTTGACTGCGGGCTTGAGCAGCTCCGGCATCGTCTGCGCGGCATAGCGCGCCGAGAGCACGGAGTTGAGCGAGAACGCTTTGCGCACTTCGTCGTCGTCCTGGGTGAGCACGACCGAGCGGCCGTCGGCGACCGCGGGGATCCGCTGGAACGCGGGATCATCGGTCACCTCGGTGTCGGGGATGTAGATGGGGAAGACGAGAACGAGGTCCGCGTCGAGGTCGTCGAGCTTCTCCTCCGACACCGGCACCGTGAAGCCCTCGGGCTGGAGTGCGTCGATCGTCGGAGACTGGGTGAATCCGAGGTTCTCCATGAACTGCACGCGCTCGGTGCCCTTGATGTAGGCGCCCCAGCCCTCGGAGGTCTTCGCCGCCACGGTCACGGACTTGCCGTCGAACTCGGGGTTGGCGTCGCGGGCGACTGCGAACTCGGCGTCGAGGTCCTCGAGCTGCTTCTTGCCCTTCTCCTCCTCGCCGAGGGCTGCGGCGACCATCGTCACCTGCTGATCCATCGACGTCAGGTAGTTGTCGCCGCCTTCGGGCGGGCCCACCGTCGGAGCGATCTCGCTGAGGCGGTCGTAGCGCTCCTGCTCGCCCGAGCTCTTCGTGTCGAGGATGAGGTCGGGCTCGAGTGCGGCGATCGCCTCGTAGTCGGGTTCGAGGGTGGCGATGATCTCCGGAGGCGTGTCGTAGAGGTCCGCCGCCCACGGTCCGACTCCCGCACCGCCGAACTCGACCCAGTCGGAGGCGCCGACGGGCTGGACACCGAGGGCCAGTGCCGTCTCCGCATCGCCCCAGCCGAGAGCCACGACGCGCTGCGGGTCGGCGGGGACCTCGACGGCACCGAACTTCGTGTCGACGGTGGCACCGGCCGCGGCCGTCTCCGCATCGCCGGCGCCGCCGCCCGAGCACGCGGTGAGCAGGAGGACAGAGGCGAGGATGGGGGCGAGGATTCTGCGCATGGATCTCTTTCGTCGTAGTTTAGGCAAGCCTAGCTTAATCGACGGTGCGGCGATCGGGTCACTCGGCGATCGGGTCGCTCGGCGCTCGGGTCACTCAGCGCTCGGGTTTGATCTCGAGCCCGTCGACGTCGACCTTCGACAGCGGCACGAGTCCGGCAGGGCGGCCCTTGACGAGCCGGTAGATGCCCCACACGAGGAGGAAGGCGGGCAGGCCGATGTAGGCCGAGGCGACCTCGAGGACGCGGCCGTCGACGACGGCCTCGATGTTCTGTCCGGCGACGACGACGATGAGCATGATGAGCGCGATGATCGGCCCGATGGGGAAGAGCGGCGCCCGATAGGGCAGGTCGGCGACGCTGTGACCCTGGCGGACGTAGGCGCGACGGAACCGGAAGTGACACCAGGCGATGCCGATCCACACGATGAATCCGGAGAGACCGGAGACGTTGATGAGCCAGGTGTAGGCCGCCCCGTCGCCCATCACCTCGGTGAGGAATCCGAAGAGCCCGATGAAGGCGGTCGCGAAGAGCGCCATGACGGGCACACCGCGGGCGTTGAGACGGGCGAACAGCCGTGGGGCGGTGCCGTCCTTCGCCATCGCATAGAGCATGCGGGTCGAGGCGTAGAGTCCGGAGTTGCCGGCGGAGAGGATCGCGGTGAGGATGACAGCGTTCATCACGCTCGCGGCCACGGCGATGCCCGCGCGTTCGAAGACGAGGGTGAACGGGGAGGCGGTGATGTCGTCGTTGTCCGCCGCAGCCAGCAGGGACGGATCCGTGTAGGGCAGGAGGAATCCGATGACGACGATCGCTCCGATGTAGAAGAGCATGATCCGCCAGAACACGGTCCGGATGGCCCGCGGCATGTCGCGGCGGGGGTCCCGGGACTCGCCCGCGGTGACGCCGACGAGCTCCGTGCCCTGGAAGGAGAAGCCGGCGATCATGAACACGGAGATGATCGAGACCCACCCGCCGACGAACGGCGCCTCCCCCGTCGTCCAGTTGCTCAGTCCCGGTGAGCTGCCGCCGATGATGCCGGCGATCATGAGGACGCCGAGGACGAGGAACGCGACCACGGCGGTGACCTTGATCGCGGCGAACCAGAACTCCCCTTCGCCGAAGGCGCGGGCCGAGAGGAAGTTGAGTCCGGTGAGGAGGGCGAGGAAGACGGCCGCCCACACCCATGCGGGCACGTCGGGCAGCCAGAAGGACATGATGACGCCGGCGGCGACGAGTTCGGCGGCCAGGGTGATCGCCCAGTTGAACCAGTAGTTCCAGCCCATCGCGAAGCCGAAGGAGGGGCTGACGTACTTCGAGCCGTACGTGTGGAAGGACCCGGCGACGGGCAGATGGGTCGACATCTCGCCGAGGGACTGCATGACGAAGAGGACCATGATCCCGATGACGGCGTACGCGAGCAGCGCCCCGCCGGGGCCGGCCTGGGAGATCGTGCCGCCCGACCCGAGGAAGAGGCCGGTGCCGATGGCGCCGCCGATCGCGATCATCTGCAGGTGACGCGACCGCAGTCCCCGCTTGAGTTCCCGGGAGTTCTCGTTCCGGGTGGTCGTCGCCGAGGTGGCCGGCTGTTGCATTGTGTCCCCTGCTCGCATTCGGTCGGGTCCCGGTTGCGGGCCCCGGCCATTCTTATCACATGAAGGCGACGGGGGCGGTGCGCGGAGGATGGTCTGGGCATCTCGACCCGAGCCCGGGCTGCGAGCCCACCGCCCTCACGACCGGTCGAGGAAGCGCAGCACTGCGGCGACCCGACGGCTCGTCGTCTCCCCCGCCTGGAGGTCGAGTTTGTCGAAGATCGCGCTGATCGCCTTCTCCACCGAGCTGATCGAGACGTAGAGGCGCTCGGCGATGCCGCGGTTCGACAGTCCCTCGGCCATCGCCTCGAGGACATCGTGCTCCCGCGGGCTGAGCGCCTCGAGTGTCGACTGCCGCTCCGAGGTGCGCAGGAGCTGCCGGACGACCTCGGGGTCGATGACGGTGCCGCCGGCGGCGATGCGCATGACCGAGTCGAGGAACCGGTCGATGTCGGTGACCCGGTTCTTCAGCAGGTAGCCGACACCGACCGATTCGGAGCTGAGCAGCTCGGTCGCGTACTCGTGGAGGACGTACTGGCTGAGCACGAGCACCCCGATGTCCGGGTGGGTGCGCTTGATCGTCAGCGCCGCCTCGAGGCCCTCCGTCGTATGCGTCGGCGGCATCCGCACGTCGACGATCGCCAGCTGCGGGGCCAGGGCGTCGACGGCGGCGAGCAGCTGGGTTCCGTCATCGACGGAGGCGACGACGGAGATCCCCTCGTCCTCGAGCAGACTGCGCACGCCCTCCCGCAGGAGGACGGCGTCGTCGGCGAGGACGACGCGCAGCGCATCACGGCTCGCCGGCGTCGGCGTCGGCGCATTCGTGCGGGTGGGCTCAGTCATAGGGGATCTCCGCTCTCACTGTGGTGCCCTCACTCACCGGGCTGATGATCTCGAGTCGGCCGTCGAGCGCACTGACCCGCCGGGAGAGGCCCTGGAGCCCGCCCCCGCGCAGGTCAGCGCCTCCCCGGCCGTCGTCGACCACCTCGGCGACCAGCGCGGTCCCACCGTCGTGGACGCGAATGGTGATCGCCGAGGCGGCGGCGTGCTTGACGACGTTCGTCACGGCTTCGCGGACGACGAAGTACGCGGCCGATTCGACGGCCTGCGGGATGCGCCCGGCCGGCTGCTCGAGGATCGTCACCGGCACCGGGCAGTGGTCGGCGATGCGCGTGAGCACCGACGCCAGCCCGTGCTCGTCGAGGGCGGTCGGGTAGACCCGCCACGCCACCTCCCGCATCTCGTCGATGAGGTCCTGGGACTGGACGAGCGCACTGTCGAGGAGGGCCGCCGCCTTCTCCGGGTCGTGGGCCCGGCGGGCCCGGGCGATGAGGACGGACAGGGACACGACGTTCTGCTGCACCCCGTCGTGGAGGTCGCGTTCGATGCGGCGGCGTTCGTCGTCGATGGCGACGACGACCCCGCGGCGGGTCGTGATGAGCTCGGTGATGCGGCTGTGGACCGCGGTCGGTCGGCTCACCTCCCCGGCGGAGGCGTCGATGCGCCCGTGCAGCCAGTTGCCGAGTTCGGCGAGGAGGACCGCGCCGATGAGGTTCGCCGCCCCGTAGAGGACGCCGACGAGGAGCAGCGGCTGGCTCATCGTCCACAGCGAGAAGCTGATCGTCACCCCGCCGCCTGAGAACAGGCCCTGGATGAGCGCGCCGAGGGTGACGAAGACGAAGCCGGTGAGGAGGTTGACCACGGGCACGGCGATGAGGAGGGCGACGAGGCCGGTCAGGGCGAAGAAGCCGCGCCCCGGCCGGGCGCCTGCGAGCATGATGCCGAGGGTCCGCTCCTGCCGGGTCCGCTCCCAGGTCAGGACGCGACGGGAGAGCGCCGAGGCGGGCGGGAGGCACGCGGCGAGCAGCAGCGGCAGGCAGAGGAGGCCGCCCCACAGCACCCCGAGCACGGAGAGCGACCACCGCCGGAGGAACATGCGGGGTTCGCGCGGGATCGTCGCGGGCCACGGCATGGCTCGATCGTAGCAACGCAGGTCAGGGCCTCTGGAGGGGTCAGACCTCACATCTCGTTCCGGTTTTCCGCATCACGTCCGCCGGTGAACCCGTCCCGGGAATGCGCTCCGCCTCGTATCGGCGAGCCCGGCCGCGTCACTAGGGTCGATGACCATGGACTTCGCTCTCGACCTCATCCAGCAGACGCTGACCTCCCCGTGGCTCTACCTCCTCATCGCCGTCGTCACCGCCCTCGACTCCCTCGTCCCGATCGTGCCCTCGGAGACCGTCGTCATCACCGCCGCCGCGTACGCCGTGACCGGCAGTCCGGCGGCGGTGGGCATCATCGCGGCGGCGGCCGTCGGTGCGCTCCTCGGCGATCTCGCCGCCCACCTCGTCGGTCGCGGCGGCAGTCGCGCCACCGACCGGTGGGTCCGGTCGGCCCGGCTGCGCCGGCTGCTCGCCTCGACGGCGGAGATGTTCGCCGTCCGGGGCGGTGCGATGCTCGTCGCGGGGCGGTTCATCCCCGGCGGGCGGACGGCGACGACGATCGCCTCGGGGATGCTCCGCTATCCCCTGCCGCGGTTCCTCGCCGTGGACTTCCTCGGGGCGCTGGCGTGGGCGGTCTACTCGACGGGCATCGGGCTAATCGGCGGGGCCGTGTTCGCCGATCAGCCGCTGTGGGGTGTCGTCCTCGGCGTCGGCATCGCGCTCACCCTCACCGGTCTCGCCGAGGTGGCCCGCCGTCTCCGGGCGAAGCGGAGGGCTGCTGTTGCCGAGCCCACGGCAGCTGCGGTCGGGCCACAGGGGTGTGTCCCGACCGCAGAGCGCGCCCGGCTCATGCGCTCCGGTCGAACTCGCCTGCTCGCAGCTGCACGAGAGTGAGATCGAGCAGCGGGGTCGGCACGCCGAGGTCGCGCGCCGTCGTCTGGAGATGACCGAGGATGTGCTCGGTCTCGTTCGGCAGTCCGGCCGTGACGTCCCGGTAGAGCGAGGAGGTGAAGGCGGAGCCCTCGGCGGTGAGCATCGAGAGAGTGGCAGCCCTGGCCCGCGCGGACACCGGGTGGCCGGCGGCCATGGCGACGGCTTCGAGTTCGTCGATGATCCCCACGACGTGGGGTTCGCCGCCGGCGGCCATGATCGCGCCGACCGGTGCCCGGAAGAGGCACGTGACGACACCGGCCGCGGCGATGAACACCCATTTCTCCCACAGGGCGTCGTCGATGCCGTCGATGACCTGCAGCCGGAAGCCGGGGACGTCGAGCGCGTCGACGACCGCGGGTGGGACCTCTCCCCCGCCGAGGCGGCCGATCGTCATCGTCGCGAGATCCGTCATCTGGACGATGTCGGCTCCGCGCATCGTGCCGACGATCTTGACGAGCCCACCGAGCACCTGTCCGGGGAACTCCGCCTCGAGGCGGCCGATCTGCGCCATCCCGTTGAGGAACGGGATGATGAGGGTCTGGGGTCCGACGGCCGGTCGGAGGTCGGCGATGATCGATTCGAGGGCACCGGCCTTGACGGCGACGAGGACGAGGTCGACCGGGGTCGGGTCGGCCGCGAGCTCCTCCGCCGTCGTCACGGTCACCGGGTTCGTCCGGTCCTCGTCTGGGGCGATGAATCGCAGACCGTTCTCTCTCAGGGCCTCGGCGCGTGCGGGCCTGACGAGGAAGGTGACGTCGCGTCCGGCTTCGACGAGGCGGGTGCCGAAGGCGCCGCCGGTCGCGCCGGCTCCGGCGATGAGGATTGTCACAGGGTGCCGTCCTTCGGGGTCGTGCCGGTGGTCGTGCCGGTGGTCGTGTCGGGGTCAGCGGAAGTCAGCTGCGCGCGCAGCCGAGCGGCCGCCTCGGCGGGGTCGGGCGCCTCGGTGATCGCGCGGACGACGACGATGCGCGTCGCCCCGGTCTCCTGCACTGACCGGAGACGATCACCGGCGGAGATCCCGCCGATCGCGAACCACGGCTTCGCCGTTCTCCCGCTCACCGCCGCGAGCGGTTCGAGTCCGGCCGCCGGGCGACCGGGCTTCGTCGGGGTCTCCCACACGGGGCCGAGGCAGAAGTAGTCGATCTCCGGGTCGGCGGCGGCGGCGAGCGCCTGCTCGACCGAATGCGTCGACCGGCCGAGGATGACGTCGTCGCCGAGCACCGTGCGGGCCTGCGCGCTCGTCAGGTCGCCCTGCCCGACATGGAAGACGTCCGCGCCGACGAGGAGGGCGACGTCGGCGCGGTCGTTGACGGAGAAGAGCTTCCCGTGCCGGTGGGCGGCCTCGCGGAGGATCTCGAGGGCGGCGATCTCCTCCCTGGCCTCCAGGCCCATGTCGCGGAGCTGGATGATGTCGACGCCCCCGGCGTAGGCGGCGTCGAGGAACTCACCGAGGTCGCCCTGCTGCGTGCGGGCGTCGGTGCAGAGGTAGAGCCGGGCGGAGGCGAGCGCACGGGTCCGCGCGGCGTCCCGGCCGGTGGAGTCGCGGTCGGCCGGGTGGCCCGCGTTCTCGGTCACGGGGTCTTGCACTGCGGGAGACGTTGGCATCGTGGGAACCATGCTCCTAGAGTAGAGGAGTTCGCGGGAGCCTCGCAGGGAGGCTGAGAGGGCTTCGTGCCGACCGTCCTACCTGATGCGGGTCATGCCGCCGGAGGGAGAATCGCATGGACGTCATCGTCGTCGGCGCCGGGATCATCGGCCTGGCCGCGGCGTGGGAGCTGCACCGGCGCGGGGCGGCCGTCACCGTCATCGATCCGCATCCGGGCGCGGGCGCCACCGCGGCCGCGGCCGGGATGATCGCCCCTGCCGCCGAGATCGCGTGGGGCCAGACTCCGCTGTTTCCGCTCATGCGCGTCTCCGCCGACCTCTACCCGGACTTCACTGCGGCACTGACCCGGGAATCGGGGGCCGACCTCGGGGAGACGGCGACCGCCACACTCGTCTGCGCCGGTGACCGCGCGGATCTCACGGCCCTGCGCGAACTCAGCGCCCTCCAGTCCGCGGCCGGTTCCGACCTCGACCTGCTCACCGGATCCCGCGCCCGCGATCTCGAACCCGCCCTGGCCCCCGGTGTGTGCGGGGCCGTCCTCATTCCCGGCGATCATGCGATCGATCCCCGGCGGGTGACGCGCGCGCTGCTCACCGTCCTCGGCGACCGCGTCATCGAGGACCGGGTGACGGGACTGGTCGGCGATGAGGGATCACCGACCGGTGCCCCGGCCCGGACGACCGGAGTCGAGCTCGCCTCGGGGCGTCGGCTGCACGCCGATCAGGTCGTGCTCGCCGCAGGCATGGCGCACAATGCGATCGCCGGCGCTCCCGAGCTGCCGCTGCGGGCCGTCCACGGCGACGTCATCCGCCTCCGCTCGGATCCCGGCGCTCCCCCGCTGCTCACCCGGACGATCCGGGGACTCGTCGCCGGTCGGCCCGTCTACGTCGTGCCGCGGCCCGATGGGGAGCTCGTCCTCGGGGCGACCTCCCGGGAGGACGGCCAGGCGGGCATCCTCGCCGAGGGCGTCCACCGTCTCCTCCACGACGCCGAACGCCTCGTGCCCGGGCTCCTCGGATGTGAGATCACGGAGATCACGGCACGGGCCCGGCCCGGCTCGCCCGACGACCTCCCTCTCCTCGGTCGCACTGACCCCGGTCTCGTCGTCTCCACCGGGTACTTCCGCCACGGGGTTCTCCTCGCACCGTTCGGCGCCCGCCTCGGCGCGGATCTCGTCGTCGGCGCGGACTCCGCGTGGCTGCCCGTCGGTGCGCGCGAGGCCGTGGCACCGGAACGGTTCGAGTCCGACCACTCGCCATCATCACCGCAGTCACCTGGTGCACCACTGCTGACAGCAAGGAAGGGATCATGACCATCACTCTCAACGGCGACCGCCGGGACATCACCGCGGGCACGACCGCCCGCACCCTCGTCGAGGACATCACCGGACGGCAGCTGAGCGAAGACGGCACCCCGGTCGACGGCGGCCGCATCGGGGTGGCCCTCGCCGTCGACGGTGAAGTCGTGCGCCGCGGGCTGTGGGCCGGCTTCACCATCACCGACGGCCACACCGTCGACATCGTCACCGCAGTCCAGGGAGGCTGACATGAGCTGGACCATCGACACCGTCACCTTCGACTCCCACCTCGTCATGGGCACCGGTGGGGCGAGCACCCTGCGCATCCTCGAGGACGCCCTGACCGCCTCGGCGACAGAGCTGACGACGGTCGCGATCCGCCGCTTCGACGCCGAGGCCAGGGATTCGGTGTTCGCGCTCCTCGAGCGGCTGGGCATCCGCTCACTGCCGAACACGGCCGGGTGCTACACCGCCCGCGATGCCGTGCTCACCGCGCAGCTGGCCCGGGAGGCGCTCGAGACGAACTGGGTCAAACTCGAGGTCATCGCCGACGAGGACACCCTCCTGCCCGACCCCGTCGAACTCTTCCGCGCCACCGAGGAGCTCGTCCTCGACGGCTTCACGGTCTTCGCCTACACGAACGACGATCCCGCGCTGGCGAAGCGGCTCGAGGACGCCGGGGTCGCCGCGGTCATGCCCGCCGGCGCCCCGATCGGTTCGGGCCTGGGCATCCTCAACCCGCACAACATCGAGACGATCGTCTCCCGCGCCCAGGTGCCCGTCATCCTCGACGCGGGCATCGGCACCGCCTCGGACGCCGCCCTGGCCATGGAGCTCGGGTGCACCGCGGTGCTGCTCGCCTCCGCCGTCACCCGCGCTCACGACGCCCCGGCGATGGCGCAGGCGATGCGGCTCGCCGTCGACGCCGGTCGCCTGGCGGCCGGGGCGGGACGGATCCCCAAACGCCCGCTCGCGCTCGCATCGTCGCCCGACGACGGGCGGGTCACCGCGGAGTCCGCCCGCACGACCTCGGTCGAGAACCTGGTGATGGGGCCGTGAGACCGCTCGTCGAACCCGGACCCGAGCTCAGCCCCGCGGAGATCGCACGCTACTCCCGGCACCTCAGCCTGCCCGATGTCGGGGTGACCGGTCAGCGCCGCCTGCGCGCGGCGAAGATCCTCGTCATCGGCGCCGGCGGTCTCGGCGCCCCGGTCCTCCAGTACCTCGGGGCGGCCGGGATCGGGCAGCTGACCGTCATCGACGACGATGTCGTCGACGTGTCGAACCTGCAGCGCCAGATCCTCCACCGGGACGCCGATGTCGGCCGTCCCAAGGTCGAATCCGCGCGCGATGCCCTCCTCCGGCTCGATCCCGGCCTCACCGTCGAGACGGTTGCCGAGCGCCTGAGCCCGGACAACGCCCTCGAACTCTTCGCCGCCCACGACCTCGTCATCGACGGGGCGGACAACTTCGCGACCCGCTACCTGTCCAACGACGCCGCCGAACTCACCGGCACACCGCTGGTGTGGGGGACGATCTTCCGCTTCGAGGGGCAGGTGAGCACGTTCGCCCCCGGTCACGGTCCGATGCTGCGTGACCTCTTCCCCGACATCCCCGACGCCGATTCCGTGCCGAGCTGTGCCGAGGGCGGGGTGCTCGGGGTGCTCTGCGGGCTCGTCGGGTCGCTCATGGCCGCCGAGGCGATCAAGCTCATCTGCGGCATCGGCGATCCCCTGCTCGGCCGCCTGCTGCGGGTCGATGCGTTGAGCACGAGCTTCACGACGCTGCGCTTCTCGCCCGACCCGGACCGCCCCGCCGTCACCGATCTCGCCGAGGTGGCCCTCGCGTGTGCGGCACCGGCGGTGGGGGCTCCGGCTCCGGCCGGGGTGGCGGAGGTCACGGCCGACGAGGTCCGCGCGCTCACCTCGGCGCCGGTGATCGTCGATGTCCGGGAGGCGTGGGAGCGGGAGCTCGAGGCGATTCCCGGCAGCGTGCACGTCCCCCTCGACGTCGTCGTCGACCGCGGGTGGCCGTCCCTCGCCGAGGCGGTCGGCCCGGCCACCGACATCGTCGTCCACTGCAGGTCGGGGGTGCGGTCGGCTCGCGCCGTCTCGGCAGTGAGCAGCGAAGCGCCGTCGGATGTCCGCATCCGGTCATTGGCCGGAGGCATCGAGGCGTGGACGGCGACGGAGTCTACGCCAGTTCGCTGAGGCGGCGACGCAGTCCGTTCTCCCCGGCTCGCATGACGATGCCGTGCATGCCGGCGGAGGCCGGTCTGAGGACCCGGACGGATCGCCGCCTGGTCGTCACGCACCATATCGCGGAGATCGCGGTGAGCGGCCCGGTGCGCGCCAGGGTCCAGACGCCGACGCCGCGCAGGTCGCCGTCGGCGAGGAGGCGCACCTGCTGCGGTGGGATGAGACCCTCGATGGACAGCGTGATGTCGAACGCGACGCCGAGGGGGCTGCGCACGGTGATCTCCGCGCGACTGCCGGGGTGGACACCCGAGTCGTCCGTGGTGGCCGCGGCGATGCCCGGCCACCACTGCGGCCAGGCCTCGACATCGGTGAGGACCGTCCACACCGCAGCGAGGGGATCGGCCGCTCGCCACACCGACTCGAAGTGGAAGGGCGCGGACTCACCGGGGCGGGGGCGGGTGTGCTCGTGGCTCATCGCGGGCCTCCGTTCGACGCGTCGTCCTTCGACGGTAGTCTGGGTGGCGTGCCAGCCGAAAATCGCCGACCCCGCAGACCGTCGCCGCTCGGCGGGCGGAAGCCGACGAAGGACGACCTCGCGCAGTTCGCCACCGACGATCCCGATGCCATCGACGATGTCCTCCCGGCCGGGCCGGGAAAGCTCTCCCTGCTCATCGTCGGCATCAATCCGGGACTGTGGACAGCGGCGGTCAACGCGCCCTTCGCGCGTCCGGGCAATCGCTTCTGGCCCTCGCTCCATCGGGGCGGGCTGACCGATCACCTCGTCGATGCCTCGCGCGGTCTCTCCGCAGAGGATGAGGAGCATCTGCTCTCCCGGGGCATCGGGATCACCAACCTCGTCGGGCGGGCCACGGTCCGGGCCGATGAGCTGACGAACGAGGAGCTGCGCGCCGGCGGTGCCCGCCTCGTCGCGCGTTTGGCCGATCTTCGGCCGGCAGCTGTGGCGATCGCCGGGATCACCTCGTTCCGGATCGCGTTCTCCCAGCCGAAGGCGACGCTCGGCGTTCAGGACACCTCCCTCATTCCCGGCTGGCCGGAGGACGTCGCTCTGCGCGTCGTGCCGCAGCCGAGCGGCTTGAACGCGCATTACAACATCGCGGCCCTCGCCGACATCTGGCGGGAGACGTGGGCTGCCATCGAGCAGTGACCTCGCCGGCTTGCCGACAGGGCCTCCGCCGGATCAGGGTGAGGCCGCTGCCGGGGTCATGGCCCGTCCGCCCCGGGGCGCGTCGTCGCCGGCTGACCGAAGTGCTCACGGCAGCGGGCGACGTAGGAGTCGAGGCCGCCGACGTGGCTGGCGTCGATGTCGGTAGCGGCGCCTGTCGGCTGCGCGGCGATGCGCTCATGGAACACGGCGTCGCGACCGCAGATCGTGCAGACTGCGGTGAGCTTCGTGACGTCCTCGGCGAGTGCCATGAAGGTCGGCAGCGGTTCGAACGGTGCACCGTCGAAGGTCACGCAGAGGCCTTCGACGATGACCGTGGCGCCCGTGGCCAGGAGGTCGTCGACGACCGGGACGAGGTCGGGACCGAAGAACTGCGCTTCGTCGATGGCGATGAGGTCGAAGTCCTCCGCCGCGGCCGCTGCGGCGAGGTCGGTGACGTCGCCGACGGGGATCGCAGGAATGTTGACCCCGATGTGCGAGGTGACGGCCGAGAGTTCGGCGCGGGTGTCGAGGGAATGGCTGATGACGAGCGCATTGACGCCGGCGATGCGGGCACGGCGGACACGGCGCATGAGCTCTTCGGACTTGCCGGAGAACATCGGACCGGTGATGACTTCGAGGCGGCCGACCGGGGGCGCAGCGCTGGCGTGCATGGGATCAGCCTAGCCCGAGGCGGTGACACACGGTGGTCGGACCGGGACGCGCGGGCGTCGGACCGGGACGCGCGGGCGTCGGACCGGGACGCGCGGGCGTCGGACCGGGACGCGCGGGCGTCGGACCGGGACGCGCGGGCGTCTGACCGGGGCACGACCTCGTCGGACCGGGCGCGACTTCAGGTGCCAGGGCCTCAGTTGCCCTGACCTCAGTTGTCGACGGTGACCTTCTTCGAGTTCACGTCCACGGTGACCTCGGTGTCGGCATTGCCGTCCTCGTAGTCGAACTGGTACTCGATGCGATCGTCGTCGGATTCGAGCTTCCAGCTCGTCAGTCGCCCTGTGCCCTGCCCGGCGGCGAGGCCGAGCGCCTCGTCGAACGTCATCGGCGAGCTGAGGTCGATGGCCTGCTCGGAGTCGTCGGTGATGTCCTCGTCGCGGCTGACGACGTCGCCGGAGTCCGCATCGACCGTGACGTCGTAGTCCGTCGTGCCGGAGAGGATCTTCACCTCGTACTGCCACGCGTCGTCACGGCGGTCGTGGTCGAGTTCGATGGCGTGGACGGTGCCATCGCCGACGTCGGCCTCCGCTGCGGCGATCGCGTCCTCGGGGGTCACCTGCGGCTGGACCCGGCTCAGGTCGGCGTCGGCCGACAGCGCGGACTGGCCAGTCTGGCCGGCTTGCTCGGACTGGTCGGCTTGCCCGGACGGGTCGGCGGGGGCGCTCTCCTCAGCCGATTCGGAGCTCACCTCTCTGGCCTGCGTCGGCTGGCTCGACGCGGCGTCTGCGGTCTGGGATTCGGCATTCCCGCCGGCGCACCCGGTCAGGGCGAGGCTGAAGGCGAGCGTGACGACAGCGGCGAGGTAGGTCGGCTTCGCAGTCTTCATACCAGCCACGGTAGCAACGCGACCGGGAGCCCGTCAGCAAAATAAGAGAACTATCATCGGATCGACCCGAGTCAGCCGGCTCAGTCGTGGCACCGTGGTCGATCGAGGCAGCCTCATCGGTCAGAGTCAGCCGGCTCAGTCGAGGCAGAACTCGTTGCCCTCGGGATCGGCCATGACGATGAAACCGGTCTCCATCGGCGGTTTCGGTTCGAACCGTTGCAGACGTTCGGCCCCGAGGGCGACGAGCCGATTGCATTCGGCTTCGAGGGCGTCCATCCGATCGGCACCCTGCAGTCCGGGTGCGGCACGGACATCGAGGTGGATGCGGTTCTTCACCGTCTTCTCCTCGGGGACCGTCTGGAAGAACACCCGCGGGCCGCGCCCGGACGGGTCTTCGATCGCGGCGCGCATGTCCTCCGGTCTCATCTCGACGCCGAGTCCTTCGAGGAACTCCCTCCACGCGTCGAACGGATCCTGCCCGTCGGCGAGCGAGGCACCGGGCGGCCCGGGGATGACGTAGCCGAGGACCTCCGCCCAGAACCTCGCCACGAGGATCGGGTCATGACAGTCGACGGTGATCTGCACGGAACGGCTCATGATGTCTCCTCATTGAGAGTCTGGCGCGTGGTGAGTGTCGGTGGTGCTGACTGTAGCCGACGCCACTGACACGGCAGCGTCGACGCGTCCCACGGGTGACGCATGCGTGACGGTCATGTGCCGCAGAATCCGACGCCCACGGTCCCGAAGCGTCGCACCGCTCTCCCGCTGTCGCTGCCGAACAGCCCGGCCGGAAGAGCCGCATGTCCGGCGTCTGCGCCGACGACCGGCGAACCACCGACAAACCAACGACAACCATCGAGTCTCCGCGCGAGCTGAGTCTTCCTGCGCGTCCACCGCCGAGCTCTGTCTCAGATGGCGCGCGCACCGCGGCCCCGCGTAAAATCGCAACGGCCCTTTTCCCACCCACCCTCTGGAGGACTGCTTGACCACGCAGGAACACGACCTCATCATGCACATCGGACACGACGAGATCGTCATCCGCCAGCGCTACCAGATGATCAGCATCGCCAACGATGTCCTCATCGGCCTGTGGTTCCTCATCGGCAGCTTCATGTTCTTCTCCGACTCGCTCATGTTCGCCGGCACGTGCCTCTTCGTCCTCGGCAGCATCGAGATGCTCATCCGCCCGGTCATCCGCTTCGCCCGCCACATCCACCTGCAGAAGTTCCGCACCCCGGGCACGCTGACGACCGAATCGTCCTACGACTACTGAGCCACCCGCCGACCGGCCACGCACCGACCGGCCACGCTCCACCGGCTAGGCACCAACGGTCGCGCTCAGGCCTCGGCTCCCGCCGCGACAAGGCGACCCCCGTCGAGTTCGACGATCCGATCGGCCGCTGATCCCGCCCACCGTCGGTCATGGGTGACTGCGATGACGGTGCCTCCTCGTCCGCAGAAGTCGGCGACGACTCCACTCAGTCGTGCCATCGCCGCCGCGTCCCTGCCCTGTGTGGGTTCGTCGAGCAGGAGGACCGCCGGTTCCGTGATGAGCGCCGAGGCGATGACGACGTCCTTCCGCCGCGCAGTGCCGAGGTCGAAGGGATGGGTCTCGGCCGCCTCGGTGAGGCCCAGCGTCGCCATCGCCGAGGCGACCGCCGCTGCCCGCTCCGCGACGACGGACTCACGCTCACGCCTCCGATGTCGGGGCAGAGGCGCTGCTCGCCGCAGCTCGCTGGCGACCGTCGGGGCCGAGAGCTGGGTGCCCGGATCCTGACCGACCCATCCGAGGTGCGCGGCTCGCCGGCAGGCGGGCATGCCCGGCAGCACGATGTCCTCGCCGAGGCGGTGCACCGTCATCGCACCCGTCACCGTGGCGCCGCGGTCGAGGAGGCCGACGAGAGCGCGCAGCAGCGTCGACTTCCCGGCACCGTTCGCACCGGTGAGCGCAAGGAGTTCACCCGGATGCAGCCGGAGATCGACACCGTCGAGGATCACCGCGCCATCCCGTTCCACCCGCAGGCTCTCGATCGTGAGCACCGGTGTCGGCCGCGGGGTCTGCTGCCTTGCATCAGGATCAGCAGGCTTCGGCTCATCGGGTACCGAGGCGAGGGCGTCTGCACCTGAGGATCGGCCGAGCGCACGCGCCGGCACCGATGTCCACACGCCGTGCCCGGCGATCGCGGCGTCCTCGAGCGAGGCCGGTTCCACGGCGGCGCCCAGCGTGCCCGAGGAGAGGAAGCTGACGGAGTCGCAGGCCTCGGCGACGTCGTCGAACTGGTGGCCGGTGAGGAGGACCGCGCCCCCGGAGTCCGTGTGGGCGCGCAGCCCGGCGATGAGACTCCGGCGCATCCGCGGGTCGAGCGAGAGCGCGGGCTCGTCGAGGACGAGGAGCACGGGGTCGAGGGCGAAAAGACCGGCGAGCACGACGAGCTGCCGCTGTCCACCGGAGAGCGTGTCGAGGCGTCGGTCCCACAGACCGCCGAGGCCGAATGCGCTGAGCGCGGCGGCGGCCGCCACCCGCGCGCGGTCAGCGGTCACGCCGTGGAGTCGGCTCGGCAGCTGCACCTCGTCGCCGACGATGCTCGTCATTCCCGACAGCTGCGCCTCGGGATCGTCACCGAGCATGACGGCGCTGTCGGTGACGACCGCGTGGCCGGTCACGGTCGCCTGCTCGGCGAGCAGCCCGACGGTGAGCCGGGCCAGTGTCGAGATCCCTGAGCGCTGCGGACCGAGCACCGCGTGCATGCGTCCAGGATCGAGCCGCAGGCTGATGTCGGTGAGCGCCGGCGCCTGCGCAGCCCGGTACGTGACGTCGACCCCGGCGAGGTCGAGCACGGCGCTCAACCCTGACCTCCGAGGATCGTGTCGGCGCTCGGCAGGGGCAGGAAGCCGGCCACCGAGGCGACGATGAGGGCGACGGTGAGGAGGGGACCGCCTCGGCGGATGAGGGACTGGACCCGGTCGTCGCGGTGATCCTGCAGGTCAACGGCGTGGTCGGAGCGGGCGAAGCCGCGCTGGTCGAGGACCTCGTGGCGTTGGTCGACGCCGACGAGCAGGGAGGTGAAGAGGCCTGCGACGATCCGCGGGAGAAGCCGGATTCGCGTTCCCCAGCGGTGCGTCGGCCATCCGCGGGCGGCGAGGGCGTCGAGGACGTCGGTGGTGCGTCGGCGCACCAACGGGATGAGGCTGAGCGCGGAGGCGCAGATGTAGGCCACCGTCGCGGGCAGGCGGAGGGCGATGAGGCCGTCGAAGAGCCGCGCGGAGTCGTTGCCGAGCCCGAACAGCGCACCGAGGGCGATGAGCGCGGTGACCCGCAGCCAGATCTGGGCCGCGATCGCGAGGCCTTCGACCGTGACGCGCACGGCCCCGGACTGCCAGAGCACGGTCACTGCCGTCCCGGGGTAGAAGAGGCCCTGCACGAGGCCGACGACGATGAGCAGCGGCAGGCTCAGGCCCGCCACCGTCAGTGCCCACCGGGTCAGAGAGACCCTCCTCGTCGCCACGGCTGCGATGAGCGTGCCGAGGATGACGGCGGCGGGGACGACAGGTGACGGAATCCCGAACACGAGGAAGAGGGCGCAGGCCATGACGATGAGGTCGGTGGCCGGGTGCCAACGGGTTCGGGATTCCGGGATCGCTGTCGCCATTCAGCTCAGACGCTGGGCGCGCGCCTGCGAGGGACGGCTGTGTTCGGTGAACGGATACCTGTCGAGGATCCGGCGGGGCAGGGTGCGCAGGACGAGGTAGGCGAGGCCGAAGATCAGTGCTTTGTCGATGATGTCGGAGACGATGCTCTGGGCGAGAGTCGCGGCGAGCATCTCCTGTCCGGCCGCTTGGAGGATCGCGACGATGCCGCCGGTGCCGGCGCCGAGTCCGCCGCCGAAGACGTAGGCGGCCACCGGGGCGCCGAGAGCCGCGGCGGGGATTCCCGCGAGCGCACCGGCGAGCACCGCGAACCAGGGGGTGCGGAAGGCGCCGAGGCGGGCGGCCCATCCGGCGGCGGCGCCGATGAAGGCAGCGCCGGTCGTGAAGGCGATGACGCTGGGGTTGAGGGTCACTCCCCAGATGAGGTTCGAGATGATGCCGGTGAACGCTCCGGCTGCCGGTCCGGCGAGAACGCCGATCATCACGGTGCCGATGGAGTCGAGATAGAGCGGGATCGGGGTGAGCGTGCCGACGACCTGGCCGATGACGATGTTGAGGGCGATGGCCACGGGGATGAGCGCGATGATGCTGCGCGGAATAAGCGGCAGGGTGCCGGCCGCCAGGAGGATGCCGCCGGCGAGGTACCCGACCATGACCCACAGGGTGGTGTGGCCGAGGTCGGTGCCGAGGTTGGCGGGCTGGGTGAGGAGGACGACGAGGTAGGTCGCGAGGATGACGGCGGTGCCGAGGACGGTGAGGGTGAGAGTGAGGGGGGTTTGTCCGGGACCAGTCGGTGCGGCTGGCCCCTGCCCAGACAGGGTGCGGGTGGTCGTGTCTCTAACCATGGTGTGGTCCCTTCTTCAGTGTGGCGCCGAGGTGGTCGAGGAAGAGATCGGCATCGATCGAGCGGATGATCTCTGCGTTGGGTTCTCTCCCCCACCGCCCCAGCCAGTCGGCGACGGTTTCGCCTCGTGTGAGTGTACCGGTGAGTTCGACGTCGACCGGTGCTGTGGCACTTCGCGCCCAGGGCAGGGTGCTCTCCGACCGGTCGGGTTCGCGGGCCCACGCGAGGGCGCAGGCGACGACGAAGGGGTCGTGGATGTGCGCGAGGTAGCCGAGTCCGTCCCATTCGTGGAACTCGAAGTAGAAGCGCAGGGCCTCGCCGAGTTCGCGGAGCACTGGGTGCCACCGGGCGTCGGCATCGCCTGAGAGGATGGCCGCCCAGCGTTCGGGGGTCATCGCCACGGCTTCGGTGGCTTCGATCGGGGCGATGACGGGCAGAGCGATGTCGGGGTGCTCGTAACGGGCCCGGTCGAAAGCCGCGAGGACGGCGGCGGTCGATTCCGGGTCGAAGGTGACGTTCCATTCCGTCGTCGGGTGCGTGTTGCCGCGGTAGTTGAAGGCCCCGCCCATGATGAAGAGACGGCGGAGAAGGTGAGGCAGCCGGGGTTCGATCTCCAGGGCGAGCGCGAGGTTCGTCGACGGCCCGATGACGATGCCGATGAGCTCGCCGGGGTGCGCGCGGGCGGCGTCGACCCACGCCTGTGCCGCCGAGGTGGGGCTGAGCGGCACCGTCGGTTCCGGCAGAGTGGCGTAGCCGGCACCGGTCTGGCCGTGGGTGAGGTCGGCGTACTCGATGTCGGCGGTGTCGGGCTGCCCCACGGCCGGTCCGGATGTCATCTGTGCGGCTGCTGATCTCTGGCGCGCCAGCGGCAGGGCATGGCCTGCGTGGACGGGGATGTCGTCGGCTCCGGCGAGCGTGAGCCATCTCCGCGTGTTCTCGACGACCTGCGCGGTGGGAACGTTCCCGCCCGAGGCGGCGATGCCGACGACATCGACGTCGTCCTGGCACAGGAGGTAGGCGAGCGCGAGCGCGTCGTCGATGCCCGGGTCGCAGTCGAGGAAGAGCGGCAGAGTCATACGTTCATTCTGCCGGATCGGCAGAAGTGAGCATTCTTTCGGACCGGCTGCCGAGGGACTCCGCGCAGCCTGTCCGCGCAGCCTCTCTGCACACCCCGGTGCCGCATTGCCTGCGCGGTCCCCCGCCAGTTCACCTCACCATCGGCGTTGTCTCCTCCAGTTCCCGCACGGCTGCGTGGATCCGCGCCGCACGAACTGACAGCAGAGGTAGATGTCTGAGGGTGCGTTCTGCCCGCCCGTGGTGTCAGCACGAGCCGAATCCATCGGCAGCGCACCTGCGGCCTCGAGCTCCTCAACGCTCATGCGCGTGCCGATGGCCTCGGCCAGAGGACCGCGCATGAGCAGCGGTCGCTGAGCGAACGCATACGCGTTGAGGAACATCTCACAGTCACAGCAGCATGCGCCCATGCTGCCCAGACGTGCAAGGAGAGCCGTCGCCCGTGGTGCCGTGCTGTCGCGGAAGCTCTCGGCGAAGCGGTGCGTGCCGTTGCAGCCGAACTCCCCGAGCTGTCGGAAGACGTAGCACACGAGACATTCGCCTGGTCGGGGATTGAGGATGCGCGCCGACGCCGTGTCGATGACCTGCCTGATCTCTGGGTTCTCCGTGATGTTGTCCATGACCTCACGTTGCCATCCGGCACTGACATGAGAGAGATTCAGGTCACAGGGAGTTTCGAGTCGCGTCCGATTCTCCTTCCCCGGTGTGCGATTGCTCGAGCCGTCCGCACCGGGCCGCTGCTCAGGGCCGCGCATCGGGTGCGGTCCCCGTGCGATCGGAGGAACCGGCGTCGACGACCACCGTCGCTCCATAGACTGGGGTGATGACCACTCTCGTCATCGGTGAGGCGCTCATCGACATCGTCTCGACTCCCGACGCACCCGACAGGTACGCCCCCGGAGGTGCGCCGGCCAATGTCGCACTCGGCCTCGGTCGCCTCGGTGACGAGGTCGCCCTGCTCACGGACCTCGGAGATGACTTCCACGGCGGATTCATCCTCTCCCACCTGCGGGCCTCGAACGTCACCGTCCATGCAGCCCCTCAGGGTGCGACCTCGACGGCG
The DNA here is from genome assembly GCF_042790515.1 of Brevibacterium sp. NPDC056726. NCBI lineage: Bacteria > Bacillati > Actinomycetota > Actinomycetes > Micrococcales > Brevibacteriaceae > Brevibacterium > Brevibacterium sp. NPDC056726. The sequence goes on along the minus strand of NZ_JBHTYZ010000002.1, from coordinate 304,719 downwards.
CGCGCGACCCTCTCCGCCGACGGGTCGGCTGAATACGACTTCCACCTGCGCTGGAATCCCGATCCGACACCGGTCGCAGAGGAGCCGTGGGAGGCCATCCACATCGGCTCGATCGCGGCATTCCTCTCACCCGGTGCGGCGACGATCGACGACCTGCTCGACAACCGTCACCCGTCGACGCGACTGGTGACGTTCGACCCGAACATCCGCCCGACGATCATCGGCGAGCAGACGGCGGCACTGGCCCGATTCGAGGAGCTCGCCGCACGCGTCGACGTCCTCAAGCTCAGCGATGTCGATGCCGATTGGCTCTACCCCGACCTCGCTGAAGAAGCACAGGTCGATCGTCTGCTCGGCCTTGGTCCGGACCTGGTGGCGATGACTCGCGGAGGTGAGGGCGCAATCCTGGCGACCGCCTCGGCGCGGGTGACGGTGGCTTCGGCTCGGGTCGACGTCGCGGATACGATCGGGGCCGGGGACACGTTCATGGTCTCCCTCATCCACGATCTGCACGCCGCGACGTCGGCGGTGTCCGACCTCGGCACTGCGGAGCTGACGTCATTGGGCGACAGGGCGTCGGCTCTGGCCGGGATCACCGTCGGCCGTACCGGCGCCGATCTTCCGTGGGCTGCGGATCTCACGAACTGAGGAATTCGCTGAGCTGTCGCAGGCAGATGTCGTGGCCGTTGCGGTGGCCGTCGATCATTCCCTGACCGACGAAGGAAACGACCTGGTCGACGAGCTCGACTCTGGTGCCTGTCGAGGTGGCCGTCAGGGTCCAGGTGATGATGGCGGTCGAGAGGATCTCATCGTCTTTGGTGAGAGTCTCGGTGGTCACGATGTGACGCTCCGGCATGACAGCGCAGTACTGCCCAGTCGATGCGAACTCCAGTGCTCCAGGCGCCCCGCAACGGGCACGGATCGATCCACCGGGGTGGAATTCGTCGATGTCGCAGACCATCTCCTCCCCTTCGGGGACTCCCCACTGCACGCGCTGATCTGCATCGGCGAAGGCGGTCCACACTGCAGAGACCGGGTGTTCGATATCAGCACCGAGGCTGATCGTCGCGGTCACAGGTGCGCCCTGATCGTCTGCGAACTCACTCACCGAAGAACACCGCCTGGTTCCCGTCCGGAACGGCGATCGGGAGAATGCGGCGCCCGCCCCCTGGGGACGACTCGTCCTCCTCGCTGCCGACGCTGATGCCGGCCATGAGTTCGCTCACCATGATCGCTCCTTCGGGATCAGTATCGGGATCAAAGCGATTGCATTCTGCAATTGCTTATTCCATGGAACCACACCTCGAAGGATCAGACAACAGATTCGTCCCAGCGAACTCAGCACAGCAATCCCCGATCATCGGCGCCGGCCGCAACCAGGTTCGACGACCGACTCAGCTTCCGGCGATCGCCGCGTCGACAGCAGCCTGCAGCCGTTCTGAAGCGCGCGGTGAATCCGGGTCGGGACGCGGAACGCCGAGGTGAGTCTCCCTCAGCTCCTCCATAAGGCCGGAGACGAGCTGAGGGTCTTCGGTCATGAGTCTGGATCGGATCGTCAGCTCCGGTGAGGTCTCGCGGTGGGTCATCCCCCAGGTTCCGAGTGCAACCATGACCGGCAGGGTCTGGATCCCCGCCTCGGTGAGCGAGTATTTCGCCTTCTGACCGCGGACCGCCTCCGCCTTGGTCAGGAGCCCTTCGTCCACGAGTTTCCTCAGTCGGCTGGCGAGCATGTTCGAGGCGATGCCCTCGTTGTTCTGCGTGAGCAGCTCCCGGAAGTGGCGGCGACCGCCGAAGACGATGTCGCGGAGGATGATGAGGCTCCACGAATCGCCGAGCACCTCGACGGCGGCATTGATCGCACAGCCCGACCGCGGTTGCCCAGCCACGCGTCCTCCCTCAAGTGATTGTGTTCTGCAAGTGCATCATCCTACGCTGGGTTCCATTGTCACCGACAATCGACCTGCTCCGGAGGACACCGATGTTCCGCACGCGCATTCACAATCTCTTCGTCTCCCTCGACGGCTTCGCCGCGGGCGATCACGTCACCTTCGATGAGCCCATCGGCGACGCTGCGGCGCTCTTCTCCCGCTTCGACGGTCGCGTCATCATGGGCGTCGATCGCGCTGATGCTCCGATCACCGTCGACCGTGCGCTCTTCAGCATGTGGGGGCAGGGCATCGGCGCCGAGATCATGGGCCGGAAGAAGTTCGGCCCTCAGACCGGGCCGTGGCCCGACGACGGCTGGCAGGGGTGGTGGGATGATGCGCCGCCGTTCGCGACTCCGTGCTTCATCCTCACCCACCACCCCCGGCCGCCCATCGAGTTCGCCAACGGCACCGTCTTCCACTTCATCGACGCCGACCCCGCCACGGCCCTGGAGACGGCGAGGGCCGCCGCGGGCGGACTCGATGTCCGGCTCGGCGGCGGCCCGTCGACGATCAGGCAGTTCCTCGACGCCGACCTCGTCGACTTCATGCACACGATCACCGTGCCGATCGTCCTCGGCACCGGGGTGCGCCTGTGGGACGATCCCGGCGTTCTCGACGAGCGCTTCGCCCTCGAGTCGGTGAGCACGCCCAGCGGGCTGACCCACCGGCTGTGGAATCGGCTCAGCTGAGCGCCTCGGCGAGCGGGGTCGCACCGTCGTAGAAGTTCACGGTCTCCCGCACGTCGGCGTCATTGGCGATGACGTAGGTGATGACATCGGCGACGAGCTCACGCGACGTCTCCGCTTGCCCCTCACCGGGGGTGCGGCCGTCGATGTCACCGCGTTCATCGGCGATGACGACGGCGCCCGGCGAGGGATCGAGGGTGAGATGCCCGGGCCCGAGGATCGTGTAGTCGAGCGGGCTCTCACGCAGGTAGGCGTCCGCGCCGTGCTTGGCCTCGACGTACGGGTAGAACGCGTTCGACGGGTCGACGCGGTCGAGGTCGATGCCGACGGTGGCGTAGGAGACCATGACGAAGCGCTTGACTCCGGCCTGCTCGGTCGCGTCGATCGCGCGCTTGGCGGCCTCGAGGTCGACGGCCTTGGTCCGCTCGGGGCTGCCACCGCCGGCCCCCGCGGAGAAGACGATCGCCGCAGCGCCGGCGAACACCTCGGCGAGGGCATCGGTGTCCGCGGTTTCGATGTCGAGGATGACCGGATGCGCCCCGGCGGCTTCGACGTCACCGGCCTGGTCGGGGTTGCGGATGACCGAGTCGACGGCGAAGCCGGCGGCCGTGAGCTTCGGTGCCGCCAGCAGGGCGACCTTCCCGTGTCCGCCGAGGATGACGACGCGACCTGAGTCCGACATGTGCTTGCTCCTTCGTTGACGTTCAGTGGTGCCCACCGATGGGGCGTGCCCACAACAGCCGCGACCGGCGCTCATTTATTCCGCCGAGGCGGTCCGGCGTTTGGTGCCGATCGCGTGCGATCGCTGTCATTCCGGGGAAGGGACGGGCTGAAGAATTCTGTGCGCGGCACCTCTCAAACCGGCCCTGCCGGAGCACAATGGGAGGCATGACGATCACTGAGCTCTTCGCCGATGTCGCCAAGCGTCCCCTCGAGACGATCGAGAACCTGCCAACGCTCACTCCCGAGGAGCTCAACGCTCACCCCGGGTCCCATCCCAATTCGGTCGCGTGGCTGCTGTGGCACATCGGGCGCGAGGTCGATGTCCAGCTCGCCGGCCTCACCGGTGAGGATCAGGTGTGGGAGCGGTTCCGCGACCGCTTCGACCTCGGTCCGATCGGCGATACCATCGGCTACGGGCACACCCCCGAACAGGCCTCGGAGATCGTCGTCAACGATCAGGGACTCCTCGTCGACTACGCCACCGCTGCGCTCGGTGCCCTCATCGACTACGCGAACCGGCTGAGCGCGGAGGACTTCGATGTCGTCATCGATGAGCATTGGACTCCCCCGGTGACCCGCGGCGTTCGCCTCGTCTCGATCGTCGACGATGCCGCCCAGCACGCCGGGCAGGCGGCCTATGCCGCCGGGATGCCGCGCTGACCTCGGCTGATCCTTCTACGCCAATCCCACGAGCGTCGGGAGCGCGATCGGACCGGCGCCGAAGACCGCGATCACCGCGGCGAGCGTGAGGAGGAAGAGGTCGTACTCCCATCCGTTGTCGGCGGCCCAGTACCTGCTGTGCCACCGGAAGTTCTGCATCGAGATCGTGATGAGCATGAGCACGACGACGCCGATGCCGGCGAACTGGGCGAGCACACCGGTGGCGAAGGACAGGGCGGCGGCGAACTCCGCGATCGGCACGAACCAGGCCAGCGGCAGGGGCAGGCCGTCGTTCTTCGCGAAGCGGCGCACGTCCTTGAGCTTGAGCAGTGATTCGTGGAAGAACGTGAAGGCGAGCAGACCGCGCACCAGGAGCAGGACGACGGCGATGACGAGCGGCGGCGCGGTGAACACGGCAGACCCCCTTCTGCGCGGACGGCTGACCCGACGCAGTCTACGCGCCGATCACACTGCCTGCGCCTCGATGATGAAGAGCGGATCGGTTCCGACGAATGGTCGACGTGACCAGGAACCCCACACCTCAGTGACGGCGAACCCGGCTGTCGTCAGTTGTGCTTCCAGCGTTTCCCTGCTGCGGAAGACGAAGGTCTCGTCCTCGACGACGATCTCACCGGTGTCGACGAAACGATTCGAGAACCGGACGTGGATGCGCCCTTCGCCGAGGTCGTCGACATCGGCCCATTCCTCCAACAGCCCGTGTTCGGTCACCCGCCTCGTCGCCTCGGGCTGCGACCATGTCTCCCACGCACGAGCGCTCGGATTGCGGCTCTCGAAGGCCAGGACGCCACCTGTGCGCAGTGCAGCGCGGACATCGAGGAGAGTGCCCTGCCAGTCGGGGTCGCTGATGTGCTGGGCGACGTTTCCCGACATGAAGGCGAGGTCGAAGCGCTCGGCCGGGACCGCAGTCGAATCGCCGTTGATCCATTCGACGCGCTGTCCTTCATCTCGACTCGCTGCGAAGGCGATCATCGCGGCCGACGGATCGATTCCGACGACTCGGCGTCCGTCCTCGGCGAGCGAGCGCGTGAGCAATCCCGTCCCGCAGCCGAGGTCGAGGATCCGTCGGGCACCCAATCGGTGGGCGAGCGCACGGAAGTACTCGTGGTCGGCGCCACCGGGATTATCGCGGTCATAGAGTTCGACGATCCACGGATGGTAGTCACCGACCATTGCCCGCCCAGGCGATCTCCGCAGTGCCGCCACCATCGGTCACGGTCGCCTGGACATAGCCGACGGGCTGACGCAGCTCAATCCGGGCCATGGTCCCACTCCCTCCGCAGCAGCCCGTAGACCCAGGAATCGGAGACCACACCAGCCACGATGCAGTCCTCGCGCAGGGTCCCCTCCCGGCGAAAGCCGAGCTTCTCGAGCACGCGGGCCGAACCGATGTTGCGCGTGTCGGCTTCGGCCTGCACACGATTGAGGTCGAGGGCGTCGAACGCCCACGCAAGCAGGGCCCTCGCCGCCTCGGTCGCGTAACCGCGTCCCCAGACCTCCTCGGCGAAGCAGAATCCCAGGGATCCGCTCCGGAAATCGGGGTTCCAGCTGTTGAACGTGACCCAGCCGATGAACGCGCCGTCTGCACGCCGCTCGACGGCCACCCGTGCACCGGTCCCGTTCTCTGCCATGCTCCGGCAGCCGGCCATGAAGCGCGCGATCATCGCCCGATCGGACCACGGCGGGGAATCCCAGTACTCGAGCACCCGCGCATTCGACTGCAGCGCGTAGAGCGCCTCGGCGTCGGCCTCCGCGAACGGACGCAGGCGAAGACGGTCCGTGGTGAGCGTCGGGGTCGGGAGCATCGTTGTCGGCGATGACATGGACTCATCGTGTCACATCCGCTGGGCTCACAGCCGATTCCCGGTCCCCGGGCGCCGTCGGTCCCTTGTGCGAACACTCACGGTCAACTAGGTTGAAGCCGTACCGAGCAGCAAGATGCCTTGCACATCTGTTGCCAGCCGGGGACAACCTCGGCGACGCTCTTCGGAAGGAACCCCATGGCCGACTCAGCACAGGACCGCCAGCCCACCCCGGACCCGGCGGAGAACAACGCCTACTTCCCGTCGCCGTACTCGCTGTCGCAGTACACGGCGCCGACGACCGATTTCGACGGCCTCGGCACCGACGAGACGTACACGGGCGGCAAGTGGAAGGTCCTCGTCATCGCCACCGACGAGCGCTACATGCTCATGCAGAACGAGACATTCTTCTCCACCGGAAACCACCCGGTCGAAACGCTCCTGCCGATGTACCACATCGCCCAGGCCGGCTACGGGATCGACATCGCGACCCTCGACGGGGAACCGGGCAAGTTCGAATGGTGGGCCTACCCGAAGGACGACGAGGCCGTCACTGCGGAATGGGAGGCGACGAAGGAGGCGTTCAAGGCGCCGAAGAAGCTCACCGAGGTGCTCGAACAGGGTCTCGACGACTACGCGGCGATCTTCATCCCCGGCGGTCATGGTGCGATGAACGGCATCCCCTTCAGCGCTGTCCTCGGCGAGACCCTCGACTACTTCCTCGACAACGACCGACTCATCATCACCCTCTGCCACGGCCCGGCCGCACTCCTGGCCTCCGGTGTCGGCCGCGATGAGAACCCCTTCGCCGGATACCGGATCGTCGCGTTCCCGGACACCCTCGATGAGGGTGCGAACATCGAGATCGGCTACCTGCCGGGCAAGATGCCGTGGGCACTCGGAACGGCGCTGACGAAAGCGGGCATCGAGATCGCCAACGAGGACATGACCGGAGCGACGACGCGCGACCGCAATCTCCTCACCGGCGACAGCCCGCTCGCGGCGAACCAGCTCGGGAAGGACTCCGCGAAGGCGCTGCTCGAGCAGTTCGGGAACTGACCCCGGTCGAGCGCCGTCGCCAGTCCCGAGGCGGCCTGTCGCGGGGCGCTCCGTCCCGGAGCGCTCAGTTGCGGGGCACTCAGTCCCGCGTCTCTCCGTCCCGGGCCAATGTCATGTGCAGCAGCGGATACGGCAGTCCGGCGGCGTCGACGGGGCTGCGTCCGGTGACGGTGAAGCCGCGACTCAGATAGAACCCGTAGGCCTGCTCATTCTGCTCGTTGACGTCGACGGCCGTCACGTCCTCGGCGGAGATGACATGGTCGAGAAGTCTCGTCCCGACTCCCTCGCCTCGGTGGTCGGCGTCGATGAAGAGCATCTCGAGGCTGCCAGCGGCGGTGCCGGCGAAGCCGACGGCGACTCCGCCGCGCTCGGCGACGGTGAGACGGACATGCGGGAAGTAGTCCGAGGCCAGCCGCTCCTCGATGGCGTCACGGTGGTCAGCGGCGAGGAAATCGTGCGTCGCGAGCACCGACGAACGCCAGATGTCGACGAGCCGCGGGTAGTCCTCGGCACCTCGTGCCGGGCGGATGAATATGGCATCGTTCACGCCGACCAGCGTAGTCGACCGCAGAGGCTCACCCGCGCACAGTCCCCGACCGTCCCGCACCGAGGACGGTGCTGAGACCGAGTCCGGCGAGCACGATGACGAGGATGGCGCTCAGTCCGATCATCGCCGTCGTCGACGGCAGGACGGTGACCGCCAGGCCCAGGCCGACGACGGGGACGATGAGACCGAGGTAGGCGACGAGGAAGAGACCGGCCAGGGCCGCTCCGCGACGGTCCGCCGAGGTGGTCGCGAGGATCGTGCCGACCGCGCCCTTGAAGAGGAAGCCGGCCCCGGCACCGGCGACCGCTCCCCCGACGAGGAAGAGCACGAGGCTGGCCGAGACCGTGCCGGCGACGAGGAAGCCGAAGCCGAGGATCTCGGCGAGCGCGCCGAGCCGCAGCCGCACCGGGGGTGCCATCCGCTGGGTCGCGGTCTGGGCGAGCGCGGCGGCGGCGAAGACGACGAACGTCACCGCACCGGCGATGAGTCTGCTGGGTTCGTGGAGCGCCTCGGCGAGGAACTCCGGGGTCACCGAGGTGAAGACACCGAAGACGGAGAAGGCCGCCAGTGCCGCGACGGCGGCCTGCCAGAAGCCGCCCCCGGCCCCGGCCCCGCCGGGAAGCTGGGGCCGGTAGCTCGGACGCGACGGCTGCACGTCGACGGTCTCGGGGGCAAGGGCGACGGCGACGATCGACGCGATGAGGAGGACGAGGAACACGAGGTAGGGCACGACGAGGGGGCCGGTGACGTATTGGGCGAGGAAGCCGGCGATCAGCGGCCCGAGTCCGAGCCCGCCGATGTTCGCAGCGATCGAGACGACCTCGGAGCGGGCGGAGTCGGTCGCGTGCGGGCGGTGGCGGCTGTGGAGTTCGTGGAGGTGCGCCGTCGCCGTGGCGGTGAGCATGCCGATGCCCAGTCCCGAGATGAACCGGGCGGCGATGAGCCCCGGCAGATCCGGCCAGAGGAGGAAGATGACCGCCGAGGCGGCCTCGAGGGCGAGCGCGGGGATGATGATGCGCTTGCGGCCCACCCAGTCGGAGATGTGGCCGACGAGGATGAGGCTGATGACGACGCCGACGGCATAGACGGAGAAGACGATGGTGACGACGAACGTCGAGAAGCCGTCCCGCTCGGCATAGAGCGGGTAGAGCGGGGTCGGCAGCGTCGAGTAGGCCATGCCGATGAGGAAGGCGGCGGCGACGAGCCAGAAGCCGAGGCCATGTCGTGTGCTCGTCGTCGTGGGCGTGCTGTGCAGTGTCGTCGTCATGCGGGGTCGTGCCTCTCGATCGTCAGGGGCGCCCGTTGGAGGGGCGCTGCTTCCACTGTCCACCCGCACAGTCATCGTGTCCAACGAATAATTCGGATAGGAGAAATCGCCTCGTGCGATAATTGGTGGATGGATCTTCGCCAGCTCGAGTACTTCGTCGCCGTGGCGAATGCGCAGAGCTTCACCCGTGCCGCCGAGTCCCTCCACGTCTCGCAGTCCACCGTCTCAGCGGGCATCAAGTCACTCGAACGGGAGGTGGGCGTGCCCCTCATCATCCGCACGACGCGGCAGTTCCATCTCTCCCCCGCAGGAGAGGAACTCCTCGTCCGCGGACAGGGACTTCTCGCCGACGAGCAGGCCGCGCTCGCGGCCGTCCGGCAGGTCGACGGGGTCGTCAGCGGTCGGCTCCGCCTCGGTGCGCCTACGTTCGAGCCCCCGTTCGATCTCCCCGAACTCCTCGCCCGCTTCCGGCAGCGCTACCCGGCGGTCGAGCTGCAGCTGATCTCTTCGCCGACCGGGTCGGTGGGGATGCGCCAGGACGTCGTCGACAACCAGCTCGATGCGGCGTTCTCCTCGGATGCCGCGCCCCATCCGGCGCTGTCGGTGCGCGAGATCGCGCGCACTCCGGTCGTCCTCGTCGTCGCAGGTGACCATGAGCTGGCATCCCGGCGCTCCGCGGCGCTCGCCGACATCGCGGCCGAACCGTTCATCGACTTCCCACCGGGGTTCGGGCTCCGCGCGATCGCCGATGAGGCCTTCCGCGCGGCCGGGCTGCGCCGCTCGGTCATGGTCGAATCATCGACGGCGGCGATGATCCTCGCGTTCGTCCGCAACGGCCTCGGCATCGCCCTGCTCCCCGAATCCGCTGTCGGCGATCAGCCCGGAATCGTCACCCTCTCCCTCAGCGACGCCGACCTGACGTGGACCGTCTCACTCATCTGCCATGCCCGCCGGTGGCAGCCTCCCGCCCTCGGCGCTCTCATCGGACTCCTCGATGACGCCGAGACGGATGACGGCGACGGCGACGACGGTGGCAAAGCCGCCGGCCACGGGGATCCAAGCAGTGCCGGACGTCGCTGACGTGATCGAACAGTCACCTTGTCAGGTGGAGACGCCTCGGCGACGGGCATAGACTGGCCGCGCGCTCCGGCACAGGAGCGATCCCCATCGGCTGACCGACGGGTCTCATCCACGGCTCGCTGCGTCGGCTCGGGAAGCCACTCGCAGGAAGGACAGACCCCATGTACGCATTCTCCAGCCCCTCGCACTACGTCCAGGGGAAGAACGTCATCGCCGACCTCGCCGACCATCTCGCACCCCTCGGCACCACTCCGCTGCTCATCGCCGACGACACCGTCTGGGGTCTCGTCGAAGCACCGATCGAGAAGAGCTTCAAAGGCGCGGGCATCGACGTCGTCCGCGAGTCGTTCAGCGGCTTCGCCACCCCCGAGACGATCGACGGACTGGTCGAGCGAATCCGGTCGGGCGGTCATGATGTCATCGTCGGCCTCGGCGGAGGTTCGGCGATCGATTCGGCCAAGGCCGCCGGGCACAAGGCCGGCATCAAGTGGGCATCGATTCCCACCGCGGCGTCCTCGGATGCCCCCACCTCGGGGCTGTCGGTCGTCTACACCGCTGACGGCGAGTTCCTCGAGTACCGCTTCTTCCACAAGAACCCCGACCTCGTCCTCATCGACACCCAGCTCGTGGCGAACGCACCGGTGAACTTCCTCATCGCCGGCATCGGCGATGCGCTCGCGACCTGGATCGAAGCGCGGGCAACCGCACGCGGCACCGGTGAGACGATGTCCGGTGGGCGCCCGACCCAGGCTGGCACCGCGCTGGCGCATCTGAGCTGGGAGATCCTCCACGAGAACGCCCTCGCAGCGATCGACGCGGTCAACGCGAAGACTGTCACCCCGGCCCTCGAGGCCGTCGTCGAGGCGAACACCCTGCTCTCCGGTCTCGGCTTCGAGGCCGGCGGCCTGGCGGCTGCCCATGCGATCCACGACGGGCTGACGGCGGCTCCGCAGACCCACGGTCTCGCCCACGGGCAGAAGGTCAACGTCGGCACTCTCGCCCAGCTGATCATGGAAGGCGCCGATGCCGAGGAGATCGAGGACTTCATCGAGTTCACGACCCGTGTCGGTCTGCCCAACACCCTCACCGAGGTGGGGCTGAGTCCTGATGACGCGAAGGAGCTTGAGGCGGTGGCGAAGGCGGCGACCGTGCCCGAGGAGACGCTCCACAACATGCCGTTCCCGGTGACCCCGGAGATGGTCGTCGACGCCCTGCGCGCGGTCGAATCCGTCTCGCGCCGGGTCCGCGCCGAGCGCGGACTGCCCGAGCCGAAGAAGTACGAGGCGAAGGGGCACTGAACCTACCGGTCGTCCAGGTTGGGTACGTCTGGTTGCGGGCGCGATGTCGAAGATATGTGTCGTCGGCGGTGCGGCGGCTGGCTCGTGGTCATCGAACAGTTCGATTGCTGAAACCCTCGGGGCGTTCTCGGTCGCGTTTCGAGGGCCGCGGAATCTCCCCTGACCGATGGACACATCGCTAGCATGGCAGCATGACAGTGGATTATCAGCTGGACGACCGTCCCACGCGGGATGAACTGCTCGCGCTTTACGAATCGGTTGGCTGGTCGAATTACACCACCGATCCGGATCGTCTTGTCGCAGCGATACACGGATCGAGGTGTGTCGTCACCGCCCGGAACGACGGTCAGCTGTGTGGATTGGCCCGTATGGTCGGAGACGGCGCGACGATTGCGTATCTCCAAGACGTCCTAGTCGCGCCTGACCCCCAACGGCAGGGAATCGGCAGATCACTGGTTTCCACGGTGTTCGAGAAGTTCGAGGACGTGCGCCAGAAGGTTCTCGTCACAGATGATGAACCGAGGCAACACGACTTCTACCGATCCTTGGGGTTCGCAGATTTTGACGATACCGCGCCAAGGCTCCACGGTTTCATCAAACTCAGTTGACAGAGTATGGGATCGATCGTCACCAGCAATCGACGAAGTTCTGCGCCAATTGTTCCTGTCCGCTGATAGCTAGATTTCGTCGCGAGTACTCTGCGTCATCGACCCGACGCTAGACCGACACAGAAAGAGACGAGTGATTCCAGGCACCGTCAACGAACTCTCCGCCCATGATCGGATGATCCTCGACTTCGAGCGGTCACCGTCATCGGCGGATACTCGCGTGGTTCTGTGCCGACGCATCGAACTGGCCGTCGAGAGGTATTCCGCGGTGCTCGAAGGACTCGCTGACACCGACGCGGCGTTCGGCTACGCCCCGGATGTCGTTACTCGCATCCGTCGGCTGCGCTCGGAGCGCTTCGCCTTCGAGCGGCGGAAGGGCCGCTGGCGCTCGTTCATGCCGTAGGGCGCTCGTTCACGGCGCTGCACAATCAGCCGAAGGTCTTGCGAAGCGTGGCCACCGAGATGTGCGGCCAGCCGACGATCCCCTGGTCCGGCATGAGCAGGATGCGGAAGTTGAGGACGCACATCTGCGCGTATTGGATCTGCATGATCGTCGGCTGGTTCGGATGGGTGAGCCGCTCGACCCACATGGTCGCGTAGACGAGCGTGGTCTGCGCGTTCGGCCCTTTGTCTCCCGTCGGCACTCCCCCGAGCAGAAAGGGCAAGTTGGTCAGGCCTCCGTCGGCGAGTTGCGGTTCGACGGTGACGTGCGGGCCGTACGGATCGTTCCGGTGTTTGCGGAAGCCGACCTTGGCCTGCGTCATCACGTTGATCGCGACCCCGTCGATCGAGTAACCGGCCTCGACCTTGTCATGGATATCGGCTTGGAGAAGGCGAATGGGATCGTTGACGACATCCTGCATGGGCACGCCGAGGATGTGGTCGGGAAGCGGTGGCTCCGGCGGGTGCGTGCTGTAGGGAGTGCGGGGGTTCTCCGGGCCCTCGGCGACGCTGAGGTCGAACTGCTGGAATGGTTTGAGGTGATCGGTGCGTGAGGTCCCGGCCTCCGAGCTGCCGGCTGCGTTCATGATCGCCTCATCAGGAGGTGTCACCCCGGTGATCGGGGTGCTGTTGAAGGAGAGGAAATCCGAGTATCCGTAGGGCTGGTCGCCGATCGGAAGCACGGGTGGCGCACCGGAGAACGGCACGACCGTTCCCTGGGCGTTGAGGGTGTTGCCGTGCGGGATCGACGACATGCGGTAGACGATCTGTCCGTTGGAGGGATTGCGCAGAGGCGGATACTCAGCCGGCGGTTGGATCATCCACATGCCGGGTTCGATGTGCAGCGCGCTGTGGGTGTCCTTGTCGCTGACCTTGTGCAGGTAGGTGAGACCGTGGAGATCGACGCCGTCTCCGCCGCAGGCCCGGTTGGGCACCGGTGAGCCGATCGGTGTGACGTCGTAGGTTTCCTCGGTCTGGTTGAGCTGGAGATAGAGATTCGCGCGCCCGGAGTAGTCGGGTCGTGAGATCAGATTGAATCCGTGTCCGCGCCAGGACCCAGCGAGTTCCTGCAGACCGCCCAAACACGAAAGCACATTGCTGTTGTCCGGGCTGAAGCGAACCGTTGACTCCGACATCGCACACTCTCCTTCGAGGAATCCGGAATTCTCGGATCAAGCGGGCACGGCGTTCAGCCGTCGTCCGGGTCACCGCACACTCCGACCCCGGTGCTGCATCCGAGGAAAGCCATATTGCCACATGTCTGCATCGGCTGAACAGGTCTGCTCGGGAGAGCTCGGGCACCGAACAGCGTTCTTCCCGGCGAGGGTCCATCGCCGGGAAGAGCGCCGTGCGATGCTGTCAGCCAGCTACTGAGCGAACGATCTCCGCGATCCGCTTCTCCGTGGCGGCATCGACGGTCTCGAAGTACCAAGCCGCAGGCATGAGAGCCCCGTCTTCACCACCGGCGGGGTTGAACGGAGTTTTCTCGGTGAGTGCGAGGTTCAGCCGTTCGTCGTTGCGCAGGGTGATCAGTGCCGGAGTGCTGGCGGAGGCGGCGTAGGCGGGCATCCCGTACCAGATCCGGGGTTTGAGCTCCGGTGCGGTTGCCACGATGAGGTCGTGCACCTGCTGCATGGTCGAGCGTCTCGGCTCATCCATGGCAGCGATCTTGTCGATGACCTGCGTGAGGTTCTTCTCATCCTTCGATGACATGTCGTGTCCTTTCATCGGCCGATGTCGAGCATCGGTGGGCAGAAGTCGGCGCGATGACGCGCCGCACCCCATCCGGACATGTCCTGAGGATCTCAAGCCTCTCCGCGATGATTCACGTGGTCCTCACGTGGAAGTGCAGTCGGTGACGCAGAGGGCCACCGAGCTCAGTTTAGATGACACTCGTCATCTGGTGCCATGGGGCGATAGCAGTCCGCGGTTGGTCGGGCAGACGGCGCGAATGACCCTCACCGCAGCCGAAGAAGCCCCGCCTGCGTCGGTTGGAACCCGTCAGACAAGCTCAGATGCCCTCGTGACAAGTTGCGGAAGATTCCTGGGAAAGTACGTTACAGTTGCGCTTTTCAGGTCGGCCTGCGACCACCATCGCCACCGTGTCATTGCCACACGTTCCAGCTCCGTCCATCCCTCGCTCTCGAGTGCCGAGGAAGCAGTGACTCGCGCGGCGAAGAAATGTTCAGTCTGATGGACGCGTTCGCCGTGGTTGAGGAAGTTCGCGACTCGGCGATGGAAAGGGCCCACTATCCGCAATTCAGTCAGTCCGGTTTCTTCGCGCAGTTCTCGCGCGGCGGCGCCGGAGAGTGACTCATCACGCTCTACCCCACCACCCACCGTGAACCAGAACCGGACCGTGTCGTCATCGTCGGAAAGATCGCGTCCCTCGAAAAGCAGCACACGTGACGAGGGATCCAGCAAGATCACGCGCGCTGCAGTACGAGTTGAGATAGCCATCGAAAGACGTCCTATTGTGTTTGCACACCAGGTGTGTAGAACCGATCAAATTAGACACCGGATAGTCGCCGGCTCGAGTGAGTACAACCACGACGAGAACTCAGTCGCCCTACCTACGGAGTGCGTCACTGACGATATATATAGAATTGGTACTTCACAACAATCCCAAACGTCGGGCACGCTGGTCAGCGCCAACGTTGATCGTTTCCTCGGGCACGCGTCACGCGACTTTCAGCGGCGTGATCGCGGCGACCTTGTCCCGCAGTGCCCGACGTTCGATCCGCAGCTCGTAGTTCGACTGCAGGTTCATCCAGAATTCCTCCGAGGTCCCGAAGTACCGTGCCAGCCGAATCGCCGTGTCTGCGGTGATACCCCTCTTGCCGTGCACGATCTCGTTGATTCGGCGCGGCGGCACTCCGATGGACACGGCAAGCTTGTTCTGGGTGATCCCGAAACCCTCGATGAAGTCCTCCATCAGGATTTCTCCCGGATGAACAGGCTCGATCAGGTCTTTCTCAGTGGTAGTCGACGAGTTCGACATCGTCCGCTCCTCCCTCTCTCCAGACGAAGCAGATGCGCCATTGCGCGTTGACCCGGATGCTGTGCTGACCCACACGATCGCCGACGAGTTGCTCCAGACGATTCCCTGGCGGGATCCTCAGATCCTCGACATCGTTCGCCGCGTGGATCAATTCGAGCTTTCGAAGAGCCGCTCGTTGGACCATCCGGTCTACGCGTTTGACGTACTGCTCATGCCAGATGCGCTCGGTGTCCTTGCTGCCGAACGATCTGATCATGGAACAACTATATAACTAACTTCGTCAATAACGCTAGGCGTTAAACCAAAACTCGACCGGGTTCCGGCGGGACCGTCATCAGATTGTCGCCCGGCGACACCGTCCCCTTTCGGTCGGCGCCACAGGGCAGGCTCGCCCGCGGCGACCTACGCTGCAGGGCGACGCGCTTCTCGTCGACCCACTGTACGCATCGTCACGACTTCGCTCGGCAACGACGAGATCGATGCGTACAGTGGTTGACGCAGGTGATCTCCGTCAGGAGGAGGCGTGATGACAGGACCCGACACACTGTTCCCGGGATCTCTTCGAGCCCACTACGATGCCTTCGCCTCATCGATCGCAGCGGCCGGAGGGGCAGAGGAGCAATTCGCGCGCACCCAGGTGGCATACCGCGTGAAGCGCCAGTTCGCGTGGCTCACACCCGTCACTCGAACACGGTCGCTTCTGACGCTCGACATGTACGAACCACACGAGGATCCGGTCGTAGACGAGATCATCCCGTTCCGCGCGGACAAGTTCACACACCAGATCACCGTCGACTCCGCCGAGACGATCACCTTGGTCGCGAACCGGAACTGGTTCGAACTGGCCAGGGCGTGGGGCGGCAAAGAGGGCGCCTCAGCTAGACGTTGAACCGGAACTCCACGACGTCCCCATCAACCATGACGTAATCCTTGCCTTCCATCCGCACCTTGCCGGCGGACTTCGCAGCAGCCATCGAGCCGGTGGCGTCGAGATCGTCGAAGGAGACGACCTCGGCCTTGATGAAGCCCTTCTGGAAGTCGGTGTGGATGACTCCGGCCGCCTCGGGGGCAGTCGCACCCTTCGGGATCGTCCACGCGCGCGATTCCTTCGGCCCCGCGGTCAGATAGGTCTGGAGACCGAGCGTGTCGAACCCGACGCGGGCGAGCTGATCGAGTCCGCTCTCCTCCTGACCGGTCGACTCGAGCATCTCCCGCGCCTCGTCCTCGTCGAGCTCAGCGAGCTCGGACTCGAACTTCGCATCGAGGAAGATCGCCTCGACCGGGGCCACCAGCGCCCGCATCTCGTCCTTCTTCGCCTCATCGCCGAGCACCTCGTCGTCGACGTTGAAGACGTAGAGGAACGGCTTCGTCGTCATCAGCTGCAGCTCCCGCAGCGGCGCGACGTCGAATTTGTCCGTGTGCATCGCTTGGTAGAGCGTCCGTCCGCTCTCGAGGATCGCCGTGGCGCCATCCATCGCCGTGAGCAGCTCGGCCGGCGCCCGCTTGCCCTTGACGTCCTTCTCGATCCGCGGTCGCGCCTTCTCCAGGGTCTGGAGGTCGGCGAGGATGAGCTCGGTGTTGATCGTGTCGATGTCATCGGCCGGGCTGATCTTGCCGTCGACGTGGACGACATCGTCATCGACGAAACCGCGGATGACCTGGCAGATCGCGTCGGCTTCGCGGATGTTCGCGAGGAACTGATTGCCCAGCCCCTCACCCTCGGAGGCACCGCGCACGATTCCGGCGATGTCGACGAAGTCGACGGTCGCGTTGAGGATCCGCTCCGACCCGAAGATCTCGGCCAGGCGCGTCAGCCGCGCATCCGGCAGGGGCACAACGCCCACATTCGGCTCGATCGTCGCGAACGGATAGTTCGCCGCGAGAACCTGGTTCTTGGTCAGTGCATTAAACATGGTCGACTTGCCGACATTGGGCAGTCCCACGATTCCGATTGTCAGTGCCACGGTAGTCAAGTCTATCCCGGCGCCGAGGCGGTCCCCGAATCCTCGTGTCCGTGCCGTCTGTCACCCTGAAGTCATGAATGCATTTCCCGCCGCCGGCGTCATCGCCGCCTTCTTCCTGGCGATCGTCCTCAGCGCTGCCCTCGGTTTCCTCCTCGGCCGCGCCCTCACCCGCTCCCACTACGTCGAGCGCCTGACCCGCGCGGAGACGACCTCCCAGATCCTCTCCACCCGGACCGAGGACCTCGAAGCCGATGCCCAGATGGCCGGCGAGATCACTGCGGCCATCGGCCCCCTCGCCGCCAGTGTCCGGCAGCTGCACGAGAGCGTCCGCACTCAGGACAGGGCTCAGGTCGAGCAGATCACGCGGCTCAATGCCCAGATCTCGCATTTGAGCCAGCAGAATCTGCGGCTGCAGGAATCGACCGGGTCGCTCGCGAATGCTCTGAACTCCACGACGCAGCGCGGCGATTGGGGCGAGGTGCAGCTGCGGCGCATCGTCGAATACGCGGGACTCCTCCCCCACGTCGACTTCGATGCGCAGGTCAGCGTCGAACGCGTTGGACAGCGCCACCGTCCCGACATGATCGTGCATCTGCCCGGCGGGGGCACCATCGTCATCGATGCGAAGACCCCGCTGTCGGCGCGGATCGGCGAGGGAGAGGAGGCCGACGGCAGTCATGCCCGCGCGCTCCTGCGCCATGTCGATGCGCTCGCGTCGAAGGAGTACTGGAAGGCGTTCGAGACCGCACCGGACTTCGTCGTGTGCTTCGTCCCCACCGACGGTCTGCTCTCGGCCGCGGCCGCGACCTATCCGAAGATGATCGATCACGCCCTGGGCAAGAACGTCGTCCTCACCTCTCCTGCCACGCTCCTCGTCCTGCTCAAGACCGTCGCGCTCAACTGGCGGCAGGCGGAGATGAGCACGTCGGCGGCTGAGGTCCTGCGTCTCGGCACGGAACTCTACGAACGCGTCGGCACACTCGTCTCGCATGTGTCGAAGTTGGGTTCGAGCCTCGACCGCTCCGTCGAGGACTACAACCGGTTCGTCTCCTCGTTCGAATC
This sequence comes from Brevibacterium sp. NPDC056726, assembly GCF_042790515.1. Taxonomy (NCBI): domain Bacteria; kingdom Bacillati; phylum Actinomycetota; class Actinomycetes; order Micrococcales; family Brevibacteriaceae; genus Brevibacterium; species Brevibacterium sp. NPDC056726. The sequence continues at coordinate 286,575 of NZ_JBHTYZ010000002.1, read as the reverse complement.
GCGCTTCCTCGTCACGGCCCGGAAGTTCCCGTCGACGGGCATCGTCAGCGAGGAACTCGACGCGGTCGCCGAACTCGACTCCCGAGCGCGTGGCGTCAGTGCTGCCGAACTCTCACGCCCGAGCTTCGGCACAGACGACCCGACACAGTTGAGAAGGAGGCACACCGGCACCGACTGAGACGAGCAGACAGTTGCGCGATTCGTCCGATCGGCGCGTCCGGAGAGGGGCGAACAGCTCACGCGTGCGGCTAAGGGTCGAACGGTGCACGCGTCGGGTGACGGGGCGAACAGCTCAGATGATGTCGTGCTGACGGTCAGCGCCGTCGCGCTTGTTCGACGTCTTCTTGCCTGCCGCCTTGAGGTCCTTGCGCAGTTCGCGCGGCAGCGAGAACATGAGATCCTCTTCGGCGGTGACGACTTCCTCGACGGACGCGAAGCCGTAGTCGGCGAGGAGTCCGAGCAGTTCCTGCACGAGGCCGTCGGGGACACTCGCACCCGAGGTGACGCCGACGGTGGCGACATCGTGGAACCACGTCTCATCGACCTCGCGGGCAAAGTCGATGCGGTGGGCCGCCTTCGCCCCGTGCTCAAGAGCGACCTCGACGAGGCGCACCGAGTTCGATGAGTTTGCCGACCCGACGACGAGCACGAGATCGGCCTGCGGGGCGATCTTCTTCACCGCGACCTGACGGTTCTGGGTGGCGTAGCAGATGTCATCGCTCGGCGGGTCCTGCAGCTGCGGGAAGCGCTGACGGAGGATGTCGACGGTCGCCATGGTCTCGTCGACGCTCAGCGTCGTCTGCGAGATCCACACGAGGTTCTCGGTGTCCTCGACCTCGACGGTCTTCGCTTCCTCCGGGTTCTGGATGAGCGTGATGTGGTCCGGAGCCTCACCCATCGTGCCTTCGACCTCTTCGTGACCGGCATGGCCGACGAGGAGGATGCGATAGCCGTCGCGAGCGAACCGGACTGCCTCCCGGTGGACCTTCGTCACCAGCGGGCACGTCGCATCGATCGTCGCGAGATCGCGGGCGGCCGCCTCGGCGTGCACGGCTGGGGAGACACCGTGAGCGGAGAACACGACTCGCGCGCCCTCGGGAACCTCATCGGTCTCATTGACGAAGATCGCGCCGCGCTCGGAGAGCGTTTCGACGACGTGCCGGTTGTGGACGATCTCCTTGCGCACATAGATGGGGGCCCCGTAGTGCTCGAGCGCGCGCTCGACCGCGATCACGGCGCGATCGACTCCGGCGCAGTAGCCGCGCGGAGCGGCGAGCAGCACCTTCTGGTCGCTGCCGGCCGGGGTCCGAATATCGTCCGGGGCGATGCGCTTGCGCGGGATCGTGGGCATGGGAACAGAAACGGCAGTCACAGGAACAGTCTAAGTGTCGCGGCTGAGCGTGAGCCACAAAGGTGAACCATTCCACAGGCAGGAGCCTTGCCCGACGGCTGCCTGGGACCCGCCTGGCGGCGCTGACCCTCCATGTCCGAGGCGTTCGTTAGGCTGGGTTGGGACAAGGAGATGACATGGCGCAACGAATATCCGGCACCCCGGGGACGCTCGGCGAGTCCGTCGACCCGCAGGAGCTGCCGGCGACGGCGGCGGAGACCACTGCGGAGAACCCGTGGCCGCTCAGTGTGCTGTCGAACAAGATGAAGTCCTACATCGACCGCATGTCGAGCGTGTGGATCGAAGGCCAGGTCGTCGAACTCAACCATCGCGGCAAGGCCAGTTACCTCACGCTGCGTGACACCGACGTCGAGATGTCTCTGCCCGTCCAGATCTGGAAGAACGTCCTCGACCGCACGGGAGCGCAGCTGTCCGAAGGCAGCCATGTCGTCGCGAACCTCAAGGCCGACTTCTGGACGAAGACCGGCCGCCTGACGATGCGCGCCAACGACATCCGCGCCGTCGGGCTCGGCGAGCTCCTCGCCCGTCTCGAACGGCTGAAGAAGCAGCTCGCCGCCGAAGGCCTGTTCGATCCCGCCCGCAAGAAGCGCCTGCCGTTCCTCCCGAATCGCATCGGGCTCATCACCGGACGCGACTCCGACGCCCAGAAGGACGTCGTGCGCAACGTCCACCTCCGCTGGCCCGCCGCCGAATTCGAGATCCGCAACACCGCAGTGCAGGGGCCCGACGCCGTGCCCGGAGTGATGAAGAACCTCGCCGAGCTCGACGCGGATCCGACGATCGACGTCATCGTCATCGCCCGCGGCGGCGGCAGCATGGAGGACCTCCTCCCGTTCTCCAACGAAGCGCTGGTGCGCGCCGTGTCCAATGCTCAGACACCGGTCGTCTCGGCGATCGGCCACGAAGCCGACCGTCCCATCCTCGACGAAGTCGCCGATCTCCGCGCCTCGACACCGACCGATGCCGCCAAGCGCATCGTCCCCGACGTCGCCGAGGAGGCCATGGGCATCCTCAATGCCCGGGCCATGCTCGATGCCGCAGTCAATCGCATCATCGACCGCGAGCAGGAGATGCTCACCGCCGTGCGCTCGCGGCCCGTCCTCGCCGAGCCCCAAACGATGGTCGATGCCCGGGAGGACGAACTCCTCATGCTCCGGCGCCGCAGCCTGCAGGCGATGTTCGGTCAGCTCAACCAGGGGCAGAACGAGATCAACCACCTGCGGTCGCAGGCCCGGTCGCTCTCGCCGCTGCGCACACTTGAACGCGGCTACGCGGTCGTGCAGACGGACAGCGGCCACGCGGTGCGCGATGCCGACGAAGTCCACACCGGATCGACCGTGCACATCAGAGTCGCCCGCGGACGCTTCGACGCCGAGGTGACGACCATCGACGATGCCACAGAAGAGACAAGGAGCTGACCATGACCGAACCCGCAACCCAGCAGAGCGAACCCGACATCAGCACGCTGAGCTACGAACAGGCACGTGAGGAGCTCGTCACCACGGTCAAGCGCCTCGAGGCCGGCAACCTGCCCCTCGAGGAGTCGCTGCGCCTCTGGGAACGCGGAGAGGCGCTGGCCGATCGGTGCCAGGCATGGCTCGACGGTGCGCGCGAACGCCTCGACAAGGCCCGCGAGGACAGCACCGACGACGAATGACGGTGCCCGCCTCAGCTGCTGTGCCGGCTCAGGCGAGGTCGGCTGACACTTGATCGGCGAAGTAGTTGACCGTGTCCGGAGTGGCGATGGCCGTGATGACGACGAAGACGTCGCCCTTCGACGTCACCCACTGCACCTTCGCATCATCGGTCCGGTACACCTGGTAGGTGTAGCCGCTGACATCGACGGTCTCGGCGGCAGTCGCATCCTTGACCCTGCCGTCGGCCCACGCCTGGGACGCCTGCGCCTGCTCGATGCTCACCCACTGGTCGTCGGGCCCGAGGAACGAGACGTACCACGAGGTGACACCGGTGTCGCCGATGCGATCGAGGTTGGCTTCATTCGACGTCCACCCCGAGGGCACATCGGGAACGACGAGGGGATAGTCCGTGTTCGACTGGGACACCTCGGCGATCGCACGGTAGTCGACGACCCGCTCGGAGTTGACCTCCGGCTGCGGGGCGAGGAGGAGGACACCGCCGACGAGAGCCAGGCAGGCCATGATCGCCACGGTCATGTTCACCCAGTTCGAGTTCTTCCGCAGCAGACGCATCTCTTCCCGCGACCCGGGAAGGACGACTCCGGACTGGTCGGACATGGAAACTCCCTCGCGGCCGGTCCCCTGCTGCTGCCGGGAACCCGTTTCGTCGGTGGTGGAACGGACATTCACTCCTCCATTGTCCCCGCGCGGCCCACCGGGGGCCAATCGGCGGTGCCCCTGACCCCGCGACGCAAGGGCGCACCGATCGGCACCTGGCGCTCAGCTGCCTGCCGCATTCCGCTGACACCTCCTCGCGCAAGGAGGTGTCAGCACTCACCGAGGAGGTGTCGGAGACCACCTGAGGAGGGTGGCACAATTGGAGGCATGAGTGACCCACAGGATTCAGTTGACGTGAAATCGCATCATGATCGGGGCCGAGTGGACGCGGAAGCGCCACCCGTCGCAGTCACCGACGCATGGTCCCAGCAGGCCCAGGTCGGAGCCGATGCTCCCGACCGCAACCTCGCCCTCGAACTCGTGCGCGTCACCGAAGCCGCCGCCATCGCCGCCGCCCCCTGGGTGGGCCGCGGGGACAAGAACGCCGCCGACGGCGCGGCCGTGGCCGCGATGCGCAATGTCATCTCCAGCGTCCGCATGGCCGGAACCGTCGTCATCGGCGAAGGCGAGAAGGACGAAGCGCCGATGCTCTTCAACGGCGAGCAGGTCGGCGACGGCGGCGGAGCCCGCTGCGATGTCGCCGTCGACCCGATCGACGGCACCCGCCTGACCGCGCTCGGCATGCCCAACGCGATCTCCGTCATGGCCGTGACCGAAGACGGCGCGATGTACGACCCGTCGGCCGTGTTCTACATGGAGAAGCTCGTCACCGGGCCAGCCGCCGCCGACGCCGTCGACCTGCGCCTGCCGATCGCGGAGAACATCCGCCGCGTCGCCAAGGCGAAGGGAACGAAGGATCCCGCCTCGGTGACGGTGATGATCCTCGACCGCCCCCGCCACGAGAAGACGATCGCGGAGATCCGCGCCGCCGGCGCGCGCATCCGCCTCATCACCGACGGCGACGTCGCCGGCGCCATCGCCGCCTGCCGACCCGACACGGGCGTCGACATGCTCATGGGCATCGGCGGCACCCCCGAGGGCATCATCACCGCGTGTGCGATCAAGGCCCTCGGCGGAGTCATCCAGGGCCGCCTGTGGCCGCAGGACGACAGCGAGCGCGAAGCCGCGGCGAAGGCCGGCCTCGACATCGACCAGGTGCTCGGCACCGATGACCTCGTGACCGGGGACAACTGCTACTTCGTCGCCACCGGCATCACCCAGGGCGACCTGCTCGACGGCGTGAAGTTCCACGGCAGCCACGTCTCGACGCATTCGCTCGTCATGCGGTCGAAGTCCGGCACCGTGCGCTCGGTCTTCGCCGAACACCAGTCGGCGAAGACCCACTCCTACGTCGAGGCCGCCGAAGAGGCCGCCCGCCGCGGACTCGTCTGACCCGAACTCCATCACCGGCGCCGGCCTCCCCGGCGCCGGTCCCAGACACAGCGGGTGCGATGCCGCTCGCTCCACCATCACCGGCCCAGGGAAGCAGGTCAGGACGCAATGCCCAATCAGGCTTGGAAGCGCTTGCAGGAAGGCAACCGCCGGTTCGTCAACGACGAACCCGAACATCCCAACCAGGACACGGCCCGCCGCGAGGCGGTGACGGCGGACCAGAAGCCGTTCGTCACCCTCTTCGGCTGCGCCGACTCCCGAGTGGCCGCGGAGATGATCTTCGACGTCGGGATCGGTGACATGTTCGTCGTGCGCAACGCCGGACAGGTCATCGACCCCGTCACCCTCGGTTCGCTCGAGTACGGGGTCGAAATGCTCGGCACTCCCCTGCTCGTCGTCCTCGGCCACGACAGCTGCGGGGCAGTGACGGCGGCCTACAACGCCTACGACACCGGGGAGACCCCGCCGGGGTTCATCTCCGACGTCGTCGCCCGCATCCTCCCGACCGTGGCCCGGGCGCGGAAGAACCACCGCACCACCGTCAATGAGACGGTCGTGCAGAACACCATCGACACGGTCGAGAAGATCATGCAGCTCTCCACGCTGATCTCCCGCGCCGTCGAGGAGGGCCGACTCATCATCGTCGGCATGACCTACCAGCTCCACGACGGTCACACGACCGTCGTCGCCCAGTACGGAGGCGACGAGGCCGCGGTCTCGACGTACGCCTCCTGACCCGCGGCCGGAACGTGAGGGCGCCGCGGCGTCCGCACGTCGCGGCCGCACACACCATCACGAAAGGACAGTGCCCAAGCATGAGCGAAGAGTTCCGCATCGAACACGACACCATGGGTGAAGTGAAGGTTCCCAAGGACGCTCTCTACAGCGCGCAGACCCAGCGGGCCGTCGAGAACTTCCCGATCTCCGGCAAGACGCTCGAATCCGCGCACATCGCCGCCCTCGCGCAGGTGAAGAAGGCAGCGGCCAAGGCCAACCGGGAGCTCGGCGTCCTCGACGCCGACCGCGCCGAGGCGATCGAGAACGCCGCCGACGAGGTCATCGCCGGCAAGCACGATGCGCAGTTCCCCATCGACGTCTTCCAGACCGGATCCGGCACCTCGTCGAACATGAACACCAACGAGGTGCTCGCGACGCTGGCGACGAAGGCCCTGGCCGACAAGGGCATCGACGTCCACCCCAACGACCACGTCAACGCCTCGCAGTCGTCGAACGACGTCTTCCCCACCTCGGTCCACGTCGCCGTGACGAAGGCCCTGGTGACGACGCTCATCCCGGCCATGGACACGCTGGCGACGTCGCTGGAGAAGAAGGCCGAGGAGTTCGCCTCGGTCGTCAAGTCCGGGCGCACCCACCTCATGGACGCCACCCCGGTCACCCTCGGCCAGGAGTTCGGTGGCTACGCCGCGCAGGTCCGCTACGGCATCGAGCGCATCGAATCGGCTCTCCCCCGCGTCGCCGAGGTGCCGCAGGGCGGAACCGCCGTGGGCACCGGCATCAACACCCCTGACGGGTTCTCCTCGCGCGTCGTCGAGATCCTCGCTGAGGAGACCGGCCTGCCGATCACCGAGGCCCGCAACCACTTCGAGGCCCAGGCCAACCGCGACGGCCTCATCGAGGCCTCGGGTCAGCTGCGCACGATCGCCTACGGCTACATGAAGATCTGCAACGACCTGCGGTGGATGGGCTCGGGACCGAACACCGGCCTCGGCGAGATCGCCATCCCCGACCTCCAGCCCGGCTCCTCGATCATGCCCGGCAAGGTCAACCCGGTCATCTGCGAGGCGACGATCCAGGTCGCAGCCCAGGTCATCGGCAACGACACGACCGTGGCCCTGTCGTCGACGAACGGCGCGTTCGAGCTCAACGTCGGCATCCCCGTCATGGCCTCGAACCTCCTCGAGTCGATCCGCCTGCTCGCCAACGCCTCGACGGTGATGGCGGAGAAGATGATCGACGGACTGACCGCGAACGTCGAGCGGGCGCGCTTCCTCGCCGAGGCGTCCCCGTCGATCGTCACCCCGCTCAACAAGGTCATCGGCTACGAGAACGCCGCGAAGATCGCCAAGCACGCGGTCGCGAACAAGATGACCGTCAAGGAGGCTACGATCGACCTCGGCTTCGTCGAGAACGGCTCGATCACCGAGGCCGACCTCGACAAGGCGCTCGACGTCATGACGATGATCGGCACCTACAAGTGAGGTGACCCGCTCACCGCACAGCGCCCGCCGCCGGTCACCACCGACCGGCGGCGGGCGCTGTCGCGTCTGAGCACACCCTAGGACCGGAACGGGTCGAACTCCTCGAGGACGTCGGTGACGAGGGCGGCGATGTCCGAGCGCTCCGAACGGGTGAGCGTGACGTGCGAGAAGAGGTCGTGGCCCTTGAGCTTCTCGATGACCGCGGCGATCCCGTCATGGCGCCCCACCCGCAGGTTGTCCCGCTGCGCGACATCGTGGGTGAGCACGACCTTCGAATTCATCCCGATGCGCGAGAGCACAGTGAGCAGCACATTGCGTTCGAGCGACTGCGCCTCATCGACGATGACGAAAGCATCGTGGAGCGACCGGCCGCGGATGTGCGTGAGCGGCAGCACCTCGAGGATCCCCCGGTTGACGACCTCGTCGATGACGTTCTTGCTCACCAGCGCGCTGAGCGTGTCGAAGACCGCCTCGGCCCAGGGGTTCATCTTCTCCCCCTCGCTGCCGGGCAGGTAGCCGAGGTTCTGGCCGCCGACGGCGTAGAGCGGGCGGAAGACCATGATCTTCGAGTGCTTGTTCTCCTCGAGCACCTTCTGCAGCCCCGCCATGAGAGCGAGCGCGGACTTCCCCGTTCCGGCTCGCCCTCCCAGCGACACGATGCCCAGCTCGTCGTCGAGCAGCATGTCGATGGCCACCCGCTGCTCGGCCGACCGCCCGTGGACGCCGAAGATGTCCCGATCCCCGCGCACGAGGCTGACCGTGTTGTTCGCCCGCACCCGGCCGAGAGCCGATCCCCGCGGTGAGGTGATGACGACGCCGGTGTTGACGACCTCGTCGGCCACCGCATCGGTCTGGATCGACCCTGAGTCGTAGAACTCCGACATCTCCTCATCGCCGAGCGCGAGTTCGCTCATCCCCGTGAAACCCGAATCAGTGGCGAGTTCGGCCAGGTACTCCTCGGCCTGGAGGCCGAGCGCTGAGGCCTTGACGCGCATCGGCACATCCTTAGTCACGACGACGACGTCGTGGCCCTCCGCGGCGAGGTTGCGCGCGACCGCGAGGATCCGCGTGTCGTTCTCCGACCGGTCGAATCCGACGGGCATCGTCGAGGCGTCGATGTGGTTGAGTTCGACGCGCACCGTGCCCCCGGCGTCGCCGACGGGGATCGGCTCGTCGAGACGGTCGTAGTCGGAGCGGAAGTCGTCGAGGATGTGGAGGGCCTTGCGGGCGGTGAACCCGAGTTCAGGATGGTGCCGTTTCGCCTCGAGCTCCGAGACCACGACGAGCGGGATGACGATGTGATGCTCTGCGAATCTCAGCAGTGCTCCCGGATCCGAGAGAAGCACCGAGGTGTCGAGAACGTATGTGTGGACCTTTTCGGCCATGAGGACCCCTGTTGCGTGCGTAGCGCCGAGGTCCAAGTCCTGACATCCCCCGAACCCCGGGTTGGTGTCGACCAACTACAGCCAACCTAACCCCGGTCTCGGGCGTGTCCCGGTACCGGCACGCGCATCCGCGTCATGAGCTTCGCATGAATGGGATGGGTGATAGTTTCGGCCCATGGCCGATGCGATCTTCGAGAACCCGCAGCTCGTCGCCGTCTACGATGCCTTCGAGGCTCCCCGCGACGATCTCGACCTCTACACCTCACTCGCCGAGGAGGTCGCGGCATCGGCGGTCATCGACCTCGGGTGCGGCACCGGTGTGCTCGCCCGCAGGCTCGCCCGCACCGGCCGCGACGTCCTCGGCATCGATCCGGCCCGGGCCTCGATCGATCTCGCGAAGGCGCACGCCGCCGAGGAGGGGCTGAGTATCGATCACCGCGTCGGCACCGCCGCGGACATCCCCACCGCTGCCGCCGATCTCGTGACGATGACCGGTAACGTCGCCCAGGTCTTCCTCGGCCTCGACGACTTGCGCGCCGCGTTCGCCGACTGCGCCCGCGGCCTGCGCTCCGGTGGTCACCTCGTCGTCGAGACCCGCGACCCCGCCGTCCGGGCCTGGGAGGCGTGGGGACGACGCCAGCCGCGCACCCTCGACGTCGACGGCATCGGCGAGGTCACCGAGACCCTGGCACTGGGCCAGGTCGACCTGCCGTTCGTCTCCTTCTCCCACCTCTACCGCTTCGCGGCCACCGGCGACGTCATCGGCTCGCGCTCCCGGCTGCGGTTCCATGAGCAGGGAGAGGTCGCCTCGGCGCTCGAGGCCGCCGGCTTCGCCGTCCGCGACATCCGGGACGCACCGGACCGTCCCGGTGCCGAATGGGTGTTTCTCGCGCAGAAGCGCTGAGCCAGGCAGTAATGGACGAGGTGTCGGGCCCGGGACTCGGCGTCTACCGGCCGAAGCGCCGCTGGCGCAGCCCGTAGTCGCGGACCGCGCGAAGGAAGTCGGTGCGCCGGAAGTCGGGCCAATAGGTTTCGCAGAAGTAGAACTCCGAGTACGCGCTCTGCCACATGAGGAATCCGGAGAGCCGCTGTTCGCCCGAGGAGCGGATGATGAGGTCCGGGTCGGGCTGGCCCTTCGTGTAGAGGTGCGCCCCGATCTGCTCGGGTGAGAGCTCGGCGATGATCGTCTCGAGGTCGACGCCGTCGTCGGTCCGGGTCCGCAGCAGGGACTTCACGGCGTTGACGATCTCCTGCCGCCCCCCGTAGCCGACGGCGACGTTGACCCGCATCCCGCGTCCGTCCGAGGACGCCGCGGCCTCGAGGCGGGCGCGCAGGTCGGGCGGCAGGATGTCGAGGTCGCCGACGAGCTGGACCCACACCCCGTCGAGCTTCGCGATCCGCTCGACCATGTCGGAGATGATCTCGATGAGCACGGCCACCTCGTCGGCCGAGCGGGCGAGGTTCTCCTTCGAGAGCACGTAGAGGGTGACGATCTCGACGTCGACCTCCGTGCACCAGCCGAGGAATTCGACGATCTTGTCGGCCCCGGCGCGGTGGCCGTCGGCGGTCGTCGCCCCGAACTCCTTCGCCCAGCGGCGGTTGCCGTCGGTGATGACCCCGACGTGCCGGGGCACGGGCACCGAGGTGTCGAGCTCGCGCAGGAGTCTCCGCTCGTAGAGGCGGTAGAGCAAGCTCAGCGGTCGTGCCACGTCGCCTTCTTTCTCCTGCAGTCCCGGTCGGTCGAACATCATCCAGAGTACTATCCTCCGACCGCCTCACCTGCGGTCGGTCTCAGCCGATGACTCTCCGAGGTCAGCGCAGAACTGCCACGACCGGCACATGAGCCGCTGGGGATCCTGCCAGGAGAAGCCAGTAGATTGAAGCCATGAACGCTCCCGTCACGGATCCGCCAGCGCTCGACCGTCCCGATTCGCCGGACCGCCAGCCCCGCTCCGGCGGCGCGTATCCCGTGCACATCGCCCGGCGCCGCACCGCGCTGCGCTCGGAGCTCGGCAAACTCGCCGGACAGGTCAAGCCGAAGCTGCGCGGCTGGTTCCATGCCGGAGCGTTCCCGCTGGCGATGATCGGCGGGTTCGCCCTCGTCATCATCTCCCCGACGATCGAATCGCGGCTGGCGGCCTCGGTCTTCGCCGTCACCGGGATGCTCCTCTTCGGCACCTCCGCGGTCTATCACCGCGGCCGCTGGCGGACCCGCGCCCGCCTCATCCTCCGCCGTCTCGACCACGCGAACATCTTCCTCATCACCGCCGGCACCTACACCCCGCTCGCCGTCCTCATGCTCCGACCGGACCAGGCGATCCTCCTGCTCTCGGTGCTCTGGGGCGCCGCGGCCCTCGGGGTGGCGTTCCGGACGATCTTCACGACCGCGCCGAGGTGGCTCTTCGTCCCCGTCTACGTCTTCTTCGGCGTCGCCGGAGTCGGCTACATCCCGCAGATCTGGGCGACGATCCCGGCCGTCGGCATCCTCATCGTCGTCGGCGGCGTCTGCTACATCGCCGGTGCCGTCATCTACGGCATCAAACGGCCCAACCCGGCACCGAGGTGGCTCGGGTTCCATGAGATCTTCCACATCCTCACGATCGCCGGCTACGGCTGTCACCTCGCCGCGCTCCTCGTCGCGGCCGTCGCCGCCTACTGAGCGCCGGCGGCCGCGCCTGCGCCGCGCCGGCCGAGCACTCAGCGCACACAACAGCGCCGGACCCGGCGACCGCCTCGGCGATCATCGGATCCGGCGCTGTGGACTGCCGGTGACGCTGGGATGGGCACTCACCCCGGCCTCTCAGCGGTTCAGCCGTCCTGCTTCCGGGTCTCCTCGGTTCCACCATCGGCATCGGCCTGGTCGGACTCGGAGGCGTCACCGGTGGCCTCGGGGGCGTTGGCCCCGGAGAGCTTCGACTGGTTGGGCACCGCGTACTTGCGCAGCGGGATCGGGTAGGCGTCGCTGGCTCGGGACCGCGCCCGCACCCGGCGGACGCGCTTGAGGGCGTCGCGGATGAGGAAGATCGCGACGACGACGATCGCGAACGTCGTGAGGAAGCCGATCGTGCCGGGCGTGACGAGGTCGGGATCGGGCCCACCCGACGGGGTCGCCGTCCCCGTCGCCGCGAGCACCGCGACCGCTGACAGGCTCGACTCGGTTGCCATGACGCTCATGCGCTCTCTCCCTGGTATTCGTCGACGGAGGGTGAGGCCGGGAGCATGCCCTCGGCCGGGACCGTGCTGCCGTCGTCGCGTCGGACGCCGGCGAAGAGATCGGACTCCTGGAAGTCGACGCCCGGCGTCAGCGGCGGCCGGTCGGTGCGGTCGACGGCGAGCTCGAACTCCTCGGTCGGCCAGTACTTCCGGGCCGCGACCCGCGAGGCGGAGAAGAACCCGCCCTCGGGATCGATCTGGGTGGCGTGGGAGAGCAGGGCGCGATCACGGGCGTCGAAGTACTCAACGCAGTCGATGCGCGTCGACAGCCAGTTGACGCGTTCGGCATCGCGCTTCCTGAAGTCCTCGATATGGTCGGCGAACGGCGACTCGAGACCGGCCTCGGTCATCTTCTCGTGGATCGTGATCCACTTCTTCGCCGAGAGGTCCTGGTTGTAGTAGACCTTCTGCACCTGCCACGGCTCGCCGAGCTCGGGGTAGGCCTGCGGATCGGCGGCGGCCTCGACGGCGGCCATCGTCACCGCGTGGTTCTTGATGTGGTCGGGGTGCGGGTAGCCGCCGAGCTCGTCGTAGGTCGTGACCACCTGGGGCCGGAACTGCCGGATGATGTGGACGAGAGGCAGCATCGCGATCTCGTCGGGCACCCGGTAGAAGCAGCCGGGCGGCGTCTGGTTCTCGAAGTCGGCGTCGGGCAGACCCGAATCGACGTGACCGACCCACACGTGCTCGGCGCCGAGCGCGGCAGCGGCGGCCGCCATCTCCTCACGGCGCAGTCCCGCGATGTCGCGGGTGGCCTTGGGCGATTGGAGGAGCGCCGGATTGAGGATGTCGCCGGCCTCTCCCCCGGTCATCGAGGCGATGAGGACGCGCGCGCCGAGATCCGCGTACTTCGCGCTCGTCGCGGCCCCCTTCGACGACTCGTCGTCGGGGTGGGCGTGAACTGCCAGCAGACGCAGACCCTCATATGGAAGCGCAGTCATTTCTCGGAAGATCCCTTTCGATTCGCCGTGAGCCGTTCCTCACTCCGCGTGCCCGTGGACATGATCGCAGAACTCGGATCGACTACTCTAGGTTAGTGCGCGAGACTGACAGATGAGGAATTCAATGACTGAGGTTACAGCCGCAGACCCCCAGAGCGACCGGTACGGCCGCAGCCGCACACCGCAGCGCCGCCTCAGCCGCCGGGCCACGATCATCGGCGCAGCGGTCATCGCCGTCGCCGTCGTCGTCATCGGCGTCATCAACTTCCAGCCGTCGCAGGAGCCCACGGACCCCCGGACGCTCAACTATGCGATCGTCGATTCCGCGACGACTGAGGTCAGCGTCGCCATCTACCCTGATCAGACCCGCAGTGTGCACTGCATCGTGCAGGCGACGAACGACCGCGAGGCGATCGTCGGCTTCACCGAGGTCAGCCTCGAGGCCGACCCGCAGGCCGACCCCACCTCGCCCAAGCAGATCGACGTCACCCTCGCGACGACGCAGCTCGCTGCCTCGGGACACGCCGACGCCTGCTGGTTCGAGTGAGCCGGCCGGCACTGAGCGCGAACGACCGGGATTCGTCCACGCCGCGCCGGAGCCGCAAGGTCACCTGTTCCCATTGATTCCTCGCCGAGGCGGTCTGACGTGGACGATCTCAGTGTCCGGATGGTGATCCAGATCATCGTATTTCGCCGCAGATGCGTTAGACTGTAGTTTCATTCACCACCCGGGCGTACCCCACGCCCGGTTTTTCGTTGCCTGACATGCCGTCAGTGCACCGAACCGAAGAAGGAGAAGTCATGACCGAGGATGTCACCCAGGAAGAGACATGGTTGACACAGGAAGCCTTCGACCGCCTGTCGAAGGAACTGGAACACCTCTCCGGACCGGGACGTGCAGAGATTGCTGAGAAAATCGAAGCCGCCCGCGACGAGGGTGACTTGAAGGAGAACGGCGGCTATCACGCGGCGCGCGAAGAGCAGGGCAAGCAGGAGGCCCGCATTCGCCAGCTCGAACAGCTGCTCCGGTCCGCGAAGGTCGGAGAGAGCGAGAGCGACGGCAAGACGGTGTCCCCCGGGTCCGTCGTGACCGCGAAGGTCGCCGGCAACGAGATGCGCTTCCTGCTCGGCAGCCGCGAGATCGCCGGCGATTCCGACATCGACGTGTTCTCGGAGAAGTCTCCGCTCGGTGCGGCCGTGCTCGGCGTCGCCGTCGGCGACAAGACGAGCTACGAGGCCCCCAACGGCAAGGAGATCTCCGTCGAGGTCGTCGACATCGAGGCCTTCTCCGGCTGAGACCGACAGCGAACCAGACAGACCGGTGGCCGGGTGCATCATGCACCCGGCCACCGGTCTGTCTGCGTCAGGACCTCGCGCGAGGACAGGGTGCGAAGCGGTCGACGCCGCTCAGCACCGGGCGGACTCAGCGCTGAGGATCGTCGCGGCCGGTCTCGCTGCGATCGCTCGGGGTCTCCGATCCGGGGAGATCCTCGGGCTCGGCCGTGTCACGGCCCTCAGCCGCACTCTTGGCCTCGGCCGCCTCGACCTTGGACTGTGCGGAGTCGAGGACGGCGTCCGCCTCGGCGGTGTCCGGTCTCTCCTCCGGGGGTGCCGCACCTCCCCGCGGACCGTTGGCGTGGACGATGTAGCTGACGACGGTGTTGAGCACGGCGACGAGCGGAACCGCGAAGAGGGCGCCGACGATGCCGAAGAGGAAGCCGCCGGCGGCCACGGCGAGGACGACGGCCAGCGGGTGGACGGAGACGGCCTTGCCCATGAGGAACGGCTGGAGGACATGGCCTTCGAGCTGTTGGACGCCGATGACGACTGCGAGCATGATGATCGCCGAGACGAGCCCGTTCGACACCAGTGCGACGACGACGGCGACGATGCCCGAGGCGACGGCACCGACGATCGGGACGAACGAGGAGAGGAAGACGAGCAGCGTCATCGGGATGACGAGCGGCACGCCGAGGATCGCGGCGCCGATGCCGATGCCGATCGCATCGACGGCGGCGACGAGGATCTGCACACGCACGTACTGCGTCAGCGTCGTCCACCCGCGACGGGCGGCGCCGATCGCGACCGGCTGGGCGGGGATCGGGAGGAGGTTCGCGACCCACCCGAAGATGCGCTTGCCGTCGTAGAGGAAGAAGAACGTCGCGAACAGGGTCATGAGGAGACCGGCGAGGAACGACCCCACCGAGGTGGTCGCCTGGACCGCTCCGCCGAGCAGCTGCGAGCCGTTGTTCTGGAGGAACTGGGTCGCCGACTGGACCGCGTCGTCGATGTAGGTCGAGATCGTTCCCGAGTCGATGCCGAACGGATTGTGCGCGAGCCAGTCGCTGATGCTCGAGAACCCGGTGATGACCTGATCGATGAGGTCGGGCATGCCGGAGTAGATCTGCTGTCCGACGAGGGTGAAGAGCCCGACGACGACGATGAAGCCGACGAAGGAGATGGTGGCGGCGAGACCGCGCGGCATCCGCTTCGCGAGCCAATCGGTGAGCGGACCGAGCAGTGCCGCCAGCAGCAGCGCGATGAGCACGGGCAGGAGGACGTCCCAGACCTTCGACAGCAGCCAGAAGGCCACGCCGATGCCGACGAGGACGACGATCGAGCGCCATGACCACGCGGCGGCGACTCGCAGGCCCGGGGAGACGTACGGTTCGGAATTGGCGTCGAGGCGAGCGTGCGCGACGTCGGTGGCGCTGACGTCCCCGGCGCGCACCGCTTCGTCGTCATTGCTCCGGCGAGAGCGGCTGCGATCTCCGCGGGCGGAGTTCCATGCCCCCTTCAACCGGAATCGGGATTCGGTGTTCTCGTTGTCTGACATGCTCCAACAATAGTTGTTGAGCATGCCTGTGAGGTGGAATGATGACAGCACAGGAAGGGATTCTTTGTGAGAAAGCGCATCTTCTACGCAGCCGCCACCATGACAGGGGCGGCTGTCGGCATCGGCGCATCGGCCGCCGGCCTGCTCCGCCACCAGGCCTCGTCCCTGCGTCGGGGGTTCGACGCCGACGCCGACCGTCGCCACATCACCGTCGCCGAGGATGTCCCTCCACCGGGCGCCGATGACGGGGATGTGGCCTCCCTCGCCGTCATCGGCGATTCGTGGCTGTGCGGCGTCGACATCGACGATCCCGCCCAGACCCCTGCCATGCTCATCGCCCGCGGTCTGGCCAGACTGCTCGGGACCACGGTCCGGGTGGAGTCGACCGCCCGCCCTTCGGCGCTGTCGGATCAGCTCTCGGCACAGGTCGATGAGATCCTCCGCTCGTCCCGACTCGCCCGGCAGGGCGCGGAGTCGTGGACCCAGGACCGCCGTTTCGCGATCATCTCGATCGGCACCGGCGACGTCATCCATCCCATCCACGGGCCGATCGGCGTGCCGGCGCTCACCCAGGCGATCAACCGGCTCCAACGCGAGGGCCGGTACACGGTGTTCGTCCTCGTCTGCCCCAACCTCGGCGGTCTTCCGGGGCTGCGCGACCCGCTGAAGACGACGCTGCGGCGCTCGTCCCGCGTGCTCGCCGGCTCGCAGTGGCTGGCGGCCCTGTCGGCCCGCGCGGTGCCGCTGCTCGCCACCGGATCGCTGACGGGCACGACCCGGAAGTCGCTGCTCAACGAGTCCGGCCGGTTCCCCAGCGCCCTCGGCTATGCCCAGCTCGCGTCGACGGTGCTCGCCGCGATCGCCGAGCGCATCGCCGCCCCCATCGCCGTCGACCGCTCGCAGGACATCCCCGACGACACGCGCGAAGAGCCTGCCGACCCTGTCCCAGGACACAGCAGCGCGGCCGACGAGGACGCGTCTGCGACCGCACCCGCCGACCCCACGCCGCCGGCCTCCGAGGGCACGGCCCCGTGATCCCGGTCGTCCTCGCCTCCCAGTCCCCCTCCCGCCGGCAGATCCTCGCCGCCTCGGGCATCGACCCCACCGTCATCGTCTCCGAGGTCGACGAGCGCGCGATCGAGGAGTCCTTCACCGGGTCCGTCGGGGACCTGACGACGGAGCTCTCCGCGGCGAAGGCCCGGGCGGTCGTCGCCCGACTCGAGACGATGCCTGCCGCCGACCTGCCCGAATCGCTGCGCGGGGCCCTGACCTGCGTCGTCATCGCCGGCGATTCCCTGCTCGAACACGACGGCGCGGCGATCGGGAAACCGGGCACACCGGAGCGCACGCGCGAGATCTGGGCGTCGATGGCCGGCGCCTGGACGACGCTGCACAGCGGTCACTCGCTTGCGCTGCTCGACCGCTCCGACCTCGCCGCGCCCTTCCGGCTCCGCGACCTCCGCTCGCAGCGGTCGGCCACCTCGGTGCTCATCGGCACCCCCACCCCGGAGGAGCTCGAGGCCTACATCGCCACGGAGGAGCCCTTCCACGTCGCCGGCGCCCTGACGATCGACGGCTTCGGCGGTGCCTTCGTCGACCGGCTCGACGGGGACCATCTCACGGTGCTCGGGCTCAGCCTGCCGGTTGTGAGGGATCTCGCGCGTGACATGGGCCTGTTCTGGCCCGATTTCTGGTCCGTCCGGGACTAGACTCGAAGCGGTCGAGCGGACACGCCCGGCGCCTTTGAAGTTTTCTCATGAGGTTTTTATCGCTGGCCTACAAACGGTTTGCGGCGATCCCTAAATTGATCTGAGATCATACAAAAGGAGCGCCATGACCACAGTTCTCCCCGACGAGACGACCGATTCGCTGTCCACCCACGTCCCCACGGCCCCCGTGCGCCGCGTCCTCATCGCCAACCGCGGTGAGATCGCCCTGCGCATCATCCGGGCGGCTCACGACCTGGGCATCAAAGCGGTCGCCGTCTACACCCGAGCCGACGCGGACGCCGAGTTCGTGTCGCTCGCCGACGACGCCTGGCTGCTCGAGGGCACCGGCGCCGGGGAGACCTACCTCGACATCGACAAGATCCTCGCCCTCGCCACCCGCTCCGGGGCCGATGCCATCCACCCCGGCTACGGCTACCTCGCCGAGAACGCGCTGTTCGCACAGGCCGTCATCGATGCCGGGCTGACGTGGGTCGGCCCTCCCCCGGCCGCCATCGAGCTCCTCGGCGACAAGTCGGGTGCCCGTGAGGTCGCCGAGGCGGTCTCCGCTCCCGTCGCACCGGGCTCAGACGGCGCCGTCGCCGATCTCGCCGAGGCCGCCGCGGTCGCCGAGCGCATCGGCTATCCCGTCGTCATCAAGGCCGTCCACGGCGGCGGCGGCCGCGGCTTCCGCGCCTGCCCGACCGCCGACGACCTCGAAGCGGCGTACACCGCGGCCACCCGCGAGGCCCTGGCGGCGTTCGGGCGCGGCGAATGCCTCATCGAGAAGCAGATCGTCCACCCCCGGCACATCGAGACGCAGTGCCTCGCCGACTCCTTTGGCAACGTCCGCGTCCTCTCGACCCGCGACTGCACGCTGCAGCGCCGTAACCAGAAGATCGTCGAAGAGGCTCCCGCCCCGTTCCTCACCGCGGAGCAGGAGCGCATCGTCACCGAGGCCTCGATCCGCGTGCTCGCCCACGTCGGCTACGTCGGCGCCGCCACGTGCGAGTTCCTCCTCGGCACCGACGGGACGATCATCTTCATGGAGGCCAACGCGCGCATCCAGGTCGAGCACACCGTCACCGAGGAGGTCACCGGCGTCGATCTCGTCGGCTGGCAGCTGCGCATCGCCTCCGGTGAGCGCCTCCCCGAGACGTTCCCCGCTGTGCGCGGACACGCGATCCAGTTCCGCATCAACGCCGAGGATCCCACGACGTTCTTCCCCGCCACCGGCACCGTGAAGAACTACCGGGCGCCGGCCGGGCCCGGGGTGCGCCTCGACTCCGGCATCGGCGAGGGCAGCGTCGTCGGCACCGACTTCGACCCGATGCTCGCCAAGCTCATCATCACCGGCGCCGACCGCGACCAGGCGCTGGCGCGCTCGCGTCGCGCCCTGAGCGAGTACCGCATCGACGGGGTCTCCACCCTGCTGCCCCTCCACCGCATCCTCGCCTCGGAACCGGCATTCGCCGGAGACTTCGCGGTGTGGACCAACTGGCTCGAAACCGCGTTCGTCAATCCGCTCGCCGCACCGACCACAGGAGATCACATGAGCACCACCGCTGACAGCTTCAGTGTCGTCGTCGAGGTCGACGGCCGCCGGATGACCGTGTCGGTTCCCAAGGACGTCATCTCCGACCTCGGTCACGTCCCGAGCCCGAGCGTGCCCCGCCGCAAGCGCAACCTGCGCCGCAAGGGCGCGCAGCTGACCGACGAGTCGAACGCGCTCAACGCCCCGATGCAGGGCACGATCGTCTCCGTCGCCGTGACCGCCGGCGACACCGTCGAGGCCGGGGACACGCTGGCCGTCATCGAGGCGATGAAGATGGAGCAGCCGCTCAAGGCGGGCCACTCGGGCACGGTCTCCGAGGTCCTCGTCGACGCCGGCACCGCCGTGAAGTCGGGAGAGCCGATCATCCGGTTCGCCGCCTGAGTCCACTGCGCTCACTCACTGCCCGAATCACCCGTTGTCGGTGATCCGGGCAGTGAGGTAGTCGGACTCGGCGTCATTGCCAGGACACGCCAGTGCACTGCGCAGCGCCGCCTCGGCGTCGTCCTCACGTCCCAGCTCACGCAGCGTGATCGCCCGGGCGATGTGATAGGGACGATGACGCTGCAGCTGCGCCTGCCCGCCGAGCGCATCGAGAGCTGAAAGCCCCGTCGCCGGACCGCTGACCTTCCCCCGCACCACCGCGATGTTGAGGGCGACGACCGGGGTCGGCTCGAACCGCTCGAGCAGCCGGTAGAGGACGAGGATCTGCGGCCAGTCGGTCTCGGCGAACGTCGGTGCTTCGGCATGGACGGCCGCGATCGCCGCCTGCACCGTGTACGGCCCCGCGCCCTGTTCACCGGCCGCTGCCTGCGCCAGCCCGAGGCCCTCGGCGATGAGCCGCGAATCCCAGCGTCGCCGGTCCTGGTGCTCGAGCGGGATCGGGCGCCCGTGCTCATCGACCCGCGCCTCTGCCCGGGCCCGGGTGAGCAGAAGCAGGGCGAGCAGACCGCGGGCCTCCGTCTTCTCCGGCAGCAGCCGCACGAGCAGGCGGGCCAACCGGATCGCCTCCTCCTGGAGGTCGGTGCGCGCATGCACCGGTCCGGCTGTCGCGGCGAACCCCTGCGTGAAGATGAGGTAGACGACGCGCAGCACCCCGGGCAGTCGGTCACCGAGGACCTCCGCGGTGGGGGTGCCGAACGGAATCCCCGTCACCGTGATCCGCTTCTTCGCCCGCACGATCCGCTGCTGCATCGTCGTCGTGTCGACGAGGAAGGCGGCAGCCACCTCGGCGGTGCTCAGTCCGGCGAGGAAGCGGAGGATGAGGGCGATCCGCTCGGGCTCTTTCAGGGTCGGATGCGCGCAGGCGAAGAAGAGACCGAGCCGATCATCGGGGATGCGGGCGGAATCGAGGACTGCGCCGAGGCGGTCGGCGTGGTCCTCGTGATCGCCGGGACGCCGCTCATCCTCGATCCGCAGCCGTGAGAGGTGCCGTGCTCTGCGGGCATCGGCGCGGATGAGGTCGATCGCGCGGTTCTTCGCCGTCGTCATCAGCCACGCCTGGGGGCTGGCGGGGACTCCCCTGTCCGGCCAGGTCTCGACCGCGCGGACGATCGCGTCGGCGAGGGCCTCCTCGGCGAGATCGAGGTCGTGGAAGGTCCGGGCCAGAGCCGCGAGCAGGCGCCCGTGGTCCTCCTCGCCGATCGCGGTGAGGGCCCGGGCGGCTGCCGCGGACTCGGTGGCCATGGCCGGACTCAGTAGTCGGCGAGCGGCCGGATCTCGATGTGCCCGAACCTCGCGCCGGGGCTGCGCTTCGCCCAGCCGATCGCATCGTCGATCGTCGGCACCTCGATGACGTAGCTGCCGCCGACGAACTCGCTCGATTCGGCGAACGGCCCCGAGGTGACCAGCGCCTGCCCCTCCGCTTCGCTCACTCTCACCCCGTGCTCGGGGCCTTCGAGGGCGAAGCCGCCGACGACGATGCCGGCGGCGCTGATCTCCTCGTCGAAGCGCATGAACTCGCTCGGGTCGGGTCCGCCGTCCTCACCGCAGTCGGCGTCGGCGGTCCTGCCCATGAGCAGCAGTGCGTATTTCATCTCTGACTCCCCTTCGCTTGCGGATGCGCCTCGCGCACCCGGTGGCGCCGGACGGGATCGTCCGACACCACTGTGACGTCCCTGGGGTCAGGATATCGACACCGGGAGGCGAAAAGATTTCTAGAGGTGCCGGTGGAGGCGCCGCGACGCCTCGGTGAGCGATCCGCTCAGCGAGGGGTAGACGACGAACGACGCCGAGAGCTGATCGACGGTCAGGCGGTTCTCCACGGCCATCGTGATGGGGAGGATGAGCTCGCTGGCGCGGGGTCCGACGACGACTCCGCCGAGGATGGAGCCCGAACCGCGACGCGCGAAGATCTTGACGAAGCCGTCCTCGATGCCGAGCATCTTCGCCCGCGGGTTGGTGTCGAGCGGCAGCATGACGGTGTCGATGTCGGTGGGGTTCTCGCGGTAGTTCTGCTGAGTGAAGCCGACGGTCGCGATCTCCGGGGCGGTGAAGACGTTCGAGGCGACGTTGCGCAGCTTGAGGGGTTGGACGGCATCGCCGAGGGCGTGGGACATCGCGATGCGCCCCTGCATCGCCGCCACCGAGGCGAGGGGCAGGACGCCGGTGCAGTCACCGGCGGCGTAGATGCCGGGGCGGTTGGTCCGGGAGACGCCGTCGACGACGATGTGCCCGGAGTCGTTGACCTTGACGCCGGCGGCGTCGAGCCCGAGGTCGGCGGTGTTGGGGATCGACCCGACGGCCATGAGGCAGTGCGAGCCCTGGACCCGGCGGCCGTCGGCGAGGGTGACCTCGACGCCGTCGTCGGTCCGCTCGACCGACTGGGCGCGGGAGCGGGAGAGCACATTCATGCCCTTGTTGCGGAAGACGAACTCGAGGACGTCGGCGGCGTCCTCGTCCTGGCCGGGCAGGACCTTCTCCCGGGAGGACACGAGGGTGACGTTGGCGCCGAGGGCGCGGTACGCCGAGGCGAACTCGGCACCGGTGACACCCGACCCGACGACGATGAGGTGCTCGGGCAGCTCCTCGAGTTCGTAGAGCTGGGTCCAGGACAGGATCCGCTCGCCGTCGGGCTTGGCGGTGTCGAGTTCGCGCGGGTGGGCGCCGACGGCGAGCAGGATCGTCGAGGCCCGCAGGGTGTATTCGGTGCCGCTCTCCTCGACGACCTCGACCCGATCGCGGTCGACGAGCTTCGCGCTGCCCTTGATGATCTTCACCCCGGCGCGGATGAGGCCGTCGTAGATGTCGTCGGACTGGGCGGTGGCGAGCGAGAGGATGCGGTCGTTGACCGCTTTGAGGTCCGCAGTCACCCGGTCGTGGTCCGGGTGCTCCTCGGTCGTCTCGTCCTTGCCGGTGATCCTGATGCCGAGACTCGACGAGCGCGTGATCTCGTCCATCATCTCCGCCGTGGCGATGAGCGACTTCGAGGGCACGACGTCGGTGACGACGGCGGCCCCGCCGGTGCGGTGGCGCTCGATGAGCATGACGTCGGCGCCCAGCTGTGCGGCGGCGAGAGCGGCTTCGTAGCCTCCCGGTCCACCGCCGATGACGACGACACGATCTGCTGCGGATTCAAATTCTTCGTTCACGGCTCAATCCTCTCAAATCGCCACCCCGGGAGCGAATGAACTCTCGGGGCGGAAAGTGCGTCGTCAGGCGGGCGGCGCCGGTCAGGAATCGGCGGGGTCGACCACCTCGGCGGTGTCCGCGAGGTCGACCACCTCGGCGGTGTCGCGGTGGAGCGCGGAGAGGGAGACATAGGCCTGCGCATTGGCTCTGACCTTCTCGACGCCGTCGTCGGTCATCTCCCGTCGCACCTTGCCCGGGACGCCTGCGACGAGGGAGCGCGGCGGGATGTCGGTGCCTTCGAGGACGACCGTGCCGGCGGCGATGAGCGACTCGGAGCCGATGTGCGCGTCGTTGAGGACCGTCGCATGCATGCCGATGAGCACATCGTCGTCGACGGTGGCCCCGTGGACGAGGGCCTGGTGGCCGATCGAGACCCGCCGGCCGACGACGACGGGTTTGCCCTCATCGGTGTGCATGACGGTGTTGTCCTGGACGTTCGAGTCCTCGCCGATGGTGATCGGGGCCTTCTCCGCCCGGAGCACACAGCCGTAGAAGATGCCGGCGCCGCGTTCGACGCGCACGTCCCCGACGAGGGTGGCACCGGCGGCGACGAAGGCCTCGGGATCGATCTGCGGGGTGTGCCCGCCGACAGAGATGATGCGTGCCTGCGATTCCGTCATGAGTCCTCCATCGGCTCTCGGTGCTGGTTCGGGTGCCTGCCAGTCTACCCACGGCGGTGGTTCCTGCGGCAGGCGTCTCACGTGCAGTTCTCCTCGCAGTGATAGTCTCCGCCCACCTCGTGGCGGTGCTCTCCGCCTGCCGCGGGATGTCCTCCTGCGGGGACGTGCGACTTCACGGTCCCTCCCCTCTCCGTTCATCCTGGCGACACCGTGCTTCTGCAGAGTGAGACGCGTTTTGGACGGATTTGCAACGAGCACGCCTTAGCAGGAAAATGGACAGAATATTTGTCAGAAACTTCACACTGCCAGACTCTTGTGTGCCTTTTGCGGTTATGTGAACCTTGACTGTGAGAGTTGCGCGCCGCTGCTGTCGTGCGCGCACACCGCTTTCACTTATCACCGTCGAAAGGCCACCATGGATTGGCGTCATCGCGCTGCATGCCTCAATGAGGACCCCGAACTGTTCTTCCCCATCGGAAACACGGGTCCGGCATTGCTTCAGATCGAAGAGGCCAAGACTGTGTGCCGTCGCTGCGAAGTGGCGGAGACCTGCCTCCAGTGGGCACTCGAATCCGGACAGGACGCCGGTGTCTGGGGCGGCCTCAGCGAAGACGAGCGCCGCGCCCTCAAGCGTCGCGCCGCCCGCGCCCGCCGCGCCGGCTGACCTCGGCTGCGTTCTGCACCACCGATACCGCAGTCCCGCCGGCGCTCTCGCTCCATCGCACTCGCAGCGCAGTTCCACAGTCCGAACCTCGCCAGAGTCCCCTGCTCGAACCACGATCTTCGCGATCCGAGCTGGGGACTTTGTCGTGCCCGCACCCGTCGCACCACCTCGGCGCGCATCTCACCCCCGCAGCCGCACGCACAACCCTGGGCCGCACGCACAACCGGCAGCCGCACGCACAACTCTGGTCCGCACGCGCAACCCTGGTCCGCACACACAACCCGCAGCTTCGCATCTCCTCCGCGCAGCGCGATAACCACCCCGTGCACGCGTAGGATATGGCGCTCCGCGTAGTGGTGCGCAATCCGTCGGGCGCAGACACTCAGTCGCACCACCTCGGCGCGCATCTCACCCCCGCAGCTGCACACACAACCGGCAGCCGCACGCACACCCTGGTCCGCACACACAACCCTGGTCCGCACACACAACCCTGGTCCGCACACACAACCCTGGTCCGCTTTCGCAACCCTGGGTCGCACGCACAACCCGCAGCTTCGCATCTCCTCCGCGGAGCCCGATAACCACCCCGTGCACGCGTAGGGTATGGCGCTCCGCGTAGGGATGCGCACCCAGCAGCCGCCGGCGCGGGGCACCGAGGCGGACCGTCAGTCGTAGGAGTCGGGGCGGAGCGGGACGTCGAGGATCGCCTCGGTGCCCCCGCCCTCACGCTCCCGCCACTGGATCGACCCGGCGAGATCCGCCGAGACGAGGGTGCGCACGATCTGCGTGCCCAGGCCGTTGCCCGGGCTTTGCTGGTCGCCCAGCCCCACGCCGTCGTCGGCGATCGTGACGTGGAGGTGGTCGCCGTCGCGATCGGGCACGACCCACACATGACCGGTGAGCGTCTCCCCCGGCGCCAGCCCCTCCTGCTCCTCGAGCGGGAAGCCGTGCTCGATCGCGTTCGTGATGAGCTCGGTGATCGCCAGCGCCAGGGACGTCGCGTCGGCAGACGAGATCGTTCCGAAGCTGCCCTGGCGCTGCAGGGAGATCTGGACGAGCGGACTCGTCAGCTCCGGAGTCAGCCGCAGGCCCTTGTCGACGACCTCGTCGAAGTCGACCTCGGACTCGACCCCCTGACTGAGCACATCGTGGACGACGGCGATGATCGACACCCGCCGCATCGCCTCCGACAGCGCCGCCTTCGCCGCGGGATTGTCGATGCGGCGCGTCTGCAGGCGCAGCAGAGCGGACACCGTCTGGAGATTGTTCTTCACCCGGTGGTGCATCTCCTTGATCATCGCGTCGCGCGAGAGCAGCTCCCGCTTGCGCCGCCGGATCTCCGAGACGTCCCTGGCCAGCACGATCGCCCCGGTACGCTCACCGTCGTCGGTGAGCGGAATCGCGCGCAGGGAGACACTCGTGCGGCCCACCTCGAGTTCGGTCCGCCACGGCGCGCGTCCGGTGAGCACGAGCGGCAGGGTCTCATCGACCTGCCGCAGCTCGGTGCTCAGGCTCGACACCACCTCGGAGAGATAGGAGCCTTCGATCTCCCCGCCGTGACCGAGGCGATTCATCAGCGACACGGCGTTCGGGGAGGCGTACTGCACCCGGGAGTCACGGTCGAGGACGAAGATGCCGTCACCGACCCGCGGCTCGCCGTGGCGCACTCCGCTCGGCGCCTCCCGATCGGGGAACGCGCCCTGGGCGATCATCGTCAGCAGCGCCTTCGCCGCGTCCCGGTAGTGCTTCTCGAGCCGCGAGGTCCCGCGCCGGCGCATCTCCTCGGAGTACCTGACCATGACGGCGAGCGTCTCACCACGGCGGACGAGCGGCACCGCCTCGGCGCTCACCTCGGTCTCCTCGGTGCCCGCGTTGACGCCGAGGTCCTTGGCCGGGGCCACCTCGGTGACGATGGTCCGGGTCTCCACCGCCGCCTCGAGGAGCTCGCGTTCGAGCCCGGTCGCCCGCGCGCCGAGGAGGTCCCGATTGAACAGCGTCGCCCCCGTCGTCGGCCTCGCGTGCGCGACGACCGTGAACGCCCCGCTCGCCGACGGCACCCAGAGGACGAGGTCGGCGAACGAGAGATCGGCGATGAGCTGCCAGTCCCCGACGAGGAGGTGAAGGTATTCGGCATCCGTCTCATCGGTGATGCCTTCGGCTGCCAGTTGTTCGTTGAGCACGGGTCCCTCTTCCGGGTGGGGAGTCTTCAGCGGGCCCGAAGGTCGTCTTCGAGCCCGCTGAGATCGACGCTATCACCGATGTCGCTCGGCCAGGCGGTGCGGATCAGGCGCTGTGCTCGGACTCCCAGGCCGAGGACCGCACGACACCGCGCATCATGCGCAGCAGCACCGACAGCGGAGCCTGTGTGACGGTGTCGAGGGCGATGACCGTCTCGATCGTCTCGAGCACCCGCGCGGCGACCGTCTCGTTGCGCTCGAGCCATTCGGTCAGCCGCTGCTTGGCGCGCTCGTCCGGAGTCCCGGAGATCGGCGAATCCGTGGCGGCGATGACGGAACCGGCGACCGAGAGGATCGCGGAGTAGAAGTCATCGCGCAGGGAGCCGCGGGCCAGTGCCGACCAGCGATCGGACCGGTCGAGGTCGCCGATGAGGGCGAGCACCTGCGACCCGGAGAACTTGTCGTTGACGGCGTAGTAGACCTCGGCGACGTCCTCGGCGGATTCGTTGGTGCGCGCCGCGAGCTGGGTGATGTCGAGGAGGGCGAACTCGTCGAGCAGCGCCGCCGCCCGCCATGCGAGCTCCTCGGGGACCCCGTCGTCGATGTACTCCTGCGCCTTGGCGGCCATCGCCTCGGCGTCGAAGCCGTCGACGAGGGCGGGCACGCGCTCGCGCAGAGCGGCGACGACCTTCCCGTAGAGCTCGATGCCCGAATCGACGTCGAGGGTGTCCGGGGCCTGCTGGACGAGCCAGCGCGAGGACCGGTCGAGCAGGCGCACGTAGTCGTGCTGGAGCTTGACCTGGACCTCCGTGGGCACCTTGTTGTCAAGTGCGGTGACCGCGTCGAAGAAGTCATCGAGGCCGAAGATCTCGGAGACGACGACGAAGACGCGGGCGATCTGCGGCACCGAGGCCGGGGTCTCCTCGAGCATCCGGTAGACGTAGGTGAGCCCACCGCGGTCGACCATCCGGTTGACGAGCTTCGCAGTGGCGATCTCCCGGTGCAGCGGGTGCTCGGCGATGTAGTCGCCGTACTGTTCGCGCAGGGCGTCCGGGAAGTAACCGGCGAGCTCCCGCTTCATCCACGGCTCATCGGGCACGACGCTGTCGAGGATCTCGTCGACGGCGTGCATCTTCGCGTACGCGAGGAGCACCGCGAGCTCCGGGGAGACGTACGAGCTGAACTCGCGCTTGGCCAGTTCCTCGGCGTTCGGCAGGAACTCGACGTGGCGGTCGAGGTCGGCGTGCTTCTCGAGGTAGGCGAGCATCCGGCCGTAGGTGCCCGACATCGCCTCGGTCTGCGAGCGCGCCTCGCCGAGGACGACGTTCTGCGCGTAGTTGTTCGCCAGCACCCGGTCGGCGACGTCGTCGGTGAAGGAGAGCAGCACCTTCTCCCGATCCTCTGCCGCGAACGCCCCCTTGTGGAGCAGGGTGCGCAGGAGGAGCTTGATGTTGACCTCGTGGTCGGAGCTGTCGACGCCGGCGGAGTTGTCGACGGCGTCGGTGTTGATCGCGACCCCGCTCAGTGCCGCTTCGACGCGTCCCAGCTGGGTGACGCCGAGGTTGCCGCCCTCCCCGATGACCCGTGCCCTGACGTCGTCGCCGTCGATCCGGATCGCATCGTTGGCCTTGTCTCCGACGTCGGCGTGGCTCTCCCCGGAGGACTTGATGTACGTGCCGATGCCGCCGTTGTAGAGGAGGTCGACGGGCGCGGCGAGGATCTCCGACATCAGCTCGGCGGGACTGCGCCGGCCGGGATCGACGCCGAGGGCCGCAGCGGCCTCCGGGCTGAGATCGATCGACTTCGCCGACCGCGGGAAGACGCCCCCGCCCTGCGAGATGAGGTCCCGGTCGTAGTCCTGCCACGACGAGCGCGGCAGGTCGAAGAGGCGCTGCCGCTCGGTGAAGCTCGTCGCCGCATCCGGGTTGGGGTCGAGGAAGATGTCGCGGTGGTCGAAGGCGGCGACGAGGCGGATGTGCTCGCTGCGGAGCATGCCGTTGCCGAAGACGTCGCCGCTCATGTCGCCGATGCCGACGACGGTGAAGTCCTCTTCGGCGGTGTTGAGGCCGAGCTCGCGGAAGTGGCGTTCGACGGACTTCCACGCACCGCGGGAGGTGATCGCCATCTTCTTGTGGTCGTAGCCGACCGAGCCGCCGGAGGCGAAGGCGTCACCGAGCCAGAATCCGCGGCGCTCGGAGATCGCGTTCGCGACGTCGGAGAAGCGCGCGGTGCCCTTGTCGGCGGCGACGACGAGGTAGTAGTCGTCGCCGTCGTGGCGGACGACGCGGTCGGGATGGACGACCTTCTGGCTGCCGTCCTCGGCGTAGACGAGGTTGTCGGCGACCTCGAGGAGGCTTTCGATGAAGACCTCGTAGGCGGCCTGACCGGCGGCCATCCACGCATCCCTGTCGCTCATCGGCGGCAGCTGCTTGGGGAAGAATCCGCCCTTGGCGCCGGTGGGCACGATGAGCGCGTTCTTGACCATCTGCGCCTTGACGAGGCCGAGGACCTCGGTGCGGAAGTCGTCACGGCGATCCGACCAGCGCAGGCCGCCGCGGGCGACGGTGCCGAAGCGCAGGTGGACGCCCTCGACCTGCGGGGAGTACACCCACATCTCGAGCGCCGGCCGGGGCTTGGGCACGAAGCTGAGCTCGGTGGGGCGGATCTTCAGGGCCAGTGCCGTCGGCAGTTCGCCGTCGGGGTTGATGAAGTAGTTCGTCCGCAGGGTTGCGCGCAGCAGTTCGAGCGAGGAGCGCAGCACGCGGTCGGCGTCGAGGCTGGCGACGTCGCCGAGGGCGGTCTCGATCCGCTCGTCGATCGCCGCGGTGGCGGCCTCGCGCCCGGCGTCGTCGGCCGCGGGGTCGAACTTCGCGAAGAAGTAGTCGACGAGGAGGCGGGAGATCTCCGGGTTGTCGCTGTAGACCTCCCCGACGTAGGCGTCGGAGTAGGTGAACCCGGCCTGGCGCAGGTACTTCCCGAGCGCCCGGATGATCGTCACCTGCCGCCAGTCGAGACCGGAGACGACGAGGCGGTCGAAGACGCCTGCCTCCTTGCGGCCGTCCCAGCCGGCGATGAACGCGTCGGCGATCCGCACGCTCGCCGCCTCGTCGAGGTCGGTGTCGAAGCGGACGCCGAAGTCGTAGATGTAACGGTGCGTGCCGTCGGCGAGGTCGAGTTCGTAGGGACGCTCGTCGAGCACCGTGGCACCGAACGCGGTGAGGTACGGCAGCACTTCGGAGAGGCCGACCCGACCGTCGCGGTAGAGGGCGA
Organism: Brevibacterium sp. NPDC056726; assembly: GCF_042790515.1. Lineage (NCBI taxonomy): Bacteria > Bacillati > Actinomycetota > Actinomycetes > Micrococcales > Brevibacteriaceae > Brevibacterium > Brevibacterium sp. NPDC056726. The sequence goes on along the minus strand of NZ_JBHTYZ010000002.1, from coordinate 257,304 downwards.
GCCGCGTCGGCGCATCGTCGGCGTCCTCCGGGGTGTAGAGGCGCACGGCCGATCCCTCACCGGTGCTCAGCGCTTCGAAGCGCTCGACATCGGCGACGGCGTCGGCGGGCGTGTGGTACTCGCCGTACCCGGGAGGGAACGCCTTCGACCACAGGTCGGCGCGTTCGATGGCGCGTCCGCTGTCGCCGCGCTCGGTCGGGGCGAGGAAGGCGTGGACGTCCTCGTTCCACGAGCGCACGGCGGCGACGATGCGCTTCTCGACGACCGCCGGATCGATCTCCGGCAGCTCCGCGTCGCGGGCGACCCGGGCGACGAAGTGGATGCGGGCCAGCGCGGACTCGGTGAGGAGGACGTCGAAGTCGACGCTCTCGGCGTTGTAGAACTCGCGCAGCACATCCTGGACGCGCTGGCGGGCCGCGGTGTCGTAGAGGTCGCGGGGCAGGTAGAGGATGACGGAGACGTAGCGCTGGTAGGGGTCCTCGCGGACGAACACCCGCGACTGGCGGCGCTCCTGCATGTCGACGATCTGCATGACGACGTCGAAGATCGACTGGGTGTCATCGTGCATGAGGTCATCGCGCGGATACGTCTCGAGGATGCCGAGGAGCTCGTTGGCCGAGTGGGATCCGGCGGGGAATCCGCTCGAGGCGAGGATCTTGCGCACCTTGCGGTTGATCACCGGGATGCTCAGCACGCTGTCGTTGTAGAACTCGGGCTTGAAGACGCCGACGAAGCGTCGCTCGCCGACGATCTCGCCGTTCTCGTCGAAGGTCTTCACCCCGATGTAGTCCATGAACGAGCCGCGGATGACCCGGGACCGTGAGTTCGCCTTCGTGAGGACGAGCACGTGGGGTTCGGCCGCCTTCGCGGCCACGGCGTTCGACAGCGGCGACTTCGCGAGCGGGCGCAGCGCGGAGATGCCCAGCGAGGTGTGCTCGATCGGTTCGAGACTGCTCGACTCGGCGTCGTGGGAGTAGTCGTACTCGCGGTAGCCGAGGAACGTGAAATGACCGTCGAGCCAGGTCAGCAGCTCGGCGGCGGCTTCCGCCTCGGAGGCGAGCTCGGGGCGGGGCGGACGCGCCTGGAGCTCACCGGCGATCTCCTTGGCCTTCGCCGACATCGCGTCGGCATCGCGCGCGGCGGCCGCGACGTAGTCGAGGACGCTGCGCAGCTGCTTCTCGAGCGCCTCGTGGTCCTCCGGCGGCACCCGGTCGACCTCGATGCGGATCCACGACTGCTGGTCGGGGGCGTCACCGGTCGGCTCCGCGGCCTCGGTGACCACAGGAATGCCCGCGGTGTCGGCGGACACGGCGGGCGCTTCGGCGGGAGAGAGGACGGTGAGGTCGGAGCCGTGCCCCTCGACGGCGAGGATGGGATGGTGGACGAGGCGGATGGCCCGCCCGCTCGTCGCGAGATCGGAGACGATCGAGGACACGAGGTGAGGCATGTCGGGCAGGACCATCGCGATGACGGTGTGGTTGTCGAGGTACTCCGGGGAGTCGACCGACGGGTTGTAGATGCGCAGAACCGGAGCGGTGCCGTCATACTCGAGGCCGAGAGCGTAGTGGGTGGCCGCCGCTGCGGCGAGACCTTCGGCGCCCGCCTCGGCGGTGCCCGGTTCGAATCGGGGATAGTACGCTTCGATGAAATTCTCCGGAGCGGCCTGCCCCTTCTGCTTCCTCCACTCTCCAGCAATGTCCGAATATGAGACCTGAGACACCTTTACACCTCTACGATCAGCGCACAAATAATGTTGTCGGCTCGACTCCGAACCGCCATCCCCCACACTATGCTCAATCGGCGAGAAAGGCACGCCGGTCAGCCTGCCGCGGCACGGCGTCGAAGGGCTGGCAGACTGAGGGCATGAGAACACTGACACTCAGCCATGACTATGCGATCGGACTCACCGATTTCCTCGCCCTGCTCGCCGATGCCGCGACGTGGGAGAAGCTCGGCTCTGCGGCGACGACTCAGCGGGTCGATCCCGACACCGAGGTGACCGTGCGCACCGCTGTGCCGGCCAGTGAGCTGCCGGCGACCCTGGCCTCGCGCCTGCCCTCGGGTGCCGAGCTCGTCGAGGTCTACATGGTTCCCGGGGACGTCATCGGCGATCGCGCCGAGGTCCGGATGACCGCCCACGCCGCCGGGGTGCCCGTCGAGATCGATTCCCTCCTCACCCTCGTCTCCGAGGGCAGCGGAACGGCGGCCACGGTGCGCTCTGAGATCAGCTCCTCGGTGCCGATGTTCGGGTCGATGATCGAGCAGGCGCTCGTGCCCATCCTCGAGACCCAACTGCGCGAGCGACTCGACCGGCTCGCCGCCGTCTGAGCCGGAGTCCGCTCAGGTGCGATCGCGCAGCAGGTCGCCCAGCTCGGTCCGGTCGTACCAGAGGAGATCGGAATCGCCGAGGCGGTCGCCGGCCGCCTCGATGCCCTGTGCCATGGCCAGCTCGAGCGCCGCGTCCCATTCGGCGGCTTCGTCGAGGTGGACGCTGACGATGCGGTCCTCGTCGACTCGGGTGAGGGTGAGCGCGTCGAATCCCGGAGCGAGCGGCTCCCGGTCGCTCGTCGCCGGCGCATCGTAGGCGACGACGGCCCGCGGGGACGCCGACTCCGCGCCGGAGCTCAGCGCCTCGTCGGCGGCGAGGGCCGCAGCGATGCTCATCGCCGTGAACTCGGCCTCGTCGAGGTCCTCACCGCGGAGCTGGGCGGCAGCGGCGTCCGGGGCGACCGCGGTCGCGGTCTGCAGTCCGGCGGCGAGGGCGGCGAGAGTGGTCGGGATGTAGCAGCGAACAGCCATGCCTCCATCCTAGGGTCAAGCGCGCCCATTGCACCGGAGTCGCTCACCGGAGGGCGACCAGCGGGGCTCAGAGTGACCGGAGCCGGGCCGCGACTCCGCGAATGCTCCCACTCCGGGCGCTGCCGGACCGGTGCCGAATCCGCCGGCGCGTGGGGAGGAGCCCGGCGGCGACCTCGGCGAACTGGCGGCTGAGCGCCGACTTCGGACTGACCTCTGCCACGGTGCGCCCCGACAGCAGCGCCGCGTCGACGGTCGCCCGATCGTCGCTGAAGACGAAGTCGGGTTCGCGTCCGGCGAAGCGTCCGAGCGCCTCCCTGATCCGCGTCTCCGCCGGGTGCCCGACCGCCGAGGCCCTCACCTTCGTGATCCCGATCCGCAGGGTCTCGCGCATCTGCTCGCAGCGTTCGGTGCCGAGGAGCCGCACGAGCTTCTGCAGGCCGATGGGATCGCCGGTCGCGAGCACGACGACATCGTCGGCCGCGTCGAGGGCCGCCCGGGTCGCGCAGTGTCGATCGTAGAAGGGATCGGCGAAGTCGTCGTCGGGATCGAGGCGGTCGGAGACGTCGACGACGACGAGATCGTAGAGTCCCGCGAGGTCGCGCAGCGCCGAGCGGAGCACGGCTCCCCGCACCTCCGGCCACCGTTCGGGCCGGGTCAGCCCGGTGATGACGTGGAAGTCGTCGCGGATCGCCGCGTGCGGCACCCCGCTGATGTCGGTGGGCGGGGACTTCTCCGCCTCGAGCCGGCACAGGCTCGCCAGGTGCGAGGACTCCTCCGTCAGGCCGAGCGTCGTGGCGACCATCGCCCCCACCGTGTCGGCATCGACGACGACGGTGCGATGTCCGAGACGGGAGGACTGATCGCCGAGGTTGACGGCGGTGAGCGTGCGCCCCGGGGACGACCCGGTCCCCCACACCGTGATGATCCGCCCGGCCGGTGCGGTGCGTCCCGGCGGGGACGCCGGGCGGGGCGGCACGACGGCGCTGCGGGTGACGTCGTCGAGGGCGCGGGCGACCCGGAGGGCATCGGCGGTGGCGGGCACCGCCGTCGTGATGCCGAGGCGTGCCAGGGCGGCCTCATCGGCCCCGACGCCGAGCACCTTCGTCCCGGTGGCGAGCACGGCCGCGATGACGTCGGCGTCGAGGCCGGGGAAGTACTCTCCGACGATCGCTATGTCGGCGCTGCCGGTCCGGCACAGGGCGAGGAGTTCGACGTCGTCGGCGGGACGGGCGACGACGTCGACGTCGTCGAGGTCGCTGAGCAGTTCGAAGAGGATGAGGTCGTACTCGAAGTCGACGGCGAGGAGCACCTGGGGCATCGCGATCAGCTCCCGCCGGGGGCGCCGACGACGGAGAGGACGCTGCGGCCGTCGAGGGCGGACAGCACCCCGGACAGCGCGGTGGCCGGGACGAAGACTTCGATCCGGGCCCCGTCGCCGACCCCGAAGCTGCCGACGTCACGGGTGATGTGGGCGACCGGGGCGCCGCTGACGATCTGCTCAGGGTCGCCGGCCTCGTCGTCGAGTCCCGTCGACTCCGGTTGGGCCCACACATCGACGAGGCTGCCCCGGTCGACGACCGAGGGCACCGATCCGGGAACGTCGATCGCGACGATCCGGCCCTCGAGTTCGGCCATCGGGGTCACCGCCGAGGCGGGCACGAGCTCCCCTTCGGCGATGACGGAGCGCACGCTCGAGTCCTGCGGCAGCGGCGTGTCGGCGGAGAGGTACTTGTCCCCGACGTCGGCGAGGTTGACCTCGGCGACGACGAGGTCGTCGGGCCCGAGTGCCTGACCGGGGACGAGGGATGCCGCGCTGGCCCAGACCCGGGTCGTCGCCGTGGCGGCGCTGACGAGGAGATAGGTGGCGACGATGGCCGCGATGACGAGGACGGCGCCGACGAGCAGCCTGGCGTCGGTCCAGCGGGGCGGGCGGAAACGTCTCGAGAGCTCCATTGCATCTCCGATTCGGGGGATTTTCCCATGACAGGAATTGCCGGTGAGTGATAGTATCGAGTATCAAATGGGGTCAAAGCAATGATTTCAGGCAAAACTGTTGTCGCTTGAGGCCCTGTCATCGCTGGGAACAATGCCGTCGCTTGGAATTGGGGAGAACCGTCATGGTCGTCGAAAACCGCTTCCTGCCACTCACCGACGTGGCCGAACTGCTCAATGTCTCGATCGCTCAGGCGCGCGCCCTCGTGCGCACCGGCGACCTGCGCGCCATCAAGGTCGGCGGCCGCGGGCAGTGGCGCGTCGAGAAGGCCGAGATCGAGGCGTACATCCAGCGGATGTACGAGCGCACCGAGCACGAGATCAAGGCCGGCCTCCTCGACGACTGATCTCCCGCGCCGCCCCTCACGCAAAGGGATTCACCCGCGCCTGCACTGCGGCGATCCGCGAGAGCGGGATGATCCGACCCGCGATCTCGACGTAGTCGGCGGCGACCATGTCGGTGCGCCCGCGGATCGTCCTGCCCGTCGCCCGCAGCTCGATGACGATCTCCTCATGCCAGGCGGCCAGACGCCGCAGCGCCGACCCCATCCCGAGCCTCTCCAGCGGACCCGCCCCGTGGTCGTGCCGGCGGGATCCGGTCCGCAGCTCGTAGAGACAGGCCAGTGACACGATCGTCACCTCCGTCCCGGCGATGACGCAGATCCCGGCACCGAGGAAGACCGCTGTCCCCGTGATCTCCCGACTCTCGGTCGTCACCCTGACCTCCTCCCCGAGGCTGCCGCGCAGGCGCTCGAGGAGAGTCCGCTCCGCGGCCTGCATCGCGAGCTCATCGGAGAACTCGCCGCGTCGGGCATGACGCTCGCGCCATGTGTGCATGGCTTCGAGGTCATCGAGGAAGGCGTCGATCCGCTCGTCCATATCGTGAAGCTTGCCCGAGTCCCGCGATGTCCGCAAGAGACCGAGCTAACTACAGTGTCGTAGTTCGATGAATCCTATTGACATCAAATACAGTCAAACTGCATGATTGCTGAACATTCACACTTAAGGATGTTCACAATGTATCTTATCGGGCTCTGTGCCATCTCCTGGCTGTCTCTGCTCGGCGGCTTCGCCTCTCTGTGGGTGGCCCTCACCCAACCGTGGACGGTCAGCGACCTCGTCGTCCTCACGCTCGCCGGCGCGGCCGTCCTCGCGTTCGCCCGCCTCGGCCTCACGGCCCTCCTCGCGCTCGTCACCGCCGTGCTGCCGACCGGTCGTCTGCGGACCCGGCTCAGTGCGGCAGCGGTGCGGCTGGCGCCCCGGATGCTCGCGTCGAGCGTGCTCACCGCCGTCGCCATCGGCTGCGCGGCCCAGAGCGCCCTCGCCGTCGGTGGCGGCTCCGGCCCGAGCCTCGAGGTCAATGCCGGTCCGAGCCTCGCCGGCAACGCCGGTCCGAGCCCCGCCGCAGTTCCGAGGGTTGCGAGCGTCACCGACAGTTCGGGTGTCGACAGCAGACCCGTGACCGCCTCGGACCTGCCCGACCCCGGATGGCCGACGACTCCCGGTGCGCCGCTCGACCCCGGATGGCCGACCACCGACCCTGCCGATCCTCCGGCGAGCCCGGATCCGCCGAACAGCACTGATCCGCCCGACGGTGCGTCCGACACCGCGAATGACCCGGACGGCGAGACGCCCGACACCGACACCCGCGACCCCGACGCCCCTGCCGCGCCCGGCCCGGACTCCTCCACACCGACGGTGCACATCGTCAGCCGTGGGGAGAGCCTGTGGTCGATCGCCTCCGAGCTCACCGATTCCGATGACGCGCGCGGGACGCTCGTGGCCGCCATCCACTCGGCCAACCGCGACGTCATCGGCGCCGACCCCGATCTCATCATGCCCGGACAGCGATTGGAGATCCCCTCATGAGCGCACCCCTCGTCCTCACGCGCCCGGCCCGCACGACTGCCCCGGCCACGCGGCTGACCCGCAGCGCCCCTGGCGCCTCTCCCCCGCGGCCGGTGCCGCCGGACGATGACGGCGAACGGATCGCCGCGACGGCGACGTCTCTGGCCATCGCGTGCCTCGAGATCTTCTCCGGGGTGCGTCGCAGCGACACGATCGCCCGCTGGGTCGACCAGGAGCTGCTCGAGAAGATCGATCGGCGCGCTCAGCTGCGAGCGGAGATCGCCCCGACGAGACCGGTCCGCGACCATGCGGCCGAACGCACGCTGACCGCCGGGCGCTCCCGCGTGTGCCGCGTCGCCGAGACCGTCGCCGAGGTCACGGTCATGGTCCGCACGCCCGCGCGCTACCGGGCCGTGGCGATCCGCCTCGAACTGCTGACGAACCGCTGGACGATGACGGCGCTGCAGACCATGTGAGACCCGTCAGCGCTTCGCCTTCTTCTTCGCCCGGCGCTGGGCGCGGTTGGCCGGAGCCGGGTCGTCCGCGCTGTCGGCGTCGTCCTCGGTCACCGAGGTGCCGCCGTCCTCCGACGGAGCCGAGAGCTGCATCTTCGGGGTGGTGTGGCGCAGCTCTGCCGCGTCGACCTCGACCTCCGAGTCGTCACCGGATTCGCCCTGCGGTCGGTTGACGGTGACCTCGAGGGTGTCGGTGAGGCGCACGACGTCCTCCTTGATCCCGTCCTGCATCGTCGTGAACATCTCGAAGCCCTCGCGCTGGTACTCCACGAGGGGGTCGCGCTGGGCCATCGCGCGCAGGCCGATGCCGTTCTTGAGGTAGTCCATCTCGTAGAGGTGCTCGCGCCAGCGCTTGTCGATGACGGAGAGGACGACACGGCGCTCGAGCTCACGGGTCGCCTCCTCACCGAGATCCTCCTCGCGCTGGGCGTAGAAGACGTCGATGTCGGACTGGATCTCCGCGTTGAGGCGGTTCTTCGTGAGGTTGCTCAGCCCGCCAACCTCCTCGGCGAGGTCCTCCTCCGTGATCGAGGGGGTGTAGATCTTGCCGAGCGCCTCGAAGAGCTCGTCGACCTTCCACTCCTCGACCGGGCCGGTCGTCGCGGCCTGGACGTACGCGTCGATGACCTGTTCGCGGAAGCTCGCGACCTGATCGGCGAGGTCCTCGCCGTCGAGGACCTTGCGGCGCTCGTCGTAGATGACGGTGCGCTGGCGGTTGAGGACGTCGTCGTACTTGAGCACGTTCTTGCGCTGCTCGGCGTTGCGCTGCTCGATCTGCGTCTGCGCCGAGAGGATCGCCCGGGTGACCATCTTCGACTCGAGCGGGACGTCGTCGGGCACATTGGCCGTGGCCATGATCCGCTCGGCGGCACCGGAGCCGAAGAGGCGCATGAGGTCGTCGGTGAGCGAGAGGTAGAAGCGGCTCTCCCCCGGGTCGCCCTGACGCCCCGAGCGTCCGCGCAGCTGGTTGTCGATGCGTCGGGACTCGTGGCGTTCGGTGCCGAGGACGTAGAGACCGCCGAGTTCGATGACCTCCTCGGCCTCCGACTCGACCTTCGCCTCCGCCTCGGCGAGGACGTCCTGCCACTGCTTCTCGTACTCCTCGGCGTCCTCGACGGGGTCGAGTCCGCGCTTCTCCATCTCGGCGACGGCGATGAACTCGGCGTTGCCGCCGAGCATGATGTCGGTGCCGCGGCCGGCCATGTTCGTCGCCACGGTGACCGCGCCCTTCCGTCCGGCGAGAGCGACGATCGCCGCCTCACGGGCGTGGTTCTTCGCGTTGAGCACCTCGTGGCGGACACCGCGCTTGGCGAGGTGCTTCGAGAGGTATTCGCTCTTCTCGACGCTCGTCGTGCCGACGAGGACCGGCTGACCGGTCTCGTGGCGCTCGACGATGTCGTCGACGACGGCATCGAACTTCGCGATCTCGTTCTTGTAGACGAAGTCGGACTGGTCGACGCGCTGCATCGGCTTGTTCGTCGGGATCGGCACGACGCCGAGCTTGTACGTCGACATGAACTCGGCAGCCTCGGTCTCGGCCGTGCCGGTCATGCCCGAGAGCTTGTCGTAGAGGCGGAAGTAGTTCTGCAGGGTGATCGTCGCCAGCGTCTGGTTCTCCGCCTGGACCTTGACGTTCTCCTTCGCCTCGATGGCCTGGTGGAGGCCCTCGTTGTAGCGACGGCCCTTGAGGACGCGACCGGTGTGCTCGTCGACGATGAGCACCTCGCCGTCGAGGAGGACGTAGTCCTTGTCCTTCTTGAACAGCTCCTTCGCGCGGATCGCGTTGTTGAGGAAGCTGATGAGCGGGGTGTTCTCCGCGTCGTAGAGGTTGCCGATGCCGAGGTAGTCCTCGACGCGTTCGATGCCGGGTTCGAGCACGCCGACGGTGCGCTTCTTCTCGTCGACCTCGTAGTCGCGGTCGGCCTTGAGTCGTTTGACGACCTTCGCGAACTCCTCGTACCAGCGGTTCGCGTCGCCTTCGGCGGGACCGGAGATGATGAGCGGGGTGCGGGCCTCGTCGATGAGGATCGAGTCGACCTCGTCGACGATCGCGAACGAGTGCCCGCGCTGGACGAGCTCCTCGGCCGTCCACGCCATGTTGTCGCGGAGGTAGTCGAAGCCGAACTCGTTGTTCGTCCCGTAGGTGATGTCGGCGGCGTACTGCTTGCGGCGCTCGTCCGAGGGCATGTTCGCCTGGATGCAGCCGGTCTCCATGCCGAGGAAGCGGAAGACGCGGCCCATGAGCTCGGACTGATAGGTCGCGAGGTAGTCGTTGACGGTGATGACGTGGACGCCGTTGCCGGTCAGCGCGTTGAGGTACGCCGGCGCGGTGGCCACGAGCGTCTTGCCCTCACCGGTCTTCATCTCCGCGATGTTGCCGAGGTGCAGGGCGGCCCCGCCCATGAGCTGGACGTCGAAGTGGCGCATGCCCAGCGTCCGTCCGGAGGCCTCGCGCACCGCGGCGAAGGCTTCGGGCAGCAGCGAATCGAGCGACTCGCCGTCGGCGACGCGCTTCTTGAACCGGTCGGTCTCCTCGCGCAGCTCGGCGTCGGACATCTCGCTGAACTCATCGGACAGCTGATTGATGGCGTCGGTGTACCGGCGGAGCTTCTTCAGCGTCCGGCCCTCACCGGTGCGCAGAAGCTTCTCGAGGATGTTAGCCACTTCTCTCCTATTCGGCGCGGGGCGCCTGACGACAACTCGAATGACTGTATAGGCCCTAGCTTAATGGCAGGTGAGTCCCGCACACATCCACCGACCCCGCCCCCAGCCACCGTCCCAGCGCGGTGAGTTCGGCGGTGAGCTCGTCCCAGTGCTCCTCCCCCGGCTCCCAGGTCACCTTGAGCGCGCGGAGCACTCCCGCCGGTCCGTCGCGGTGGACGTCGACGCGGGCGACGAGGCGGTCGCCGAGGAGGAACGGCATGACGTAGTACCCGTGCTTCCGCCGGGACGCGGGGGTGTAGATCTCGATGCGGAAGTGGAAGTCGAAAAGCCATTCGATGCGCGGGCGGTGGAAGACGAGCGGGTCGAAGGGGGCGAGCAGGGCTCTGGCCGCCGTCGCCCGCGGGGTCCTCGCCGCATGCCAGCGCAGGGCGGGCGAGCCCGCGACCTCGACCTCGACGAGTTCGCCAGAGGTGAGCAGCGTCTCGATCGCGACGTCGGTCGGGGCGCGCAGCTGTCGGAAGTAGTCGGCGAGGCAGTCCGGGCGCGCGACCCCGAGAGCCCGGGCGGCGATGCGCGTGAGGGCCAGCACGTCGTTGGCCGTCCCGGACACGCCCCGCGGGGGCTTGCCCGCGCCGCTCTGCAGCCCGAGGTCCGGGGCCTCCGGGGTGCCGTAGGCGAGGACCGGTTCGCCGAGGAGGGGGCTGACATCGCGCGGCAGCGCATAGATGCGCTCGAAATGGTCATTGCGTCCCGCGGAGCTCACCGCCCCGGAGACGAAGAGCGCTTCGAGCGCCGACTTCACCTGGCTCGGGTTCCACCCCCAGTGCCCGCGGTGGCGTTCGGGTAGGTCATGGTCGACGAGCTCGGAGACCGACCTGGCGGTCTGCGGTCCGTCCTCGAGCGCCTCGAGGAGGGACCGCTGCAGGGCCCGAAAGGCCGCCCCGGTCTCCGGGTGGCGCTGTCCGTGGTCGATGCGCCACCACTCCGCTCGGCTGCGGGCGAAGTGGCGCCACGTCTCCGGGGGCACGAAGGCCGCCGCGTGCGCCCAGTACTCGGCGCCCATCCGCGGGTCGGAGTAGAGGAGCCGGTCGAGCCGACTGCGGTCATAGGGTCCCAACCGCGAGTAGAAGGGCAGGTAGTGGGAGCGCACGACTCGGGCGACCGAGTCGATCTGCGCCAATCCCATCCGCTCGAACGTCGCCTTGAGATGGCGCGCGGTGACCTGCGGCGGGCGGGGACGGTCGAGACCGGTCGCCGCGATCGCCGTCCGCCGCGCCGCCGCCAGTGACATCGTCTGCATGGCCCCACGATAGGCCACCCCACTGACGCGACCCAGCTCTGCCCGTTCGGCCGAGTCGGATCGGCCGAACGGCTGAGGTCGCCGCCCCCTGCCGCGCGACAGGATGGAGATCCCACAGCGGACCACCCTCCGGTCCGTCCCTCGAACACAGGAAGGACCTCTCATGAAGAAGGTCATCATCGCCCTCACCTCCGTTCTCACCGCGCTGGCAGTCGGCATCGGCGCGCTCTTCTTCTGGGAGTACCGGTCGAAGGCCCAGCTCGAAGCCCAGGTCGAGGACTACCTCGGCGGCTGCGACGTCACCGCCTCGGGCATCGAGGTCCACGGGCGCCCCTACATCCTCTCGGCGATGGCCGAGCGGGCCGAGCTCACCTACGTCGATCTCGCCCCGCAGGCCGGGACGAAGAAGGACCAGCTCATCGTCCACGAGCTCAGCGACGGCCGGGCGGCCCGCGTCTCCCGCTTCGTCACCTTCGACTACCCGCAGGCGGATGCGCGCCCCGTCGAGGACGAAGCCGGGGCGTTCACCGACCAGGCGACGATGGGCGGGAAGACCGTGACGTTCTCCGGCACCGCCGGTGACGGCAAGCTCGAGGTCTTCGCCGACGACCGCAGCATCGGCAGCCTCGACCTGCCGAACGGTGCGACGCTGACCTCGGTGTTCGCCAACAACGACGGCGTCGCCGCGGAGATCGAGTACGCGGACCCGACGTGCGCTCGCGCCTGAGGACCCGACCGCTCGGCGATGACTAGACTCCGAGACATGAAGACCGTCCTGACCTGGCTGTGGCTCGTGCCGGTACCGCTCTGCCTGGGACTCGACATCCTCGCCGCGTTCGGACTGCTCACCGCGCTGACCACGGTGGCCGCCACCGTGGTCAGCGCCGTCGTCCTCATCCGCACCCGGCTGACGACCCGCACGGCAGCCGCGGTCAGCCCGGGCACGGCGCGCCTGCTGCTCATCGTCGTCGCCGTCCTCGTCGCCGCCCAGCTCGTCCTCGTCGTGGGCTCCGGCATCAGCATCACTGTGCTGTGGCTCAGCCTCGTCGTCCTCGCCGTCCTCGGTCGGGTCGCCGTCTCCCCGCTCCAGATCACCGGGCTCGTCGTCCTCGCCGTCGCCGCCGTCCTCGCACCGGGGCTCGCCGCCGGCTTCTCCGCCGGGGACGGCTTCACGTTCGCCTTCGGCGCCTCGACCGGGGTCATCGCCGCCCTCGCCCTCGGCCTGCTCCTGCGGATGGTCGACCGCTCGCTCATCGAACGTCACGCCACCGCCGTCGCCGACGAGCGCCGCCGCATCGCCACCGAACTCCACGACATGGTCGCCCACGAGGTCACCGGCATCGTCGTCCTCTCCCAGGCGGCCGCCCGCAGCGACGACGTCGGCATCCTCCACACGGCGCTGGGCAAGATCGAGGAGTCGGGCACCCGCGCGCTCGAGGAGATCCGCGCCCTCGTCTCGGCCACCCACGACGATGCCGCTGCCGCCCGGACCCCGGTGACGACCGGCCGCCAGGGACTCCTCGATCGGGTCGAGGCCTTCCGCGCGGCCGGGGGCACTGCGGTGACCGTCGACCTCGATGCCTCCCTCGCCGAGGCGGTCCCCGGCCCCGTCTGGGCCGTCCTCGACCGCGTCCTCGTCGAATCCCTGACGAACATCCGCCGGCACGCGGGCACCGCCGTGCCGGTGACGATCGGACTCACCGCCGACGACATCACCGCCGACCGCCTCGGCGCCGTGATCCTCACGATCGCCAACGCACCGGGGGCCGAGGGGATCGGACGCGGCAGCGGCTCCGGTCTCATCGGACTCCGCCACCGGGTCGAGGGCACCGGCGGCACCCTGACCGCCGGTCCCGTCGCCGGCGGCTGGGAGGTCCGCGCCCGCATCCCGCTCACTGCACCGATTCAACCGACCCCGCCGACCCACCCGAAGGAGCCCCGCCGATGATCAGAGTCGCCCTCGTCGATGACCAGGAGATGGTCCGGATGGGCTTCGCGCTCATCCTCGATGCCGACCCCGACATCACCGTCGTCGGGCAGGGTGCTGACGGGGTCGATGCGATCGAGCTGACCAAGCGGGAGCACCCCGACGTCGTCCTCCTCGACATCCGCATGCCCCGCCTCGACGGACTCTCCGCGCTGCCGCGGCTGACCCCCCTGACGAAGGTCATCATGGTGACGACGTTCGACGACGAGGAGTACGTCGATGCCGCCCTCGACCAGGGCGCGAGCGGGTTCCTCCTCAAGGACGCCGGACCCGACCTCCTCATCGCCGGGGTCAAGGCCGCCGTCGACGGGGAGGCCCTCATCTCTCCCGCCCTCACCCTCGCTCTCCTGCGCCGCCGCTCACCGGCCGCGCAGCCGCACGCCGGGCCCGGCCGCGACCGGGTGGAGAGCCTGAGCGAGCGCGAACGCGACGTCGCCGCCCTTGTCGCCACGGGACTGACGAACCAGGAGATCTGTGCCGAGCTCTACATCTCCCTCGGCACCGTCAAGACGCATCTCGGGAACATCCAGACCCGCCTCGGCGCCCGCAATCGCGTCGAGATCGCGGCCCGCATGTGGGAGTCGGGGGCGATGGATCAGCCGAACGGCTGAGGGCGGAGCCGGCGAACCGGTCGCCCGGCCGATGTCTCAGGCCGCTTCCCCGACGAGGATGGAGGCCATGAACTCACACGCACTCACCCCGCCGGTACCCGCTTCCGCGCAGCCGACCGGCGACCAGCTCACCCGTCCCCGCCGGATCGCCGCCCTCGACGTGCTGCGCGGCGTCGCCCTGTGCGGCATCATCTTCGTCAACCTGCCGCCGATGTTCGGACTCAGCTCGGTCGACGGCAGCGGCGACACGCTCCCGTTCTACGCCGCGAGCCAGGACTTCGTCCAGGGCCGGTTCTTCCCGATCTTCTCGATCCTCTTCGGCATCGGCTTCGGCATCATGTGGCACTCCGCCCGCCGACGCAGCCCCCGGCCCCGTCTCGCCCTGCTGCGCCGATTCCTCTTCCTCGGCGCCCTCGGCGCCCTCCACATGCTCCTCCAGCCCGGTGAGGCGCTCCTGCCGTACGCTCTCGCCGCGCTCGTCGTCCTCCTGCCCTCGACGTGGCTGCCCGCCCGCGTCCTCCCGGCGATCACCTCGGGTCTCGGCGCGCTCCTCCTCATCGCCGGAATGGCCACCGGCGGCGGGATGGCGATCATTCCCGGCCTCTTCCTCCTCGGCTTCGCGATCGGCTACACCGACTTCGTCCGCACGGCGCTGGCTCACCCGGGCCGCCTCGCCCTCGTCGGCGGGCTCGCCGCCGCCGTCACCGTCACCGGGTTCCTCACCACGGACTACCTCACCCGCCAGCTCGATCAGTGGATCACCGCGGGCCTGGGGATCACGATGGCTCTGTGCTATGTCATCGTCGTCCTGCTCCTCATGCGCACCCCCGCCGAGTCGGTCCTCCGGGCCGTGTTCGCGCCGCTGGGGCGGATGGCGCTGACGAACTACATCGGCGCCACGCTCCTCCTCGTCGGCGTCCGCTTCCTCGTCCCCGACCTCGCGGCCTTCGACAGCGAGGGCGGCTACGTCGCGGCTGCGGCTGTGTGCACGGCGATCCTCATCGTCCAGATCATCGCCTCCGCCGTGTGGCTGCGGTTCTTCTCGCAGGGCCCGCTCGAGCGTCTGTGGCGCATCGTCACGTGGGGCCCCTCCCGCGCCGAGCGCTGAGCCTCCCGCGCCGAACACTGAACAGCCCACCTCCCGGACATGCGCCGAGGCGGCACTCCCCTTCACGGGGTGTGCCGCCTCGGTAGCGTCGTCGGGTCAGGCGGTGCCTAGTCGGCGACCGTCTCCGGCAGCGCCTCTTCGCTGACGAGGTCCTCGTCGAGGGCGATGACACCGTAGCTCCAGCCCTTGCGGCGGTAGACGACGGAGGGCTTCGACGACTCCTCGTCGATGAAGAGGTAGAAGTCGTGGCCGACGAGCTCCATCCGGTTGAGCGCCTCCTCGATGCCGATCGGCGCCGCCGCGAACGACTTCTCCCGCAGCACCACGGGCGAATCGCCCTCTGCCTTGATCCGGCCGTTCGTCTGGTCGGGGGTCGATGCGGTCGTCTCGGCGTCGGCATCGGCCTCGGTCCCTCCGAGCGGCTCGGCGACGGGCATCTTCGCGAGCGCCTCGGCGGTCGACTCCTTGCGATGACGGCCGACGCGGGACACCTTGTTCCTGTCCCTGGCCCGCCTCAAGCGCTCGACGAGCTTGGCCCACGCGAGGTCGAGGGCGGCGTACTTGTCGCTCGCCATCGCCTCGGCGCGGATGACCGGACCCTTCGCCACCACCGTGAGTTCGACCCGCTCGCTCGTCTCGGGCTGCTTCGTGTTCTTATCGTGAGCGACGTGGACCTCGACACGCTGCGCGCGAGGCGCGAGCTGCTCGACTTTGGCGATCTTGTCTTCGATGTGCGCGCGGAAGCTGTCGGAGATGGTCAGTTGGCGTCCGGTGACAACAATGTCCATGATGGGTCCTTTGGCGACTCGTTCTTCGGATGAATCCGATCCCATTCCCTTGGATGGGTAAACACCGTTATACAGTAAAGGGAGAGACAAATCGAGTGCCCCCGCGACCGAGTCCGATGACTGCGGCAACAGCGGGTCTGACCTGCACCGATGTTAATACTCTTGCGCTTTCGGCCAAGGTCGCGCCGGTGGTCGAGAAATCGTCGACGAGAATGACCGTGGCGGTCTCCGCAGCGATTTCCCGCACCCGCCGGGAGGGCGGATTCGGGATGAGGAATTGCGAGTTCTCCGCATTGTGCGCCCGCTCGTGTGCCCCGAGTCCGACCTGGTCGTGGCGCCTGCGCGCGGCGAGGACGTCGATGACCTCGAGCGACAGGTCCGGAGCGAGCTGCCCGGCCCGCCGGGCGAGGGCGGCGGTGTGCGATCCTCCGCGGCGGCGGAGAGCTGCCTGCGAACTCGGTGCGGGCACGACGCCCACCGGTCCGCCCGGATGACCGACGAGGTCGAGGGCGGCGACGATCGCCCGTGCGAGAGCGAGGGCGAGCGGGTCGAGGACGTCCCGACGGCCGTTGTCCTTGAAATTGACCACCATATGGGACACCCGCGAGTTGTATTCCGAGACCCCGACGACGGGCAGCGTCCCGTACCGCGGCTCCATCGCGCGCGGAACGCCGCCGAGGAGCATGAGGCACGTCGTGCACAGCGAGACGGTCTCCCGCCCGCAGCCGGCGCACCGTCGCGGCAGGAAGAGATCGGAGAACTCGCTCAGCAGCCCCATCGCAGCGACTCAGCCCGGATACGCGGGATCCTTCGCCGTGACGTCGATGAGCTTCTGCCACGCGTTCGAGTTATACGAGTAGATCTCGCCGGCGGTCCCGGTCACGAGGATCGAGCGACCGTCCTCGCCGGCCGCGATCCGGTCGCCGCCGCCGGGCAGCTGGCCGAGCTGCTCGGGCGGACCCGCGACGTGGACCCGGTAGGGCTGGACGGTCTCGCCCGGCAGCTGCGCGAGCACCGCGAGCGAGGTCGACCCGCCCCACGAGATGTCCTGGATCCCGGAGAAGTACGAGCCGACCTGCAGCGGGGCGTCGGAGAGGGAGGCGGCGGGGTTGCCCGCCCGGTCGCGCGGGATGCCGACGACGTCGATGCGCTCGGGCTGATCGCCCTGCCGGCTGAGCACCGCCAGCCTGGTGCCGTCCCGGGAGACCTCGAGATCGAGCAGGGTGCGACCGGAGAGGAAGTCCGCGGCGACGGTGTAGACCTGATCGTCGCGGCCGACCGCCGTGATCTCGCCCTTGTTGTCGCGCTCGCCCGTCCAGATCGAGTTGAACCGGTCGATGCTCGGCCCGACGAGCGACGACCCGTTGAGCACGGTGCGCGACTCCGAGGAGTCCGCGCGCAGCCGCTTGAGGTGCTGCCCGTCGTCCTCGAGGTACGCGTAGATCGAGTCGTCGAAGGACACGGCCGGGTCGCTGGCCTTGGCATCGCTGAGGTCGGGGCTGTTCTCCGCCCGGGCCACCGTGGTGCCGGAGATCCGCGAGATCCGGTTGTTCGCGATGACGACCGGCGGCCCGTCGACCTGGACGGAGGAGTCCGTCTTCGGCTGCAGGCTCTCGGACACGACCTGACCGCCGATCGTCAGCTCGACGCTCGAGACCGAGGGGATGGCCCGCAGCGTCGAGGCGATCTGCTGCCGGATGAGGCCCTTCTCCCGGTCCGTCGGCGCCGGGGTGAGATTGCCGAGGGAGACGTTGGCGACGCCGTTCTCGATCGTCACGACGTTCGAGTCGTTGAGCTTCGCCCCGTCGGGGGCCGCCGTGATGACGGCCCCGGCGAGGTAGGGCGCGGGCCCGGTGAGGAGTTCGTTGATGATCGCCGTCGGGGTCGACGACGAGCGCAGGAACCACCGGGAGTCGGGCACGAGGTAGGAGAAGTCAGAGGTGAAGAACTCGAGCGAGTAGCTGAGGAAGATCGTGCGGAACGTCGTCGGGGTGACGAGCAGGCCGTCGGGGGCCGAGGAGATCCGCCATTCCCCGTTCTCCTGGCGCAGCGAGAACTCGAGGTTCGAGCGGGTGTCCGGGGTCGCCGAGGAGAAGATCCCCGAGGAGTCGACGATGCCGACGACGGGAGCTGACATCGTCAGCGTCTTCTGGTCGGAGGTGACCTCGTAGTTGAGCGAGTCGAGGTCGGTGTCGCCGGGCAGCACGGACACCGAGGCGAGCGGGTTCCACTCCTGGGCCTCCGCCTCGGTGAGGAACGACTTCGCGACGGCGAAGTTGTTGCCGGTCCCGGCGCCGGCGGCGAGGAACCCGCGGACGATCTCCCCGACGCTGTCACCGGGCTTCGGCCCGTCCGGGGTCCGCGCGCTGCCGGCGGCGGCCTCGTTCGATGCCGCCGGGAGGTGTCCGACGGGCGAGGTCGTGGGAATCGAGGAGCACGCGGTCAGGGCGAGGCTCGCGCAGACGGCGAGGACGATCGTGACCACGCGCATCCGGGCTGTCGACGGTCTCATGAGCTTCCCTTCTGCAGTTCGCTCTCCTCCGCCTCGGCGGGTTCGCTGCGGTCGGGGACCGCCTCGGCGAGATCGGCTTCGACGACGATGGGGATCGACCCGGTCTGGATCCGCACCGAGCCGTCGGAGGACATCGGGCCGGCGACGAGCGCGGAGCCGCGGATCTGCGCGTCCCGCGGCGGCAGCGGCAGCGGCGACGAGGTGATCTCCTGGTCGGGACGGCGCGGCAGCGTCAGCCGGAAGCACGAGCCCTCCCCCGGGTTGCCCCACACCTGGAGCCAGCCGCTGTGGAGGTGGGCGTCCTCGAGCGAGATCGCCAGGCCGAGGCCGGACCCGCCGAGGGTGCGCTTGCGGGCGGGGTCGGCGCGCCAGAACCGGTCGAAGACGTGCTCGACCTGCTCCTCATTCATGCCCACGCCGTGGTCGCGCACGCTCACGGCCACCGCCTCGGCGTTCGAGGCGACGTAGACGTCGATCGGCTTGCCCTCCCCGTGCTCGATGGCGTTGACGACGAGGTTGCGGATGATCCGCGTGATCCGCACCCGGTCGACCTCGGCCATGACCGGTGAGGACGGGGCATGGACGACGATGTGCGTCGACATCTGGTCGGCGATCATCGAGACGGTCTCGACGACGGAGGTGACGATCGCGCCGACGTCGACGGGTTTGGCGACCAGCGCTGCGGCCCCGGCGTCGTAGCGGGAGATCTCGAGGAGGTCGGAGAGGAGGGCGTCGAAGCGCTCGGCCTGCGAGTTGAGCAGCTCGGCGCTGCGGGCAGTCACCGGATCGAGGTCGTCGCGCGCATCGTAGATGAGGTCGGCGGCGGCGCGGATCGTCGCGAGCGGGGTCCGCAGCTCATGGGAGACGTCGGAGACGAACTGCCGCTGCAGCACCGAGAGCCGCTCCATCTGCTGGATCTGGTGCTGGAGGGTGTCGGCCATGTCGTTGAAGCTCTCCCCGAGCACCGCGATCTCGTCGTTGCCGTGGACGGGCATGCGCTCGTCGAGGTCGCCGTCGGCGATGAGGCGGGCCACCTCCGCACCGGTGCGCACCGGGGTGACGACGAGGCGGGTGACGATCCACGCGACCGCACCGACGAGGACGACGAGGACGAGGGCGGCGACGAGCATCGACCGCTGGACGAAGTCGAGGGTGTTCTGCTGTTCGGTCAGATCGCCGAGGTAGTAGAGCTGGAACTGCCCGGCGCCGGGGACCGTGAGCTCCTGCGTGATGAGCAGGCCCGGCCCCTGCCCGCCCGGCAGGCTCACCGACTGGTAGAGCATGTCATCGGTCGGCGCCTGCCCGATCGCCTCCCGCAGGTCCGAGCTCACCGGCATCTCCGCCGCCGACTCGGCTGAGGAGTCCATGCCGACGCTGATCGTCGAGAACGACGAGTTCGGGTCCCGCGGCTGCAGGGTGAGCGCGTAGACCGAACCGGTCGAGCGGTTGAAGATCGAGGAGAGCTGGGAGGACAGGTTCTCCTGGGTCACGGCCTGCCCGTCGGCGGGGGCGACGCTGCGCAGTTCGGCGACGATCGTCGCCGCCTGCTTCGACAGGGAGTCGAGCCGGTTGTCGAAGAGCCCGCGGGAGATCTGCTGGGACATGTACGTGCCGACACCGAAGATCGCCACCGAGGTGAGGATGACGGTGAGGACGACGATCCGCACCTGCAGGGAGTAGCTGAACGACCGGCGGATGAACGCCCAGAGGCTCGTGAGTCCGTTCGCTGTGGTGCGGAGGGCTCCGCGCACGGCGGAGGTGGGGTTCACGCCGCTCGGCCCGCCTTGTACCCGACCCCGCGGACGGTGACGATGATGTCCGGCTTCTCCGGATCGCGTTCGATCTTCGATCGCAGGCGCTGGACGTGGACGTTGACGAGCCGGGTGTCGGCGGCATGCCGGTAGCCCCACACCTCTTCGAGCAGGGTCTCACGCGAGAACACCTGCCAGGGCTTGCGGGCGAGGGCGACGAGAAGGTCGAATTCGAGCGGGGTCAGCGAGATCGGCGCCCCGCCCTTCGTCACGGTGTGACCGGCGACGTCGACGACGACATCGCCGACGGTGAGCAGTTCGGGGGCCTGCGGCTCGGAGATGCGCAGGCGCGCCCGCACCCGGGCGATGAGCTCCTTGGGCTTGAACGGCTTGGGCACGTAGTCGTCGGCGCCGGATTCGAGACCGAGGACGACGTCGACGGTGTCCGACTTCGCGGTGAGCATGATGATCGGCACCGAGGAGACGTCGCGGATCTCCCGGCAGACCTCGAGCCCGTCCTTGCCGGGCAGCATGAGATCGAGGAGCACGAGGTCGGGTCCCACCTTCTGGAACTCGTCGAAGGCCTGGTCGCCGGTCGCGGCGAAGAAGGGTTCGAAGCCCTCACTTTTGAGCACGATTCCGATCATCTCGGCCAGAGCCGTGTCATCATCAACTACGAGGATACGAGCGTTCATACCTCCATTGTCGCTTAAAGTCATGTGAAGTTTCGACCGGGACACCCGGTGTCGGCCATCCGTGGCAGGATTGTCTGCAATGGGACGAACGAACGCATGGACTTCGCAGGTCGACTGGCAAACCGGCCGGTGGCAGCCCCGCAGTCCGTCTCCGGGGCATTCGCCGTGGCGACCGCCGCTTCCCCGCGGCATCCTCCCCAAGCGTCCCCTGACGTTCTTCGAGGTCCTCGACACCGGCTTCCGCCTGCTCCGCTTCATCCCGTCCCTGGCCATCGGCGCCCCCCTCATCGTCGTCACCCTCGGCACGCTGGCGCTGACCGCGGCGGGCACGGCGCTGACGCTGACCTTCCTGCCGTTCCTCGCCGACGTCATGGCCGACGACGAGGCGATGTCGGGCTTCGCGCTGCTGGCGCAGCTCGGGTCGTTCGTCCTCGGCCTCCTCAGCCTCGGGTTCGTCCACTTCCTCGCCGGTCTGCTCGCCCCCGGAGCCGAGAACTCCTTCGGGGCGCGGCGGACGACGCTGACGGCGGCCTGGCGCGCCCTGACCGGACGCCGCCTCAGGCTCGTCGGGGCGGCCCTGCTCATCACCGGCATCGACACCGTGCTGCTGGCGCTGCTCGCCGGCCCCGCCGTGGCCGCCGGCCTCCTCGGCGCCCCGATCATCGGCGGTGTCATCGGACTCCTCCTCCTCGGCGTCTGGGTGCTCGCCGTCGTCTGGCTCAACCTGCGCCTGGCCTTCACCGGTGCGGCGATCGCCGCCGAGGACGCAGGCATCGGCGGCGCACTCGCCCGCTCGTGGCGGCTGACCGGCAGCGGCTTCTGGCGCACCCTCGGCCAGCTCGGACTCGGGTACCTGCTGGCCAATCAGCTCATCCAGCTCGTCATCTCGCCCTTCGTCTTCGTCGTCACCATCGTCCTCACCGCGGTCCTCTCGACCTCCGGCGGGGACCTTGCGGTGATGGCGGCGATCGCGATCACCGCAGGTGCCGTCGTCCTCGCGCTCACCGCGGTCTCCTCCGCCGTCCTCTACGGCTACTTCTCCTGCCTCGTGTGCGTGAGCTACTTCGATGCCCGGATGCGCAGCGAGGGCTTCGACCTCGTCGTCATCCGCACCGAGGAGGCGGCCGCGTCATGATCCCGCCCATCGTCGCCGCCGCCTCCGGGGTCATCGACCGTGACACCGGTCGCGAATGGCTCAACCGCGAACTCAGCCGCAGCGAGTATGCGGAGAACGACCTCACACCGCTCGAACAGCTCGGGCGCTGGCTCGGCGATGTCTGGGCCGCGCTCCTCTCCGCGGCGCTGGGAGGGAAATCGCCGTGGCTGCTCCTCCTCGTCGTCGCGGCAGTCGCGGTGCTCATCGGACTCATCGTCTGGCGGGTGCGGCGCCTCGGTCTGCGGCGGGCCCGGATGCCCTTGGCGGCCTTCGACGCCGTCGTGACCTCCCCGCGCCCCGAACCGTGGCGGGAGAGCGCCCGAGCCGCCCACGAGCGCGGCGATCATCGGACCGCGGTCATCGACGAGGCCCGGGCGATCTTCGCCGTCCTCGGCCTCAAGCACGTCATCGACCTCGAAGCCGCCCAGACGGCGAATGAGATCACCCGCGTCGCCGGCACTGCCCTGCCCGCGCACGCGACCGCCCTGCGGCGGGTCTCACGCGTCTTCGACGACCTCATGTTCGGACCCGACGACGAGCTCGGGCCGACCGACCTCGCCGGCGTCTACGCCGAGTTCCTCGCCCTCGACGCCGAGCTCGACGCCCTCCCCGCCCACCGCGGCGCACCCGCCCGGAGCGGCGACCCCTCCCGGACCCTGACCGCCGAGGCGGGACGACGATGAGCGCGGCGATCGATGTCGCCACCCGCGGCACCGTGAGCACCGCGGTCGTGCCGTTGAGCGCCCGGCTGCGCTCGGCCGGGGTGTGGATCGTCGGCGCCGTCGTCGTCCTCATCACCGTCATCGCCACGCTGCTCATGACCAGTGACCGCGCCCCGGAGGACCCGCTCCACTACGACGGGGTGGGCCGGGAGGGGATGAAGGCCCTCGTCGAGACCCTGCGCGACCACGGCACCGAGGTGGTGACGACCGAGAGCCTCGATGCCGCCCGGGAGGCGAGTGCCCGACCCGACACGACGCTGCTCATCCCCGCCGGTGCCGACGTGCTCAGTCCCGGGGACGTCGACGGGCTGACCTCGGCCCTGCGCGAGGAGGGCAACCGGCTCGTCCTCGTCGACCCCGGCATCAGCCTCGGCGCGTTCACCGATCGGCTCACCACCGCCGTCTCCGATTCCCCGCTGGCCGATCCCGATCCCGTGTCCGCGCCTGCGTGTCGGATTCCCGCAGCCGTGGCGGCCGGCGACGTGAGCACGGGTGAGAGCCTCTACGCGGCCGTCGAGCCCGGCGACCCTCAGATCCGCATCTGCTACCCGCAGACCGGACCCGGAATCATCGCGGACCCGGATGACCCCGCCGGGCAGCTCGTCGTCGACGACGGCGGCGACGTCCCCCTCACGGTCCTCGGCAACGGCAGCTGGCTGAGCAACGGCGAGATCGACGAGGACGGCAATGCGGCGCTGTCCCTCTCGACGCTGTCGCAGACTCCGAACCTCGTCGTCTACTACCCGCGGGAGGGCACCGATGTCGCTCCTCCCCCGTCGACGATCGACTTCGTGCCCAGCTGGTTCCTCGCCGGCGCAGCCTGGCTCGTCCCCTGCCTCCTCGTTCTCCTCCTCGTCCTCGGGCGCCGCTTCGGACCGCTCGCCGTCGAACGCCTGCCCGTCGTCGTGCCTGCTGTCGAGACCGTCTTCGGCCGGGCGGCACTGGCTGAGCGCAGTCGCGACCGCGCCGGGGCCCTCCATGCGCTGCGCACCGCGGCGCTGCTGCGCATCGCCGCGCGACTCGCGCTCGGTCCCGAGGTCGGCCGCGACGTCCTCCTCACCCGGGTCGCCGGCGCCACAGGTCGCGATCCCACGCAGGTGACCTGGGCGTTCGCCACCGCCGCCCCCGCCACCGACCGCGAACTCACCGAGGTCGTCGACCTCATCGACACGATCGAAAGCGAGATCCCATGACCAGCAGCCACCCTGCGCGCCCCTCGACTCCCCCGGGTGTGCCTCCGGCCGCGCCGGGGCCGGACACCCCGAACGACCACCTGGCCGCCAACGGCCAGGCCACCGCCGGCCGGGCGCCGGCGGACGCTCCTGTCGGCCGGGCACCGTCCGAGGCTCCCGCCGACCCGCTCGCGGCGGCCTTCGCCGCGGTGCGGGGTGAGATCGGCAAGGCCGTCGTCGGACAGGACGACGCGGTCACCGGTCTGCTGCTCGCCCTGCTGTGCCAGGGCCATGTGCTCCTCGAAGGCGTGCCCGGGGTGGCGAAGACCCTGCTCGTGCGCAGCTTCGCGACGGCCGTCGACCTCGACCACACGCGCATCCAGTTCACCCCCGACCTCATGCCCTCCGACGTCACCGGGTCGCTCGTCTTCGACGCGGCCACCTCGGACTTCGAGTTCCGCAGCGGGCCCGTCTTCACGAACGTCCTCATCGCCGATGAGATCAACCGGACTCCGCCGAAGACGCAGTCGGCCCTTCTCGAGGCGATGGAGGAGCATCAGGTCTCCGTCGGCGGCCGCTCCCGGGCCCTGCCCGAGCCGTTCATCGTCGCCGCCACCCAGAACCCCCTCGAGTACGAGGGGACCTACCCGCTGCCGGAGGCCCAGCTCGACCGGTTCCTCTTCAAGCTCGTCCTCACCCTGCCCGACCGCGACCGCGAGTTCGAGATCCTCGACCGGCACGCCCACGGCTTCGACGCCGGCCGCCTCGACGTCGCGGGGCTGCGCCCCGTGCTCGACCGCGACATGATCGCCCGTGCCCGGCAGGCGGTGGCGACCGTCCACATCGCACCGGAGATCATCACGTACATCGTCGATCTCGCCCGCGCCACCCGGCAGGCGCCGTCCCTGGCCCTCGGCGTCTCACCCCGCGGGGCGACGCGGATGCTCGCCGCCGCTCGCGCCCTGGCCTGGCTGGCCGGTCGCGACTACGTCACCCCCGACGATGTGAAGTTCCTCGTGCCGATGACCTTGGGCCACCGGGTCATCCTCCGCCCGGAGGCGCAGATGGACGGACTGAGCGTCGGCCAGGTCCTCGACTCGATCGTCGCGACCACTGAGGTCCCCCGCTGAATGACCTCCCGTCTGCTCCTCCTCACCCTCCTCGGGATCGTGCCGGTCATGCTCGTCCCGGGGTGGACGAGCGCGCTCATCGTCGCCGGGGTCATCGCCGTCGTCGCCTTCGTCGACTGGCGGCTCGCTCCCGCCCCGCGCCTCATCGGCCTCCAGCGCACGCCGGGGCCGATGGTCCGCCTCGGCGAGGACACCACGGCCACGCTCACCCTCGTCAACGATTCGCCCCGGCGGATCCGGCTCTCGGTGCGCGACGCGTGGGCCCCGAGCGCCGGTGCCCACAGCACCCGAACCGCGCTCACCCTCGATCCCGGTGAGACGCGGGAGATCACGACCGTCTTCACGCCCCGCAGGCGCGGTGCCCTCGCCGCCGATCAGGTGACGCTGCGCACGGCGACGGCCCTCGGCCTCGTCCGGCGGCAGCGAAGCTTCGACGTCCCCGCCGCGATCCGGGTCCTCCCGCCGTTCGTCTCCCGTCGGGAGCTGCCGTCGAAGATGCAGAAGCTGCGGGAGCTCGAAGGGCGGTCCGCGGTGATGATCCGCGGCATGGGCACCGAGTTCGACTCCCTGCGCGACTACGTCGACGGCGACGACGTCCGGTCGATCGACTGGCGGGCCAGCGCCCGCGCCCAGGACCTCATCGTCAAGACGTGGCGCCCGGAGCGCGATCGCCGGGTCGTCATCGTCGTCGACTCCTCGCGGCTCGCGGCCCGCCGCAGCGGCGCGGGCACGGTCTTCGACGCCGCCCTCGAATCCGCGCTCCTGCTCACGGCGCTGGCCGCCGGGGCCGGGGACCGCGTCGACGTCATCGTCGCCGATGCCCGGGTGCGCGCGACCGCCTCGAGCCACCGCTCCTCCGACCCGGTCCACGACCTCTCCGTCGCGCTCACTCCCGTCCACCCCGAGCTCTACGACGCCGACTGGGAGCAGATCGCCGGCAGCGTGCTCGCGACCTCGCGGCAGCACGCCCTCGTCGTCGTCATCACCGCCCTCGACGAGGCGACCGTGGCCGAGGAGATCCTCCCCGTCCTCCCGACCCTGATGAGCCGTCACCGCGTCGTCGTCGCCTCCGTCGCCGACCCCGACCTGAACGACCTCGCCGCGCGCCGCGGCGACGCCACCGAGGTCTACACCGCTGCCGCGGCCGCCGCCGAGCTCCTCACGGTGGAGGCCCTGCGTGCCCGGCTGCGCGGGATCGGCGTCGATTCGGTCGCAGCGACCCCCGAACACCTGCCCGGAGCCCTCGCCGACCTCTACATCGGACTCAAGGCCACCGGCAGGCTCTGAGCCGCAGATACACTGTTGCCCACCGCCGCGGCGCGGGGCTGCCCCATCGCCTCGGCGACTGACTGCCATGCTGCCTCGGCGCGGGACCAGCCCACCGCTGCGGCGCGGTCACCGGTCGGTGGCGACGATCGCGTAGCCGGCCTCATGGTCCTCGAGGTCCGCCGAGAGCCCCGCCCGGGCGGCCCTCCTCCCGAGCGTTCCCGCATAGACGACGATGGCGGCCGTGTAGGCGACGCCGATCGCGATCTTCAGCGCGGGCGGCAGCGGATTGGGCGTGACGAAGCCCTCGATGAGTCCCGAGAGGAAGAGCATGATGACGAGCCCCCCGGCGACGACGAGGAGGGAGCGGGCCTCCCGGGCGAGCTTCGTGCGGCGCAGCTGCGGACCGGGGATCACCCAGGCGAAGAAGAGCCGCAGGCCGGCGGCCGCGGCGAGCAGGATGCAGCTGATCTCCGGGATGCCGTGGGGAAGGATGTAGAGGAAGAAGTCGGCGCCGCGGTCGAACTCGAACATCATCGCCCCCGAGAAGCCGACGTTGACGGCGTTGAGGAACAGTCCCTGGAGGACGAAGACGCCGGTGACGCCGAGGAGGACGAACTGCACGGCGATCCACGCGTTGTTCGTCCACACGCCGATGGCGAAGAAGCCGTTGGGGTTCTCCTTGTAGTACTCGACGAAGTCCTGTTCGGCGAACTGCCGGCGGTACTCGTAGTCGCCGAACGTGTCGAGGACCTCCGGGTGGGTGCCGGCCCACACCCCGGCGAGCACCGAGGCGGCGAGGAAGGCGAGGGCGATGACGACGAAGTCCCAGCGCAGCCGGTAGATCGACAGCGGAAGTGCGATGGCGAAGTAGCGGGCGATACCGGACAGACCGCCGGCCGGCACCGACGAGAGGTGGTTCCGCGCCCGGTGGACGATCGCCGAGAGCCGGGCCGCCTCGAGCGAGTCGGGGGCGACCGTCATGATCTGGGAGAGATCCTTCGACGCCGCCCGGTAGAGGTCGAGGAAGCGCTGAGCCTGCGCCGGATCGAGCCGATTGCGCTTCGCGAGATCCGCGAGCTCCCGCCACTTCTCACCGTGCATCTCGGCCAGCAGGTTCGGATCCATGCCTCCACCCTAGACGATCGGGCCCGGCACGAGTCTGTGCCGCGGGCGACCGCCTCGGTGTGCCAGGATGGTGGGGTGAGCACTCTCGTGACCGGCGAAGCCGTCGAACTCAGCGTCCAGCCGGCGGCCCTGGCCGCCCGGGCGCTCAGCTGCGCCATCGACTGGCTCCTCTACACCCTGGTCAACATCGGTCTGCTCATCGGCATGTTCTGGCTGCTTCTGCGGATCCTCGAGGTCAACACCCTCATCCTCGGATCGGTGATGACGATCATGAGCATCAGCGTCTTCGTCCTCCTGCCGATGCTCGTCGAGGTGCTCACGAAGGGCCGGTCGGTCGGCAAGCTCATCCTCGGTCTGCGCATCGTCCGCGACGACGGCGGGGCGATCCGGGTTCGGCACGCCGTCATCCGAGCGCTCCTGTGGCCCTTCGAGGTGCTCGCGACCGGCGGCGGGCTCGCCGCGCTCTCCGGTCTCGTCTCGCCGCAGACCAAGCGCCTCGGCGACTATCTGGCCGGGACGCTCGCGGTGAGCGAGCGCACGAGCCCGCCCCCGCCGGTCACCACCCACGTCGCCCCGCAGCTCGCCCACTGGCTGAGCGAGACCGATGTCTCCGCGGTGCCGACGGGACTGCACCGGCGCATCGTCGCGTTCCTCGCGATCGCCCCGAACCTCGGGCACGAGTCACGGTGGCAGCGGGCCGTCGAACTCGCCACGGAGCTCAATCCCCATGTCGCCCCCGCCCCGCCGGAGGGCACCCTGCCCGAGCAGTTCCTCTCCGCGATCGCCCACCGGCAGCGGTTGACCGAAGCCGCGAAACAGCAGCGCCGAGGTGTCCAGGCACAGCAGTTCCGCGCCGGCATCGACCATCTGCCGCACGGCCTGCGGCTGCGGTCCGGGACCGCGCAGGGAGATCACCGCGGCTGACGACACCCCGAAGGCGGCTGACGTCCGCCCCTGAAGAGGCCGCGTCGTCGCCGCCCGGCTCCCTTCCGGTGCCCGGCGTCTCAGTACCGGTAGTGGTCGGGTTTGAAGGGTCCGGCGACGTCGACGCCGATGTACTCGGCCTGCTCCTTCGTCAGTTCGCTCAGGCGCGCACCGAGGGCGGGCAGATGGAGGCGGGCCACCTTCTCGTCGAGCTCCTTCGCCAGCCGGTGGACCGCGTTGTCGTAGTCGGAGGCCGAGGCCCACAGTTCGATCTGGGCGAGCACCTGGTTGCTGAACGAGGCGCTCATGACGAACGACGGGTGGCCCGTGGCATTGCCGAGGTTGAGCAGGCGGCCCTCGGAGAGGACGAGGATCTCCGTCGTCTCCCGGTCGAGTCCGAGCTCGGCGGGCACGGGCACCGTCCACTGGTGGACCTGCGGCTTGATCTCGATCGTCGACACCCCGGGCAGGCGGCGCAGGCCGGCGAGGTCGATCTCGTCGTCGAAGTGCCCGACGTTGCCGACGATCGCCCCGGGCTTGAGCCGCTGGAGCGTCTCGACGCCGACGACCCGGGTGTTGCCGGTCGTCGTGATGACGATGTCGGCCTCGGCGGCCACCTCGTCGAGGAGGGCGACCTGGTAGCCGTCCATCGTCGCCTGAAGAGCGCAGATGGGGTCGATCTCCGTGACGACGACACGCGCACCCTGACCGCGCAGCGCCTCGGCGGCGCCCTTGCCGACGTCGCCGTAGCCGACGACGACGGCGATCTTGCCGCCGATGAGCACGTCGGTGGCGCGGTTGAGCCCGTCGGGCAGGGAATGGCGGATGCCGTAGCGGTTGTCGAACTTCGACTTCGTCACTGAGTCGTTGACGTTGATCGCGGGGAACGGCAGCTCCCCGGCCTCGGCGAGGCGGTAGAGCCGGTTGACTCCGGTCGTCGTCTCCTCGCTCACCCCGCGGATGCCGGCGGCCAGCGCGGTGAAGCGCCCGGGTGCCGCGGTCATCGCGGATTCGAGCTGGGCGAGGAACGCCTTGTACTCCTCGGGGTCGTCCTCGTCCGCGCTCGGCACGCGCCCGGCCGCTTCGGCCGCGGCGCCCTGCAGGACGTACATCGTCGCGTCCCCGCCGTCGTCGAGGATGAGGTTGGGTCCCTCGGCGAAGTCGAAGATCCGGTCGGCGGCCCACCAGTACTCCGGCAGGGACTCGCCCTTCCACGCGAAGACGGGCACACCCTCGGGGGACTCGGGGGTGCCGTGTCCGACGACGACGGCCGCAGCGGCCTCGTCCTGGGTCGAGAAGATGTTGCAGCTCGCCCAGCGCACCTGCGCGCCGAGGGCGACGAGCGTTTCGATGAGCACGGCCGTCTGCACCGTCATGTGGAGGCTGCCGGCGATGCGGGCCCCGGCCAGCGGTGCCTGTTCCGCGTACTCCTCGCGCAGGGCCATGAGGCCGGGCATCTCGCGTTCGGCGAGCCGGATCTGATGGCGACCCGCCTCGGCGAGACTGAGATCGGCGACCTGGAAGTCGGTGGGTTCGAGCACGGGGCCTCCTTGTGCGGTGGGGTGTCGGTGCAGCTGAGAGTCGGTGCGGCTGCGGGTCGGTGCGGCAGGCTCAGGCGGCCCGGCCGGAGACGATGACGGTGGCGAGGTCGGTGAGTTCGCGCACGCGCGCCTCGTCGGGCGCTTCGACGTTGAGCCGCACGAGCGGTTCGGTGTTCGACTTGCGCAGGTTGACCCACCAGTCCTCGCCCTGCAGGCTGATCCCGTCGAGATCCTCGATGCGCCCGGGACCGAAGTCGGCGGCGGCCGCGGCGAAGGCGGCGAGGACGGCATCGGGGTCGGCGACGGTGAAGTTGATCTCCCCCGACTGGCGGTAGGTGTCGTAGGCGGCGACGAGGCTCGAGGCCTGGCCGCCGGCGGTGGCGAGAGCGGTGATGAGGTGACAGGCGGCGAGCATGCCCGAATCCGCGCCGTAGAACTCCTCGAAGTAGAAGTGCGCGGAGTGCTCGCATGCGAAGACCGCGCTCTCCTCGCGCATCAGGGTCTTGATGCCGGAGTGGCCGACCTTCGAGCGGATCGCACGACCGCCGGCGGCGGCGATCGCCTCGGGGACGCTGCGGGAGGTGATGAGGTTGTGGATGACCGCGGGCGTCTCGACGCCGGCGGCCCGGGCGCGGGCGATCTCGCGTTCGGCGACGAGGGCGCCGACGGCCGAGGCCGACAGCGTCGCCCCGGTCTCGTCGATGAAGAAGCACCGGTCGGCGTCGCCGTCGAAGGCGAGCCCGAGGTCGGCGTCGTACTCGACGACCGCCCTTTGGACGTCGACGAGGTTCTCGGGTTTGAGGGGGTTGGCCTCGTGGTTGGGGAACGTCCCGTCGAGCTCGGTGTAGAGGCCGATGACGTCGAGGTCGAGCTCGGGCAGTCCCGCGGCGGTGCCGAAGACCTCGTCGAGGAGACGACCGGCCATGCCGTTGCCGCAGTCGACGACGACGCGCAGACCGCGCACCGCGTCGACGTGGGTGAGCTCACGGATGCGCTGGGCATAGCTGCTCCGCATCGTCGCCGCCGCGCTCTCGTCGACGGGCACCTGGGCGGCGTCCGTATCGGGCGCCGGGGCGTCGGGGGCGAGGTCGCGGATCCGTCCGAGTCCGGAGTCGAGGCTGACTCCGCCGGCGCGGGGTCCGCAGATCTTGATCCCGTTGTAGTCGGCGGGATTGTGGCTGGCGGTGATCATCGCCCCGGGCAGGTCGAAGATCCCGGAGGCGTAGTAGAGCTGGTCGGTCGAGCAGAGGCCGAGGAGGACCGGGCACCGGCCCGCGGCGGCGATGCCCGCGGCGAAGGCCCCGGCGAATCCCGGGGAGCTCGGGCGCATGTCATGGCCGACGACGACCTCGGTGCTGCCGTGGATCTCCGCCATCGCGGTCGCCGTGGCCCAGCCGAGGGCGAAGAGGATGTCATCGTCGAGTTCGTCGGGGATCCTCCCGCGGATGTCGTAGGCGCCGACGGCGGTGGCCAGGGCGCGGGCACGGGAGGCGGGGAGGGTCATGGGGTGTCCTTCGTGGAGTTCGTCAGTGGCGCTCACGGGCCGATGATGCGCAGGTGTCCGTGGCGGCGGCCCTGTCCGGTGTCGGCCTCGGAATCGGCGTCGACGGCCCGCGGCCGGCTTCCGGGTGCGGGGGTCGCGGCTGCCTCGCGCACCGCGTCGGCGATCGCGAGGAGATCGTCATGGGTGCGCTCCGGCGGTTCCTCGGTCGCACCGATGCGGATGAGCTCCCAGCCCACCGGCGGGGTGAGGCGGGCGGCGTGATCGGCGCAGAGGTCGTGGGCGCCGGGTTCGGCGCGGCGGGCGAGGGGACCGACGACGACACACGCGTCCGCATGCACGTAGGTCATGGTCGCGGAGGCGCTGCGCGAGCAGCTGACTTTCGAGCACGTTCGCAAGGCTGACACAGTCGTTCACTTTACACGCTGCCGCTGCCCGTTCCCCGGTGGCCGGGCCGAGCGGCGGGCGAGTTCTGCGGGTTTCCTCACAGCGGTCTCGGTAGAATCATCGACCATGAACGTCAGACGCCGCCGGGACCGGCATGGACGGGGCCTGCGGTCCTCTCTCTTCCGCGCGGATGTGCCCGCGCGCGCGACCCGGGCGGAGTCCTTCGCGCGGGTCGCCGCCGAGGAGTTCGCCCGGCACCGCGAGCAGGAGCCCGATCTCCTCGCCGAGGTGGTCCTCGCCATCGATGTCGTCCCCCCGCCGGGGTCGACGGAGCCGAGCTTCGGTCGGGTGTTCCCCGCGACCCCGCAGCGTCGCACGCACATCGTCCTCTACCGTCGGCCCATCGAATACCACAGCCTCGGGGGGACGCGGGAGACCCTCATCGCCGAGGTGATCGCCGACCAGGTCGCGCTGCTGCGCGGCGCGCAGGGCTGAGCGCCGCAGTCTCCGGCGGAGTCGGAGCCGGATCCTCGGTCAGGTCGGAGACGGCTCCTCAGTCGAGCCGGATGTCGCGGTAGGCGACGCCGGCCGGGGCCGGCGCGGGCATGACCGCGGAGACCCCGGAATCCGAGGTCACGAGGAGGCTCGCGTGGACGCCGTCGGCCGCTGCCCCGGCAGCGCCCTGTCCGCTGATGACGAGGGCGCGCACCGCCTCGGCGGAGACCTCGGCCGGGGCCAGGGTCGTCGTCGCGGTCGGGTTGAGGTCGACGACGCGCGGGTCGGTCAGGCTGCCGTCGTCGAGCATGCCGCTGACCTGCACCTGCCCCTGCCCCGGGGAGAGGAAGAGCTGCGCGGTCCCGGTCCGCGGCAGGGCCATGAGCTGAGCGTCGGCGAGGCCTTCGGTGGCGGTGATCGTCGCGAAGTCGCCCGCTCCCCCGTCGGGGTTCGTCGCCACGGATGCGGTGGCCTGGACGGGCTGGTCGGAATCGAGGACGAGGCTCGTGGCGGCGAGCTCGCCGAGGTCGGCCTCGGCGACGCCCCCGGCGACGACGGTGAGCGCCGACCGGGGGATGTCGACCTCCCCGTCGGGACCGTAGGCCTTGAGGGCCACCTCGGCGAGGTCATCACCGGGGTTGGCCACGCGCACGCGCACGCTCCTGCCGTCGAGTCCCGTGAGGACCTGCTGGTTCGCGGCCGGCGCCCCCGGCGCGGCGAGGTCGATGCCCTGCGGGGTGAGCCCGTCGAGCTTTGTCTCCTGGATCGACCCGGCGAGGACTCCCCCGTCGACGGAGACGTCGACGGCGAGTTCGGGGGCGCCCGCGGCGAGGCCGGCGAGGCGGACGGCCCGCTGGGAGCCCGCGCGGATGCTCAGTTCGGTCGGCTCGCCCCGCGATCCCGAGGGAGTCATCACCTGGACCTGGGCCTGGACGGGGACGCTGCCGGGGTTGCTCAGGAGCAGCTGCGAGTTCGATCCCGCCTCACCCGATCCGGCGACGATCCGGAAGTTCGCCGCCGGTGCCGCGCACGTCAGCGTGGCGAGCCCCGTGAGGTCCCCGGAGGTGCCTTCGACGGTCTCGAGCGCCGTGGTCAGGGCGGGGGCACCGGGTCGGGCGAAGCCGGTGATGATCTTCGTGTTCTCGACCGGGTCGTCGCCGGAGACGAATCCTCCTGATGCGGGGTTGTCGAAGTCCGGAGACCCGCCGAGGGTGGCCACCTGGAGGCGGGAGGCGCTCACAGAGCCGTCGGCGGCGCTGATCGGGGCGGTCGCGGAGACGACGCGGGTGCTGACGTTCGAGTCGTCGACGAACTCGGCGTCGGTGCCCTCGGCGGCCTGGTCGGTGAGCAGCGGTCCGGGGCAGATCACCTGGGTGTCCGCGGTCGGCATGCGCACCTGTTCGGGGCTGCGACTGAGCGTGCCCGCGGGCAGCGGGGTGAGGAACGACGTCGTGGCGATGAGGATGCCGGGAACGGCGATCGCTGCGAATGTCACGGTGCTGCGGCCGAGCCTCATGCTCTCTCCTCCGACCTGTCCGATGCGGCACCGTCAGCCGACGAGCCGTCCCGTGCTGCGGTGTCGTCTGGGTGGGTGCCCTCAGCGTGGACGCTTTGTGCCTCGGTGTCCTGTAGCGCGGTGTTCTCTGCGCGGGTGCCCTCAGAGTCGGGGCTCTCAGCGTCCGGTGTCGACTCCCCGTGCTGCGGCGCGGTCGTCGCGCGGTTTCCTGATTCAGCGCGGCGGCCTGACTTAGCGCGGCGACCGGATTTCGCCCGCCGACCGCGCCGCGTCATGGCCGCCGGCTGCGGGTCCGCCGCAGCGCTCCCCGTGTCCGCAGCGCTCCCCGTGTCCGCGGCGCTCCCGGTGTCGGCGGCATCCGCCTCGGCGGCACCTCCCGACGGTCGCTGCGCCGACGCGGACCCGGTCTCAGCGGTCTCGGTCTCGGAGGTCGCAGAGGAGTCCCTGTTCTCCGCGCCTGCGGACGCCTCTGCAGTGTCAGACCCGTCCGCCGAGATCCCAGGTTGGTCCGCGGTCCCGGATTCCCCTCGAGCGGTCGCCGGCGCGCCGCGCCGCACGGCCCGGTTCGGGGTGGGGCGGCGACTGCCGATGGGCAGGGCGACGATGAGGCAGAGGAGTCCGAGCACCCAGCCGGCGATGACTCCCGTCGTCATCAGCGGTGACGAATCGTCGAGTTCGACGGTGCCGCCGGCAGCCGGGAGGGTGAACTCCTCATCCCATGCCTGATCCGGCTCGGCCGGACGCGGGAGGTCCTCTCCGTCGATCTTCGCCGTCATCCCGTGGGCGGTTTCGGCGACGACAAGCGTGCGACCGTCCGCGCCGGGCGCGATGTCGATCGTCTCCCCGGTGCGCGGTGCCGTCGACAGCGTGCCGTCGGGTTCGCGGACGAGGAAGCGGCCGCTGTAGGGCTTGTCGACGTTCCAGAGCACACCCGCCTCCGTCGGTCCGACCTCGACGAGGCCGGTCGCTGCGGCCACGGAGGAGCGCAGCGCGGCGTCGTCCTCGTCGACGAGGACGAAATCGACGCCGAGGCGGCCGAGCAGCTCGCGGACGTCGCCGGCGTCGTCGGCCGACAGCGCGGCCGCGGCCTGGGCGACGAGGACGTCGTCCTCACCGATGGGCAGCGGCCGGCGCTCCCACGGCGGACCGCCGACCGCCTCGGCGGAGGCCACGGTCGAGGTGCCGATGACGGTGCCGTCAGCGGTCGAGAGCAGGGTGGCGAGAACCTCGCCGTCGACGGCGTCGAGGCGCAGCGTGCGGGCTTCCGTGGGGCCGGCGGCCCGGTCGGCGGCGAGGGCGGGAACGGTGCCGTCCTCCGTCGTCGACACCGACTCGGAGGCGGGACCGGCGCCGAGCACGGCGAGGCCGACGGCGGCGACGGCGACGAGGCCGGTGAGCACGCGCAGGGGGACCCGGGACACGCTGCGCGGGGCTGCGGTGAGGCGGTCGGCGCCGAGGACGAGCAGGGCGATCGCGCCGATGCTCGTCAGCGTCACTCCGGCCGCGGGATACGACCCGATGAGCGCGAACGGGCCGACCTGGGCGGGCAGGTGCGCCTGGATGATCGAGACGACGAGGCCGGTGAGGTAGAGCCCGACAGCCCAGGTCAGCACCGTGAGCGGGATGCGGGCCTCGATGAGGGTGAGGAAGGCGAGCAGAAGCATCGGCAGGACGATGAAGAGCGCCCACAGCTGGCTGACGCCGGTCACCCCGAGAGGTTCGAGCAGCCCTGTCAGCCACGTGGGATCGAGCGGGGCGGGGAACCCGACGGCGAGGAGGTACGTCGGAGCGGTGCCCGGGGACAGTGTCTGACCGGGCATGACGAAGAGGGTGCCGGGGTGGGTGACGACCCCGACGAGCCACGGCCACGTGAGCACGAGGGTCGGGACGAGCAGCCAGAGATGACGCAGACCCCGCCGGCGGAGCACGAGGGCGATCGTGAGGACGAGGCCGACGACAAGCATGAGCGGGACGCCGGCGATGATGACGACGAGGAGCAGCCCGGCCGCCGCGGCCGCCGAGACCGAACCGGTGCGCAGACTGCGGGTGAGAGCGATGATGAACAGTGGTGCGGCGATCCACATGAGGATGACGCCGAGGCGGCCGGTCGACAGCCCCATGACGAAGAGCGGGGCGACGAGCCAGAGGAGGCCGGCGAACCCGCGGACCCACTTGCGGGACACGAGGATCCCGGCGCACGCGTAGGCGGCGATCGCCGCCGCGATCGGGGCAGCGAGGATGAGGACGCGGACCGTGACGTCGAGGTTGCCGAGGAACGGCAGACCGAGCACCGCGAGGACGAGCTGGAGCGGATCGGCCGGGGTGTCGATGCCCGTGCCGGCGTCGAGGAAGCCGCCGAGGAGCCGGGTGACGAGCTCGCCGTAGCCGATGTCGGTCGACCCCAGCGCACCCCCGACGAGGTGGCCGGGACCGAGCAGCCGGTGGGAGACGAGACCGCTGAGCAGACCGGCGGCGAGGATGAGGAAGAAGAGCGGGTGCGTGAAGATGCCGGCGCCGCCGCTGACCTCGAGGCGGGAGAACGAGTCGATGGCCTCCTCGGTGTCACCGACCTGGTTGAGGTCGGCCTCGTCGAGGGTGTCGTGGTCCCCATCGCCGGCACCGGTTCCGGTCCGGCGGGCCGCCATGCTGCGCCGGTGGACGGCGAGTTCCTCGGGGTCGGCGAACAGGGAGTTCAGGTGCGCGGTGTTCGCGCGCTTCGCCAGCCGACCGCGCCGCGCGTTGGCCCGGCGCAGGCGGGCGGTGGCGCGGACGTCGGCGGGCAGGCCGACAAGCGCGGCGAAGCGCCAGCCGGCGGTCCGGACGTCGTTGCCGAGCAGGGAGAGGAGCCCGGCGCCGAGCTGGGTGGCGGCCAGGATGATGAGCAGCCGGACGAGGCCGGGCCGGGCGAGGCTGAGCCGGTAGCGCTGTTCGGTGCGCACCTGCGCTCGCGCGGTCGGGGGCTTGGCCGAGGTGCCGAGCTGGGCCGCCTCGGCGGCGGAGATGTCGAGTCGAGCGCCGGGGGCCAGGGCCACCCGCCGGCCGAGGTCGCGGAGGCGACGGGAGTATTCGATGCCGCGGTAGGCCGGGCCGAGTCCGCGGCTGGGAGCGCCGATGCGATCGAGGTCGGCGGTGGCGATGAGCATCCCGGGCAGGTCGAGCGCGAGCGTCTCGGACTCCCCGTCCCGCTGTCCCTGGTCGAGCTCTCCCGATCCGACGGGATTGACGCGCACCCCCGCCGAGGTGGTCGTCACCCCGGCGGAGACGATCCGCTCGCCGCTGAAGAGCTTCGGCCCGACCGCCGCGACCGAGTCCGCAGCACTCATCGCGTCGAGGAGCTCGTCGAGGCACCCCGGCGCGGGGCGGGAGTCGGGAGTGAGGAACCAGAGGTAGTCGCTGCCGGCGACGGCCGGCAGGGCGAGCGCCTCGGAGACGGCAAGGCCCCCGAGATCGACGACGGGGATCTCGGGGTGGATCCTGCTCAGGGTGGTTTCGAGCTCGGCCTTGCGGGAGTCGTCGCCGGAGATGACGACGACCGTGACGGCAGGTCTCACACGACTCGCTTCTTGAGCCGACGGCGTTCGCGCTCGGACATGCCGCCCCAGATCCCGAACCGCTCATCGTTGGCCAGCGCGTAGTCGAGGCATTCGGAGCGGACCTCGCAGGACTCGCAGACGCGTTTGGCCTCGCGGGTCGATCCGCCCTTCTCCGGGAAGAACGCCTCAGGGTCGGTCTGGGCGCACAGCGCCTGGTCCTGCCACGACAGCTCGCCGTCCTCGGCGGCGCCGAGGAGGAGCGAGAGCGGCGACACTGCCGCATCGTCGACGGGCAGCGGTGTGAGATCGTTCGGATCGATCGCCAATGGGTCCGGCAGCGTGTCCGGTGTGCGGGCGCCGGGTTCGACGAACCAGTCGCCGGCGCTGCGGGAGGTCACCCCCGGTACGGAGACGAACTCCTCATCCTCTAGTCTCTTGCTCTGTGCGCTCTGCACGGTTCTCCCCTTTCTCACGCTCAGCGTGTTGTGCCATGCGAATCCGAGAATTCGTGCTAAGCGCGTTCCCCTTAGGTATAAATTACACGCGTGTCATTACCGCTGAGTCAAGCCCTCGTGCAGTAATCAAGCGGGGAGAAACCGCGTATTCGAACACATCTTCACATACACACGCGCCGCCAACACAAGATATGGGGACCGGCATGCGCACCTGCCACAATCCATGGTGTCCACCTGATGGGATCGTGAGAATTTCGGATTCGTTCGGCTGGGATGGGAATATGGAGGAATGAGCCAGGGTGACGGTCCGCGAGCAGGCATGAACGACAGACTGCTGACCGTCTACGCGCCTCCCCTCGACGACGACATCCGGCCCGGTTCGGACCTCGCGGGCATCCTCATCACCAGTCTGCGGCGCAACCGCATCGATCTCAAGGACGGCGACATCCTCGTCATCGCCTCGAAGGTCGTGTCGAAGGCCGACGGGAGACTGACCTCGGTGGCTGACCGCGCCGAGTTCGAGGACCTCGTCCGAGCGTCCTCGACCCACCTCGTGGCCGAACGCAGCTATGCGTCGGGAACGACGGTCCAGGTCGTGCGGACTCAGGCCGGCACGGTGCAGGCCGCGGCCGGTCTCGACCAGTCGAACTCCGGCGGCGACGTCGTCCTCCATCCCGCCGACGCCGACCATTCCGCCGCTCAGCTGCGCGCCCGTGTCGAGGAGGCCTTCGCGGTGCGCATCGGCGTCGTCGTCTCCGATACGACATCGCGGCCGTGGCGCGTCGGGGTCGGAGACATCGCGCTCGGCCTCTCCGGGTTCTCCGGCCTCGACGACCAGCGCGGACTGCCCGACGACGACGGGCGCGTGCAGACGGTGACCGTGCGCGCCGTCGGCGATGAGATCGCCGCCGCCGCCGACCTCGTCAAGGGGGCCGCCCGCGGTCTGCCGATGGCGCTGATCCGCGGTGCCGGCGGCTACCTCGACAACGGCGGCGGCGGAGCGAAGGCACTGTGCCGGGACCTCGGCGAAGACTGGTTCCGCTTCGGTCACGTCGAGGCGATCCAGCGCGGGCTCGGCGTCGATACCGTACCCGGCCGTGCTCCCGCCGGGGACGGCGGCGACGACATCCTCGAGCGCGTCTCCCGGGCCATCCGCGTCGTCCGCGGCGGCAACGCGCGCACCCCCGGCCATGCGGCCTGGCGGATGCGCATCGAGGGGTCGGGCTCGCGGATCATCATGAGCCCCTCGACCTCCCCGGCGACGACGCAGGCCGACGGACCTCCGATCCTCGAAGCGATGGTCGGACTCGGCTCCCTCGTCGAGCGCATGCACACCGCGCTCTTCGCCGAGGACCTCTCCGCGACGACGAAGTGGCATTGGGCCGAGGGGGACCTCGGCAGCTTCCCGCGAGGAGTGACGATCGACATCGGACTCCTCTCCCCCGACAGCACGCACTGATCCCCCGACAGCACACGCTCGAGAAAGCAGGACAGATGGATCTCACCCGCCTCGCTGGCACCGGCGGTCCCGTGCTCTTCTGGCGCGGGCCCGACTTCGACACCCTCGACCTCACCGGCCCGGTCATCGCGAACTGGGTGAATAAGGGAGTCGGTCTCTTCGGCGACTACGATCTCGGCCCCGACTTCACCCTCTTCGTCCCGCTGCCCGGCGGTCTCCACTGGCGCGAACTCGTCGCGATCCTCAGCGTCCTCCTCGCCGGTGGCCGCGTCGTCCTCGGCGAGCAGGGCGATGCCGGTGGCACCGCTTCAGCCGGCGGCAGCATCTCGGCCGTCCCGGACGGGGACTTCCACGCGCTCGTCCCGGTCGGGTTCGAGTCGGACCCGGCGATCGCCTCGGCGGAGGAGATCTTCGTCTTCAATCCCCCGGCACTGGCGCTGAGCACTCCGGTCGATGCCGACTTCATCGACGTCAACTCCGCGATCCGGGCGTATCCCGACGTCACCCCGCGCCGCCTCGACGGCTCGGGCACCCTCGCCGTCCTCGGGGCTGCGGGGACGACGGAGATCCCGTGGACCGCGGCGATGACCACCGGTTCCGCGGGTCCCCCCGCGGGGATCCTCGTCTCCCACTCGACCCCGCAGGAGGACCAGTGGCCGGACCTGCTGGGCCACCTCCTCGGCGGGGGTGAGACCGTGCTCGGCACGGGAGTCGATGAGGCTCGCATCGCGGACCTCGCACGGGAGCTCGGTGAGGTCCGTGGCAGACTGGGGACATGGACAAAGTAGTTGACACGCCCGCAGAAGCAGTGGCCGATATTGCCGATGGATCGTCGATCGCCGTGGGCGGATTCGGGGTCGTCGGAGTCCCGGAATTCCTCATCCGCGCGATCAGGGAACAGGGGACGACGGACCTCGAGGTGATCTCGAACAACGCGGGCGTCGACGGCCGCGGGCTCGGGGTGCTGCTCGCCGACCATCGGATCCGGCGGATCATCGCGTCCTATGTCGGGGAGAACAAGGAGTTCGCCCGGCAGTACCTCTCCGGTGAGCTCGAGGTCGAGCTCACCCCGCAGGGCACGCTCGCGGAGAAGCTGCGCGCCGGCGGTGCGGGCATCCCCGCGTTCTACACGATCACCGGCGCCGGCACCCAGGTCGCCGAGGGCGGCATGCCGTGGAAGTACGACGCGGACGGCAACGTCATCAAGGAGTCCCCGGCGAAGGACACCCGGGTCTTCGACACCTTCGGCGAGGAGCAGACCTACGTCCTCGAGGAGTCGCTCGCCCCCGACTACGCCCTCGTCCGCGCCGCCGTCGGCGACCGCGACGGGAATCTCGTCTTCCACTCCTCGGCCCGCAACTTCAATCCGCCGGCCGCGCAGGCCGGTCGGATCACGATCGCCGAGGTCGAGAAGCTCGTCGAACCCGGTGACATCGATCCCGACGAGGTGCATCTGCCCGGTGTCTTCGTCCACCGCGTCGTCCCGCTGACGGCGGAGCAGATCGCCGACAAGCCGATCGAGAAGCGCACCCTCCGTCCGACCCCGACCGCCGCGAACGCCTGAGGAGAGCCCACCATGGCACTGACACGCAACCAGATGGCCGCGCGCGCGGCGCAGGAGCTCGCCGACGGCAGCTACGTCAACCTCGGCATCGGCATGCCGACCCTCGTCCCGAACTACGTGCCCGACGGTGTGCGGCTCGTTCTCCAGTCGGAGAACGGCCTCCTCGGCGTCGGTCCGTACCCGACCGAGGACGAACTCGACCCCGACCTCATCAACGCGGGCAAGGAGACCGTGACGATGCTGCCGGGCGCCTCGTACTTCGATTCGGCGGCGAGCTTCGGCATGATCCGCGGCGGCAAGATCGATGCCGCGATCCTCGGCGCGATGCAGGTCGCGGTCAACGGCGACATCGCGAACTGGATGATCCCCGGCAAGATGGTCAAGGGCATGGGCGGGGCGATGGACCTCGTCCACGGCGCCAAGCGCGTCATCGTCGTCATGGACCATGTCGCAAAGGACGGCACGCACAAGCTGCTCGGCGCCTGCGACCTGCCGCTGACGGGCAAGGGCGTCGTCGAACGCGTCATCACCGACCTCGCCGT
This sequence comes from Brevibacterium sp. NPDC056726, assembly GCF_042790515.1. Taxonomy (NCBI): domain Bacteria; kingdom Bacillati; phylum Actinomycetota; class Actinomycetes; order Micrococcales; family Brevibacteriaceae; genus Brevibacterium; species Brevibacterium sp. NPDC056726. Next base: position 216,243 of record NZ_JBHTYZ010000002.1, on the reverse strand, counting down.
CCTCGACGTCACCGGTGATGCCTTCACCCTCGTCGAGCTCGCACCGGGAGTCACCGTCGAGGAGGTCAAGGAGAAGACCGGCGCCGAGGTGGTCGTCCCCGACGACGTCGCAACCATCACCGTCCCCGACGTCTGAGTCGCGCGCGCCGCTGCCCACTGACGCTCCTTCGGAGTGTCGGTGCGCGGCGGCCTTGTGCGCTGTCCCGCCGCAGCCCGCCACGCGCAGCCCGGACCCGTAAATCGCAGTCCGCATCCGCACCGACAACGCCGACCCTCACACGCAACTCGTGGCCTCACGCACAACCCTGGGCTCTACACACAACGCGCAGCCCCACACACAACACTGGGCTTGCCGAGAGGCACCCGCAGCCGCGAACACACCGCGTGCACGGGTAGTGAAAGCCGCTCCACAGGCGGGATGCCGGAAACGCGCTCGATCACGTGCCGCTCAGCTCGTCACGTACAACCCGGAGCCGCACCGACAACGCAACCCGTCACGAACAACCCGCAGCTTTACACACAACACTGGGCTCGCCGAGAGGCACCCACAGCCCCGAACACACCGCGTGCGCGGGTAGTGAAAGCCGCTCCACAGGCGGGATGCCGGAAACGCGCTCGATCACGCGCCGCTCAGCTCGCCACGCACAACCCGGAGCCGCCCTGACAACGCAGCACGTCACGCACAACCCTCAGCCCCACACACAACACTGGGCTCGCCGAGAGGCACCCGCAGCCCCGAACACACCGTGTGCACGGGTAGTGAAAGCCGCTCCAGGGACAGGGTTCGCCCGCGCGCTCCGCTCAGGAGCGAGGCAGCCTCAGTAGAGGGGAAACCTGAGGTGCGAGGCAGCCTCAGGCGAAGGGCAGCGCGCGATCGAGTCCGGTGGTCGCGACGAAGAGGTCTCCGTGACCGTCGGCCGTGACGGCGGGTTCGTTGGCGCCGACGAAGACGCTCTGCCCACGCGTCAGGGTCGTTGAGTTCCCCACCGACGTCAGGGTGATCGTCCCCGAGGTGCACAGCACGATGGCCGCCCCGCGCCGGTCGATGCGCTTCAGGCGCGGGCACCGCAGGGCCTGGAGAGCGAAGTCCTCGGTCGCACCGGTGAGGACGCCGTCGCGGTCGGGCTCGAGCAGCTGCGGGGGCGCGGCCGTGAACGTCGCGATCCGGGTGAGCTCGGGGATGTCGACGTGCTTGCTCGTCAGGCCCCCGCGCAGGACGTTGTCGCTCGAGGCCATGATCTCGATGCCCGTCCCGCCGAGGTAGGCGTGGAGGATCCCCGATTCCATCGCGAGCGCCTCGCCCGGCTGGAGGTGGACGCGGCAGAGCATGAGCGCGACGAGGACACCGGGATCGTCCGGATAGTCGGTGACGAGCTCGACGAAGGTCTGCATCGGGTCGACGGCCGTGCCGAGCTGGGAGGCGTGCCCGCGCGGCGGGGTCGCGAAGTCCTGGCTCGCGATCTCCGCGACGAGTCCCGGCGCGCGGTCGTCGCCGAGGATGAGCTCGACCGTCCGCGCGAACGCCTTGGCATCGCTGAGCGCCTTGAGCGACGCGAGGATCTCGCCGAGGAGGTCGAGCGAGGACGCCGACAGCGACAGGGAGAGGAACCGCTCGAAAGTCGCCCGCACGGCCTTGCGCGGGCGGAAGCCGGAGAGGGCGTGGAACTCGGTGAGGGCGTAGATGAGCTCGGGCTTCGCCGAGGCGTCCTTGTAGTTGCGGTCGGGAGCGTCGAGATCCGGCCCCGTCTCCTCCTCCCGGGTGAAGCCGGCAGCGGCCTGCTCCGGGGTGGGGTGGACCTGGATCGACAGCGCCTTCTCCGCGGAGAGGACCTTGAGGAGGAAGGGCAGACGCGGCCCGAAGACCTCGAGCGAGTCGCGTCCGAGAAGTCCCTCGGGATCACCGGCGATGTATTCGATGAGGTTGGGCCCGAGGTCGAGTCGCCCGGAGGTGCGGACATCGACGGACGAGGACGAGCCGACGTGTCCGTAGCCGACCGCCCCGTGGGTGCCCTGGGCGGCGGAGAGTTCGAGTCGTGAGGGGCTGAGCGGGTGCGCTCCCAGCCAGAGTTCGGCGCACGGCGTGCCGTCCGGGACGGTGCCGAGGATCGCGGGAATCGCGTCCGGGGTGCCCCAGTCGAAGTTCTTCACGGTGTTGTGCAGCCGACGCACTGGCATCACCTCTCCTGCGAATCGTCCGTGCGCTCTCGCGCATCCATCCCTCAACCGTAGCGTGTGCGCCTGCCGGAATTCCGCGATGACGCCGTGACTTCACTTTCTGTTCAGGCCCGGTCACACAGTGTTCACCGCACACACGCCAGCGGCCCCGAGACGCGGGTGCGTCTCGGGGCCGCTGCCGATGTGGTCACTCCCCAGTGATCACTGCGCGATGATCAGCCGATGACCCGGATGACCTTGGCGCCGCGGCTGAGCATCCACTCGTAGCTGCGCTTCGTCGTGTTCGTCCGCGTCGAACCCGCGTCGTACATCTGGCCCTTGGTCTCGGAGATGATTCCGATGTGACCGGGGATCCAGATGAGGTCGCCGGGCTTGGCGTCCTTGATCGAGATCTCCTTGCCGGCATTGCGCTGCTGGCTAGTCGTGCGCGGCAGATCGATGCCCGCCTTGCCGTAGACGTACTGGGTGTAGCCCGAGCAGTCCCAGCCGTTCGGCGTGGTCCCGCCCCAGACGTACTTGGTCCCGACGTACTTCTTCGCCTGTTCGATGACCTTGTCCCGCTGCGCCTGGATCTGCTCCTCCTTCGAGGGCTTGTCCTCCTTGGGCGGCTCAGTGGGCTTCGGCTCCTCCTTCGGAGGCTCGGTCGGCTTGGGCTCTTCCTTCGGCGGATCCGAAGGGGTGGGCTCCTGCGTCGGCTCATCGGTCGAACCGCCGTTGTCGGAGCCGTTGTCTGATCCGTTCGCGTTTCCGTCGGCTGCAGCACCTTCCCCGGAGTCTGCACCCGAACCGCCATCGGCGGCGCTGTCCCCCGGCGGGGGCGAGTCGCCCGGCGCGTTCTCATCGACTGCGGTGCCCGAGATCGAGCCCCTGGCGGAGAACTCCGTCGTGCCGTAGCCCTCGGCCCACACGAGCTTCGCTCCCTCGAAGAGCTGCTCGGCACGGCCGTCCTTGATCACCGGGTTGGACTTCGGGTAGCCGAGGTGGCCGCGCTCGTAGCCCTTGTCCTTCCAGTACTTGAGCAGGGTTCCGGTGGTGTAGGCCGCCCCGGTCTGGGGCGACCAGTGGAACGAGCCCTTCGAGAACGTCTGGTAGACGCCCCCGCCCTTGAGGCCGCCCTTCTCCGTGCTCACGGGCAGCCCCAGCTGGGTGATGGCCTCACCCTTGTACGCCGAGGCGATCGCCCCGGTGACGTGGTACGCGCCGGTCTTCTGCGACCAGTAGACGACGCCCTTCTCGTAGTTGCGGGCCTTGGCGCCGTCGACGCCCTTGACGTCGTACTCGCTGCCGGTGGCCTTGCCGAGGTTGTTGTCCGCGGCGTACTTCTCGATCGCGGTCTGCGGTGCCGGCTTCGGGGTCTCGTTCTTGCCGTCATCGCTGCTGTCCGAGGGCAGATCGCCGGACTTGAGGATGTTGTTGACGGTGTCGCGGACCTCGCCGAGCTTCGCGTAGAACGCATCGCCCGGGCAGTCGGTGCTGCCGAGGTCGCGGTGGCCGACGAGCGTCGACTTGCTCGCCGTCAGTCCGTACATCGAGAACTTCCACGCGATCGCCGAGGCGACGGCGTCGCGGGTGACCTTCGGCGGAGCCGAGCTGTTGTACGTGCCGAGCACCGAGATGCCGAAGGTGCCGGTGTTGTGACCGGAGGTGTGAGCGCCGACCACGGCCTTCGAGATGTCACCGTCACGGGCCTGCCACAGGCGACCGTACTTGTCGGCGACGACGTTGTATCCGATGTCGGACCATCCGCGTCCCTTCTGGTGGAAGGTCTGGATGCCGCGGATGATGCCGGGAACGTCCTCAGCCGAGTAGCTGTTCGATCCCGAGGTGTGGTGGACGACGGCCTGCTTGATGCTGCTCGCGTAGCTGGGGCTGCCCTTGTACGACTTCGCTCCCCACGACTTCCGCGAGGCGATGTCGGGCTTGGGCACCTTGGCCGACTTCGCGACGGTGTTGACCTGCGCGTCACCGGGCACGTAGTTCTGCGTCGTCACCGTGGCCGCACCGGTCGCCGACACCGTCGTGGCATCGGTCGCGCCGGTGTCGGTGGTGCCGGATTCGTCGACGGCGGGTGCGGTCGAGCCGGACTCGTCGGTCGAGGCGGCCGGATCGATCTGGACGGGCGCGTTGTCCGCGACCGCCTGCGCGTCGGCTTCGGAGAACTTGGGGTCGACGAGGACGAGTTCGGCATCCGTGGGCGCCTTGTCGCCGAGGATGCGCAGCTGCACGCCGCTGGCCTCGTTGACGGTGAACGGCTCGGAGCCCTCGTTCTTCGCCTCCTCCTGCTTGTCCTCGTCGAGATCCTGCCAGGATCCCCACCCGGAGTCGCTCTTGACGCGCACCTGGATGCGGATCGTGCTCGGCGCATCGGCGAAGGTGACTCCGACGAGGCTCGGGTTCTTCGTGGGCACGTCGAGGACGTCGGAGATGAGCGCGATGTTGACGCCGTCCTCGGTCTTCTGACGCACCGTGCCGGAGATGTCCTCGTCGTCCTGCGCGTCGTCGGCGGGGGTCGAGCCCTCGGTGGGCTCCTGGGCGGCCTCTCCGCCGTCACCGGCATCGCCGGACTCGGCGGGGGCGGTGCCCTCGGCCGGTGCGGGAGTCTGCGATCCCTCCGGGGAGGTCAGGCCCGCCGAGGTGGGGGCGACGGTCGCAGCGACCGGCTGAGCGCTCACGTTGACGGTCTCAGGCACCTGCGCGGCGGCCAGCGCCGACTGGGACTTGAAGATGTCGGGAAGGTTGGTCGCGCTCTGGTTGGAGACGCTCGCCTCGGCGCTGCTCGAATCGCGCGCGCCGGGGACGTCGAGTCCGTCTTCGCTCACATTGAGCGCTTCTTGGGTCACTTCCGGTTCGACGGTGGCAGCAAAGGCGTCCGTCGCCGTGACCGCTAAGGTGCCGACGAGTGCGACAGAGGCGCAGCCCGCGACTGTGGGCAGTATGTATTTCATCGTTACAGCCTTTTCGAGGAAGTCAGGGAAGTTCAGGCCCGGGAGTCCACTTCACCGTCGGCATACGGTGGGCGACCCCAACATCTCAAAATTGTTACACATTTCCGGCGTGTCAGAGTGGAAAAATAACGAATGAAGATAATTACACCGGTGTGGTTCCCAGTGTTGGCAGGCGACACACCGTGCGAAAGTTTTTTCGCCGGGACGTTCTCAGGTCGTCATCGACCGGGTCGCCGGAGCGTCACGGGACGTAGCAGATCGCCCGTGCGTCGGCCTCTTCGCCCTCGTCAGGAGTGGTGTCACCGGCCCCGGAGGCCGTCACCGAGGCACCGGTGCCGATGCCCGCGGACACGCCCGCCCCGACGCCTGCCGGCATCGCGAGCGCCTCGGTCTGCTTCTCAGCGTCCCTGGAGGCGGCATCGATCTTCTCGGCAACCAGGCGACGGGCTTCGGCGAAGTCCGGTTGTGATGGTGTCACGCGCGGCGGAGTGAGGTCAAGCGACTCGATCTTCTGGCTCTTGACCTTGAGCGCGAGATCGACGAACGAGTCGACCTGTGAGGACGGGATGTCCGTCGACAGGGCTCCGGGGGTCGCCTTCGCGATGTCCTGGTAGCGGGTGAGCACCGTGGCCGGGTCGAGCTGCTTGACCATCGCCTCCTGGACGCACCGCTGCCGGATCATCCGCTCGTAGTCGCTCGAGAACTCACGGGAACGGGCGTACCAGAGGGCGTTGAAGCCGTCGAGCTTCTGCTCCCCGGGCTCGATCCACCCCTTGACCGGCCCGTGCTTGCCCGTCGTCGGGTCGACCTTCGAGGAGATCGGGACGCGTTTGCCCGAGACGATGGTGATCCCGCCGAGGGAGTCGATGAGGTTCTCGAAGCCCTTGAGGTTGATCATCGCGTAGTACTGGACCTCAAGGCCGGTGACGGCGGACACGGCGTCCATCGTCGCCTGCTCGCCGGCCCGCTCCGGGTCCTCGAACCGGTCCTTGTACTTCTCACCCTGCTGGAACACGGCGTTGAGCAGGCATTCGCTGCCGCAGTTGAAGCCCTGCGGGTAGACCGAGGCCAGGGGTGAGCCCTCGGCGAAGGGAACGTTCTGCATGTTGCGCGGCAGGCCGATGATGACGGTCTTGCCGGTCTCCGCATCGATCGAGACAAGAGACAGCGAGTCGGGTCGGATGCCGGTCCTGCCCTTGCCGGCGTCCGAGCCGAGGAGCAGGATGTTGTAGCGCCCGTCGACGGGCTTCGCGACCTTCCCGGAGGCGAAGAGGTCGCTGACGAGTCCGCGCTGGCTGTTGAGCATGTTCGTGCCCCACGCCAGCGGCCCGACGACGATGAGGACGAGGGCGCAGAAGGCGGCGAGGAAGCGCGGACGGGCCTTCTTCGACAGCGTCACCAGCCGGATGCGGCGAATCGTGTCGACGAGGCAGACGAACCAGTTGAGCCCGACGATGGGCACCCAGAGCGTGAGGAATGTGAGGATGATCGGGTTCGTCCCGATCGTGAACGCGAACGTGCGGTTGATGAGGATCGCGATGACGGCGACGATGAAGAGCAGCCAGCTGAGCGCGGTGATCGACAGCGAGATCCGCGCCCAGCGCCGGCTGCGGAAGAGCAGCTGGACACCGCCGGGCAGGAGGATGGTGACGAGAAGCAGCAACCACGCACGGACGTCCCTCGTCGGCTGCGAGGCGTACGACGGGAAGTGAATGGGGTCGATGTATCTCGTTTCGGCCACTGCCTCACCTTCGTCTCACGCGCTTCTCGCAGCAGCCGTTCGCGGCCGCGCCAGTGACCACTCTGCCAAAGCTTCGTCAGAGTCCACTGTGTTCATCCATTGTGTCGCGTGGATGCCGTGGATTCCCGCACCTGGGATCTGCGCATGTCGCGGCGGCCGAGTGATACTCCTCACACGCTGGTGACAGCCCCCAGCGGGCACGCCGACGCCCGCCGCCGACACGTCGGGCCGACAGCGGGCGCACCGGGTCTCAGCCGAGCAGCTGGCGACCCATGACGAGGCGCTGGATCTGGTTCGTGCCCTCGTAGATCTGGGTGATCTTCGCGTCGCGCATCATCCGCTCGACGGGGTGGTCGACGACGTAGCCGGCCCCGCCGAGGAGCTGGACGGCGTCGGTCGTGATCTCCATCGCGGCATCGGAGGCGAACGCCTTCGCGGCGGCCCCGAAGTACGTGAGGTCGGCGTCGCCGCGCTCGCTCTTCGCCGCCGCGGTGTAGGTGAGCTGGCGTGCGGCCTCGAGCTTCATGCCCATGTCGGCGAGCATGAACTGGATGGCCTGGAAGTCGGCGATGCGCTTGCCGAACTGCTGGCGCTCCTTGACGTAGCCCAGCGCGTAGTCGAGGGCGCCCTGGGCGATGCCGATGGCCTGGGCGGCGATCGTCACGCGCGTGTGGTCGAGGGTGCGCAGCGCGATCTTCAGGCCCTCCCCCGGGGCGCCGACGATGCGGTCGCCGGGCAGTCGGACGTTGTCGAAGAGCAGCTCCCGGGTCGGGGAGCCTTTGATGCCGAGCTTGCGCTCCTTCTCACCGAACGTGAAGCCCTCGTCGGACTTCTCGACGACGAACGCGGAGATGTTGCGTCCGCGGGCTCCGTCGGGATCGGTCACGGCCATCACCGTGTAGTACTCGGAGACGCCGGCGTTGGTGATCCACGTCTTCACGCCGTTGAGGATCCAGTCGTCGCCGTCACGGGTCGCCCGCGTCTTCATCGAGGCGGTGTCGGAGCCGGCCTCGCGTTCGGAGAGCCCGTAGGAGAACCCGGCCTCGCCGCGGGCGACGGGGGTGAGGTACTTCTCCTTGATCGCATCGTCGCCGCCGAGCTGGACGGGCATGCTGCCGAGCTTGTTGACCGCGGGGATGAGCGAGGACGAGGCGCAGGCGCGCGCGACCTCTTCGATGATGATCGCGACCGCGAGCGCGTCGGCCCCGACTCCCCCGTACTGCTCGGGGATGTGCGCGGCGAAGAAGTCGGTCTCGACGAGCGCGTCGTGGGCTTCCTGCGGGTACCGGGACTCGGCGTCGACCTCGGCCGCGAAGGGGGCGATCCGCTTCTCGACGACGTCGCGCACCGCCGCGCGGATCTCTTCGTGCTCTTCACTGGGCTGGTAGAGGTCGAACATCGTGCTCCTTTGACTGATCGATCGTTCAGTCAATAATTATTGCCCGAGTGCCGCCCCTTTGTCGAGGGCGACCTGGCGGAGGGCGGCCCGGTAGTCGTCGAGTCGGCCGCGGAGAGCGACCGCCTCGGCGTCGGTGCCGGCTGCGAGGATCCGTGCGGCAAGCAGTCCTGCGTTCTTCGCTCCCCCGATCGAGACCGTCGCGACGGGCACGCCGCCGGGCATCTGGACGATCGAGAGGAGGGAGTCCATTCCGTCGAGGTGTTTCAGCGGCACGGGCACCCCGATGACCGGCAGGGACGTCATCGAGGCGATCATCCCCGGCAGGTGCGCCGCTCCCCCAGCCCCGGCGATGATGACGCGCAGTCCGCGCTCGGCAGCGGTCCGCGCCCACTCGACCATGTCCTCGGGCATGCGGTGGGCCGAGACCACCTCGGCGGTCGAGGCGATGCCGAGTTCGGTGAGCGCCTCGGCGGCGGCCCGCATCGTCGGCCAGTCCGAGTCGGAGCCCATGACGATCCCGACGGGGACGCTCGCCGAGGCGGCCGCCTCGTCGGTCTGCTGCGTGGAGGTGGTCATGTCAGTCCCTTTCCTCGGGTGAGGTCTGGCGGGGCGCGGTGTCCTCCGCGCCCTCCGGGGTGAGGTCGGCCGGGGTCGGCAGGCTCGGGTGCGGGTCGACGTCGACGCCGGCGATGAAGTCCGCGGCGTGCCGGGCCCGGGCGAGGACGAGCGCGCGATCGGCGCCGTACGCGTTGACGTGGCCGACCTTCCGCCCGGGGCTGACGTCCTTGCCGTAGAGGTGGACCTTGACATCGGGGTCGTGGGCCATGACGTGGAGGTAGGGGTGGTAGAGGTCCTCGTGGTCGGCGCCGAGGATGTTGACCATGACCGAGACCTCGTCGCGGGCCGCAGGGCTGCCGAGCGGCAGGTCGAGGACGGCGCGCAGGTGCTGTTCGAACTGGCTCGTCACCGAGCCGTCCTGCGTCCAGTGCCCGGTGTTGTGGGGGCGCATCGCGAATTCGTTGATGAGGAAGCCGTCCGGGGTCTCGAACATCTCCATCGCCATCACCCCGGTGACGTCGAGGGCACCGGCGACGGTGAGGACCGCCTCGGTGATCGCGGTCGCCTTCTGCCCGGGCAGCCCGGGGGCCGGGGCGATCGCCTCCTTGCACACGCCGTCCTGCTGCCACGTCTCGACGACCGGCCACACGGCGGTCTGGCCCATCGGGGACCGGCCGACCATGACGGCGAGCTCCCGGGTGAAGTCGACCTTCTCCTCGGCGAGGAGGACGGGGACCTCGGCGAGCCAATCGGTGACCTCGGCGAGGTCGGAGATGACGCGCACGCCCTTGCCGTCATAGCCCCCGCGCGGGGTCTTGAGGACGAAGGGCAGGCCCACCTCGGCGGCGAAGGCCTCGGCATCGGCGAGGCTGCCGATCTCCGCCCACCGGGGGTTGGGCAGGCCGAGGTCGTCCATCTTCCGGCGCATGAGGATCTTGTCCTGGGCGAAGATGAGCGCCCGCGGTCCCGGGCGGACGGTGTACCCGGCGGCGACGAGGGCCTCGAGGTGCTCCGGCGGGACGTGCTCGTGGTCGAAGGTGATGACGTCGACGGTCTCGGCGAAGGACTTGAGCGTCGCGAAGTCGGTGTAGTCGCCGACCGTGACGTCGTGGATGACCTGCGCGGCGGGGGCGTCAGCGGACTCGGAGAGGACGGCGAATCTCACGCCGAGGGCTTCGGCGGCGGGGGCGAGCATGCGGGCGAGCTGACCGCCGCCGATGACGCCGATGGTAGGAAAAGTCACGCCTGCCATCCTATCGCGGGGCCGCTCCGAACGGTGCGTGAGGGCAGTCCTCCGGCTCCGGTCGGCTCCCCTGTCCGCAGAGAACGTCTCTGTCTGCAGGGAGCTCTGTTGTCCGCAGGGAACACCGATCCGGCTGTCGTAGGATGACCTCGGGTCGGCGACCACGAGTCAGGGACCCCGATCCACGAGACCGCGATCCACGAGATGAGGAGGGGCATGGGACGCACCCGGTCCGAGCTCTCCCGTCTGGCGAAGTTCACCGCCGTCGGGACGATCGCGTTCCTCGTCGACCTCGGCGTCTTCAACCTCATCCTCTTCACCACCGACATCGGCCCGCTCATCCCCAAGGTCGTGTCCGTGGCGGCGGCGACGACGGTGAGCTGGCTCGGCTCCCGGCACTGGACGTTCCGCGACGGCCGCACGAGCCGGCCCTGGCGCGAGGCGATCGGCTTCTTCCTCGTCAATCTCGCCGGGCTCGGCATCGCCGGCCTCTGCCTCATCGTCAGCCATTACGTCATGGGCTGGACCTCGCCGCTGGCCGACAACATCTCCGCCAACGTCGTCGGCGTGCTGCTCGGCAACATCTTCCGCTACATCATGTACAGCCGTGTGCTCTACCGCGTCCCCGGCACCGCCTCGCTGAGGCGGGCCATCGTCCCGACCGACGACAACGACGCGATCGACGACGACGACGCGACCGACGTCAACGCCGCGACCAACGACGGCGAGAGCGCCGGCGCCACCGTCCGCCGGGTCCCGCGGACAGGCGTCAGACGACGAGGAGCGGAATCTCGAGTTCGCGTGCCGTAGTCGCCCCGTGATGGCCGATGAGCGCGAGCGCCGAGGCTGACTCCGTCTCCGAATCGACGACGGCGAAGCCGTCGGTGCAGATGACGACGACGTCCCCGATGCGCCCGATGACCCGGGGATCGACGGGACCGAAGTAGTCGCGGCGCACCGCTTCGGCCTGCGGCAGCACGAGGGCCCGGTCCCCCAGCGTCTCCGTCCACGCCGCCGCGACATCGCCGGCGGCACCGGGCTGCGCGTAGAGGTGAAGGGCCCGCGGCTCCCCGCCGAGGTGGCGCAGACCGGCCTTGAGCTCGGGAGCGTCGACGAGGTCGAGGCGCGTGTCGTGGTCGATGTCGACCATCCCGTGGTCGGCGGTGACGATCATCGCGGCATCGTGCGGCAGGTCCTGGGCGAGCCGGGACAGGGCGAGGTCGATGCGTTCGAGCTCCTCGGTCCACTGCGCCGAGTTCGAGCCGTGGACGTGCCCGGTCTTGTCGAGGCCGCCCCAGTAGAGGTAGACGAGCCGGGTGCCCGGAGCCCGCACCTCGGCGAGGGCCTGCGCACACCGCTCCTCGAGCGTCTTCGACGCCCGGAACCGGCCCCCGCGCAGGGAAGCGCGGTTGAGCCCGCGTCCGGCGAACTTCGCCTCACCGAGGCTGACGACGTCGACGTCGGCGGTCTCGAGGCGTTCGAAGAGCGTGGCATCGGGCACCCAGGTCACGGGATCGACGTCGAGATCCCAGGTCAGCTGGTTGAACACCGCGTCCTTCGCGGGATCGAGCAGCCGGTAGCCGACGACGCCGTGGGCCCCTGGCAGCCGCCCGGTGGCGAACGAGGACAGGGAGTTCGCCGTCGTCGACGGGAATCCCGTCGACACGGTCCGCCGCTGGCCGGCCAGGGACCGGAAGAAGGGGGTGTAGCCGCTGTCGCGGGACAGCAGCTGCTCACCGAGGCCGTCGATGAGGACGACGATCGCGGTGCGCACCTCGCGGTCGAACCCGAGGCGCTGCGCGCGCAGGGCCGCGGTGTCATCGAGCACGCCGCCGGCACCGAGGCTGAGCGCCGCGGCCGGGACGACATCGGAGAGGAGGGGATTGCCGTAGTCGGGAGGAGCGAGCAGGCTCGCGGTGGGGGCCTGGTCCGAGGGGAGGTCGGCCATCAGCGCCGCGACCGGAGGCGGGCGTGGAAGACGGCGGCGCGCAGGCGGTCGGCGAAGTCGGCGATGCGGTCGACGGCGGCCTGGCCTTCGGCTTCGGCGGAGACGCGGAGGAGGACATCCTCGGCGAAGATCGATCCCCCGTACCCGTGGTCGCCCATGCAGTCCGGGTCACCGCAGGTCTCGGGGAACGCCTCGATGCGCCGGGCAGCGCCCCACGACAGCGTCAGCGAGACCTCGACCGGGGCATCGCCCGGCGCATACGAGGCGGGGTCGGCGAAGGTGCGCCCGACCATGACGGTGCCGAGGCGCTCGAGTTCGATGTCCTCGCTGCTCGTCACCGCCCGCGCCTTGCCGCCGGGGGCGACGGCGGGATCATCGTCGACGTGGGCGAGGAGGAGTCGGGTCTCGGTGAGGACGAACGCCGTGACGTGCCGGTGGATCGATTCGATGTCGACGTGGGTGTCGATGTGGACGAAGTGGCTGAGCACCGGTTCGTCGTAGAGGGAGTCGGCGAGGATCCCCTCGGTGAGCTGCGGGTAGTAGCCGGCCGATTGGAGATCGCGGACGAGGACGTCGGGTAGAGACATGCCCTCCATTGTGCCGTACTCGCACACCCGATCCCAGCCGCGAACGCACCGGTCGGGCACCTATGCTTGGGGTATGGAAGACTATCCTGCCGCGTGGGAGGCCGACGTCGTTCTGCGCGACGGCGGCACCGCGCACCTGCGTCCGATCGTTCCCGACGACGCCGAGGCGCTGTCTCGGATGCACGAGGCGCAGTCGCCGGAGTCGATCTACCTCCGCTTCTTCGCGCCACTGCCCAAGCTGCCCAAACGCGATCTCGACCGCTTCGTCAACGTCGACCACCACGACCGGGTGGCGCTCGTCATGACGATCGGCGACGACATCATCGGGGTCGGCCGCTTCGACAAGATCTCCCCGGGCACCGCGGAGGTCGCGTTCAACATCGCCGACGCCCACCAGGGCCGCGGGATCGGCTCGATCCTCCTCGAGCACCTCGCCGCGGCCGCGCGCGAATCGGGCCTGCGCAAATTCACCGCCGAGGTGCTCCCCCAGAACCGCTCGATGCTCCAGGTCTTCCAGGCCGCCGGCTACGAGGTCAGCCGCGGCTTCGACGACGGGGTCGTGGCCGTGAGCTTCGACATCGACCCCACCGCGCGCTCGCTCGAGGTCCAGGCCACCCGCGAGCACCGCGCGGAGGCCAAGAGCGTGCGCACCGTCCTCCATCCCGCCTCGGTGGTCGTCATCGGCGCCAGCCGCAAGCGCAACTCCACGGGCAACCTCCTCATCCGCAACATCGTCTCCGCCGACTTCAAGGGCGAGCTGTGGGTCGTCCACCCCGAGGCCGACCAGGTCGCCGGGGTCCCGGCGTACCCGAGCCTCGGCGAGCTGCCGGGCACCGCTGACCTCGCCGTCATCGCCGTGCCCGCGGAATCCGTCACCGAGGTGGTCCAGGAGTGCGCCGCCCACGGCGCCAAGGGCGTGCTCGTCATCTCCTCGGGCTTCGCCGAGACCGGCCGCGCCGGTGCCGAACTCCAGCGCCAGGTCGTCGCGACCTCGCGGGCGTACGGCATGCGGCTCATCGGGCCGAACTCCTTCGGCATCGTCAACGAGGCCGAGGACGTCTCCCTCAACGCCTCACTCGCCCCGTTCCTCCCCGAACCGGGCACCCTCGGCCTCTTCAGCCAGTCCGGGGCCCTCGGCACGGCTCTGCTCGCGGCGGCGAAGACACGGGGCCTGGGCATCTCGACGTTCGTCTCCGCCGGCAACCGCGCCGACATGTCCGGCAACGACGTCCTCCAGTACTGGGAGGAGGATCCGGCGACGAAGACCGTCGGCCTCTACCTCGAATCGATCGGCAACCCGCGCAAGTTCTCCCGCATCGCCCGGCGCGTCTCCCGCGTCAAACCCGTCATCGTCGTCAAGTCCGATGTCACCGGCCGCGAGCTGCCGCCCGGCCACGTCGTGCGCACGTCCTCGCTCGCCCCGCACACCCTCGACCAGGTGCTCGGCCAGGCCGGGGTGATCAGGGCCGACACCGTCCACCAGCTCTTCGATCTCGCACAGGTGTTCTCGACCCAGCCGCTGCCGGCGGGGCGGCGGGTCGGCGTCATCGGGAACTCCGCGGCCCTGTCGACCCTCATCGTCCAGCGGGCCCGGGCCGAGGGGCTGAGCGTCGAGTCCGCGACCGTCTCCCTCCACCCCGAGGTCGATGCCGAGACCTTCGGCGAGAAGCTCGCCGCGATGTACGACCGGGACGACATCGATTCCGTCATCGTCAACTTCACGCCCTCGGCCGGAGCCGAGGAGAGCGAGATCGCCGCGGTGCTCGCCGAGACCGCCGCCCGGTCGTCGAAGACGACGGTGGCCTGCTTCCTCGGCATCCTCGGCGTCCAGGACGAGCTCACGAGCTTCCTCACCGACTCCGACGGCAAGCGCGTGACCCACACCGTGCCGAGCTATGTCGGCCCCGAGGACGCCGTGTGGGCGCTCGCGCGGGCGACGGACTACGCCCGGTGGCGCTCGGCCGATCACGGCAACTTCCTCGAGATCGAGGACCTCGACGACAAGGGCGTGCGCGACATCGTCGACGCCGCGCTCACCGATGCGCGGCCCGGCTGCCCCGTCGTCCTCGAGCGCGACCAGGCCAGGGCGCTGCTCGACTGCTACGGGATCGAGACGATGCCCTACATCACGGCCGCCTCGGTGGACGAGGGGCTCGCGGCGGCCGAGACGCTCGGCTACCCGGTCGCGCTCAAGGCGGTGACGAAGGCCCTGCGCCACCGCATGGAACTCGGCGGGGTGCGGCTCAACATCGACACCCCCGACGAACTCGTCGAGGACTTCACCGCCCTCCAGACCCTCATCGAATCGCTCGGCACCGACGAGGAGCCCCTCGTCGACGTCCAGGCGATGGCCCCGCCCGGGGTGCCGTGCGTGATCCGCGCCGGCGAGGACCGCCTGCTCGGGCCGATGCTCTCGTTCTCGCTGGCCGGGGACACGACCGAGCTCCTCGGCGATGTCGAGCACCGCGTCTCCCCGCTCACCGACAAGGACGCGGGAGAGATGATCCGCGCGATCAAATCCTCGCCGAGGCTGTTCGGCTACCGGGGTCTGCCCCCGGTCAACATCGATCCGCTCATCGACGTCCTCGAGCGCCTCTCCGTCCTCGTCGAGCGCCATCCGCAGATCCTCGACGTCGAGATGCACCCGATCGTCGCGACGGAGACCGACAGCTACATCCTCAGCGTGCGGATTTCGCTGCTGGCGGACGCGACGCGGATCGATACGACAAGGCGCCTGCTCAGCTGACCTTGCCGAGACGGACCTTTAACGGGACAGAACGCGTCGGACCTGCGAATTCGACCCGATAAGTGGGAACCGACTGGCAGTTTGGCGCGTCTTATACCAATTCCGGCACCGAACCTGTAGTGTCTGATTCCGTTCCTCCATGAATAGTTATCGTTTTGTGCCATTCAACGAGAAGGTGAAAACGTGACATGGCAGTGAGCAGTGTTCGTCCTTCACCGTCAGCAGGCACCCTTGATCGGGAACAGCCGCATGAGAGCGAGGCTGAGAGTATTGATTTCGCGTAAAGATGTCGTCACGGATTCCGCGATCGCCGTCGTCGCCGAACAGGGAGTCCGCGGACTCACCCATCGGGCCGTCGACGCGATGGCGGAGCTGCCGGTCGGTTCGACGTCCAACGTCTACCGCACCCGCGACGCCCTCATCACCGGGATCATGGAGAGGATCGGCGAACTCAACGCCCGTCGCCTCGAGCGACTCCTCGACACTGCAGGAAACGACGAGACCACCCAGCTCGATGCCGCGGTCAGCCTGTGCATGGAGCTGCTGACCACCGACCGCAGCCGCTTTTACACCTCGGTGATGCTCGGCCTCGATCCCGCGCTGCCGACCGAGGCCGTCGCCGCGAAGCAGGCGAACATGGACCAGGTCGACGCCTTCGTCGCCCAGCTCAGCGGCGTCGAGCCCGAGCTCGCGAAGCGGATCTCGAGTTCGGTGCTCGGCATGATGATTACCGAGCTGATCTCGGGCACCGCGAGCCGGGAGCGCGTCGAGAAGTTCATCAGCGAACTCGACAAGTGGCTGCGCGCCGAATTCGCCTCCGCCTGAGCTGAGGTCCGCCCCTCTGCCCTCGCCGCACCCGGGTCCGCCCGTCCGGCCGGCCTGTCATGGGCGGAATCCGACACGAACCGGCGGAGATGAGCCGGTGAACCCCGCGCGAACGCTAGAATCGACGGGTGCCGTCAGCGCTCGGCGGCGCAGCAGTGGTCCACGTGTCGAAGGAGTTCCATGACCGAAGGCAGAGTCATCGATGTCGACGTCTCGGCGGAGATGGAGAGTTCGTACCTCGAGTACGCCTACTCGGTCATCTACTCACGCGCACTGCCCGACGCCCGCGACGGACTCAAACCCGTGCAGCGGCGCATCGTCTACCAGATGGGCGACATGGGGCTGCGCCCCGACCGCGGCCATGTGAAGTCCTCGCGCATCGTCGGCGATGTCATGGGCAAGCTCCATCCCCACGGTGACACCGCGATCTACGACGCCCTCGTTCGGCTCAGCCAGGACTTCATCATGCGCGTCCCGCTCGTCGACGGTCACGGCAACTTCGGCACCCTCGACGACGGTCCCGCGGCCCCCCGCTACACCGAGGCGAGGCTGACGACGGCGTCGATGCAGATGATCGCCGGCCTCGACGAAGAGGTCGTCGACTTCGTCCCCAACTACGACAACACGCTCACCCAGCCCGAAGTCCTGCCGAGCGCGTTCCCCAACCTCCTCATCAACGGCGCCTCGGGCATCGCGGTGGGCATGGCGACGAACATGGCTCCGCACAATCCCGGCGAGGTCATCGCCGCGTGCTGCCACCTCATTCGCAACCCCGAGGCCGATCTCGCCGAGCTCATGCGCTTCATCCCGGGTCCCGATCTGCCCACGGGCGGGCGGATCATCGGACTCGACGGCGTCCGGGAGGCGTACGAGACGGGGCGCGGGACGTTCCGCACCCGTGCGACGGTCTCGATCGAGAACATCAACGCCCGGCGCAAGGGCATCGTCGTCACCGAGCTGCCCTATCTCGTCGGCCCGGAGAAGGTCGTCGCGAAGGTCAAGGACGCGGTCGGAGCGAAGAAGCTCACGGGAATCGCCTCGATCGACGACTACTCGGACCGGAAGAACGGTCTGCGGCTGGTCATCGGGATCAAGAACGGGTTCAACCCCGAGGCGGTGCTCGCCGAGCTCTACCGGCAGACGCCGCTCGAGGAGTCCTTCGGCATCAACAACGTGTGCCTCGTCGAGGGCCAGCCGCGCACCCTCGGGCTGCGCGACCTCCTCACCGTCTACCTCTCCCACCGCATCGACGTCGTGCGTCGGCGCACGGTGTTCCAGCTGCGCAAGGCCAAGGACCGCCTCCACCTCGTCGAGGGTCTGCTCATCGCGATCCTCGACATCGACGAGGTCATCCAGCTCATCCGCTCATCCGATGACGCCGCGACCGCGCGGACCCGGCTGATGGACGTCTTCGATCTCTCGGAGCTCCAGGCCACGTACATCCTCGACCTGCAGCTGCGGCGCCTGACGAAGTTCTCGCGCCTCGAGCTCGAGGCCGAACGCGATGAGCTCAAGAACCGCATCGAGTACCTCGAGGGTCTGCTCGCCGATGAGGCGAAGCTGCGTGAGCTCGTCGCCACCGAACTCGATGCCACCGCTGAGATCATCGGCACCCCGCGCCGGACCGTGCTCATCGAGGGGGCGATGAAGGAGCTCACGGCCAAGGGCAAGAAGGCGCCGGAGAACCTCAAGATCGCCGACGCCCCGACCCGGGTCCTCCTCTCGACCTCGGGTCGCATCGCGCGGACCTCCGATGCCGCGGTGCTCGCCCGGTCGGGCAAGCGGGCCAGCCACGATGCGCTCGTCTCGGAGATCGTGACGACGACGCAGGGCCGGATCGGTGCGGTAACCTCGACCGGTCGGCTCCACATGGTCGATGTCGTCGACCTTCCGGCGCTGCCGCCAGGGGCGGCGCGACCCAATGTCGCCGGCGGGGTGAAGATCGCCGAGTACATGGCGCTGGAGAAGGCCGAGAAGGTCATCGGGCTCATCGACCTCGACCGCGAGTTCCTCCTCGGCACCGCCGAGGGCGTCGTCAAGCGGGTGTCGGTGGCCGGACGGCCGAACAAGTCCGATTGGGATGCGATCGCCCTCAAGGGCAAGGACGCCGTCATCGGCATCGCCCAGCCGCGCGACATCGATGCGTCGCGGGCCGTGTTCGTCACCTCGAACGCCCAGCTGCTCGCCTTCGACGCCTCGGGGCTGCGGGCGCAGGGCTGGAACGCCTCCGGCGTCGCCGGCATCAAACTCGCCGCCGAGGCGACGGCGATCTTCTTCGGCGCCGTCCCCGCCGAGCCCGATGAGGAGATGGCGCTGTCGGTCGTGACGATCGCCAGCGGCGAGAACTTCTACGGTGCCCCGTCGTCGTCGATCAAGGTCAGCGAGTTCGTCGAGTTCCCGACGAAGGGTCGGGCGACCGCCGGTGTGCGGGCCCACAAGTTCCTCAAGGGCGAGACCGAACTCTCGCTTGCGTGGGTCGGCGACTCGCCGCAGGCGGCGGCCTCCGCCGGCGGTGCGCGGACGCTGCCGACCGAGATGTCGAGGCGCGACGGCTCGGGCTCCCCGCTCGAGTCGAAGATCGATGTCATCGGCACGCTCCCCCGCCTCGGCGGTCCGGATGATGTCGCTTCCGCAGGTGGCGGGGATGCCGGCGTCGGTGATGCCGGTGCAGGTTCCGCTGACACCGCGGCGGATTCCGGAGCGGCACAGGCACCGGGCACGGGAGGCCTGGCGACGAGCTTCGACGGCTTCGACCTCGACCTCGACGACGCGCGGGAGGAGATCGCCCGCGCCCGCATCGACACCGACAACGGCGTCATCGTCTCCCACGACGAAGACGACGCTGACGACGATTCAGGCGACGACGGCGACTCCGCGCTCTTCTGAGTTCCAGGGCGCTCTGAGCGCTGATCACTACCCGCAGCGTCACGCACACCGCGCAGCTTCGCGAGAGGCACCCGGAGCTTCACGCACACCGTGCAGCTTCGCGAGAGGCACCCGCAGCTCGACACACTCCACGTGCACGGGTTGTTCATGGAGCTGCGCGTGCGGGGCGCGTGCGCCAATGGCGACGGCGCACGGCGGTAGTGAAAGCGCAACCACCGCGCGTGACGTGGACACCCGACCACCGCGCGTGACGTGGACACCCGAGCCCGGCGTGTGACGTGGACACCCGAGCGGGGCGCGTGACGTGGACACCTGAGCGCGGCGCGCTCTCAACTGCGGGCTCAAGCCTCGGAACTCAGGACCCGGAACTCAGCTCTCGTCGTCGAGGTCGAGCTTCATCCGTGCCGCGGTGCCGCGCAGCATCTGGCAGATGCCCGTCTCCCCGAGACCCTGCAAGGTGAGCGATCCGCGGGGTTCGAAGACGTAGGCGTCGGAGGTCGACAGCACGCGCGCGGTCTCCTCGTCGGTGAAGATCGTTCCGGGTTCGGCGACGGCCGTCAGCCGGGCGGCGAGGTTGACGCTCGATCCGAAGATGTCGCCGAGGCGGGAGAGCACCCTCCCCCACACGAACCCGACCCGCGCCTGGGGCAGATCGGCGGCCGCGGTCACGCGCTCCATGAGGGTCATCGCGATCTCGGCGCCGGCCATCGGGGTCTCGGCGGCGAAGAACACCTCGTCGCCGACGGTCTTGATGATCCGCCCGCCGCCGGTGGCGACGATGTTGTAGCAGATGCCCTGGAACTCCTGGACCATGTTCGCCAGCTGCCTCGGCTCGAGCTTCTGCGACAGCCGCGTGTACGAGACGAGGTCGATGAACCCGACCGCCCGCGCCAGCGGCATCGACGAGTCGTACCAGCCCTGCCGGTTGTCCATCGCGAGACCGTCGGACACGTTGACGTTGAGGCGGCCCATCACCTCGGCGAGGTTGCGCCGCCACGAGTAGACGAGCATCTTCTGCATCGGATCGATGAGATCCTCGATGACCTCGAGCGCCTCCCGCCGGGCCTCGGGCTCGCTCATGCCCTTCTCCTCGGTGAGGTACTCGACGAGCGTCTCCATCTGCCACACGACGAGGCGGTCCGTCGTCTGCCCGATCGCGCGCGCCAGCGACAGCGCCGTCTCCTGATCGATGAGCCCGTCGGCCACCGGCTTCGCCCACATCCGCAGCGCATGCGCATCGCTGACCGTGTACGCCTTGTCATGCTCATCGGTCTGCGACATCCCGAGCGCCCGCCACATCTTCCGCGCCGAGACCGTCGAGATGCCGCCGAGCTTCGCCGCTTCACGACGATCGAGCACGCGCTTCCCGTCGAGGAGGATCTCCTCGAGGCGTTCGGCGGCGCTGCGGGTCTCGTAGATCGGATCGTCGTCGGTGTCCTCGTCGACGATGCTCAGCGCCGAGGTGCGCGGATCCTCGTGCAGGCCACCGAAGAAGTCGGACGACTTCGGCTTCCCGGTCGGATGTGCGGTCGTGTTCGACTCGGAGGCGTCGTCGTCTTCGCCAGACTCCGCTGACCGGATGACCGGCATCACCGAGGTGGCCGGCAGTTCGGCATCGGCCGTGGCCTGGGGTGAGCGCCCGTGATCGTGGTCCTCTGCCGCGGCCCGGTGCGCGGGCTCGTCAGCGTCGGCGGCTTGTGCCGAAGCGTCCTGTGCCGTGACATGGAGTGAGGATACGTCGTCATCGTCGCCCGTAGCCGTGGCCCCGTGCGCGGGCTCGTCAGCGTCGCCATCGGTGTTCGGTGCCGTGGCACGTGGTGCGGAGTTGTCAGCGTCGGCAGCTGATGCCGGCGCGACCGGGGCCGGCGTCGAATCACCGATCGAGGTCGCCGGTGCGGAGTCAGCGGTCGTGGCCGCGGGGGTGACCGGTTCGGGGGCGGGTGTGACCGGTTCCGGCGCGACCTCAGGTTTCGGGGGCGCCGATGCGGCCGGGGTCGGGGATTCCGACGTCGGAGAGGCTTCGGTCGCCGATGACTGTGCGGCACTAGCTTCGACCGCTGCAGTGTCGGTTCCGGTCTGCCGGCTCGGATCGGTCGACACAGGAGTAGCTGCAGACGAGGCCGTCCCGGCAGCTGACGGCGCGTCAGCCGACAGTGTCTGTGTGCGATCCTCGCTCACGGTGTCGAGAGACGCGTCGCGTTCCGCAGACGGTGCGGCACTCGGTTCGCCCGCTGCAGGGTCGGTTCCGGTCGGCCGGCTCGGATCGGTCGACGCAGGAGGCGCGGTGCCGCGGCTGTCAGCAGCGCCCGTGTCCTGGCGACGAGACGGGTCAGCGGCGTGCGAGTCACCCTTGGGTCGGGTGCCGGATGCCTGCGCAGAACCATCCTCGGGTCGAGTGCCGGTGGCCTCAGGTCGGGTGCCGGTGGGTGGCACAGACCCGTCCGCGCGGCCGTCCCCGCGCACGTGCGCGCCGCTGCTCGCCCGCACCACGGGGCGCGACTCCGGGTCGCGTTCGACGATGCCGCCCGTCCGGTCCCGACGAGCCGAGCCGTCACCGGTCATCGCTGCGTCGTCCCACTGTCGGGCGGGGTCGCACTCGCCGCACTGTCCGAGGCACTCGCGGCCCCTGCGTCCGAACCGGCCCCGCCATCCGAACCATTCCCGCTCGCCGAACCGGCCCCCTCGGCCGGTGCGGCCGGGCGCAGATGGTGGACGTCGCCGGCGCTCACGGAGACCGCATCGTCGATGACGAGGTCACCCGTCGCGTCGAGGCCGGTGGCCTCGCCGACGAGGAAGCTGCCGTCGGGTCGTTCGACCTTGACCCGCGTGCCCAGCGTCACCATTCCCGCGCGCACTCTCGCGGCGAACGGACTGCGACCGAAGTCCTCTCCATACTCTGCCAACTCCCTCAGGCCGGGAACAAGTGTGCCGAGAATCGACAGTAGCAACCGTTCATGATCGATCTCTGAACCCGCGACGCCGAGCTCGATCGCCAGTGAGCTCGCGTCCTCCCGCGGCAGGTCCGCAGGCTCGAGGCGCGTGTTCGTCCCCATCCCGAGGACGATGCGCGGACCCTCCGGCGTCGTCTCGATGCGGGCGAGGATCCCGCACAGCTTCCTACCCTCGGCGGTGAGCACATCGTTGGGCCACTTGAGCACGGCGGGCACCCCCGCCTCGGCGATCGCCGCGCGCACCGCCTCTCCGGTGATGAGCGGAATCCAGCCCCACGTGCGCACGGGCGTCGTCGGGGCCAGGAGGATCGAGAACGTCAGCGAGCGGCGCGGCGGCACGGTCCACGTGCGCCCGAGTCGGCCGTGGCCCGCACTCTGGAAATCGGTGCCGAGGATCGTCAGCTCCGCCAGCTCCGCAGCGGGGGCGTCCCCGGCGAGGCCACGGACGACACCTGAGGAGGCGGTCGCCTCGGCGGGATGGTGGACCAGGGCCGCGAGCGCATCGTTCGTCGACGGGCACGACTCGTCCCAGATGACGAGCGGAAGGTCGATTCCGATGGCCTCCGCACGGGCGCGGAGCGATTCGACATCGACGAGGAAGGGCGCGTGTTGGCTGGTCACCAGACCACTCTAGATTCTTTTGGTGGGAGTGCACAATGAACTCGGCTCCCCTCGATAGGGTGGGAGCATGACGGAAACTCCACGCACCACCGCCGATCGCATCGACGCCTTCCTGACGCGTCGCGAGGCGGCCCACACCGGCAACGAGAAGTCGGTGGAGAACCAGCACAAGCGCGGCAAGCAGACGGCCAGGGAACGCATCGACCAGCTCCTCGACGAGGGCTCGTTCCAGGAGATCGACGAATTCGCCCGGCACCACAACACCCAGTTCGGGATGGAGAAGAACCGTCCCGACGGCGACGGCGTGGTGTGCGGTCTGGGCACGATCGACGGGAAGACCGTGGCCGTGTTCGCGCACGACTTCACCGTGCTCGGCGGGTCACTCGCCGAGGCGAACGGCCGGAAGATCGTCAAGGTCCAGAAGCTCGCGCTCAAGCTCGGCTGCCCGATCATCGGCATCAACGACTCCGGCGGCGCCCGCATCCAGGAGGGCGTGGGATCGATCGCGCTGTTCGCCGAGATCTTCCGCCTCAACGTCGCCTCCTCGGGCGTCATCCCCCAGATCTCGCTCATCATGGGACCCTCGGCCGGCGGTGCGGTCTACTCCCCCGCCCTCACCGATGTCACGATCATGGTCGACAAGACCAGCCACATGTACATCACCGGTCCCGACGTCATCAAGACCGTCACCGGTGAGGAGGTCGGCCACGAGGAGCTCGGCGGCGGGCGGACGAACAACACCGTCTCCGGCAACGCCCACTACCTCGCCAGCGACGAGGAGGACGCCCTCAACTACGTCCGCGACCTCCTCTCCTTCCTCCCGCAGAACAACCTCGACCCGGCCGACGCCGACGTCTTCGAGTCCGACCTCGAGCTCACGCCTGAGGACGAGGCGCTCGACACCCTCATGCCGGACTCGCCCTCGCAGCCCTACGACATCCTCGACGTCGTCACCACCGTGCTCGACGACGGCGAATTCCTCCAGGTCTCCGAGCTCTTCGCCCCGAACGTCGTCACCGGCTTCGGCCGTGTCGAAGGGGTGAGCGTCGGCGTCATCGCCAACCAGCCCATGCAGCTGGCCGGCACCCTCGACATCGACGCCTCGGAGAAGGCGGCCCGGTTCGTCCGCCTCTGCGACGCGTTCAACCTGCCGATCCTCACCTTCGTCGACGTGCCGGGATTCCTCCCGGGCACCGACCAGGAGCTCGGCGGCATCATCCGCCGCGGGGCCAAGCTCATCTACGCCTACGGCGAGGCGACGGTTCCGCTCATCACGCTCATCACCCGCAAGGCCTACGGCGGCGCGTACTGCGTCATGGGGTCGAAGCAGCTCGGCGCCGACATCAACCTCGCGTGGCCGTCGGCGCAGATCGCGGTCATGGGCGCCCAGGGCGCGGCGAACATCGTCTACCGCCGCAGGCTCAAGGCCGCCGAGGAAGCTGGTGAGGACGTCGACGCACTCCGCGCCGACCTCATCCAGGACTACGAGGACGCCCTGCTCAACCCGTACCTCGCGGCCGAGGAGGGCTACATCGACGCCGTCATCAAGCCGAGCGAGACCCGCAACCGGATCGTCCGCGCACTGCGTGCCCTGAAGAACAAGCACGTCGACGCGCCGGCGCGCAAGCACGGTAACATCCCCCTATGAGCACGGATGCGCAGTCAGATCCCCGGAGCGCCGAGGCGGTCGGAGCCGACCCGGCGGCGACGGCCCAGGCGGGCGCGTCTGCGAGCGTGCCCTCGATCGAGGATCGCGCGCAGGTGCGCGCCGACGACGGCCAGCCGGTGAGCGACGAGATGGCCAGTGCCGCCGCGGTGGCCGCTGTCGTCGCGATCCGCCAGGTCGCCCTCGCCTATGCCGCTCACCAGGCCGAAGCCCTCGCCGAGGTGGAGACGAAGAAGCACGACCGCGCGGGCTTCAACGCTCCGCGCCGCAACGTCCGCAGGCGTCTCCCGCAGACGTGGACGCAGCCACTCGGCCGCTGAGCGCTGCCGCCTGGCGCTGAGCGCTGTCGTCTGACGCCACTGAGCACTCGCTGATAACCGCCCTCTGCGCCGCACGATTGTTCGGCGCGGAGGGCGTCACTGTTCTGCGCGGAGGGCGTCGTCAGCCGTCGTCGAAGATCGTGCGCAGTTCGTCGAAGAGGTCGTGGATGATCGGCGCCGGATCGCCCTCGACGCGACGCAGACGCACGAAGGTCGCCTTGATTGCCATCATCGCGAGCGCCGCGAGCACCTCGGCCTTCGGTGAGACCGGCGGTCCGTCGTCGACCGTGCACCGGCCGACGGCACCCGGATTCTGCCCACAGCCCGACCCCTCGGCGGCACCGACCCTGTCGAGCCGTCGCTGGATCATCTCGCGGAAGAGGCGTTCGTTCTCGCCCATCCGCGACATCTGCGCCTGCATGAGCGCCGGCTCCTGCTTGAGGATCTGATGGTACTGGTGGCGCTCCTCCCGGTGACTGAGCCGAGTGCGCACGATGCCGGCGAGCAGCCGCTCGAGGTCCTCGAGCAGCCGGCCCGTCGGTCCCCCGGCTTCGAACACGGCGATCGCCGGTTCGTCCTCGTCGTCGAAGACCGTGTCGGCCCGCCCGAGGAGAGCCTCCTCCTTGCTCGCGAAGTAGTTGAAGAAGGTCCGCCGGGAGACCCCGCAGCGCTCGCAGATGTCCTCGATCGTGATGGTCGAGAACCCCTTCTCCAAGGTCAGTTCGATCGCGGCACGACGCAGTGCGCGCTGGCGTTCGCGCTTCTTCCGCTCGCGCAGGCCCTCCTTCGGGGCAGCGCCTTCCTGCGGAGTAGCTCCCTCCCGCGGGGACATCCCCTCCTTCGGGGCGACGGAGTCCTCTCCGGAGTCGACGTGCGCAGGGCTGTCGGTGATCGCCATATCCTCATTCTCCCACTTCGCGCGGCACACCCTCAGGCACCCGGCTCACACGGACACCGGGGTCTCACGCAGGACCCGGGTCCCACACTGCCGACCGGGTCTCACGCCGGCGCTTGCACACGCACCCGGGTCCGCGGGTCCGCGGTGGGGTCTAGTACCCGAGCTTCGCATTCGCAAGGACGGGCAGCGCCTCGGCGGCCTCATCGGCGAGTCCGAGGTCGAGGTCGACGATCTCGAGGGCCTCCTGGCCGCCGAGGGCGACGATGACGTGCCCGAACGGATCGGACACGAGACTGTGCCCGACTCCCGTCGGTCCTTTCGGGGGCACGGCCACGCCGCTGACCTGCGGATCGGCCTGTCCGACGGCGACGACGAACATGTTCGAGTCGACCGCCCGCGCCCGGGCCAGCAGCTCCCACTGCTCGACCTTCCCCGGCCCCGCACCCCACGATGCGGAGACGATGGCCAGCCGCGCGCCTCGGCGGCTGAGTTCGGCGAAGAGCTTGGGGAAGCGGATGTCGTAGCAGATGGCGATGCCGACGTCCTCTCCGCTCAGGGCGACGAGCGCCGGGTCCTCGCCTGCCTCGACGGTGTCGGACTCCTTGAACCCGAACGCGTCGTAGAGGTGGATCTTCGCGTACTCGGTGCGCGTCCCGTCCGGGGCGTAGACGGCGAGGAGGTTGACGACCTTGCCGGCGGAGACTGCGAACTCCCCGACGACGATCGCCGTGTCGGTGTCGGCGGCGAGCAGGGTGAGCGCCTCGCGCCACCCCTCGGATTCGCGTTCGGCGATCTCCCGCAGACCCGACCCGAACGCCGACATCGTCGCCTCGGGGAAGATGACGACCTCGGCACCGGCGGCAGCGGCCCGACCCGTGTAGTCGCGCACCTTCTCGAGGTTGCCGGCGACATCGGTGGTCGTGTTGATCTGGGCGAGTCCGAGCTTCATCCTCATCCTCCGTGGGCAGTCGGTGACGTGCTCTCAGGCTACTCGGATCACCCGCCGAGGTCACCCGACGAATTCGCGTCCCGGCCGGCCACCGCGTCCGCGACCGTGGACGACGAGGTAGACGAGCATCGAGACGACGACGAGACCGGCGCACAGCAGGAACATCCCGCTGCCCCCGGTGATCGGCATGAGCGCGCCGAGGATGATCGGACCGATCCCCGAGCCCGCGTCGAGGAGGAGGAAGAACGAGGCCGTGGCCACCGGGACCCGGGACATCGGCACGGACTTCACGGTGATCGTCTGCGCGCTCGGCATGAGGGAGCCGAAGCCGAAGCCGATGAGGATGCCGGCGATGACGATGCCCGCCGTCGTCGGCCACAGCGCGAGGAGGACGTTGCCGAGGGCGTTGAGGATGAGCACGGGGTAGATGACGACGTTGTCGCCGTAGGCGTCCTGGATCCGCCCGATGAAGAGGCGGGCGACGAGGGAGGCCGCGGCGTAGGCGATGAAGAAGAGGGACGCGGCGCCGGGCACGCCGTTGTCGGCGGCGTAGCCGGCGAGGAAGACGAGGGCCGCAGCGAACGCGACACCGGCGATGAGCATGATGAGCCCGATGCGCAGTCCGTCCCGATCGACCATCGTGCGCGGATGGAGATGCCATTTCGTGTCCCGCTGGGCCTGAGTGAGCTCCTGCTTCGGCAGGTCGAGGAAGAAGCAGAGGACGAGGGAGATGGCCGACATGACCGCCGAGGCGATGAAGAGGACGGTGAAGTCGAATTCGGCGGGCAGGAGCACGCCGAGGTAGGGCCCGAGCGCCGTCGACAGGGTCGTCGCGGTGCCGAAGTAGCCGGTGCCCTCGCCGCGCCGCGAGGCCGGGATGACCGACTGGATGGCCGTCATGATCGCCGTGTTCCCCGCCCCGAAGGCGATGCCGTGAATGAGGCGGATGACGATGAGGAGGGTGAGGGTGTCGGCGGCGATGTAGGCGAGGGAGGCGAGGACGAAGACGGCCATCGAGATGACGAGCAGGGTGCGGCGGCCGATGAAGTCGAGGTACTTGCCGGTGAGGATGCGGGCGACGACGGCGCCGACGATGAAGCTCGAAGAGGCGAAGCCGGCTGCGGCCTGACCGGCGGAGAAGCGCGCGACCGCGTATCCGGCCATCGAGGTCATGAGCAGGTAGAAGACCATGGACATCGTGAGATTGAGGCCGATGCCCACGATGAAGTCCTTGGTCCACAGCTGTGCTCTTGCCACGTTCTCTTCTCTCGATTCACGGTTGTCCGGCGGTCGGGCTCAACCAGGGTATAGCTTCAGCGAATTCCCAGACGGCGCATTCCAGCCCGTGGCCGTGTGCCTCTCCTCATAGGCTGTCGGCCCGGTCACGGGGTGTGTCCGGCCTCATATATGGTGAGGTCATGACTGAGAAGAGAACCCCGTCGGCCGTTGACGCCGTCGCCGAAGAGTACGTCGATCGCTCCCTCGCCCTCTCCCCCTCGCTCGCCCTCTACCTGGGGATCGACGGGGCGAAAGGCTTCGACGACTTCTCCCCCGCCGGGCTCGCCGCCCACCACGAGCTCACCGTCGAGACGCTGGCCAAGCTCGACGAGGTCGAGGCGAGCGCCGACCTCGACGACATCGATCGGGTGACGATCGACGCGATGCGCGACCGCCTCGGCGTCGACCGGGACCTCTACGACGCCGGCTTCATACATGCCAGCCTCAATGTCATCGCCTCCCCCGTCCAGGACATGCGCGACATCTTCGACCTCATGCCCACGGCCACCGTCGCCGACTGGGAGACCGTCGACGAGACGCTCGCGGCGATTCCGGCCTCGGTGACCGGGTACGAGGAGTCGCTGGCTCTGGCCAAGGACCGCGGGCAGGTCGCCGCGCGCATCCAGATCGAGAAGGTCATCGACCAGGTGCAGGCGATCGCCGGGGACGAGTCCCCGTATCTCACCGTCATCGCCGGGGCCGACGACGTCGCCGAGGTGCCCCAGACCCTGCGCGATGATCTGGCCTCCCACGCCGAAGCGGCCCGCACCGCATTCGCCGGACTCGCCGATTTCCTCGCCTCCGAGCTCCTCCCGGTCGCCCCGGAGAACGAGGCGGCCGGCCGGGCCGCGTACGCCCTGCATTCGCGGGACTTCCTCGGCGCCGAGATCGACTTCGACGAGACGTATGCGTGGGGTCTGGCCGAACTCGAGCGCATCGACGCCGAGCAGCGGCGCGTCGCCGAGCAGATCATGCCCGGCGTCGACCTCTTCGACGTCATGAAGGCCCTCGACAAGGACCCCGAGCGGATGCTCGTCGGCAAGGAGGCCCTGCGCGAGTGGATGCAGGGAGTCGCCGACGAGGCGATCGCCGAACTCGGGAAGACCCACTTCGACATCCCCGAACCCGTGCGCACGATCGAGTGCATGATCGCGCCCTCGTCGACCGGCGGGATCTACTACACGGGCCCGACCGACGACTTCTCGCGGCCGGGACGGATGTGGTGGTCGGTGCCCGAGGGGGTCACCGAGTTCGCGACGTGGCAGGAGAAGACGACCGTCTACCACGAGGGAGTGCCCGGTCATCACCTCCAGGTGGGGCAGGCGACGTACGTCTCCGACACCCTCAACCGCTGGCGCCGGCTCATGTGCTGGGTCTCCGGGCACGGCGAGGGCTGGGCGCTCTACGCGGAGAAGCTCATGGCCGACCTCGGCTACCTCGACGACCCGGCCGACTACCTCGGGATGCTCGACTCGCAGCGTCTGCGGGCGGCCCGCGTCGTCCTCGACATCGGCTTCCACCTCGGTCTCGAGGCCCCCGAGAGCCTCGGCGGGGGCACGTGGGATCGGGAGAAGGCCTGGCAGTTCCTCACCGACAACGTCGCGATGGACCGCAGCTTCCTCGCGTTCGAACTCGACCGCTACCTCGGCTGGCCGGGGCAGGCGCCGAGCTACAAGATCGGCCAGCGCCTGTGGGAGCAGTTCCGCGACGAGGCGGCCGCCGAGGCGGGCGAGGACTTCGACCTCAAGGCCTTCCATTCGAAGGCGCTGGGTCTCGGATCCGTCGGTCTCGACACCCTCGGCCGGGCGATGCGGCGCTGAGGTCACGGCCCCGCCTGTCCGGCATCGGGTGCCCACCGTCCGCGCGACGGTGGGCACCCGTGTCCGTGCCCCGCGAAGTGAGAGAATGAGCGCGTGAAGAACAACGACACCCCCCGGTCGGAGACGCTGCGGGTCACCGAGGTGCTGCGCGGTGAGATCATCGACGGTCAGCGGGCGCCGGGCAGCCGCCTCGTCGAACGCAACCTCGCCTCCGAGCTCGGGGTGAGCCGGGTCCCGATCCGGGAGGCGCTCAAGCAGCTCGCGTCCGAAGGGCTCGTGACGCACCGGCCGAACACGTGGGCGACGGTGCGCGAGTTCTCTCCCAGCGATGTCGCCGACCTCGCCGAGGTGCGGCAGGCCTTCGATCTCCTCTCCTTCGAACTCGCCGCTCAGCGTCACACCCGCGAGGGGCTGGAGCGGCTCGAGGCGACGATGACGGCCGGTCGCCGCCAGGCCGAGGCCGGAGACGCCGTGGGGGCGCATCGGTCCGCCGCGGACTTCCACGCCATCGTCACCGAGCTCTCGGGCAACCGGCTCCTCGTCGAGGTCGGCGAGCTCCTCGATTCGCGGATGCGGTGGCAGCTGAGCCAGCATGACGAGCTCGACGTCGTCGCAGCTGAGCATGCCGAGCTCTTCGATGCCATCGCCCACCGCGACCTCGAACGGGTGCGCGCGCTGGCCGCCCACCATCTCGACACGAGCCGGCAGCAGCACGACAAGCACCGCGAACGTCTCGCGCACGAACCGCAGGAGATCTCCGACCCCGGCGGGGCCGCGGATTCGGACTGACCGGGCCTCAGGAGGCCCGGGTGACGGGGTCGTGCCGCGTCACGGTCTGCGGGTCCGACGGGGACGCTCCCGCTGCCGCGGCGAAGGGCCAGCCGTCGAGGCGCTTCGGGCGGGCCGGGGCGTACGTGCGCACCTTCGACGTCGTCAGCCCCAAGCCGACGAGCGCCTCGGCGAGCCTGACCGCGGCGGCCACGCCGTCGACGACGGGCACCGCGCAGCGGCCGACGATCGTCTCGGTGAGGTCGGCCATCCCGCCGCAGCCGAGGACGATGACCTCGGCACGATCGGTCTCGACGGCCTCGGCGGCCGCCTCGGCGATCGCGGCCACTGCCCGATCGGGATGGGCCTCGAGGTCGAGCACGGGCATCCCCGACGCCCGCACGGACGTGCAGTGCCGGTCGAGTCCGGCGAGCAGCAGGCGGTCCTCGATGAGGGGAACGGTGCGGTCGAGGGTGGTGACGACGGCGTACCGGCGCCCGAGCATCATCGCCAGCTGCGCCCCCGCCTCGGTGATGTCGACGACGGGGACGTCGAGGAGCTCCTGGAGGCCCTCACGTCCGTGCTCGCCGTACCCGGCCTGGATGACGGCGTCGTAGTCCCCGGCATAGCCGAGCACGGCATCCATGACGCCGAGCGCGGCGAGATGGCTCTCGACGTTGCCTTCGCAGGATTCGGCGCCGAAGGTCGGCGTGAGACCGATGATCTCGGTGCCCGCCGAGGCGGCCTCGCTGGCCGCCCGGGCGATGCCGGCGGTCATCGCCGCAGTGGTGTTGACGTTGACGACGAGGATTCTCATGGGCGAAGTCCTTCGCAGGATCGGAGGGGTGTCGGGGTGCGTGTCAGAGTGAGCGTCTGAGCGGGCCTCAGTGGGCGGTGGGCACGGCGATCTCCTCGCCGTCGACCTCGCGGAACGTGAAGTCCCGGCGGGCGATGACGAAGTAGATGACCGCGGCGATCCCTGCGCCGAGGAACCAGGAGAACTGCGAGACGCCGGAGAACGCGGGGACGAGGGCGAGGATGAGCGAGAGGATCGCGGCGGGGATGAACGCCCCGATCGCCCGCCAGTTGACGCCGTGGTGGTAGAAGTACTCGCCGTCGTGGGCCTCGGTGTAGAGCTGCGGGACGTTGACCTTCGTCTTCCGCACGAGCCAGTAGTCGACCATGATGACGCCGAACAGGGGCCCGAGCAGCGCGCCGAGGCCGCCGAGGAAGTAGACGATGACGACGGGTGAGTCGTAGAGGTTCCACGGGAGGATGACGAATCCGATGATCGCGGAGATGATCGCGGCCCGGCGGAAATTGAGATGG
The DNA here is from genome assembly GCF_042790515.1 of Brevibacterium sp. NPDC056726. Lineage (NCBI taxonomy): Bacteria > Bacillati > Actinomycetota > Actinomycetes > Micrococcales > Brevibacteriaceae > Brevibacterium > Brevibacterium sp. NPDC056726. The sequence goes on along the minus strand of NZ_JBHTYZ010000002.1, from coordinate 184,590 downwards.
CGCGGGAAGAGGTTCGTCAGGGCGTAGGTCGGGGCGACGAAGTTCGCCATGAGGTTGACGGCGATCGTGAGCACGAGCAGGGAGAGCGAGGCGGCGGCGAGCAGGACCGGATTGCCGATGGCCTGGACGATGTCGGCGGGCGAGCTGATGACCGTGCCGTCGATCGAGTACTGGGCGCCGGCGAGCGAGATGACGACGAGGCCGAAGACGAGCATGTTGATGGGGATGCCCCAGAAGTTGCCGACGACGATCGAGCCCTTCTTCTTCGCCGACCGGGTGAAGTCGGAGAAGTTGAGGACGAAGGTGCCGTAGATCGCCACCCACAGAGCCCCTCCGCCGAGGATGTTCGTCCACATCTGCCACCCGGTGAGCGGGTCGTCGATCGACCACGCGATGCGGAAGTCGACGCGGACGAGCATCCAGATCGCCAGGGCGAGGAAGGTGACGAGGATGATCGGGCCGGCGATCGCCTCGTAGCGCCGGATCATCTCCATCCCGTAGCTGACGATGATGACCTGGACGATCCACAGCAGGGTGAAGGAGAACCAGCCGAGGCCGCTCAGTCCGAGGAACTCGACCTCAGTCCACGCCTGGAGGCCGGGGATGAGGGTGATGGGGAGGACGTTGAGGACGTTCGCGGCGAGGTAGGTCTGGATCCCGAACCAGGCGATCGCGACGATCCCCCGCACCGAGGCGGCCAGCTGGGCCCCGTGGATGCCGAAGGCGATGCGGCACATCACCGGATAGGGAACGCCGGTCTTGTGACCCATGAACCCTGAGAGGGTGAGGAGGACGAAGAGCAGGGCCGCACCGACGAGGAGGGCGACGAGGATCTGCCACGCGCCGAGGCCGAGGGCGAAGAGGCCGAGGGCGAACCCGTAGTTGCCGAGCGAGTGGACGTCGTTGGCCCAGAGCGAGAAGACGCTGTACGCCGTCCAGCTGCGGCCCTCCTTCCTGCTCGGCGCGAGATCGGCGTTGTAGAAGCGCGGGCTGATCCGGTGCGCGGCGAGCTGTTCCGGGCTCGGTCCGAGCCGGTGCGGCATGGTGCTCGACTGCGGGTCGGGCACGGACTGGTCGGACGTCACGGTGTGGGCCATGGGAGTTCTCGAATCAGACGGGCGCGGCGCTGGAATACCAAAGTCGTTCTTCCCGGCGTCGCGGCGGTGAGAGCTGACCTCGTGAGCGTAACCTGGGTCACAGTGATTCCGCAATGGGGTCATCGCCGTCAGTCCAGCAGTGACAACGCCTGGTGTGCGCGAGTCAGACTGCCGGACCTGGGATGATGCCGGCGGATCGGCGGCGCTCGGTAGTGGAATATTTGGCATACCATTTAATCGGATCACCGTCGGCGGTCACGGCCGGCGCACGGGCCGCCCTTGACTTCGACTCGAACACGTGTTCGAATGCCGGTGTGAGATGGAATGACACGGAACCGACAGCCGGGCTCTTCGGAGTCACCGGGCTCATCCGCACCGTGCGCGCCCCGGAGTTCGCGGGGATGACGTTCCACGAGGTCCTCGCGAAGTCCGCGCTCAACCGTGTCCCGCAATCGAGTGCGATGCCGTTCTCGTGGACGATCAACCCGTATCGGGGCTGCTCCCACGCGTGCGTCTACTGCTTCGCCCGGAGCACCCACCGGTATCTCGACCTCGACTCCGGCGGCGACTTCGACCGGCAGGTCATCGTCAAGGTCAACACTCCGGAGGTGCTCGCCGCGGAGGTCGCCAAGCCCCGCTGGTCACGCGACCTCGTCGCCCTCGGGACGAACACCGACCCCTATCAGCGAGCCGAGGGCCGCTACCGCCTCATGCCCGGGATCATCACCGCCCTCGCCGAACACGGCACACCGCTGTCGATCCTCACGAAGGGCACCCTGCTGCGTCGCGACCTCCCGCTGCTCGCCGAGGCCGCCCGCGACGTGCCCGTCGAGATCAGCATGTCGATCGCCGTGTACGACGACGAGCTCCAGCAGGCGATCGAACCCGGGACGCCGACGACCGCGGCGCGGTTGGCGACGGTGCGCGCGGCTGCCGAACTGGGCTTCCGAGTCACCGTGTTCATCATGCCGGTGCTGCCCAAGCTCACCGATTCGCGCGAGCATCTCGAAACGGCGCTCGCGGCGATCAGGGACGCCGGTGCGAGCAGGGTCGTCTACGGCGCCCTTCACCTGCGCCCGGGCGCTCGCGAGTGGTTCTTCGCCTGGCTCGACCGCGAGCACCCCGAGCTTCTCCCCCGCTACCGGCGCATGTATGCGAACTCGGCGTATGCCTCGAAGGAGTACCGGACCTGGTTGGCGGCGCGGATCAATCCGCTCATCGACCGCTACGAGCTGCGCGGGACCAGCGACGACGACTATCCCGCGACGAAGCGGTGGACCCGGCGCGGCACCACCGGCGGCGGGCAATCGTCACCGAACGCCGCTGCCGAGTCCGCCCTGCTCGATCCCCAGGCGGCACTGTTCTGACAGCACTGTTCTGACGCCGCTGCTGTGACGGCACTGTTCTGACGGCGTCGCCTCCCCATCGTCCGCGACGGTCGGGTCCTCCAGGTCGAGACAAACACCTCGGCGGGTCGCGCCTCCGGGTCGAATGTGACGACGGTCGCACCCGGCCCCGCGGCGGGAATAACCTCCATGGGCAGGTAGTTGAAAAGTGTATGAAAATTGAGATCTGGTCGGACATCGCCTGTCCGTGGTGCTACATCGGCAAACGTCGCTTCGAAACCGCGCTCGAGGGTTTCCCGCACAAGGATGACGTGGAGGTCGAGTGGCGCAGCTTCCAGCTCGATCCCACCCTTCCCGCCCATGTCGAGGAGTCGGAAGCGAATTACCTCAGCCGGTCGAAGGGCATGCCCGCCGAACAGGTGCGGCAGATGTTCGCCCAGGTGAGCGAGCAGGCGGCGCGCGAGGGCCTCAACTACGACTTCGATTCCGTCGTCGTCGCGAACAGCTTCACCGCCCACCGCTTCCTCCACTTCGCCAAGAGCCACGGTGTCATGGCGGCCGCCGAGGAGGCGCTGATGTCCGGGCATTTCGAGTCCGGTCGTGACATCGGAAGCATCGACTACCTCGCCGAGGTGGGTGAGTCGCTCGGGCTCGATCCCGCCGAGACCCGTCGGGTCCTCGAATCCGACGCGTACACCGACGCTGTCGAGGCCGATGTCGCTCAGGCCCGGATGCTCGGCGCCAATGGGGTGCCGTTCTTCGTCATCGACCGCAAATACGGAATCTCCGGCGCGCAGAAGCCGCCGGTCTTCACCCAGGCGCTCGAGACCGCGTGGGACGAGAGCCGGAAGCTCACCGTGCTCACCGGCACCGGCACCGACGGCGCCGACGACTACCCCGAGGGTGCCGTCTGCGGCCCCGAGGGCTGCAACTGACACAGCTCCATCCCCATCACCTCCACAGACGTCGAAAGGACCACCACCCATGACTGAGACCCCGTCCACCCCGCTCATCCGCATCATCGTCGGCAGCGTCCGACCGGTGCGCGTCGGCGACCAGATCGCCTCCGCCGTCGCCGAGATCATCTCCGATGCCGCCGATGCGCGCACCGAGATCATCGACCTCGCCGATCTTGACCTGCCGCTGCTCGACGAGCCGCGGATGCCGGCGCTCGGCGACTACCAGAATGCGCACACGAAGGAATGGGCGCGGATCATCGACGAGTCCGACGCGGTCGTCTTCGTCACCCCGCAGTACAACGCCGGCTACCCGGCGTCGCTGAAGAACGCCATCGACTACCTCTTCGCCGAGTGGAAGGACAAGCCGTCGCTCATCATCAGCTACGGCGGCCACGGCGGTGGGATGTCCGGCGCGCAGCTGCGTGCCGTGCTCGAGTTCATCGGTCTCGACCTCGTCGGCGACAACGTCGAGATCACTCTGCCGCGCGACTCCTACGGCCCGGACTGGCGACTCACCGACGCCGAGGAGGTCGTCGCCGGCTACGCCGATGAGCTCCGCACCGCGGCGCGGGCGCTCGATCGCAGCCTCGTCCCCCAGTCCTGATCGCTCCGGGCTCCGGCCCGGCCAGCCTTCCTCTTCGAACTCCGCGGATGACATCATCCGCGGAGTTCTCCGTGTCCCGGCTGTCCCACTCGTCTTGTCCCGGCTGTCCCACCCGGCGATGACCGGAACCGTGCTCTCGACGGGGCAACCGGACTAAGGTGAGCGACTATGGGCTCATTCGGCGACATCTTCGGTTCGAACATCCTCCTCGAGGGCACCCTGCTGTTGGCGAGCTTCGTGCTCTGCTCGCTCATCGGCTTCGAACGGCAGTTCCGGCAGAAGAGCGCCGGCTATCGCACGCACGTCCTCGTCGGGATCGGCACGTGCGCGTTCACCCTCGTCTCCGCCTACGGGTTCGCCGGGGTCCTCGACAGCGACGTCCAGCTCGACCCTTCGCGGATCGCAGCCCAGATCGTCTCCGGCATCGGCTTCCTCGGCGCCGGAGTGATCTTCAAGGGCCGGAACATGGTGCGCGGGCTGACCACCGCAGCCTCGATCTGGGTGTGCGCCGCCGTCGGCATGGCGTGCGGGGCGGGAATGCTCGCCCTGGCCACGATGCTCACCGGCCTGCACCTGCTCACGCTCTTCGTCGTCGCCCCGCTCATCCGCAGGATCCCCGACCGCAACCGCGGCAAACTGCTGCGCATCGTCTACCGCGACGGCGGCGGGGTGCTGCGGGAGATCCTCGGGGTGGCGAGCACGATGGGCTTCTCGAACACGATCCTCGATTCCCAGCGCTTCGAGGCCGAAGACGGTGCGAAGATGGTGCGCATCGACGTGAAGTTCGAGGGCAAGCGCCCCCTCGACCACCTCGTTCCGCTGCTCATGGAGCTCGACGGGGTCGACAAGGTGGCCCTGCGCGAGGACCGCGTCCACTCCGTCGATGCCGACGGCGACACCGTCTGAGGCCGCAGCCTGACCCTTCAGCCTGCTTCCTCGGCCTGACCCCTCAGCCGCGCTGCGACCGCTTCCAGGCCAGGGTGGCCAGAGCGGCGGCCTGATCGGCGAGGTGTCGGTCGTCGAAGAGGACCTCTGGTGAGTGGTTGACCGCCGCGGTGTCGGGGTCGACGCCCTCGGGGGTGACGAAGAGGAAGACGAACGCGCCGGGAACCTCCTCGAGGACGTAGGAGAAGTCCTCGGAGCCCATGACGGGGTCGGGGGCGTTGACGACGCGGTCGGCGCCGAAGGTCTCGGTGAGCGTCTCAAGGGTGAACGCGGCCTCCGCGGCGTCGTTGACGGTCACGGGGTACTGCTCGTTCCACACCACCTCGGCGGTGCATCGGTGAGCTGCGGCGATCGAGTCGGCCAGGCGGGTCGCGAGCTCGGGGAACCGCTGCGTCGTCTCCGGGGACAGGGTGCGCACGGACATGCCCAGCGTCGCCGTCGACGGGATGATGTTGACGGCGCTGCCGGCGTCAAGGAGGGTCACCTCGGCGACGATGGGGTCGAAGACGCTGAAGGACCCGGTGATCATCGAGTACACCGCCTGCCCGAACTCGAGGAGGGGACGGACGGGATCGACCGCGTCCTGCGGTCGGGAGCTGTGGCCGCCCTTGCCGTGCATTGTCAGGTGGAAGGTGTTGGCGCCGGCCATGATCGAGCCGGGGCGGGTGACGAACGTGCCGGGGACGCCGGGGGCGACGTGGATCGCGTAGGCGGCGTCGGGCATCTGGCCGGCGAGGTCGAACATGCCCTCGTCGATCATGATCTTCGCTCCGCCCTGCCCCTCTTCGCCGGGCTGGAACATGAAGACGACGGTGCCGGCGAGCTCGTCCTGGTGCGCGGCGAGGAGTGTGGCGGCGCCGACGAGGCCGGAGACGTGGAGGTCGTGGCCGCACGCGTGCATGTTCCCGTTCGTCGAGGCGAAGTCGAGGCCGGTGGCCTCGACGACGGGCAGGGCGTCCATGTCGCCGCGCAGGAGGATCGTCGGACCGGGCCGGCCGCCGCGGAGCACGGCGACGACAGAGCTGAGCTCACGGCCCAGGGTGATCTCGAGCGGCAGGCCCTCGAGCGCGTCGAGGATGCGCTGCTGGGTGAAGGGCAGATCGAGTCCGAGTTCCGGATTCCGGTGGAGGTCCCGGCGGAGGGCGGTGAGTTCAGCGCCGATCGCGGCGGCCTCGGCGGTGAAGTCGATCGTCATGGTGGGGTGGTTCCTTTCGCGGTGGGTGCTCTGGTCGGTGATTGGTCGGGTCGGTGGTTGATCGGTGCTCGGGTCGGTGGGTGGTCGGGTCAAATGCTTCCGGTCGGGCGGATCAGCGTGCGAGCAGCGGCGGGACGGGGGCGTCGGTGAGGCGCGCATCGATGTCCTTGACGACGGTCCCGCCCTGCATGACGACCCTGATGCTGTCGGGATCGGCGAGCGGGGTGATGTCGGCGAGCGGATCGACATCGACGACGAGGAGGTCGGCGAGGCGGCCGGCTTCGATCGTGCCGACCTCGTCGTCGAGGCGCAGCAGCTGCGCTGCCGTCTGTGTTCCGGCGACGATCGCCTGCATCGGAGTGAGGCCGAGTTCGACGGCGTGGACGGGTTCGCGGAGGTTCTCACCGTGCGGGCAGACTCCGGCATCGGTGCCGAGTGCCACCTTCACTCCGGCGGCGAGTGCGGCGGCGACGCGTTCGCGGGCGATCGCCGACCAGCGCACCTTCTTCTCGTAGAGGTACGCGGGCACGACGGCGGGGTCGGGTACGCGCAGTGCGCTGCTGAGTGTAGGCACGAGGAATGTGCCGCTGGTGAGCATGAGGTCGATGCCCTCATCGTCGATGCCGTAGCCGTGTTCGACCGAGCGGACGCCCCCGCGGATCGCCGCCTTGATCCCGGCGGCGCCCTGGGCGTGGGCGGCAACGGGCTGACCTGCACGTTTGGCGGTCTCGGCGACGATGAGACGAACGTGTTCCTCAGGGACGCCGAGGTCGTCGGGAGTGTCGGAGGGACTCGAGACGCCGCCGGTCGTGCAGACCTTGATGACATCGGCACCGGAGCGGACGAGGAGTCGGACGGTGCGCCGCACCTCGTCGTCGGTGTCGATGATCGGGTCGACGGGCAGGTGCATAGGCACTTCGCGGCCGTTGGGCAGCGTGAAGTCGGTGTGACCGCCGGTCGGTGAGAGGGCGGAGATCGCCAGATGCAGGCGCGGGCCCTGGATGAGGCCGTACCCGATGGCGTCGCGGAACCCGCGGTCGATGCCGCCGAGGTCGCGTGCCGTGGTCACTCCTGCCATGAGGGTGCGGCGGGCGTTGAGGGCGGTGCGCAGGGTGCGCTCGGTGGCGAAGCGGTCGGCGTCGGCGGTCTGGTCTTCGATGGAGAGACCGAGATGGACGTGGCAGTCGATGAAACCGGGCAGAACGGTGGCCCCGCGCAGATCGATCGTGCGTGCGCCCGTGCGGGGACGATGGGCGCTGGGGCCGACGCTCGCCGAGGCGGTTCCCGGTTCTCCGGTCATCGGCTGCGGCTCAGGCTCGCCGGGCACAGCTCCCGACTCCCGCGGTCCGGACCGTTCACGGCGTGCCGGTCCCGCGTAGACGATGCGATCGCCGTCGATCTCGATCTCGGCGTCGAGGACGGGGTCCCGTCCGGTGCCGTCGATGAGTCGAGCCCCCGTGAGCAGCAGGTGCTCGGTGCCCGGAACGGTGGCGGGCAGGTGGGCCGCGGCCATGGTGATCCTTTCGGGTCGTATCGAGTGGTGGTCGTATCGCCGGGTGGCCAGCCGTGTGGCGGCCAGCCGTGTGGCGGTCAATCGCGCGGTGGTCTCGCCGGCACGGCCGGTCTCAGTGCTCCGCGCCGACGAGGGATCTCGCCAGGGTGCGGTATCTGTCCGTGAGCGCAGCGTCGTCCGGCAGTGGACTCTCGGTACGGAGTGTCATCGTGAAGAGGGTGAGTCCGGCGAGCGTGTCGAGGATGAGATCGTGGTCGAGCGCGGCGCTCATCTGTCCGCGATCGACGGCGCGGGCAAGGATCGCCCGGCCCCTGGCATGGCGCTCCTCCATGAAGTCGGCGGAGATGAGGGGGATGACGTCCATGTTGAACATCGCGAGCAGGAGGCCGTTTCCGTGCGTGCGGACGCCGAGCGAGCGGCGGAAGTTCTCGATGTTCTGCCACGCATGCGCGACGAGATCGTCGACGACGTCGCCGGTGTCGGGCATCTCGCCGAGTTCGAGGGTGTCGAGGATGGCGGCGGCGACGAGTTCGGGTTTGGTGGGCCAGCGGCGGTAGATCGCCGTCTTCCCGCAGCCGACGGTGGTGGCGATGCTCTCGATGCGCAGGTTCATGAAGCCGTGCTCCGCGACCTCGGCGCGCACAGCGGCGAGCACGCGGTCGGTGAGCTCGGGGTCGAGCGGTCGACCCTTCGGTGTGGCCTGCGTCATGGGCCGAGCCTTTCACGCAGGTCTCTCGTTCCGCAACACTGCGTATCGTTTGTCTCGGATCGTGGTGACCGCGGGATCAGCTCTCGAGCTCGGCGAGGAGCGCGGCCATCGACCCGGTGACGCGCGGTCGGACCGCCGGACCGAGCACGGCAGTCTGGACGATGCCGCCCTGGACCATCGCGAGTGCCGCCGGTGACGTCTCGCGTGCACGCGCCTGCGCCACCATTTCGTCGAGACCGGCAGTGCGGTGGAAATAGGCGGCGAGGTAGGTCTCGAAGCGGGCCTGCACCTCGGCGAAGATCTTCTCGGCGATCGCCGCGAACTCAGGCACGCGGGCGGCTTCGCCCCAGACTTGGAGGACGAGAGAGGGGAACGGGGTGTCGTCGAGAATCGCATCGAGCAGCCGCGGGAAGACGACGCTGGGCGGCGGCACCGCCTCGGTGTCATCGAGATCGCCGAGCACGGTGATGCGCTCCTCCATGATCCGCTGACCGGCGGCGACCATGAGTTCGGACTTCGAGGAGTAGTAGAGGTAGACGGCCCCCGCCGACAGGTCGGCCTCCTTGACGATGTCGGCCATCGACGCCGCCGCGAAGCCCTTGCGCGCGAAGCATGCGAGCGCGGCGTCCTGGATGCGCGTGCGCATCGCAGCCTTGTGTTCCTCTGTGACCTTCGGCACCGATCCCCCAAAAACGAATGTTCATTCTTGATTAATTGTAGACCACGGCGTAAAAATGAACGTGCATTCGTTTTCGAGGATTGGACGACCATGACCACGAGACTTCTCAGGACCTCTTCCGACTCCGGAAGCGGTGCTCCGGGGACCGACGGCGACGACGACCACCTCGGCGCCGACTCCGCGGACCAAGCCGCTGATCAGGGCGGGGATCGAGGCAGAGCCGCTGGTGCGAGCGGGGACCAGGCAGCGGATCCCGCCCCCGGCGCGATCGGCGATGAGCTGCCGAAGCACAGTGTCGGACGCGCGATCCTCGTCGCCCTGTTCGCGGCGGCGATCGTCAGCATCGTCCTTCTGGCATTCAGCTGGCCGACGGTGACGGCCGACCCGAAGGACCTGCCCATGGCCGCCGTCGGCGACAGCGCTCAGGTCGAGCAGATCACGAGCAGTGCACCGGAGGGAATGCTCGATCTCGAGCGCGTGAACACCCGCGCCGAGGCGGAGCAGATGATCCGGGAGCGCGAGGTCTACGGGGCATTCGTCCTCGGTGGCGAGGACCCGGAAATCCTCGTCTCCTCGGCGGCGTCGCCGGCGGTGGCTCAACAGCTGAGAGGCCTCGCCGCGCAGATGCAGCAGTCCATCGACTCCCAGGCGATCTCGGGGATGCAGGACGGCATGGAGCAGATGCAGGAGGCACTCGAGGCGGCTGCTCGGGCGGCCGAGAACCCGCAGGCGCCGGGTCAGGCTCCCAGCGTCGCCGGTGGAGGAGAGGGTGCGGGCACGCTGCCGGATGCCTCGGCGATGGACGTCCCGCAGGTCACGGTCACCGATGTCGTGCCGCTCTCCGACGACGATGCGACAGGGGCCGGGCTGGCGATCGCGGGACTGCCGCTGTCGATCGGCGGCATCGTCGGTGGTGTTCTCACCAGCACTCTTGTGCATTCGCGGCGGATGAGAGCCGTCGCGGTCGTCGCCTATGGGGCCTTCGGTGGAATTGCGCTCTCCCTCATCCTCCAGACGTGGTTCGGCATCCTGCAGGGAGAGTTCTGGCTGAATGCGCTCGCAGCCGGGCTGGCGGTGGCGTCGACGGCGGCGATCATCAACGGCTTCGTGTCGCTCATGGGTCCGGGCGGCATCGCGATCGGTGCCGTGCTCACGATGTTCATCGGCAATCCGATCTCCTCGCTCACTCAACCGAAGGAGTTCCTCGCCGGGGCCTGGGGCGACATCGGCCAGTTCTTCGTGCCGGGCGCGGCGGGCACACTGCTCCGCGACATCTCGTACTTCCCCGATGCGCCGATGGCGATGTCGTGGTGGGTGCTCGTCGCGTGGTTCGTCCTCGGCATCGCCCTCATCCTCATCGGCCACCTGCGTGCGCATGCGAAGCTCGTCGCCGCGCAAGCCGGGAAGGGCTGAGCCCTCGCGGCTTGAGGGACAGACATTCGCCTGCCCGGATGCGGTGACCCACCGCATCGGGGCCGGCACTCCACTTCCGGGGATGACTCACCGCGACCGGGCAGGCTGGGGGTAGGAGGTTCGGGCACTGACGGCATAGGCTCGAATGAATGACGAAGTCGTCGGCATGCGAACCTCGCTGCAGGGTCGGCACCGACACCGGAACCGGCTCCGCAGCGAACTGGTGCCACAGCGAACCGCGACTTCAGACACTCAGCGAGGAGGGTGAGACAGTGACCGATCCCGCGTCGGAGAACGCACGCGATCCACGCGACGAGGCAACAGAACGAGACTCACCCGCGCCCGGCGGACCCAGTGACCCCGGCGTGATGATCTGCCGCAACTGCGGAGTGGAGACCAGTCCTCCTCCCTCGGCGGTGTGCCCGATCTGTGCCGATGAACGCCAGTGGGTGCCGCGCTCGGGCCAGGAGTGGGTGAGCCGAGATGACCTCGAGGCCGAGGGCCACCGTGTCGTCATCGACGAGCGCGAACCTGGGCTTCATGCTCTGCGCGTCGAACCGAGGCTCGGCATCGGGCAGACGTGCTATCTCGCCCAGACGTCGGAGGGCAACCTTCTCTTCGACGTGCCGCCATACATCGACGCCGAAGCAGTGGCGGCCGTGGCCGCGTTCGGTGGAGTCGCAGCGATCGTCCCGAGTCATCCGCACATGTTCGGCATGCAGCTCGCGTGGAGCGCCGCGTTCGATGATGCCTCGGTGCACGTCTGCGCTCGAGATCGCGAATGGCTGCAGAGACAAGGTCCCGCCATCGAGTTCTTCGACGACGGCACCGAGCCGCTCCCCCAGGTCTCGGTGCACCGAGTCGGCGGTCATTTCCCCGGCAGTGTGCTTGCCCTGTGGGAAGGAGGAGACGGTAGCGGCGTCATGCTCGCTGGCGATTCGATCGGGCCGGTCGTGCGCGACGGGTGGGTGACGTTCATGCGCAGCTTCCCCAACTACCTGCCGCTCTCCGCTGCGGTCGTGCAGCGCATCGCCGCCTCGGTGTCGGATCTCGATTTCGACCGCATGTACGGCAACTTCGGTCAGACGATCACCGGAGGAGCCCACGCGGCAGTGCAGTCTTCGGCCGACCGTTATGCCCGGTGGGTCTCCGGCGAGTACGACGATCTCACCTGACTTCGCAGAGGACGACGTCACGACTGTCAGAACGGCGGAGGATCATCGCGGTTGTCCTGATGCCATGTGATCGGCACGCTCCAGAACTGGTCGAGCGGCTCCACCCAGGTATCACCGGCGTCTTCTCGACGCCGCCGGGCATCGCTCACCGACAGTCGGCGGCCGGGCATCAGTCTCTTCATCGTCACCGGGTCGGATCCTCGCGGCAGGCACGGCGGGAACACCTCGTTGCGCCAGTTGAGCAGCTGGGCAAGCCTCTTCCGACGGGCGAAATCACGAGCGCGTTCGTAGTTCTCCTGGATCCTGCGCTTGCGTTCGGTCTCCTCGGCGGATTTCCGCATCGCTTCGCGGCGCTGTCTGACCAGCTGTTCGTTCGGTTCGAGCTCGATGATGTACTTCGGCGGTGGGACCGGATGCTTCGGCTTCCACACCACGTGGGGTCTCATCCCACTGAGCGCAGCGAGCTCCATCGCCTGGGCCACCTCGATCGGCTGGTCAGGAGCACGTGAGGTCGCCGTCACTCCGTGTCGGAACTCGTACTCGACACAGCCCGGTTCCGTCATCCGCACCCGCAGCAGGCATGCGGTCTTGAGGGCATGGTGCTTCCTGCACAGCGGATGGAGATTGCCGAACCGAGTGAGACCGCCTTTGAGCGGATCGAGCTTGAAGAACGGAACGATATGGTCGATCTCGGCCTTGACGGCAGCGCGAGCGCACCCGGGGACGCTGCAGCACTCCCACTGGGCGATGAGTGTCTTGCGCACATCATTGGGAATTCGGTACGTCGTGGCCTTGGCATCGATCGGGGTGCCCGTCGCCGGGTCGGTGAGGATCCTCGTCACGGTGGAGCAGTGTCCGGCGATGCGCCGCGCGGTTTCGGCGGGGATCGGTGAACCGTCGGGCAGCGTGCCCGGCAGGTTCGATTCGCCGAGGAGGGACATCACGGGAACGGTGGTGACCATCGTCGCCTGAAGCGCGATCCACCACGAGTGCATCGGCATCTCCGCGGCGATCCAGCTCTCAACGGTCTGCGTCTCATCGCCACCGGCCCTGCCGAACGCGCTTCCCCGATCGGCCGCATCGGCCGCCTCGGTGCCGTGCCCGGGAAGGGGCAGTCCCTCCACGCCTGCACTGTTCGCCGAGAAGCTGTTCGTCGCGGTGCCGTCCGCTGGGGCCCTGACCGCTGAGGCGTCGCTCACCGAGGTGGCGTTCTTCATGATGATGGTGCCGTCGGGTCCGAGGTCGAAGAGCAGGTTTCCGTCGTTGTCGAGCAGCGGTTCCTCCTCGACCGACTGGACCCCGGTCACGGGGTCGATGCGGCGCACCTTGATGCTCAGCTTCGGCTGCGGTCGGGTGACGATGTCGTACATGAGGTTGTCGAAGGCGCGATCATCGATGATCTCGACTCCGGGAGGCAGGTCGAATGCCGCACCTCTGCGCGAGTGGATGGCGCGCGCCATCGCTTCGACTCGCAGGTAGCACGCATGGAGTTCCTCGGCCGGCCCTGTCAGGGACATGCAGGCCGAGCCGTTCTTGTACGTGTGCAGATCGACGCGGCGACGCTCCTTGGCTGTCTGCGATCGGTCGTCAGCCGGTTCGAGCACGGCGATGAACTTCCGCAGGGCCGTCCGGAGCCGGTCGCTCGTGACATCGGCCCGGCGCTCGGCGAGGTGTTCGTCGATCTCCGGGAGGTACCTGAGGGCCACTGTTCGGCAGAGGTCGCCGACGACCTGGACATGGGCGATCGTGAACTCGCCTGCACGGACGCGATCGGCGAAGCGCGGCAGCCCGTGGATGATCGTCATCGCCGTGCGCAGGTGCCGATAGGTGCGGGCGATCGACTGACCGAGGATGGTCGCGGTTTCGATGACGTCCTCGTCGGCAACGTTGTCCTGCACCCATTCGCAGACAGTGGTGTCGAGGCGGAAGCCCGGGAAATCGGGGGCTTCGGACGCGTCGTCTGATTCCGCGGTCTCGGCCGAGACGATTTCCGTCGACGGCGGAGCGAGAGCCGCTTCGCACCGCCGCCGCCACGCCAGCAGTGCAGGGTCGCGGAGAGCCACGGTCGTCGACGTGCGCGGCACCCTCACGAGCTCAGTCGATGCGGTCACGTCGTCATCGGCTGCCATCGCGTCGAATGCGGCGGCGAAGGGAGTCGAGGGCGCCGGTTTCCGTCGCGGCCCGAGAGATCCCTTCGCGGACGTGCCCTTCGCTGCGGTTCCCTGTGCCGCTGCGTCCTCGCCGGTCTCGTCGGTCGGCGTGGCGGGATCGGAATCCATAGCCGCCTCGTCAACTTCGTGCCGGAGCACGGATGCGGCGATCGTGGCAAAGCGATACGGTGCGTCGCCGTCGGGCAGGGGGACGTCGAGATGCCGGACGACGCGCTCCAACGTGATGCCTGCCGTGACGTCGAGCGTGCGGAGCTGGATCTGATCGGATTGTGCGGAGATCTCCGCGAGTTCGCTGATCCTCGACCCGAGTCGAATCGTCGGTCGAGCGGAATCAGAATCAACGGGAGAGAGGCCGTCGGTGCTGCACCGTTCACCGGGACCGCGCCCAGTGGTCGCAGCCGAATCGCGCGCGTCGCGCCACCGAGGACCGGCTTCTGCACCAGCTGCGTCGAACCGCGAGCCCGAGGCACGACCGGGCCGCCGTCCGTCTCCACCGGGGAGGTCTTTCACGCTGGCTCACCTGCCTCTGACAACAGCGTCGGGGAAGCGATCTGTGAATCATAGTGCGTCGTACGTCAATGATAAACTATTCGAACATAAAATGGAATAGCCCGATTGCAATTCATGAGAAAAAGATCATGATCTCTTTCCCGCTGATATTTCCTTGTGCGATCCATTGTTGCACTCGGCACTGACACGACCTCGGACGTCACTGATGACCTGCGATGATTCCCGTTTCACCACATCTGCCCGTTCGACTGTCCCTTCTCAGCCGCTCAGACCACCCACGGAACCGCGGGAAGGTGCGTCACGCAGCGCCGCCTCGGCGAAGCGGTGCCGCGTCGACCACGACAGGGCCAGGTAGAGGAGGAACGAGATGACGAACGACGGAATCGTCGCGCCCACGGGGCTCGCCCACACATAGGTGAGCAGGTAGGAGGCGAACGCCCCGACGATCCACACGATGACCGCCGCCCAGTTCACCCCGCGGACGTACGCGTACATGCCGCCCTCGTCACGGAGGATGTCCTTCGAGTAGAACCCCCGTTTGACGATGTAGTAGTCGGCGATGACGATCGCGAAGACGGGCACGAAGAACGCCCCGATGACGGTGAGGAACGCGGTGTACTGGTCGAGCAGCGCAAGCCACGTCGACCCGATGATCGAGATCGCCCCGAGGACGAGCGCCACCGGCAGGAAGCGGAGCCGGGACTGCTTCCTGGCGCCGATGACGGAGTTGACCATGCCGTAGACGACCATCGTGTTCGTCGCCATGACGGAGAGGAAGATGACGATCGCGAGGGGCCAGCCGAAGCGGTCGGCGAGCGCGGTGGGGTCGAAGGGCTCGGCCGCTCCCCCGTCGAGGAGGATGAAGCTGAAGGCGGTGAGCCCGAGCAGCATCGCCAGCACCGTCGAGGTGATGTATCCCAGCCCCGAACCGACGATGCCGGCGCGCTGGCTTCCGGCGAGCCGATTGAGGTCGGCGGAGAGCACGGTCCACGAGATCGCCGTCGCGATGACGATGTCGAGCGCGAGGACCGGGGTGAAGCCGAGGCTCTCATCGGCGGGAATGGTGAGGTATTCGCTCGGTGCGTGGCCGATGAACGCGGTGACGAAGATGTAGGCCATGACGACGAGGATGAGGAGTGCGAACCACGGCTCGGCCTTCTCGATGCCCTCATGGCCGAGGATCGCGAGACCGACGACGAGCGCCTGGCAGAGGACGGAGAAGAGGACCGGGTTGGAGAAGCCCGTGGTCTGCTCGACGACGTAGTTGACGCTGATGCCGGCGAGCATCGCCTGCACCCAGCTCCAGCCCATGAGGATGATGACGTTGGCCGCGACCGGCAGGAAGCTGCCCTTCGCCCCGAACGCTCCGCGTGTCACGGCCATCGTCGCGAGCCCCGTCCGGGTGCCGATGTTGCCGATGAGCACGAGGACGATCGTGCCGATCACCGTGCCCGCCGCGATCATCAGCGCCGCCGTGCCGTAGTCGATGCCCGGCACGAAGAGGGTTCCCGTGAGCATCGTCGTCACGACGAGGTTGGCCGCGAGCCAGATCATGAACATCCGTCCGGTGCCGAGCCTGCCCTGCACGACTCCCGAATCGTCCGAATCCGCAGCCAACCGGGCGTCGAGTCGGCGATACCAGTTCACGGTGCGACCTCCTCGGCGGTGGTGGTGTCCGTTTCGGCGGCGACTCCGGCCCCCTCCGGAGGGATATCGGCGGTGTCCGGGACCGGGGACAGATGTTCGTGGATTGCGATGAGGTCACCATCGCCGAGGTGGCGGAACACTATGCTCTCGCGTTCCCGATACGATTCCCGGCCTTCCCCGGTCTCGACGGTCGTGTCGACCGTGTGCGAGAAGACGGCGCCGCCCGGGAACGTCTGGATGAGCGGATCGCTGGAGACGCAGTCGATGACGGACCAGCCGTCGGCGAGCCAGCCGTTCCATATCTCCTCGTACTCGGCGCGCGAGTTCAGCCGGTGGTTCTCCGGGTGGAAGACGAACGAGGCGTCCGCGGCGAATCCGGCGAAGTACGCGGCGGTGTCGGTGGCGGCGAAGGCGCGCACGATGGCTGCGGCGGCGCGTTCGACGGCCTCGGCGCTGGGCGCGGAGGGGTCTGAGGGCACAGGGATCGACTTCTCTGTCATGATGCTCGGCAACTCTCTGTTGATGGTTGTTGAGCAACTCTAATGACGGAGATTCAGGACGCACTATCCGCCCTGGACAAGTTTTCCTGGTCACGCGCCAGCGTGGATACGTGCGGGGTCATCGGGGTCGGGCCGGGGGCAGCGGTGCGGGGTCGGCAGGCGACCGTGGGTCCGGGCGGCGCCGGTGCCGCCGGCTTCCTCGCCTCCCCACAGTCTCGACAGGTGGTTCGGCCCTCGACGCCGAGGCGCTTCCGGGCCCACCCTGGAAAGGGACACCCATCACGACTCACCGCGGAGGAGACATGGGCACAGACGACGCGACGGACCGGATCAGAGCGGCCGTCGACGCCAACTTCGCCGAACAGCTGGCGGTGACGGCCGAACTCGTCGGGCTCCCGACCACTCGCGGTGACGAGGAACCCGGGCAGGATCTCATCGAACGCGCCCTGCGCGGCCTCCGCCTCGACGTCGACCGCTGGACGATCGACTCGGCCGAGCTGCGCGACCATCCCGGATTCGGTCCGACCACGGTCGACTACGCGCGGATGACGAATGTCGTCGGAACCTATCGCCCCGAACGCGACCGGGGCCGCTCCCTTATCCTCAACGGTCATATCGACGTCGTCCCCGCAGGACCGACCGGCCGTTGGTCGCGGTCACCGTGGGACGCCGAGGTCCGCGACGGGTGGATGTACGGGCGCGGAGCAGGCGACATGAAGGCCGGGCTCATGGCGAATCTCTTCGCGTTCACCGCCGTCCGAGATGCGGGGCTCGACCTCACCGGACGGGTGCACATCGAGTCCGTCGTCGAGGAGGAGTGCACCGGCAACGGCTCGCTGGCGGCCCTGCTGCGCGGATACACCGCCGATGCCGTCATCATTCCCGAACCGGAGGAGGATGCACTCGTCCGGGCGAATGTCGGCGTCATCTGGTTCACGGTCCTCGTCAGCGGAGAACCCACTCACCCGCGGGAGATGGCCAGCGGCTTCAACGCCATCGACGCCGCCTACCACGTGATCGGCGCGCTGCGCGGGCTCGAGGAGAGGTGGAACGAGCGGAAGGCCGACCACCCGCACTTCGCCGACCTCGACCATCCCATCAACGTCAACTTCGGCGGCATCCGCGGCGGCGACTGGCCCTCAAGCGTCCCGGCCTGGTGCGAACTCCAGGTCCGCGTCGCCATCTACCCCGGCACTGATCCCGACGACGCATGGGCGGAGATCGTCGACTGTGTCACCGAGGCGGCCCGCGGCACCGACCGACCGCTGAGCGGCCCGCCGGTGCCCGCGTTCACCGCGGAGCTCACGCCGAACGGGTTCTATGCGCGGGGGTACGTGCTCGAGCCCGGAAGCGATGCGGAGGCTGTGCTCGCCTCAGCGCACGCCTCGGTCGCCGGCGAGGAGCTGACCGCGTTCACCACCCCCGGTTACCTCGACGCCCAGGTGTTCGCGAACTTCGCGAACATGCCGGCGCTCGTCTACGGACCGGTGACGGAGGACATCCACGGCTTCGACGAACGGGTGAGCGTGGAGTCGATCCGCCGCTGCACGACGACGATCGCCCTGTTCCTCGCACAGTGGTGCGGAATCGACGAGCGTCGACAGGCCTAGGAGCTGACCGGGTTCACGCCCTGGACCAGGAGCGCGGCGGCCGGATCGCTGCCGTGGCGCCCGTCGAACTCCGCGAACGCGGTTTCCACTTCGGCATGGACAGCGCGCACGAGCGGCAGCCATTCCCCGTGGGTGACGATGAGGAACTGGCCGGCCCTCATCGCCTCAACGACCTGTTGCCCGACAGCGTCGGGGTCGGCACCCTCAGCGAGCATCGCCGAATTCGCCGCGACCGCCTCGGCGTTCGCCTCCTCCCCGAGCAGCTCCGCCTGCCCCGCTGCCGCGGTCTCGGCGATCCGGGTCGACACGCTTCCCGGTGCGAGCACGGAGACTCCGATGCCGCTGCCGGCGAGTTCGCTGCGCAGCACCATCGAGAAGCCGACGCTCGCGAACTTCGAGGAGGCGTAGGCGGCGACGTCGGCCATCGGGATGATGCCCGCGAGCGACGCGGTGTTGAGGATGTGCGCGGGCCTGCCCAGGCGGCGGAACCGCGGCAGGAACGTCGAGGCGCCGAGGTACTGTGCGTCGATGTTGATCGTGTGCACCCGGCGCCACACCTCCCACGGGGTGGCCTCCGCCGAGCTGCCGCCGTTGACACCGGCGTTGCTGCAGAGGATCGTCACCGGACCGAGCTCGGCCTCGACGGCATCTGCGGCGGCCTCCCAGGCATCCGGGTCGCCGACGTCGAAGCGCACCGTGGTCACGGTGCCTCCGGCCGCCCGCAGCTCCTCCGCCACCTGGGCGAGGCGGGCGTCGTCGATGTCGACGAGTCCAACCCGGGCCCCGGCCGCGACGAAGGCGCGGGAGAGTCCGAGGCCGATGCCGGAGGCCGCGCCGGTGACGAAGGCGACCTCCCCGCGCGGCCATTCCTCGGTGTGGGCGGTCGCGCTCGCGGTGCCGGGGGTCGCTGTGCTGCTCGTGTTTTCGGGCATGATTCTTACCGCTTTCTCTCGGTGATCTCTCTTCGTGACGGCCGCAGGTTGTTCGGCCGCCGGTGCGGGCACCGCTGGGTCAGCGCGTGCCTTCCGGTGCGGGCACCGCCGGGTCAGCCGGTGCCTGCCGGTGGGGCGGGGCCGGCTACCCGCCGAGGCGGCGCAGGAACTCCGCGCTCATGTAGCGCAGTCGACCGACGGTCGTGCGCGGGTCGTAGCCGAGCCGTGTCGTGATCGACTCGTGCCGGGCCTGCAGGGTCGAATGGTGCATCGCCAGCCTCCCCGCAGCCGCGCGCAGACTGTCGGCGTCGACGAGTTCGCGCAGGATCTCCGTGGTCACCGCGTCGAGGGATTCCAGGGCTGTGACGTCCGGGTGAGGGGTGGTGGGATCATAGGCGCGGGCGAGGATGAGCATCGACCCCAGATCTACTGCGTCGAGCACGGTTCCCGGTCCCTCGCCGAGGAGGCGGTGGGCGATGAGCGCAGCCTCCCACGAGTCCGGGGCCGAGTCCGCTCGGGTCCACGTGCCGATGCCGACGCGGGAGTGACCGTCCCAGGCATGGTCAGCGGGTGCGACTCCGCCGGGGCGCACCTCGAGGGTCGCATGGAGAACGCCGAGCGGAGTCGGGACCGGGGCGGTCTTCGTCCAGCGCGGTCCCGGGTCGTCATCGCTGAGGATGACCCTCACAGAGGCGCCGGGATCGATCCCGAGCCGCACGAGCGCCGTCCTCCTCTCGGCCACCGCCCGTTCGGCATCGACAACCACTTCGATCTCCCGCGTCGGTGAGTGCTGGGACGTCAGTCCCTCGACGGCGACGCCGAGACGATCGGTGATCATCGCATCGTTGGCGTGCGGGGTGCCCTCGCGGACCAGCCACACCGCACCCGACCGGAAGGCGACTGCGGATCCGCGGGGACGGTCGGCCGCCTCGGCGAGGCGCCTGCCAGAGGGATCGTACGCGGTCACCCTGCCGTCCACCTCGGCGACGGCCGGACAGCCGGCGAGCGCCGCAGCGGCACGCAGCAGACTCCCGAGCCCCGCCCCACGGGAGGTCAGGGCGTCGAAGTACCCGACGACCTTGAGCGTTTCGCTCGCCTCCGGGTCGAGGGCGGTGAGTTTTCCGAGGAGATCGCGCATATCAACTCCGCTGTCCGATGACCCCATGGTAGGGCGCGAATCGCTGGGACCTCAACGGTCGCCGATCGTCCTCGCCACCCAGGAATCCCGCGCGGCAAGCGACGCCTGGCTCACCGCAGCGTGCGGGGCGAGCATCTCGAAACCGTGGAACCCACCCGCCCACACGTGGAGTTCGGCATCGACGCCCGCCTCCCACAGCCGCAGCGCATAGGCGACGTCCTCATCGCGGAAGACCTCCGCGCTGCCGCAGTCGATGTACGTCGGCGGCAGGCCGGACAGGTCCGTCGCCCGCGCGGGTGCGGCATAGATCGAGACGTCCTCGGTGCCGACCCGATCGCCGAGGAGGCTCGACCAGCCGTAGCGGTTGCTCTCCCGCGTCCACGTCGTCCGCTCCGTGATCTGCGCTGCCGACGCTGTGGCGTCACGGTCGTCGATCATCGGGCAGATGAGCACCTGCCCGGCCAGCCGCGGTCCCGACCGATCGCGTGCCAGCAGCGCAGTGCCCGCGGCGATGCCACCACCGGCGCTCGCACCGACGATGATCATGCGATCGGGATCGACGCCGAGGTCAGCGGCGTGCTCGGCCATCCACACGAGACCCGCATACGAGTCCTCGACCGGGTAGGGGTCGGGATGCTCGGGAGCGAGCCGGTAGTCGACGGTGAGGACGACGGCATCGTGGTCGACGATCCACGGCAGAGTCTGCTGCACGCCGAGGAGGCGGTGGCCGGTGACCATCCCGCCGCCGTGGACGTGGTAGATCCCCGGGCCGGTTCCGGTGTGATCGGCACGGGAGAAGATCGTCCCGGCGAGCTCGGCGCCGTCGGAGACGGGGATGACGACGTCTCGACTGATGACTCCGAGGGCCGCGAGGTCATCGGGGTCGAGACCGGGCAGCTGCGCCCCGTCAGCATCGCGCATCGCGGCGGCGGTCTCGGCATTCATCGTCCCTGCGGGCAGGGACTCGAGCATCACCTCGAGCGCCGCATCGAGCTCGGGGTCGTGAGGTGGTCGGGTCACGGTCATGGTTCCTCCTCGGTGAGTGAGTGGTCTCATCCATCCTCACCGCGGAAGGGAGCGGGCCGGAACCGCCGGATGCGGCAGATCCGACCGACCCTCCCCGCCGATCGCGCGGTCCCCGCCCTGGACGCGCGGCTCCCCCGCCGCTTGCGCAACCACTTTCACCCCCGACGGCAGAGCCTCACATCTGCCCGGTCGCATGGAACCTCTCGTGCCAGGACAGCGCCTCGGCGAGGAGGTGCGGGGTGTGCCGACCGTGCGGGTTCGCAGCGATCGCCCGGTCGAGGTAGTCGGTGAGCCGGTCGCGGAAGTCCGGGTGGGCGCAGCTGGCGATGATCCGGCGGGCCCTGGCCACCGGTGAGAGTCCGCGCAGGTCCGCCAGTCCCTGTTCGGTGACGAGGACCTGCGTGTCGTGCTCGGTGTGGTCGATGTGGCTGGCGAAGGGCACGATCGAGGAGATCGCCCCGCCCTTGGCCCGCGAGTTCGAGACGAAGAAGTTGAGGTAGGCGTTGCGGGCGAAGTCCCCGGAGCCGCCGATGCCGTTGATGATCGAGGACCCCATGACGTGGGTCGAGTTGACGTTGCCGTAGATGTCGGCCTCAACCATCCCGTTGATCGCGACGACGCCGAGGCGGCGGACGGCTTCGGGATGGTTCGACATCTCCTGGGTCCGCAGGAGGATCCGCCCCTTGTACGACTCGATGTTCGCGTTGAACGCCTCGGCCCGCTCGGCCGAGAGCGAGAACGCCGTCGCCGACACCGAGGTGAGCTTGCCCGAGTCGATGAGGTCGAGCATGCCGTCCTGGATCACCTCGGTGTAGGCGCGCAGGCCCTCGAACTCGCTGTCGGCGAGGTTGGCCATGACCGCGTTGGCGACGTTGCCGACGCCCGACTGCAGCGGCAGCAGGGACGGCGGGAGGCGATCGACGCGGATCTCGTGGCGGAGGAAGTCGACGAGGTGGGCGGCGATCGCCTGCGAATCCGCATCGGCCGGTTTGAACGGCAGGTTCCGGTCCGGGTGGTTCGTCTCGACGATCGCGACGACCTTCTCCGGGTCGACCCGCAGGTAGGGATCGCCGATGCGCTGCATCGACTCGAGGAGCTGGATCGGGAGCCGCTCGGGCGGCCGCCTGGTCCCGTAGTAGACGTCGTGGAAGCCCTCGTACGCCCGCGGATGCCATTCATTGACCTCGAGGATGACTCTGTCGGCGAGGTCGAGCCACGTCTTCGAGTTCCCCACCGAGCTGCCGGGCACGAGCAGCCCGTTGGGCAGGATCGCCGCGACCTCGACGACCGCGACGTCGAGGTTCCCGTAGAAGCCGAACCACGCCTGCTGCGCCGAGTGGCTCAGGTGCGTGTCGATGTACTCCGTCTGCCCGTCGTTGATCGCCTGCCGCATGCGCGGATCGGACTGGAACGGCAGACGCCTGCTCACCGCCCCCGCCTCGGCGAGGATCCCGTCGAGCTCCGGAGCCGTCGAGGCACCCGTCCACAGTTCGACGGCGAAATCCCGGCCTGCGGCATGCTCGGCCTTCGCGTGCGCCGCGAGCGCCGGCGGCACGAGCTTCGGGTATCCGGACCCGGTGAAGCCGCTCGTGGCGACCCGGTCGCCGTTCCTGATGTGCGCGGCCGCCTCAGCGGCGGTGACGACGCGGGGACGCAGGGTGGGGCAGGTGATCCTCGACATGTCCGGCAGTCTATCGAGGCCCCCGGCGTCCGAGATGAGCGGGTGGACCGCCGGCTCAGGCCCGCCCGAGGCCGGCGAGGAACTCCGGGGCGTCGAGGGCGATCCGCGCCTCGGCCGCGACACCGACGGCGAGCATGTCCTCATCGACGTCGAAGCGCTCCGTGTGATGGCCCCACGAGGTCTCCATACCGATCTGGACGTACGTGGCCAGTCCCCCGCGCTCCGTGACCCGCTTCATCATCGCCGTCGCGTCCTCGGATCCGCCCAAACCGCCGGTGTCCCGGATCTCGGCGACCCCGGGCACCCCGGTGAAGGAGGCGCGGATGAATGGCAGCAGCTCCGGACTCGGGGACGCCGTGTCGGCACGTCCGACGACGGTGACCTTGTGGTCGACGCCGTGCATGAGGGCGGCACCGGCGACGACGTCGGCGGCGCGGGCGACCATGAAGTCGTTGATCTCGCTCGTCTCCCCGCGGGTCTCGACGGCGATGCGGGCGGTGCGCGGCACGACGTTGCGGCCCTCCCCGGCGGTGAACGTGCCGACGTTGATCCGGCTCGCACCCGCCGAATGGCGCGGGATCGCGTGGAGCCCTAAGGTCGCCGAGGCGGCCGCCAGCAGCGCGTTGCGTCCCTTCTCCGGGTCGCCTCCGGCGTGGGCGCCGACCCCGGAGAACTCCACGTCGAACTTCGTCGAGGCGAGGTACCCGTCGACGCCGGTGAGGACGCCGCCCTTGGCGTCGTCGGACTTCAGGTGAGTGGCGACGAAGAGGTCGACATCGTCGAACCACCCGGCCGCGACGATCGAATGCGCGCCCCT
Organism: Brevibacterium sp. NPDC056726; assembly: GCF_042790515.1. Lineage (NCBI taxonomy): Bacteria > Bacillati > Actinomycetota > Actinomycetes > Micrococcales > Brevibacteriaceae > Brevibacterium > Brevibacterium sp. NPDC056726. Next base: position 160,923 of record NZ_JBHTYZ010000002.1, on the reverse strand, counting down.
CACCCCCTCCTCGGCGGGTTGGAAGATGATCTTCACGGTGCCCGTCAGGTCTGCGACCATGCCGGTGAGCACGCTCGCCAGCCCCAGCCCCATCGCCGCATGCCCGTCGTGCCCGCAGCCGTGCATCGCGCCGTCGTTGACCGAGGCGAACCCCTCGGCGAACGGCCGGTGGCTGTCGTCGGCGAGCTCATTGAGGTCATTGGCGTCGATGTCGAAGCGGAAGCACACGACCGGGCCGGGTCGTCCCGTCTCGAGGACGCCGAGGACCCCGGTGAAGCCCTCCCCCATCGCCTCGACGAGCTCCGCATCCGCTCCCTGGTCGACGGCCCGTGCGCGGGCCCCGGCGAGGACGTCGGTCGTCGGCACCCCGAGGCGGGCCGAGGCCTCGTGGAGGTCGGGTCCGAAGATCGTCGCCCAGCCGAGGTCCCGGAGTGCTCCGATGATCGCCGAGGTGGTCCGAAACTCCGTCCACGCCGTCTCCGCATGCCGGTGGAAGTCCCGGCGCCAGCGGGTGAGATTCGTCCGCAGCTCCGCGGAGAGCGTCGGGGCAGGTGTCATCAGGAGGTCTCCTTCGCATCGGGGCGGGCGGTCAGCGGTGGACGCTGTGGTCTGGGCCGTCAGCAGGGTTCAGTGGACGTTGTGGGCGCGCATGAGCTCGGCTGTTCGGGCGTGGTCGCGGGCTTCGATGGCCGCGACGATGTCGATGTGGAGCTGGAGGCGCTCGTCGATGTAGTCATCCAGCGGCACCTCGGGGCCGGGCAGCACATCGACGGTGTGGTCGTCCATGATCGCCATGATGTTGAGGTAGACCTGGCGCAGCAGCTGGTTCGGGGTGATCTCGGCGATGCGCCGGTGCAGGCACCAGTTGGCCGCGAGGAACTCCTGGGGGTCGCCGGCGGCGACGGCGGCGCGCATGTCGTCGATGAGGAGCCAGAGCTCGCGGATGTCGGTGAGCGAGCCGTGGTCGACCGCCTCGGCGGCGATGAGGGGCTCAAGCGAGTCGCGCACCTGCATGGCATCGGCGACCGTCGACGAGTCCGCGTCGAGGGCGAGGAGCGAGCTGCCGAGCTTCGCCATCGGAGTCGGCGCGGCCGCGAAGAGTCCGCCGCCGGGTCCCGGTCGCAGGGTGATGATCCCGCGCAGCTGCAGCAGGCGCAGGGCCTCGTTGAAGGTGCCCTTCGAGACACCGCATTCGGCCTGGATCGCTCCCTTCGTCCCCAGCCGCTGACCGGGTTCGAGACCCTCGGCGAGGGCGGCGACGATGTCGACGGCGCGATCGACCGACGAGGATGATCCCCGCGATGTCGTGACCATGCCATCCTCCCCTCACCGGTGTGCTCCGCCAGTCCCGAGGGTACCCGACCGCCATGCTTGACAGCATGACGATCCGCGCGGCATCCTGGTTCCCAACAATTAATCATGATTAATTATGCTGAATTGCGAGACGTGCTTTCGCACCTCGGCGCTGAGACGGTCATGATCGGCATTCTCGTCCGAAGGAGAACGACGAATGAGCACTCGTACCACGCCTCCCGTCCGCACCGATGTCCTCGTCGTCGGGGCCGGCCCGACCGGGCTGACGCTCGCGGCGATCCTCGCCCGTGACGGCGTCGACGCGCTGACGATCACCCGGTACCCGACGACAGCGCACTCGCCGCGGGCCCACATCACGAATCAGCGCACGATGGAGGTCTTCCGCGACCTCGGCTGCGAGGACGCCGTCATCGCCGCGGCCACCCCGAACCCGTACATGCGCAACAACGTGTGGGCGACGAGCTTCGCCGGTCAGGAGATCGCACGGCTCGAGACGTGGGGCACCGGCAGCGCGCGCTCCGGCGACTACGAGGTCGCGAGCCCCAGCGCGATGTGCAACATCCCCCAGCACATCCTCGAACCCGTCATCGCCGAGGCGGCCCGCGACTTCGGCGCCGACATCCGCTTCTCCACCGAACTCGTCTCCGCCGTCGAGACCGCCGACGGCGTCGAGGCGACGGTGCGGAACCGGGACACCGGGGAGGAGTCGACGATCCTGGCAACGTACATCGTCGGCGCCGACGGCGGCCGGTCGACCGTCGCCGAGGAGTTCGGCTTCACCTTCACCGGCGAGTCCAACCTCGGCGCCGCGCTCAACGTCTGGCTCGAGGCCGATCTCACGAAGTACTGCGACTACCGTCCCGGCACGCTCTACTGGATGGCGCAGCCGGGCAACGACTACTGGGTGGGGTCGGGCACGTGGATCTGCGTGAAGCCGTTCACCGAATGGGTGCTGCTGGCGATGTACGACCCGGCCGAGGGCGAACCGGACACCGACACGGAGGCCCTCATCGCCCGGGCGCACGCGACGATCGGGGATCCCGACGTCGAGGTGACGATCAAGCAGGTCTCGAAGTGGCAGATCAACCACGTCGTCGCCGACGCCTACCGGCGGGGCCGGGCGTTCCTCGCCGGTGACGCCGCGCATCGGCACCCGCCGGCCAACGGCTTGGGCACGAACACGTCGATCCAGGACGCCTTCAACCTCGGGTGGAAGCTCAGCGCCGTCCTCAGGGGTGAGGCCGACGAGGCTCTGCTCGACACGTACGACCAGGAGCGGCAGCCGGTGGGCAGGCGCGTCGTCGACCGGGCGATGAAGAGCGTCGTCGACATGGGTCCGATCTCGAAGGCGCTCGGCTTCGCCCCCGGGCAGTCGGCCGAGGACGGGTGGGCGAGCCTCGAGTCCCTCTTCGACGACCCGGTCCGCCGGCAGGAGCTCACCGAGGCGATCGAGCTGCAGAACTACCAGTTCAACGCCCACGGCATCGAGCTCGGTCAGCTCTACGAGTCCGACGCCATCGTCCCGGCGGCGGGAGCGGGGGCAGAACCGGCGGCGGGCCCTGACGTCGACGTCGATCTCGACCATGTGCCGTCGACGCGACCGGGCGCGCCGCTCCCCCACGCCTGGGTCGACCATGACCGTCAGCGGCTGTCCACCCTCGATCTCGTCGGGCGCAGCGGATGGACGCTCATCACCGGCCAGGCCGATGATGGCTGGGCCGAGGCCGCGGCGGCGGTCTCCGCCGACCTCGGCGTCGAGGTGAGGACGGCACAGGTGAGCATGGGCGGGGACTACAACGACGTCCTGCGCCGGTGGGCGGCGGTCAGCGATGTCGACGATTCGGGAGCGCTGCTCGTCCGGCCCGACCGGATCATCGCCTGGAACAGTCGTACCCGACCGGCCGACCCGGAAGCCGCGCTGCGGGAGGCGCTGACGACGGCGCTCGGTCGGGGGTCGTCGGAGTTGACGTCGGAGGCGAACCGCGCTGCCGGAGAGGATTCCGTCGCCGAGGCGCGACTCTGACCCGCGCCGACTGCGGAGGGACTCGGGCTCGGGTCGGTCCACCTCCACGGTGTGGCAGCGGCGATCGCCGTCACGCGACGGCGCCCCGATCCGGGTGCGGATCGGGGCGCCGTGCTGCGGAGATCGGTGCGCTAGGCGAAGATGCTCACGCCTCCGGGACCGACGAGGAGGCCGACGACGATGAGGATGACTCCCCAGAGGATCTGCTTCCGGAAGATGGCGAAGATGCCGGAGATGACGAGGATCGCGGCGATGATCCAGAGGATGGTGGCGAGCATGATGTGTCCTTTCCTAGGGGTGGAGCATGGGGTTGGGGTTTGCTGTGGTCTCAGTGACTCGGTGACTCAGTGCCTCGGTGCGCCGTTGCCGGAACCCGAGTCGTCGGTGAAGTCGGTACGGGGGTCGACGCGGTTGCCGTCGCCGCTTCCGCGGCTGCGGGAGAGACGGTACTGGTCGGGGTCGACTCCGTTCGGGTCTCCGCGACGCTGGTCTGCCCCGTTCACTCCCCTGCCGTCAGCGGTGTCGGAGCCCGAACCGTCGGCGGGGTCGAACGTCCGCTGTTCGGTGACCTCGTATTCGACCCCGTCGGCGCTGTCGTAGGCGCGGGTGTCGGATTCGGCGTAGCCGCGGCCATCGGCGTCGTCGAAGGTGCGGCGTTGCGTGGTCTCGTAGCCGACCCCGTCAGCACCCTCGTAGGCACGAGTGTCGGATTCGGCATAGCCGCGGCCGTCAGCGTCATCGAAGGTGCGGCGCTCCGTGGTCTCGTAGCCGACCCCGTCGGCACCGTCGTAGGCGCGGGTGTCGGATTCGGCATAGCCGCGGCCATCGGCGTCATCGAAGGTGCGGCGCTCCGTGGTCTCGTAGCCGACCCCGTCGGCACCGTCGTAGGCGCGGGTGTCGGATTCGGCATAGCCGCGGCCGTCGGTCGTCTCGAACGTCCGCTGCTCGGTGCCGGTGTAGCCGCGTCCGTCGGCGGTCTCGAACCCACGGGCGTCTGCCGATTCCGAGGCGACGCCATCAGCGGTGTCATAGGTGCGGCTCTCGGACGCCGCATAGCCGGTTCCCGCTGCCGCAGCATAGCCGCTGTCACGATCGCGGCCGTCACGATCGCGGCCATCGCGATCACGATCGGTGTTGTCCCAGTCCCCATCGCGGCGACCATCGACATCCCCATCACGGCGGCGATCGGCGTCGCCATCGTCACGGCGGTCAGCGTCGGTGTTCGTGTCCGGATCGAGCTCATCGGCGCGCTGCAGGAAGCGCTCCTGCTCGAGCCGGGACTTCTCCGCGGAATCCTCGAGCTGGTTGGCCGCGGTCTCGTACTCGTCGGCACGGGCTGCGGCCTTGAGGGATTCGACCTCGGCCTGGCGGGCCGCCTCGGCCTTCGCGTCGGCTTCGGCCTGGGCATCGAGGGCGCGGGACCGAGCGGCCTCTGCCTCCGATTCGTAGGCCGCCGTCGTCGGAGCGGCTGCGGCGACCTCCTCGCGGATCTGCGCGGCCTGCTGGCGGCGCTCCTCCATCTTCTTGGCGCGAGCCCGCCGAGCCAGCGCGACGATGACGATGATGGCGATGATGACGACGACGGCTGCGACGACGATCCAGATGATGGTGGTGCCGTTCATGTCTCTTCCCTTTCAGCCCGCTCGATCGACATCGATCGAGGTGAGGTAAACACCAGCGTCGTCTCATCGTGGCACGGATGCAGTTTTCCAGCAAGCATTATTGCGCATATGTCTTGCCGAATGACACAAGTTCGTCACAAGCTGGACGACTGGCCCGAGTCGGCTGTACTTCGCTTCCCTGCTGGGCAACAGTGGAGGGATGGACCAGTCACCCCGCAGTCCCCTCGCCATCAGCGAACTGGCCGCCGAGCACGGCCTCACGCTCGTTCCCGAGTCGGTCTCCATCGATGAGATCGGCCTGGACTTCCGAGTCGCCTTCGCCGAGGCGGCCGACGGCTCAGCGTGGGTGCTGCGCATTCCGCGGCGTCCGGATGTCACCGAGCGCGCCGACGTCGAGGGACGGTTCCTCGGCAGCGTCGCCCCGCACCTGAGCGTCGACGTCCCGGACTGGCAGATCCACACCGACCGACTCATCGCCTATCCCCTGCTGCCGGGCAGTCCGGGGCTCACCCTCGATGAGGATGCGCAGCCTCGGTGGCATTTCGATGTCGAAGCCACCGATTATGCGCACTCGCTCGGAGATGTCCTCGCTGAACTCCACGCCGTCGATCCGGCGGTGGTGCGCGATTCGGGAATTCCCATCCTCTCCCCCGCCGAGGTGAGGCAGCAGAAGCGCGAGGACATCGCTGCCGTGGTCAGGGAGTTCGAGGTCGCAGAGGATCTGCGGGAGCGCTGGGCGGCGTGGCTCGACGACGATCGATACTGGCCGACGTGGTCGACGGTGACGCACGGGGAGATCTACCCCGCGCATCAGCTCATGGAGGGAACCCGCATCGTCGGCCTGCTCGACTGGACGACGGCGGCGGTCGGCGATCCCGCGCGGGACTTCATGTTCCACCAGATGAGCGTGTCCCCCGAGGCGTTCGACCTGACTGTCGAGCGCTATGTCGAACGCGGCGGGAGGGTGTGGCCCAAGCTCGCCGAGCACTGTGCGGAGATGTTCTCGACCGCGGCGGTCGACCTGGGTCTCTACGCCCTCGACACCGGCGACGTCGGCCATCTCGAGGCCGCGCGCGAACAGCTCAATCCCGTCGCAGGGTGAGGATCGGCCCCGACCTCGTCACTGCACGGCTGCGTTTGCGTCCTCTCGTCACTGCCGACGCCGAGGCGGTGCGGCGACTGTGGATCGAGCGCGATCCGCGGGTGCCCGCGGCACGCCGCATCGACGAAGACGGTCGACCGACCGTCGAGGATCTGGCGCAGTCCCTGGCCGAACAGCGCGCCGAGGCCGACGCTGCCGGATTCGGTCTGATGGCTGTCGAGAGCAGAGACTCCGTCGAGTTCCTCGGGTACTGCGGGCTCATCGTCGGCGGCGCGAGCGCGGCGGAACCGGAGATCGCCTTCGAGCTCTGTTCCCAGGCGCATGGTGTCGGCTATGCCACCGAGGCGGCGCGCGCGGTCACGACCGCGGCGCAGAGCGCCGGGCTGCCGCGGCTGTGGGCGTCGGTCCGCGAATGGAACGCACCTTCGTTCCGGGTGCTCGAGAAGGTCGGATTCTCCGACAGCGGTCTGCGCGACCCCGACCCCGTCCACGGCGATACCGTGTGGATGCGGAAGCACCTTCAGCCCTGATTCGACGGGTCGTCCCCGATAGCCTGGTGGCATGGGTGATTTCGTCAAGCAGCGGGCCGGTGCCCCACGGGGATTCTTCGCGGCCGAAGCGGCCGGACTCGAGTGGCTAGCCGCACGGGGAGTCGTGCCCGTCGTCGGCGTGCGCGGGGTCGACGAGGATTCGCTGCGCCTTACCCGGCTTGAGACGATCAGCCCGAATGCCGGTGATGCGGCCGAATTCGGTCGCAGGCTCGCGCGACTGCACGACTCGGGCGCTGCGGCATTCGGTTGGGCACCGGCCGACAAGGCATGGTTCGGTCCGCTCGATTCGCCCTTCGAGGTGCCCGTGACCGCCGACTCGTCCTTCTCCGACTTCTGGGTGCGCACGCGCCTGGCACCCACGGCCTCGGCCATCGCCGGTGAGCTGACGATCGAGGAGAACTCAGCGATCACCTCGGCGATCGAGGCAATCGAGTCCGGAGCCTTCGACGGAATCGCCGGCACCGGAACCGAGCCGCCATCACGCGTGCACGGCGACCTGTGGGCAGGCAATCTCATGTGGACTCCCGACGGCGGCACACTCATCGATCCCGCCGCGCACGGCGGCCACCGCCTCGAGGACCTCGCCCTCCTCGCGCTCTTCGGCACGCCGTTCCTCGAGGAGATCTTCTCCGGCTACGAGGCCGAGCACCCGCTGCCCCGCGGATGGCGGGCCGACCTGCCGGCGCATTCGTTCTTCGCCCTGCTCGCTCACGTCCGCCTGTTCGGCCGGGGATTCCTCGGACAGACGCTGGCGGCCGCGCGGGCCGTCGTCGATCGCAGAGACGAACTCGACGGCTGAGCCTCAGCGGCCTGAGCCTCCTGCACACCGACCCGAGCAGACGGCACCGGTCCGGCCCGACGAACGGACCGGACCAGTGCCGCGATTGCAGCGCGGTCACCTCGGCGAGGTCATCACTTCAGGGAGATCTCCACGGGATCGGAGAAGATCCCGCCTTCGAATGTGAGCCGGTCGGGGCTGACGTCCTTGGGCACATCGAAGACGAGGACGCCTTCGGCGGTGTTGCCGGGGTTGATCTCCTCGAGGAAGAGGATCGAGTCCTCATCGGCGTAGAGCCCGGCCTCCGAATCGGAGGAGTACGCGTTGCCCTTGTCGTCGCCGAGCTTGATGTTGTCCTCGTAGAAGAACGCCGGCTCCGACGTCGTGTTCTTCACGGCCACCGACACCTTGACGAACTGCCCCTGAGCCTGCGTGTTGAGGAATTCGGACCCGACCGTCGAGATGCCGTCCTCGACCTTGTCGACGGTGATCTCCCAGCCGTCGGCGGCCACAGCGTCACCCATGCCGTATTCGGCCGGCGCGGCCTTGTCCTCGGCGGGCTGTTCCTCGGCTTTGTTCTCCTTGGCAGGCTGCTCCTCAGCGTTGTTCTCCTCGGCAGAGCCGGCCTCGCCGCCTTCCTGCGAACTCGTCGACCCGGTGTCCTCGGTGGTGTCGCCGCCTCCGCCGTTGATGGCGTTGATGAGCATGATGACGACGACGATGACGATGAGCCAGAACCACCAGCGCTTGAGCAGCGGCTTCTTCTGCTTCGCGGGCTTCTGGCCGTTCGGCGACCCGGGCTGCCCGAACGCCGGGGCGTAGGCGGGCTGGCCGTATTGCGCCGGCTGCTGGGAGCCGGCGCCCGCGGGAGCGTATCCGCCCTGGCCGTTCGGGTACGGCGAGGCATACTGCGGTTGCATGGGCTGCCCGGCCTGCGGGTGACCCTGGTGGGATGGCGGGCCGGGCTGCTGGGGATGCGGCTGCTGGGGTCCGGGCTGCTGGGATCCGGGCTGCTGGGGTCCAGGCTGCTGAGGGTTCTGCGGGTTCGACATGGTGCTCCTTGATCGGCTGAGGCGGCCGTGACCGGTGTCGTTCGACACCGGATGTTCGGCGGGCGCTTCGCCGCTCGAGGCGAGCGGCGAAGCGAGTGCTTGTGACCCACCCAGCTTCGAGCAGCGCCGCACCGGGCGCGTCCGCCCATCGGCTCGATCGGGTTAGCCGATCGGTGGAGGCCGCTCGACCCGATCGGTGGACTACGCGTGTCAGACCGTGCCGATACGATTCTTCTGTGTCAGGTCATCCACTCCCGCCGCAGCGCGGGCCTCAACCGCCTCGGCGCGACGGGCAGCCGACTGCCGGCGGGTCGCAGCCGCCGGAGCACGGTGCTCTCTCACCCGAACGCGGCGCCCTCCCGCCCCGGCGCGGACGGTCGCAGCACCCCGATCCGCTGTCGGCCGGCGACGGGTCGGCACGGACGCCGCATCCCGAGGCGCCGAGGCGTCCCGGCCTCAGCGTCCCGCCGCGGCCCGGTCAGCAGCCGAGCATGCCGCCGACCTCTCTCAACGGTCCCGGCCTGCACGCCGCTCAGCCGCTCCCGGCCGCACAACCGCTCCCGGCCCGGCCTCAGCAGGCGGCCCCAGCTCAGCAGTTGCCCCGCGCCCAGCCGCACGACCGGGCCGCGCAGCCGACAAACGAACACGAGATCGGACCGGCATTCGCTCCGGGACAACGGACACGGATGCCCCGCTGGCTGTCGGTGACCCTGAGCATCCTTGTCGGCGTCGTACTCTTCGCCATCGGCTACCTGCAGTCGGTGATGGCTCTCGTCGCGAACACGTGGGCGTTCGAGGCCGGCGTCGTCAGCGTCATCGGCGTGCTCGTCGTCCTCTTCCTGCTCCCCCTGTGGGGCGCGGTGTTCGTGCGCCGGAGGTGGCCGTGGGTGCCTTTCGCGGTCGGGCTCGGACTGGCGTTGGCCTGGGGCGACTGCCTGCTCATGCTCATCGGCATGTTCCACCTCATCATCCGCGGCACCCGCCGCGCGGCAGCGACCGCAGCGATCGTCGGATCCGGCGTCGCGGTCCTCGCGATCGTGCGCATGTGCCTGATGCCGACCGCGCTCAACCCGTTCAGCTTCCTCTTCATCACCTCCGGCTCCACCCCCGGCAACGTCACGACGCCGGCCCCGCCACGCGATCTGGGGCTGGCTGTCGACGGGGTGACGATCGCGGTCGGCCTGCTCGCTCTCGGCATCAGCCTCGGAGTCGGCTTCCTCCTGCGCCGCACCCGGCGGATGAAGTCCGTCGAGGCATTCGCCTCGCACGAGGCGCAGCGCAATGAGGCACTGAGCGCAGAGCTCGCCCGGCAGTCCGAGCGTGAGCTGCTCGCCCGCGAGCTCCACGACACGCTCTCCCACCGGCTCTCGGTCATCTCCCTGCACAGTGGTGCCCTCGAGGTCGGCGGGAAGGGCGATTCGGATGTCGCGTCGACCGCCTCGGCGCTGCGTCAGGAGGCGCACGCCTCACTCGAGGACCTGCGGCATCTGGTCGGCGGGGTGCGGGAGGGAACGCTCACGGGCACCGGTCCGAAGAAGGAGCAGTCCACTCCCCCGAGCCTGGCGTCCATGCAGTCGATTCCGCAGCTCGTCGCCTCGGTGCAGGCGACCGGAACGGTCATTCGGCCCTCGATCATCATCCAGGACATCGAGGCCGCGTCGACGGTCTTCGACCGGGCGGTCTACCGGATCGTCCAGGAGTCCCTGACGAACGCGATCAAGCACGCCCCGGGCGCTCCGGTCACCGTCGACGTCGGTGTGTCGGCCGACCGCGGCGCCCGGATCGTCATCGCCAATCCCGCCCCGCAGGCCGGTCGACCGGGTGAGCGCCGTGATCCCCGCGCCGAGGAGGTTCCGCCCCGACCGTCGACCCGGCCGTTCACCCACGGCGATGTCCCGTCAGCGATGGGCCGGCACGGCCTGTCCTCAACGGGCTCGGGGGCCGGGCTCGAAGGGATTCGGGAGCGGGCGGCGATGCTCGACGGCACCGCGGACATCGGCGTCCGGGACGGCCAGTTCGTCGTCGACGTCTCGCTGCCGCCGTTCCCCCGTCGGGGGTGAGTCCGGGGCGGCGGGAGACGGTGCGGCACCGGACTCGCGGTGTCCGGGGCCTCGGGTAGTGTTGCGCTCATGACCGAGACCGCCGCACCCATCCGCGTCATCGTCGTCGACGACGATCAGATGGTCGTCACCGGGATCAGGGGGATCCTCGACGCGGCCCCGGACATCGACGTCGTCGGATCGGCCCACAGCGGAGAAGAGGCGCTGGAGAAGGTCGCACTCCACTTCCCCGATCTCGTCCTCATGGACATCCGCATGCCCGGCATCGGCGGCATCGAGGCCATGGAGCGCCTGACCAACGGGGTGCGCCCGCCGAAGGTCGTGGCGCTGACGAGCTTCGACACCGACGACTACCTCTTCCGCGCCCTCGATGCCGGCGCCGTCGGGTACATCCTCAAGGACATCGGTCCCACCGCCCTCGCCGAGGCGATCCGCCGTGTCCATGACGGAGAGTCCTTCCTCTCCCCGCAGGCGACGAAGATGATGATCAGGAAGGTCACGGCCAATCCCGACCAGCGCAGCCAGCGCCTGGCCGAAGAGCAGCTCGCCACCCTCACCGAACGCGAGCTTCAGATCGCCGTGCTCGTCGCCGACGGACTGTCGAACCAGGAGATCGCCGAGGCGACGTTCATGAGTCCGGCCACGGTGAAGACCCACCTCAACCGGATCAACTTCAAGCTCGACACGAACAATCGCGTGCGCATCGCCGTGCTCGTCGAGCGGGCTCGAGTGACACGGCCCGTGCCGCCCCACCTCGGCGACCATCCGCACTGACCGACCACCGAGGCGACCGCCCATCCCGGACGGCCGCCTCGGCGGTGTCAGCGGCGACGCCACACTCCGGTCGCCTGCTCCTCTTCGTTGCCCACGGACAGGTCGATGCCGCGACGGTCGCGGACGACGGAGACGGCGAGCAGCGAGATCGCCGCCATGATGACGAGGTAGAGCGAGACCGAAGCCGTCGTTCCCGTCGCCTGCAGCAGCGCCTGCGCGATCGTCGGGGCGAAGGCCCCGCCGAGGACGGCGCCGAGCGCATAGGAGATCGCCACGCCGCTGAAGCGGATCGAGGCGGGGAAGAGCTCGACGTAGAGCGCGGCCTGCGGACCGTAGGAGAGGCCGAGCCCGATGGAGAACACGCCGAGGGCGAGGTAGAGCAGACCGAGGTTGCCGGTGTCGATGAGCCAGAACAGCGGGAACGCCGTGACGATGAGGATGATGAACCCCATGACGTACGTCTTCACGCGCCCGATCCGATCGGCCAGCACGCCGGAGACCGCGGTGGAGATGAGCCAGACGAACGACCCGAAGGTGATCGCCAGCAGCACCTGGGTCGGTTCGAAGCCGACGGGATCGGTCGCGTACTTCGTGACGAATCCGCCGGTGGTCATGTAGCCGCTGGCATTGTTGCCGGCGAAGATCAGGGCGGCGACGATGACGAGCAGCCAGTGCTTGCGGAACAGGTCGATGATCGGAGCCCTGCGCTTGGCCGCTTCGACCTGGATCTCCTTGAACACGGGCGTGTCCTCGACCGAGCGGCGCACCCAGTAGCCGACGCCGATGAGCACGACGGACAGGAGGAACGGAATCCTCCAGCCCCATTCCATGAACGCGTCACCCGGTGAGATGACTCCGGTCATGAGCGCGATGACGCCCGAGGACAGCAGCATGCCCAGCGGCACACCCAGCTGCGGGTAGCATCCGGCCCGCCCCCGCTTGTCGGCGTCGGCGTGCTCGACGGCGAGCAGCGCCGCCCCACCCCATTCGCCGCCGGCGGACAGGCCCTGGATGATGCGCAGGAGGATGAGGAGGATCGGTGCGGTGACGCCGATCGTCTCGTATGTGGGGATGAGACCGATGAGCGCGGTCGCCACACCCATCGTCACAAGCGTGACGACGAGGATGAAGCGGCGCCCCAGTTTGTCGCCGAAGTGCCCGGAGAGGAACGCCCCGAGCGGGCGGAAGAGGAACGAGATGCCGATCGTCGCGAAGGCGAGCATCTGTCCGATCGCCTCCCCGGCGGGGGCGAAGTAGAGCTGGGCGAAGACGAGGGCGGCCGCCGTCGAGTACGTGAAGTAGTCGTACCACTCGATCGTCGTGCCGATGACCGCGGCGAACGCGACCTTCCGCTGGTTTCGCTTCTGGGCAGGGGTGGTGAGTGCGGGTGTCGCAGTCATGTGAACGTCCTTGTTCAGGTGATGGTCGGGAAACGCCCGCCCCACATTCGGGGCGGGCTGACAGCCGGGGTGGGCTGGGCTGTGCGGCAGATCAGGCCGGGGAGAGTTCTGTCGTGAGGTTCGTCAGCACTCCTTCCGCCCATTCGCAGGCCGCCTCGGCCGCCGGCACGGTTCCCCCGGCATCGTGGCGTCCGTACTCGCCGACCCGGACCCCGCCCTTGGCCTCGAGGGCCTCGGTGAGGCGCTCGCTGCCCCGCGAATAGGTCTTCGTGTAGCTGGCATCGCCCATCCCGAAGACCGCGAAGCGCACTCCGGCACAGTCGACGTCGTCATCGTGGAGGCGGGCGAAGAAGTCCGCCGCCGAGCTCGGGACGTCACCGTCGCCGTACGTCGAGCACACGATGAGGTGGAACCGCGTGGGGTCGAGTTCAGTCGGATCGACCGCGGCGAGGTCGGAGATGACGAGATCGTCGCGCTGGCCGAGGAACGATCCGAGCTCCTCGGCGACGAGTTCGGCGTTGCCCGACTCCGTTCCGAAGAGGATCGTCAGCGGCACGTCGGGGGCCAGATCGCTGCTCGTGCTCGCCGAGGCGGCCGTCAGCTGCCCGTCGAGGCTGGCGTCCCGGGCCACCTCGAGCAGCTCGTCACGCGCGGTGATCTTCGACCGGCACCGTCCGAGGCCGGCACCGAGGCGCTCGCGCAGGTCGATGCGACGCCACCCGTCGAAGTCGGTCGCCCCTTCCCGGGGGTCGAGGCCGGTGGCGCCGACCGTGATCGTCCCGGCGTCGACCTCGGCGGAGATGAGCGCGGCGAGAGCCTTCGCCTCGGTGCGCTGGTCGGGGATCGTCCCCCGACCGTTGCCCTTGAGCCAGCCGATCGCGAAGAGCCGGTCATCGATCCTGCCGTCTCCGGGGATCGGCGAGACCGGGCAGATGCCGAGCTGCCCGATCGTAGGGATGTCGCGGACGAATCCGATCGCCGAGATCACCGAGTCGACGTCGAGGTGGACGGCGGAACCGGCGACGTCGAGGTCGATGCCGGCGACGCTGGTGTCTCCGGTGATCGCCTGCGGAATCGCTCCGAACCACCAGTGGACCTCGATCGCCGCGGCGCCGCCGTCGGCGGCGACGAGATCGCGGAGGGCGTCGAGCTTCGCGTCCTTGCCCGGTGCCGTGGAATCGAGATCGACGCCGTGGAGGACATGGCGGAGGCCGCGGGTCCGGGCGAGTTCGCGGATCATCACGGGGTCGAACTTCGCCGCCGTCGCGCCCGAGCGGCCGACGACGTCTATGCGGGAGACGTCCTCGCGCATTCGGGAGTGGATGCGGTCGTCGATGTCGCTGCCTTCGAGTGCTGTGGACTCGCAGGTGAGCAGGCGGATGATGTCGACGGCGACGTTGCCCTGGCCGACGACGGCGATCCGCGCCCCGAGCCGTGGGAGGACCGCGTCAGCGAAGTCCTCGTCGGGATGACCGTTGAGCAGGCGCGTGATCCGGCCGGCTCCGTAGACGCCGTCGAGCTCGGCACCGGGGACCTCGAGCGCCCGATCGTGGGAGAGTCCGCTGGCGAGCACGACGGAGTCGTAGTTCGCCTTGAGCTCGTCGAGGCTGACGTCCCGACCGAGTTCGGTGTTGCCGATGAACCGGGCCCGCGGGTCGGCGAAGAGCTTGTCGAACTGCGTCTCGACGGACTTCGTGCCCTGGTGGTCGGCAGCGACTCCGTAGCGGAGGAGGCCGTAGGGCACGGGGAGCCGGTCGTAGACGTCGACCGCGGAGCCGGGCACCCGGCGGATGATCTCCTTCGCGCTGAAGCAGCCGGAGGGCCCCGAGCCGACGATCGCGATCCGCGGGCCCGGGCCCTTGTCCTTCTCCGTCGCCGAGGCGGTGGCGCCGGTGTGGGCGGCACCGTAGTCGGGGGCGTCGCTGGCCGAGGTCCACGTGATCGGCAGGGAGAGCATTCCGCGGAACACCCAGCCGCCGATGCGGGTCTCCCGGCTCTCGTCGATGTCGAGCCCTTTCAGGCTGTTGAAGAGCAGGGGAAGGGCCACCTCGGCGATCTCCGACCGGGCCGCCCAGTTGCCCAGGCACACGTGCACGCCCTTGCTGAAGGCGAGGTGCGGCTTGACCTCCCGGTGGATGTTGAAGGTGTGGGCGTCGGTCCAGATGCTCTCGTCCCGGTTCGCCGACAGCACGCAGATGCCCAGCTGGGCACCGGCGGGCAGCGGGGTGCCGGCGAGGACGGTGTCGTGGGTGACCTGGCGCGAGTACATGCCGATGGGGGCGATCCAGCGAATGGTCTCCTCGAACACCGTCGGCCACAGGGAGGGATCGGCCATCGCCGCGGCCCGCTGTTCGGGGTGGGTGAACATCGCGTAGGCGGCGACCCCGAGGGCGTCGCGCGGTTCGTTGAGCCCACCGCCGATGGTCATCTTGATGTTCGCGCGGATCTTCTCGATCGGCATCGTCTCCCCCGGCATCGAGAGCAGACCCGACAGCAGGGAGTCGTCCCGATGGGTGAGGTGGTATTCGAGCATCTCGTCGAGCGCGTCGTCGACCTCGTTGAACGAGCGCTCCGACTTCGCCCACACCTCAGGGTCGTCGGCGTAGTTGCCGACCCCGTCGATGAGGGTCTGCGACCAGCGCTGCATGTCGGCCTGGTCGACGTTGTAGAGGCCGATCATCCGGCGCAGGGTCTCTGCGGCGTAGGGTGCGGCGAAGTCCCAGATGAGGTCCGCTCCCGTGCCCTTGTTTTTGAGGTCGGCGAGGAGGCCTTCGGCGACCTCGCGGTACATCTGCGTCCACACCCGCTTGACGTAGCCGGGCTTGAGGACGGTCTGCCAGGCACGGCGCTCGGGGTAGTGCTCGGGATCGTCGCGGCGGAGCATCGAGTGGCCCATCGCGCGGATCTGCAGCGAGCCCTTCTCGTTCGCGGAGTAGGTCTCCTGGTCGTGCTCGGTCTCACTGACCGCCTCGTAGCTCGTGATGAGGTAGCGGTTGACCGAGGGCACCCAGTGGACTCCGCCTTCGGCCCGCAGACGATCGTAGATGGGGAACGGATCGGCGTAGAGCTCCGGGATCGTCACCCAATCGGCAACCGGTGCGGTCTCGATTCCGGTCGGAGAACCGGTGTGGATCTGAGAAGTCATCGTCGTCTTCCCCCTCGACTGTGAGATGTGATGGCGTTCACTGACCAGTATGTGGAGAATGGAAGCAAAGGAAAAGCGGAATTATCCGCACATCATATTCAGGAAAAACGGAAATGCATTCTGATCAGCCCCCACGGTTCAGCCTCCGCCAGCTCTCCTACCTCCTCACTGCGGCGAGACTGGGCACGATCTCCGCCGCCGCGGCCGAGCTCCACGTGTCCTCCTCGGCGATCTCCGATGCGATCACGGCGCTCGAACATCAGCTCGACGCCCATCTGTGCATCCGGAAGAAGGCTCACGGCCTCGTCCTCACGGCCGCCGGCCGCCAGGTCGCCGCCCGCGCTCAGACGCTGCTCGCCGAGGCGAACGAACTCGAACGCGAGCTCACCCCCGTCGACGGCGAGCTCGTCGGTCCCATCACGATCGGGTGCTATCCGACGCTGGCTCCGATGATCCTGCCCGTCCTCCTCGCCGACTTCGGCCAGCAGCATCCCCGGGTGAGTCTCGAGATCGTCGAGACGCCGCAGGACCGGCTGGCGGGAAAGCTCGAGTCGGGAGAGATCGACGTCGCCTTCGTCTACGAGACCCTGGTGCCCGGCACCCCGAACCGGGCCCGGCTCTTCGCCCAACCGGCCCATGTCATCCTCTCCCCCGACGATCCCTTCGCCGAGGCGGAGACGGTGCGTCTCGAGGACCTCGTCGACCGGGACATGATCCTCCTGGACTCCCCTCCCTCGAGCCAGCACACGCTGACGATGTTCCATGACCGCGGGCTCGATCCCCATGTCCGCTACCGGACGACGAGCTACGAGGTCGTGCGCACACTCGTCGCCCGCGGACTCGGCTACGGCGTCCTCGTCCAGCGGCAGAAGAACCCGGCCAGCTACGAGGGCTATCCGCTGGTGGTCAAAGAGATCGAACCGGCCGTCGAGCCCGTCGCCGTCGAGGTCATCTGGCCCTCCGGCGTCGAGGTGTCGGCACGGGTTCAGGCCCTCATCGACTTCGCGCTCGACGTCGACTGGGATCGACGGCAGAACGGAGACTGACCCCTGCCTCAGGTGCAGGGAAACAACACCTGAGGCAGGGGTCTGTCGGGGTTGGGACTGTGGAAGCCACCGTTCAGGTGACCGGACGCCTGGTCACGGCGTGCCGGTTCGGCGCGGACGTTCCGGAAGGCTCCAACGAGGCGGTGAGGCGGTCAACCGTCGCGGTGCTCGGCTGGTGACCGCCGTCGAGGTCCGCATTCCGCGGATGTTCTCCGTCGTCGGATTGCTCGCCGTCGTCCACCGGGCGACTTGCGACGACAGCAATGATGCCGATGATCGCACAGAGCGCCCACACTCCGGCGATGAGGAACGGACCGGCCCCGGGGACGAGAATGAACGCCGATGCGACGACCGGCATCAATCCCGAGCCCAACGCTGCCGCCATCTGATATCCGAGAGAGGCACCCGAATAGCGAACCTGGGGAGGGAAGAGCTCTGAGACGAAAGCCGCGATGGGGCCGAACAGCATACCCTGCACGAGGCCATTGCCGACGACGATCGCCACGGCAAAGGGTCCGATCTCGCCCATGACGAGGAGGAGCGTGAGCGGCAGCGCCATGATCACGGCGATGCTGTGTGCGAATATCAGAGTCCGTTTGCGCCCGAGCTTGTCGCTCAACCGGGCAACGATGAGGGTGACGATGACCGTGATGATTGCACCCGTAGCCTTCCAATTGAGCACTTCAGAGTTGTTCTCTCCGGCGGCGACCGCAACAGAGACGCCCCATACCGTGGTCAGCCCCGATGTCACGTACATCGTCGCTGTTGCAGCCATTCCGATGAGCAGCTGCTTCTTATATCGTCCGAAGATGGTGACCAGCGGCACCCTCCGCTTCTCGCTCTCCTCTTCGAGTCGTTTGAAAGCGGGAGTCTCACTGACCTTGAGTCGGATGAAGAGTCCCAGCGCGATCAGTGCCGCGGAGAAGAGGAACGGAATGCGCCATCCCCAGTCCGTGAAGGCGTCTCCCGTCAGCGCCGCTGTCAGTGAGAGTGCCAGTGTGGCGAGCACGGCGCCGGCGGGTCCGCCCGCATTGGCGAATCCGGCTGCGAACCCTCGGCGATTCTTGGGAGCGTGTTCCAGCGCCATCAGTGCCGCTCCACCCCATTCACCGCCGACCGCCACACCCTGGATGATGCGAAGTACGAAGAGCGTGATCGGAGCGATCACGCCGATAGTCGCTGTCGGCGGGAGGAGGCCGATGATGACGGTCACCCCACCCATCATGACCATCGAGACGACCAGGGCGATCTTGCGTCCGACCTTGTCGCCGAAATGCCCGAAGATCACTCCGCCGAGCGGTCGAGCGAAGTATCCGGCAGCCAATGTGCTGAAGGAGGCCAGCAAGGACAGCCCAGGACCGAGGTCGGCGAAATAGAGCTGTGCGAAGACGATCGAGGACGCCGTCGCGTAGAGCATGAAATCGTAGAACTCGATCGCCGAACCGATGAAACTGGACGCGAGAATCCTCTTCATCTCAGGCGTGCGCAGAGATGTCTGCAGGCCTTCGGAATCGACAACGCCGTTGTTGTGATTGACCACGGTGTTCAGCTCCTGTGCGAAAGATCGGCGTGCGACTTGACCGGGATCACGTCAAGATCGTCGGGAACGAGGAACTGTCCGTTGAAGAGTTCCTGACCGTGCGCCCAACTGCCCTCATCGGCAGCGCCCGGCACGAGATGGTGGAGAGCCAAAGTCTTCGCTCCTGCCGCATTTCCGATCCTGACGGCTCCGTCGAACGAGGTGTGCGACTTGTAGTGGTGGTCGCGCGAGGCGCGGCCCTCCTCATCGGTGCGATGCTCATACATTCCGTCGACCCACGAGAAGTCAATCGCTTCGTGGAGGAGGATGTCGGTATCGTGCGCAAGACGAACGAGATTCGCAGCTTCGCGGGTGTCGCCGGAGACGGTGACCGATCCGAACTCGCTGTCGAACCGGAAGGCGAATGCCGGGGCGATCGGCGGATGCTCGACGAGGGTCGCCGTGACCGTGACGCAGTCGTCTTCGAAGACGACGAACGGCTCCATATCAGGGTGCGGATTCGTGTTCGGATGAAAGCCGATGGTCTCTGGGACAGTGATGTCGCGCGGGTCGAACAGCACTTCGGGCGACGTTCGCAGTGAGTCGAGCACCCGATCATTGATATCGGTCGCATACGCCGCGACAATGCTGTTGAACATCCCGACCACACCCGGCGTCGGATTCGCCGGGGCCACGGGCCGTGGAGTCACGATCGCTCGCGGCGAGACGGGGGGGAAGGGCTCCGCGCTGTCCCGGGCCGACAATGGGCACCGGATGGTCAGCACGATGCTGCAATTCGTGCATGCCGAACACGATGAGCGCTGGAAGATCGATCGTGTGATCGGAGTGGAGGTGGGTGATGAACACGCCTCCGAGGTCACTGAGCTCAAGGCCCGCCTGGCGGATCCGGCGTCCGACCCCATGGCCGGCATCGACGAGGTAGAACCGATCTCCGACGACGATCGCCGTGGCGATCCCAGAACGGTCGCGAAGGTTCCCTTTCCACCACCGCGGTCCCCCGGAAGTCCCCAGGGTGATGACTTTCATCTTCGATTCATCCATATCGTGGCGCGCCCTTCTGCCTCATTGCGATGTCGGGTTGACGTGACCAGTCTTTCGCAGGATCATCAAAAGAAAAAGCAAAATTAATACGTGAACAACATAGGAAGACTCGATGAATGATTTCACGCTCCGCCAGGTCGAGTACTTCCTTGCCGTCCTTGACCACGGGTCGGTGAGCGCAGCAGCGAAAGCGTGCCGGGTCTCCCAAGCGACGGTCTCCGCAGCACTCGGTCAGCTTGAGAAGCGGCTCGGAGTCACACTTCTTGCGCGCGGACCGGCCCGCAGCGCACGCCCGACCAGCGAAGGGCGCGAGTTCGCTTTCCATGCCAGAGCGATCCTCGCGACCGTCACCGAGGCGGTCGAATCGATCGGCGACGTGGCAACTCTGCAAGGCAACCTCCGTATCGGCTGCATCCCCACCGCGGCACCGCGCATTTTCCCCGGCGTGGCGGCCGCGTTCAGCCGCGAGTATCCAGCCCTCGACATCTCCTTCCACGAGGCGGCCCCTGTCGAATGCCAGCGCCGCGTCCTCGACGGGGAGATCGACATTGCCGTGATGTATCTCCGGCAGCTGCAATTCGCCGGGCTACAGAAACATGAACTCATGGCCGTGCAATCCCATGCGGTGATCGCCGCCGATCACCCTCTCGCAGGTCAGGCAGAACTGGACCTTCGCGCCCTGCGCAATGACTCGTTCATTCTTCTCGATTCACCGCCCACAGCTGATCTCGTCGTTGCACAGATGCGCACCCTCGGTCTCGAACCTCAGGTGCGCTGGCTCATTCCCGATGCGGAGACGATCCGCTCGATGGTGGCCATGGGACTGGGGGTGTCGATCGCCAATGCTGTCCCGCACCCGACCACACGGTCGTTCCACGGGCTGCCGGTGAACTACGTTCCGCTGATCAATCCGGAGGTCTCGAACACGATCATTGCGGTGACTAGAGCAGAGACGCGGATGTCGAAGAAGCTCACAACTGCACTGTCCACGCTGCGGGCCACAGCTGAGGAGACCAACCCTCTCGGTTGGCACGCGGGGCACCAGGTGCAGCCCTGATCGCACCGACCTGGCGGACGTGACGACCGTCAGCGGTTCTCCGGATAATCGCCACCGACAGATCCCACTACCCCAGTCGTGACATCCGGTTTCCAGCCGGTAGGCTCACGACATGGTGACGTTGATCCCGGAGGAACCGGATTTCGGAAAGTCGAGCGCCGAGGCAGCGGTGTGGAAGGCGCTGAAACGGCAGCTGCCCGACACTGTCACCCTCATCCACGGCCAACGCGTGACGACCGCGACGAAGGACGTCGAAATCGACGTCCTCGTCCTCTGGCCCGGACTCGGCATCGCCGTCATCGAGGTCAAGGGCGGGCGGATCGACGTCGTCGACGGCACCTGGTACACCCACGACGCGAAGAAGCAGCGCCACCGGCTCAACCAGTCCCCGATCGACCAGGCGATGGTCGCCAAACACGGACTCCGCCGCTTCCTGCAGCCTCGACTCTCCCGCATGCCCGGGCCCTTCATCCACTTCGCCGTTCTCCCCTACACCGAGCTCCCGGCCGATTGGGACCTGCCCGACGCGCCACGGCACTTCCTCGCAGACGCCACCGATATGCACCGATTGGCCGAGGCGATCGCCGCGGCCCTCCGTCACGCCCGCATCCCCGAGCGGGATGACCCGAGCGTTCCGCTGGATGCGGTGACGAAGAATCTGCGACGCACCCATCTGGCGGTCGCCAACCTCCGCGTGCGCGCTCAGGCCATCGAAGACCGCGCCAGCCAGCTCTCCCAGGAGCAGGCGCGACTCATCCGCGTCCTCCGCCATCAGACCCGCGCCGAGATCAGCGGCGGCGCCGGCTCCGGCAAGACCTACCTCGCCCTCCGGAAGGCGCAGGCCCTGACCCAGGAGGGCAAGTCGGTCGCGCTCATGTGCTATTCGCGGGGCCTGGGCCGATTCCTCCAGCTCGTCACCTCGGCGTGGCCCGAGGCGGATCGACCCGCCTACGTCGGTCTCTTCCACGACCTGCCGGTCAGCTGGGGCGCTGAGGAGGGCAGCGACGACGACTCCGCCTACTGGGAGGAGGAGCTGCCGCGCCGCCTCCGGGAGCTCGCCGACGACCGTCCCCGCCGTCAGCTCTTCGACGCGATCATCATCGACGAGGGCCAGGACTTCAGTCCCCTGTGGTGGGAGGCCGTGGCATCGTGCCTGCGCAACCAGGCCGAGGGCACCCTCTACGTGTTCACCGACGAGCGCCAGCGCGTCTTCGGCAGGCACGGCACCTCACCGATCACGATGAATCCCATCCAGCTCGACGAGAACCTCCGGAACTCCGAACAGATCGTCACCGCGTTCTCCGGCTTCGCCACCGACCCTCCGATCAGCCGAAACGGCCCCGCGGAGGACATCGACGTCATCCCCGTCCCCGCAGATGAGGCCCTCGCCGAGGCGGACGGACAGGTCGAAGCGCTGATGGACGCCGGATGGCAGCCCGGTGACATCGCCCTCCTCACCACAGGCAGCCGACATCCGGTGCAGCGGGAGATCGTCGAGGAGGAGGGCTACCAGGCGTACTGGGATCAGTTCTTCTCCGCCGAGGAGGTCTTCTACGGGCACGTCCTCGGGTTCAAGGGACTCGAACGTCCCGCCGTCGTCCTCTGCCTCAACGGATTCCGCGACGAGTCGCGAGCCGCGGACATGATCTACGTCGGAATGTCGCGCGCGACGACGAAGCTCGTCATCGTCGGCGAGACCGGCCGCATCGACGAACTCCGCCAGTGAGCGCGCCGACGACCGGACTCCTGCTCTTCCGGATCAGGAGCCTCGGTCGCGCGTCAGCTCAGTAGTTCTCCGGCGGGTCGCTGGCCGGGAACGATTCGTCGCCCCACTCCTCGACGAGCTGGTCATCATGCTCACGAGCCGCGTCGCGGGCGTCCTTCTGCGCGGACGACTCCTCGGTCGCCTCGGTGGGTTCCGGTGTCTCGGACATGATCAGTGACCTCCAATGCCAGCGAACGGATCTGCTATCTCCATCTTGCCCGGTCAGAACGGATCTGGGTACCGTGACCCCGCTCAGTCCTGCGCCGCGGTCGTTCGCGTGCCCGCGTCGACGTGGGCGGCGAGGATCCTGTAGTGCCGGTTGCGCACCGACAGCCAGACCGCTCCGAGCAGCGCGGCGAGCAGTGAGCCGAAGAGCACCCCGACCTTGACGACCTGCGCCCGCGGGTCATCGGCACCGAAGCTGAGGTCGCCGATGAGCAGGGAGACGGTGAAGCCGACACCGGCGAGGCACGAGACTCCGACGACGTCGACCCACTGCATCGTCCGGTCGAGGGAGAATCCGCGGACTCGGGTGATGAGGAAGGTCGCCAGCGTGATGCCCAGCGGCTTGCCGACGACGAGTCCGAGCATGATCCCCAGGGCGACCGGACTGCCCAGGGACTCCGCGAGTCCCGACAGTCCCCCGACGTTGACGCCGGCGGCGAAGAACGCGAAGATCGGCACCGCGATCACCGCCGAGGGGATGCTCCACTTGTCGGCGAACTGCGCCGCCGGACCGTGGCCCTCGGTGCCGTGGATGCCGTCGTGCGCGTGGAAGCCGCGCTGGTCCCCGGTCCGTCGACCGCCGTGGCGCTTAGCGGCCACCGGCACCATGAACCCGAGGAGGACCCCGGCGATCGTCGCGTGGATCCCCGCAGCGTGGACGAGCGTCCAGGTGGCGAACGCCAGCGGGAAGAGCAGCCACCAGGCGTGGATGCCCCGCTGCACGGCGACGGCGAACGCGAGCAGGGGAAGCAGCGCCAAGCCCAGCGGCAGCCAGGAGAGGTCGTCGGTGTAGAAGATCGCGATGATGGCGATCGCCAGCAGATCGTCGACGACGGCGAGCGTGAGCAGGAACGTCCGCAGCGACGGCGGCAGGAACTTGCCGACCATCGCGATGATCGCCACGGCGAAGGCGATGTCGGTCGCGGCAGGGATCGCCCAGCCGCTCAACGCGCTGCCGCCGGAGTTGAGGTTGACGAGGACGTAGAGGAGCGAGGGGATCGCGACGCCGCCCACGGCCGCCGCGACGGGCACTGCGGCGGTCTTCGGGTTGCGCAGCTTGCCGGCGACGAACTCCTCCTTGAGCTCGAGGCCGACGACGAAGAAGAAGATCGCGAGGAGGCCGTCGGAGGCCCAGCTGCTCGCCGAGAGGTTGAGCTTGAGGGCCTCGGGGCCGAACTTCGTCGACCGCACGGTCTCATACCAGTCGGCGGCCGGTGAGTTCGCGATGATGAGCGCCGCAGCCGTCGCCGCGAGCAGGAGGATGCCGCCGACGGCATCGTGCTTGAGCACGCGGGCGAGGCGCTCCCGCGCCGGCCGTGCGGTGAGGGTGGAGGGGGTCGGATCAGTGGGGTTCGGGACAGCCGAAGACATCGGTGGGGTCGCTTTCGCAGAGGTGAGAAGTGAACGCGAGTGCGCGACGATCCGGTGTGCGGTCAGCCCTGCTGACCGGCAGAGATGCGGATGCGCGCAGTCAGCGCCGTGGCGGCGGGCAGCCGGCGATCTCACCGTGGGCGTTCGTGCCCCACGAGCTCATCCACCCGTTCGTGCCGTTCGACAGCGTCGTCACGATCTTCGCCTTCGGGAAATCGGCAGCACGAGCTGCTTCGAGACGGGACGCGACGGAGTAGGGCACCGTTCCACCCTAGCGAGTCGCCCGACCCGGTTCCAAACGGTTCGGCATCTGGACTCGTCCTCGTGCTAGCGTGCTGGCATACCTCCAGCGCCCACGAGAACAGGGAGAATCGATGACGGTCTCAAACGCCGACCTCTGGGATGAACGAGGTCCCGAGCTCTACTCGATCGCACTGAACTTCACCGACTTCGGGGACAAGGTCGCGTTCTCCGGTCCGGCCCGGACCGTGCGGTGCTTCGAGGACAACGCCCTCGTCAAGACGGTGCTCTCCCAGCCCGGCGACGGCGCGGTCCTCGTCGTCGACGGCGGCGGCTCGATCGCCACGGCGCTCATGGGCGACATGATCGCCGGGCTCGCGATCGACAACGGCTGGGCCGGCGTCGTCATCAACGGCGCCGTGCGCGATCGCGAGGTCCTCTCGACCCTCGACATCGGCATCAAGGCGCTGGCGAGCAATCCTCGCAAGAGCGGCAAGACGGGCGCGGGCGACCACGACGTCACCGTCGAGTTCGGCGGTGCGACGATCCGCCCCGGCGCCATGGTCTTCGCCGACGCCGACGGAGTCGTCGTCGACCGCTGACGACCAGACATCCGATCTCAGCCCCCGCACTGCCCTCGAGCATCTCCGGCGCTGCGCGCCTCGCGCACTCCCACCTCGGCGACGCATTCCGCCCAGCACACCCTTGACCACTCAAACATCCTATGTTTAGACTCAGGTCAGCGAAACGATTCCCTGAACCGACCGATCGCTCCCAGGACCGGCCGTTCAGACATCCGATCACAACGCTGCTGTTGTGCGAAAGGACGAAATGTCTCAGATCACTGCGATCGACGTCGTCGACCTGCGATTCCCCACCTCGGCGAGTCTCGACGGTTCGGATGCGATGAACCCCGACCCCGACTACTCCGCCGCCTACCTCATCGTCTCCACCGATGCCGGCGACGCCGGCCACGGCTTCGTCTTCACGATCGGCCGCGGCAACGACATCCAGACCGAGGCCGTGCGCGTCATCGCCGAGACCCTCGTCGGACGTGAGGTCGAACCGATCCTCACCGACATGGGCGGCTTCTGGCGCGACCTCGTCCACGACTCCCAGCTGCGCTGGCTCGGCCCGGAGAAGGGCGTGAGCCACATGGCCATCGGCGCGATCGTCAACGCGATGTGGGATCTCAAAGCCAAACGCGCGGGACTGCCCCTCTGGGAGCTCCTCGCCGGGATGAGTCCCGAGGAGATCCTCGACCTCCTCGACTTCCGCTACCTCAGCGACTTCATGACCCGCGACGACGCCCGCGCCATCCTCGATGCCGCCGAGCCCGGGAAGGCCGAGCGGATCGCCGAGCTCCGCGAGACCGGATACATGGCCTACACGACGACGCCCGGTTGGCTCGGCTACTCCGATGAGAAGCTCGCCCGCCTGTGCCGAGAGGCCATCGACGAGGGCTTCTCCCAGATCAAGCTCAAGGTCGGCGCGAACCGCGACGACGACATCCGCCGCCTCGGCATCGCCCGAGAGATCTGCGGACCCGGGTTCCCCATCGCCATCGACGCCAACCAGCACTGGGGCACCGCCGAAGCGATCGACTGGATCGGCGACCTCGCCCGGTTCGATCTCCGCTGGGTCGAGGAGCCGACCTCGCCCGATGACATCCTCGCCCACGCGGCCATCCAGCAGGGCATCGCCCCGGTTCCGGTGGCCACCGGCGAACACTGCCAGAACCGGATCGTCTTCAAGCAGATGCTCGAAGCCGACGGCCTGCGCGTCATGCAGATCGACGCCACCCGGGTCGCCGGGGTCAACGAGAACATCACCAACCTCCTCCTCGCCGCCCACGCGGGAGTGCCCGTGTGCCCGCACGCCGGCGGCGTGGGACTGTGCGAACTCGTCCAGCACCTCTCGCTGTTCGACTTCGTCGCGGTCTCGGCGACGATGGACGACCGCTGCATCGAATACGTCGATCATCTCCACGAGCACTTCGTCACCCCTGTCGACGTCCACGACGGCAGATACTGGCCGCCCTCGGCACCGGGCGCCGGCGCCGAGATCCTGCCCCGGACGCTCACCGACTTCGCCTACCCCGACGGCCCCGAATGGGCAGCGCGCACCGCCTCGGCGACCACTTCGGCGACACCCGTCCCCGAGTCCGCCTGAACCCCGCCTCCTGCCCCCGGCCGCCGTAGCACCGCTCGACGCAGCGCGCCCCTGCGCAAGGCACCCCAGCATGATGACCATCACCTCGTGAGAAACCAGGTTCCCTGCTGTGACTGACCACACGACCTCCGACACCGGACTCGCCCGCAACCACGCGAACGAGCCCATCCCGACCAAGATCATCTTCATCGCCATCCTCGCCGGCTTCTCCGGACTCCTCTACGGCTACGATTCGGGAGCGATCTCCGGAGCCCTGCCCCTGCTCACCGAGCAGATGGGCCTTGATGCCGGGCAGCAGGGACTCATCACCTCCCTCCTGCTCTGGGGAGCACTCCCCTCGATCATCGGCGCCACCCTCGCCGCCCGCCGCTTCGACCGTCGTCACCTCCTCATCGTCGCCGCGGTGATCTTCTTCCTCGGATCCCTCGCCTGCGCGTTCGCCCCGACCCCCGAGGTCCTCGGCGCCGCCCGCTTCTTCCTCGGCCTCGGCGTCGGCATCGCCAACATGTTCGGACTCATCTACCTCTCCGAACTCTCCCCCACCCGCATCCGCGGCCTGCTCACCGGCCTCTACCAACTCGCCGTCAACTTCGGCATCCTCGCCGCCTACATCGTCGGCGACGCCTTCCAGGCCTCGGGTCTGTGGGAGTGGATACTCGGCATCGGCGCGATTCCCGCCGCCGTGTTCTTCGTCGGCATGATCCTCTCCCCGGCCAGCCCCCGCTGGCTCATCACCCGCGGACGCGACGACGACGCCCTGGCCGTGCTCACCTCCCTGCGCGGGACCCAGGAGATCGCCCGCCTCGAATTCGACGACATCAAGTCGAGCCTCGCCCAGCAGGACAGCGGCCTGACCGCCCTGACCCATTCGGCGAGGCGGCCGATGACCGTCCTCCTCGTCCTCACGTTCTTCCAGGTCTTCACCGGCATCAACGCCGTCGTCTACTATGCGCCGATCATCTTCGCGCAGTCGGGCATGGGCGACCGGGCCGGCAGCTACGCGAACTACGGGGTCGGCATCGCCCTCGTCGTCTCCACGGCGATCGCCCTGCCGATCATCGACCGGCTCGGCCGGGTCCGGCTGCTCGCGATCTCGATGCTCGGTCAGACGATCGCCATGCTCGCCCTCTGGCTGCTGCCCGACGCGGGCTGGATCAGCATCGCCGCCGTCTTCGCCTACACCTTCGCCTTCGGCATCGGCATGGGTCCGGTGTTCTGGCTCCTCGTGCCCGAGGTCCTGCCCCTGTCCGTGCGGGCGATCGGCACCGGCGTCATCACCTTCGCCCAGTACCTCTTCAACGCGATCTTCGCGTGGGCGTTCCCCGTCGCCCTCGATGCGATCGGACCGCTCGTCTTCCTCCTCTTCGCCCTCCTCTCGGCCGCGGCCCTGTGGTTCGTCCTCACCCGCGTCCCCGAGACCTCGGGCCGCTCGCTCGAGGAGATCGAAGCATACTGGAGAACGTCGGCTGCCTCGGCGACGAAGCAGAGCTGAACCCGGCACCCACGAGAGGAGCCACAATGCTCACCACCCCGCTCACCCACCCCGAACTCCTCGCCGCGCTCGCCCGGTGCGGTCACGGCACGAAGATCCTCATCGCCGACGGCAACTACCCGCATCTCACCGGGGTGCCCGCCGGCACCACCCGCATCGCGCTCAACGTCACCCCCGGGCTGCTCACCGTCGATCAGGTCCTCGAGCCGCTCGCCCGGACGATCCCGCTCGAGGCCTGCGAGTTCATGCTCACCGCCGAGGCCGGGACCGCACCGGCGGTCGACGGGTACGCCGCACTGCTACCCGGTGTGCCGTTCACCGGTCATGAGCGCTTCGCCTTCTACGACACCGCACGGCTGCCCGATGTCGGGCTCATCATCGCCACCGGCGATCAGCGCCAGTACGCGAACCTCCTGATCACCGTCGGAGTCGTGACCCCATGACCGGTGCCCCGCCGCAGGTCGTCGACTCCCACCTCCACCTGTGGGACCGGCGCCGCTTCTCCTACCCGTGGATGACGGAGCTGCCCGCCCTCCCGGAGACGAGCCTGCCGATTCAGAGAACAGCGTCCGCGACCGCGGCGATCGTCGTCGAAGCCGGCATCAGTCCTGATCAGCGAACCGCAGAGGTCGAATGGCTGACCGCCCTCGCGGCGGAGGAACCGCTCATCCGCGGCATCGTCGCCGCCGTCGACTTCACCGACCCCCACCTCGCCGAGGTGGTCGCCCGGCTCGCCGACACCCCACTCGTCGTCGGGGTGCGCGACAACTTCGAGTCCCGCCCCGCCGGGGACCTCGACCCCCGCACCTCGCCGACAGCCGGGGCGCTGCTGCGCGGACTCGACTGCGCGCGCCGGGTCGGGCTGACCGTCGACCTCTGCGTCCGCGCCGGCCAGCTGGCCGAGCTCGACGCGCTGCTCACCTCGGTCGTCGCGGTGACCGGCTCGGCCGACGGGCTCGTCCTCGACCATCTCGGCAAACCCCTGCCCGCCGATCCCGACTTCTCCTTCGAGGAATGGGCGGAGGCGATGAGCGCCCTGGCCGCCCATGCCGGCCTCCACGTGAAGTTCTCCGGACTGCCCGGCCAGATGCCCGGTGCCGTCGACCCTGAGGCGGCCCGGGAGCTCGCAGACCGCTTCATCGGCGAGGTGCTCACGGCCTTCGGTCCGGAGCGCACGATGTACGGGTCCGATCACCCCGTCTCGACGACCGGCCACGGTCTCGGGGACGGCGAGTGGGAGCAGGCGGCGGCCGCAGCGCTGCACCACGTCGTCGACGACACCGACTTCGCCGCCGTCATGGGCACCACCGCAGCGGACTTCTATCTGACGAGGAGGACTCAGTGACTGAGAAGAACCCCGTCGTGCAGCGCCTGCACGACCTGCACACCCTCGGCTTCGGGGGCGCCCCGATCGGCAATCTCTACCGCGTCATCGACGACGCGACCGCGACCACGGCAGTGGCCACGGCCTGGGATCTGGGCATCCGCTATTTCGACACCGCACCCCATTACGGTCTCGGGCTCAGTGAGCGCCGCCTCGGCGAGATCCTCTCCGACCGACCCCGCGAGGACTTCCTCCTCTCGACGAAGGTCGGCCGGCTCATCCGCCCCGCCGACGCACCCCGGGACTGGGACGACGAGGGCTTCGCCGTCCCCGGTGACCTCCACCGGGTGCGCGACTACTCTGCCTCCGGGGTGCGCCGGTCGATCGAGGAGTCGCTGACGCGCCTGCGCCTTGACCGCGTCGACATCGTCTACATCCACGACCCCGACGACTACTGGCAGGAGGCCCTCGACGGTGCGGTTCCCGAGCTCAACCGACTGCGCGACGAAGGCGTCATCGGGGCGTGGGGCGCGGGGATGAACCAGGCGGAGATGCTCACCCGCTTCGTCCGCGACACCGACATCGACGTCGTCATGCAGGCCGGCCGCTACACCCTCCTCGAACAGGGCGGGCGGGACGAGCTCATCCCCGCGGCCGCGTCCCGTGGGGTCGGCGTCGTCAACGTCGGCGTCTTCAACTCCGGCATCCTCGCCAACACCGACCCCCGGCAGCAGGCGAAGTACAACTACGAGGACGCGCCGCGGGAGGTGCTTAACAAGGCGGAGAAGCTCGCGGCACTGGCGACCGCGCACGGCACGAGCCTGCCGGCCGCCGCCGTCCAATTCAGCCTCCGCGATCCCGCGATCACCAATGTCACCCTGGGCATGCGCACGGCTGAGCAGGTCGAACGCAACGTCGCCCTCGCCCACGCCGAGGTCCCCGAAGCGTTCTGGGCCGCCGCTGTGGCCGATGGTCTGCTCGCCGTCGACCCGCGCACCTACGCAGACCGCCCGGGCACTGTCGACCCGGGCGCAGGCGACCAGTAGAGCACGAGCCTATTCCCCGCACTCTCCGCACCACACCGACCGGAAGGAACCATGACCGCCATGACCACCGCTGAAGAATTCGCCGGCCTCACCGCCCTCGTCACGGGAGGCGCCTCGGGCATCGGCGCCGCCGTCACCGAACAGTTCCTGGCAGCCGGGGCGAACGTCGCCGTCCTCGACCTCGATCCCTCAGGCTCCCCCGCCGGTGCCCTGGCGCTGCAGTGCGACGTCTCCGACCGGGACTCCGTCGAGTCAGCCGTCGCCGCGGCAGCATCCGAGTACGGCGGCATCGACATCGTCGTCAACAACGCCGGCATCGGGGCGCAGGGGCAGGTCGATGCCAACGACGACGCCGAATGGAATCGCGTGCTCGGCGTCAACGTCATCTCCGTCGCCCGCGTCACCGCGGCCGCACTGCCCCACCTGCGCCGGTCCGAGCACGCCGCGGTCGTCAACACCTCGTCGATCGCCGCGACAGCGGGGCTGCCCGACCGCGTCCTCTATTCCGCCTCGAAGGGGGCGATCTACTCGATGACGCTCGCGATGGCCGCCGACCACGTCCGCGAGGGCATCCGCGTCAACGCCGTGTGCCCGGGCACCGCGAACACCCCGTGGGTGATGAAGGGCCTGATGTCGAAGGCGGAGAACCCCGAGGAGGAGCTGCGCCAGCTCAATGCGCGCCAACCCCACGGTCGTCTCGTCGAACCCGCCGAGGTGGCCCGGACGATCCTCTTCCTCGCCAGCCCGCTCCAGGGCTCGACGACCGGCACGGCGATCGCCGTCGACGGCGGCATGCAGGGACTGCGACTGCGCGCAGAGTGAGGCTCAGTCCGCGCCCGGTCCGGGGGCGTCGTCGGCGACGACGTCGACCTCGTCGACCCAGCGCTGCACGCCGGTGACGTGGAGGATCATCATCGACTGCGCCAGACGCGCGTCTCCGGCGGCGAGGGCGTCGATGATCGCCCGGTGCTCATCGAGGGTGCGCTCGATGGCGCCGGGATCGGTCATGCCCCGCCAGGTCCGCGCCCGCGTCGTCTTCATCGACACGGCTTCGAGCATCGCGGCGAGGTAGTCGTTGCCCGCGTGCTTGGCGATCGTCGCATGGAAGTCGAAGTCGTGGGAGACGAGGGATTCGACCGAGTCGGGGTCGGTGTCCCTGATCGTCTGCCGCAGATCCTCGAGCCCGGCCGCGTCGATGCGGGTCGCCGCGCGGTACGCGGTCTCGGCTTCGAAGATGCGCCTGACCTCGAGGATCTCCCGCAGCGACCCCGAGGCGTGGACGTCGACGAGGAAGGACACCGCCTCGGTGAGGTCCTCGGCCGAGAGCGAGGTGACGTAGGTTCCCGACCCGCGTCGCACGTCGAGGACGTTGATGAAGTCGAGGGCCTTGACCGCCTCCCGCAGGGAGTTGCGGGAGAGGCCGAGCCGCTCGGAGAGCTCGGCCTCCGGGGGCAGACGGTCCCCCGGTCTGAGCTCACCGGTGACGATGAGGTCCTTGATCTTGTCGAGCGCGTCATCCGTCAGTGCCATGGCTCCCACCTTATGTCCTCACCGGGCATGATCGTCGCCAGCACCGCGGTCGCCGATCCTCACTCGTAGAGGAGCTCGGCGATCTTCGGGTCCTCGATGTTGTTCTTGTCGTACCAGTAGAACGCGGTCGGGATCTGCTTCTCGAGGTCCTTCCCGTCGATCGCGTCAACGGCGGCCTGCACGGTCTGGCTGCCGATGTCGAGCGGGCTCTGCGTGACCGCGCCGAGCATCGACCCGTCCTTGATCGCGTCGAGCTGGGCCTTGCCCGAGTCGAAGCCGACGATCGTCGCGTCGGTGTTGCCGAGCTCCTTGGCTCCTTGGACGACGCCGATCGCCGCACCTTCGTTCGTGCCGTAGAGACCGGCGAGGTCGGGATTGGCCTGGAGCATCGCCTTCGTCGCGTCCGCGGACTTCGCCTGATCGCCGTCGGCGTTCTGCTCGGCGACGATCTCGATGTTCGGCTCGTTCTGCTCGAGGTACTCGACGAAGCCATCGCGGCGTTCGACCCCGGTCTGGGCCGTCTCCGAATGGGTGACGATCCCGACCTTGCCCTCCCCGCCGAGGGCTTCGGCGAGCTTCTTCGCGTCCTCGGCGGCAGCGGCCTTGTTGTCGGTGGCCACGGTGGTCAGCGGGATGTCGCTGTCGACGCCGGAGTCGAAGGCGATGACGGGGATGTCGTTCGACTGCGCCTGCTGGAGCAGCGGGATGACGGCCTTGCTGTCGAGCGCGGCGATCGCGACTGCGTCGGGCTGCTTGTCGAGCGCCGTCTGCAGCTGGGTGACCTGCTGTTCGACGTCGGTCTCGCTGTCGGGGCCCTCGAAGGTCACGGTGACGCCGAGTTCCTTCGCCTTCTCCTCGGCTCCCGTCTTCACCGTCTGCCAGAACTGGTGCTGATAGCCCTTCGAGATGATCGCGATCGTCCGCTCTCCGTCCCCGCCGCTCGATCCGGTGTCGGCCGAACCGCAGCCGGTGGCGATGAGGGCGATGGACGACAGTGCCGCGAGCGAGGTGAGCAGCTTTCCTATCCTCATGGTGATCTCCTTCGATTCTTCGTGAGGGCGATGGTGGGTCAGAGTGGTGCGGATCCGGTGGAGGAGTTCTTCTTGCGCACGATGTCGAGGTAGACGGCGAGCAGCACGACGACGCCGATGGCCACCTGCTGCCATTCCTGGGCGACGCCGGCCATACGCAGACCGTTGTCGAGGACGGCCATGATGAGGGCGCCGATGACGGTGCCGACCATCGACCCGCGGCCTCCGGCGAGCGAGGTGCCGCCGATGATCACCGCGGCGATCGCCTGGAGCTCGATGCCGGCGCCGCCGGTCGGCTGCGCGGAACTGAGACGGGAGGCCGAGAGCACCCCGGCGAGGCCGACGAAGAGTCCGCAGAGGACGTAGACGGAGATCAGCCAGCCGCGGACGTTGACGCCCGAGAGCCTCGTGGCCTTCTCGTTCGAGCCGATCGCGAACGCCGTGCGGCCGATGAGGGTGCGCTGGAGGACGATGACCGAGACGACGATGAGGATGAGGAAGAGCACGGTGCCCAGCGGCAGCCGCATCCCGGGGATGAGCGAGACATTCATGATCGCCCCGAAGCCGGGGCTGTCGGTGAAGTAGATCGGCTTGGTCCCGCTGACGACGAGCGACAGTCCCTGGGTGATCATCATCATGCCGAGCGTGGCGATGAACGGCGGCAGCCCGAGGACGGCGACGTTGAAGCCGTTGACGAGGCCGATGAGGCCGCCGAAGGCGATCGTCAGGGCGATCCCGACGATGAGCGGCAGACCCAGGTTCGTGATGAAGACCCCGGCCATGACACCGCAGAGGATCATCCCCGTGCCCACGGACAGGTCGATGCCGCCGGTGATGATGATGAACGTGACGCCGAGGGCGAGCAGCCCGACGGTCGTCACCGTGGTGAGGATCGTCGAGAGGTTCGTGACGGTGAGGAACGAATCGGGGTTGATGATCGCGAAGACGATGATGATGACGATGAGGCTCGCCACAGCGAGGAGCTGCTGCAGCGAGTTGCGCCAGAAGCTGCGCGTCCCGGCGGGACGACCGGTGTCGGCGGCCGGGGCATCAGAGGTCTGCGGGCGGGCGGCGGAAGCGGTTTCGGCATTCATTCAGGCGACGATTCCCATCGATTCGGTGTGCTGCGTGGCCAGGGCCATGACGGAGTCCTGCGTGGCATCGGCGGCGGTGAGGATGCCGGTGAGGTGGCCTTCGCTGAGCACGGCGATGCGGTGTGAGAGCAGGAGGACTTCGGGCAGTTCGGAGGAGATGACGATGATCGACTTGCCCTGCGCGCTGAGCTCGCGCAGCAGGGCGTAGATCTCGGCCTTCGCGCCGACGTCGATGCCCCGGGTGGGTTCGTCGAAGATGAAGACGTCACAGTCCTTGACGAGCCATTTCGCGATGGCGACCTTCTGCTGGTTGCCGCCGGAGAGCTTCTCGAGCACCTGCGTGATCGACGGCGTGCGGAT
Source organism: Brevibacterium sp. NPDC056726 (assembly GCF_042790515.1). Taxonomy (NCBI): domain Bacteria; kingdom Bacillati; phylum Actinomycetota; class Actinomycetes; order Micrococcales; family Brevibacteriaceae; genus Brevibacterium; species Brevibacterium sp. NPDC056726. The sequence goes on along the minus strand of NZ_JBHTYZ010000002.1, from coordinate 126,768 downwards.
CCGCAGCCGTGACACGAGGTCACGGGCGGTGGTGTCGATGGCCGTCTCGTCGGTGAACCCGAAGCGGCTGAAGCGCCGCAGGCTCGGCAGGGCGATGTTGTCGCGGACGCTCTGCCCCACGAGCACGCCGAGCTGCTTGCGGTCCTCGGACAGGTAGCAGATCCCCAGCCGCGCGGCCGCCGCCGGACTGCCGATCGTCACCGCTCGGCCGTTGACGGTGACCGTCCCGGCGGTCAGGGGGTCGGCGCCGATGATCGCGCGGGCGGTCTCCGTGCGGCCGGCTCCCATGAGACCGGCGAGTCCGAGGATCTCGCCGCGGCGGAGGTCGAAGCTGATGCCGCGCAGCTTCGCCTTCGTCTGCAGGTCCGTCACGGCGAGGACCACCTCGGCGGTGTCGTCATGGGCGGGTGCGTCGGCGACGGCGGCGAGTTCGCGTCCGACCATCATGCGGATGACCTCGGGCATCTCGGTCGTCGCGGTCGGCACGGTGCCGATCTTCTCGCCGTCGCGGATGACGGTGATCCGCTCCGTGATGGCCTTGAGCTCCGGCATCCGGTGCGAGATGTAGATGACGCCGGTCTCCGGGGTGATGAAGCGGCGGATGAGCCCGTGGAGGACCTCGACCTCCTCATCGTTGAGGGCGGCGGTGGGTTCGTCCATGATGAGGATCCGCGCATCCTGGTTGAGCGCCTTCGCGATCTCGACCATCTGCTGCGCGGCGACGGTGAGCCGCCCGACGACGGCGCGCGGGTCGAGCGCGAGACCGAGCCGGGTGAAGAGGGCCTGCGCATCCCGGTTGAGCTGACGTTCGCTGATGAAGGGACCGATGCGCGGTTCGCGGCCGAGATAGATGTTCTGGGCCACTGTGAGATCCTCGACGAGGTTGAACTCCTGGTGGATGATGGCGATGCCGAGGCGCTCGGCGTCGGTCGTCGACCCGATCGTCACCGGGGTGCCGTCGATGCGGAACTCCCCGGCGTCCGGGGTGTAGACGCCCGAGAGCAGCTTCATCAGCGTCGACTTCCCGGCTCCGTTCTCCCCGACGAGGCCGAGGACCTCTCCGGGATACAGGTCGAGGTCGACGTCGGAGAGGGCTCTGACGCCGGGGAAGGATTTGGCGGCGCCGCGGATGTCGAGCAGCGGAGTGCTCGTCGTCTCTGACATGTGGCGGTGACTCCTCGTTGAATACCGTGTCCCACGTCATCACGCGAGACATCCTATGTCTGTTGCTCAGACTAGAGGCACAGTCGAGCAAAGACAAGATCTCGCCGGGATTATTTGTCGAAACGCAATGGATGGATTGTCAATACATTGGATGACTGACGGGAGTTTTGCCGGTCCCGCTTGAGCGTCGGGTGCGCACGGCAGGGCTCTTCCGTCCCGCCGGGCATGGCCACCGCGCTCCACCGCGGATATACTTCAATATTCAACCATCTTGATCTGGAGCGCCCGATGACCTCTGCCCCCAGCACCGTCCTCCCACCCGATGCCGGAATGGACGCCGTGACCCTGCGCGTCGGCGACCTCGACCTCATGACCGACTACTACCGGAATGCGCTCGCCCTCGAACCGCTCGAGGAGGCTTCCCGGGGGCGCGAGGTCCACCGCGTCCTCGGGCGCGGCACGACGCCGATGGTGAAGTTCGTCTCGACCCCGGACCTGCCGGTCGGCAGCCGCCGGAGCGCCGGACTCTTCCACACCGCCTTCCTCTTCGAGACTCCCGAATCCCTGGCCGCGACCGTCGCACATGCCGCGGCGAACACCCGCAGCCGGTTCCTCGCCGCTCAGGATCACCTCGTGTCGCAGGCGTTCTACTTCTCCGACCCCGAGGGCAACGGCATCGAACTCTACGTCGATCGGGACCGCGCGCAGTGGGGCCACTCCCCCGCCGGTGAGATCGAGATGGACTCGATCGGCTTCGACCCCAACGCCTTCCTCCGCGAGCATCTCGACAGCGGCACGCTGACGAGCGCATCGGAGCTGCCCGGCACCGTCGGCCATGTTCACCTGCAGGTCGGCGATCTCGACGCCGCCCGCGAGTTCTACGTCGGCGCGCTCGGCTTCGAACCGACGAACTCGACGATGCCCGGGGCCGTCTTCGCCTCGGCCGGCGGCTACCACCATCACGTCGCGATGAACACGTGGAACAGCCTCGGCGCGGGACCGCGGGCCGCGAGCCTCGGCCTCGGCGATCTCGCGATCACGGTGCCGGCCCGCGAGGACCTCGATGCCCTCGTCGAGAGGCTGACGGCGCGGTCGCTGCCGTTCGCCGACGAGGAGCGTTCGGTGCGCCTGGCCGACCCGTGGGGCACGCAGGTGACCGTCGGGGTCGGCGGCAGCACGCTCGAGGAGACCCTCGAGCGCTGAGGACTCAGCGCTCGGCGGGATGGCGCTCGGCCGCGGCGACGACGGCCTCGGGCCGCAGGTCGAGGCGGCGCAGGAGCTGCGCGTTGAGGGCGACGACGACCGTCGAGGCCGACATGAGGATCGCACCGACGCTCATCGGCAGGACGAACCCGATCGGCGCGAGGATGCCCGCGGCCAGGGGGACGGCGAGGAGGTTGTAGCCGGCGGCCCACCAGAGGTTCTGCTTCATCTTCCGGTAGCTGGCCCGCGAGAGCTCGAGGACGGAGAGCACCGAACGGGGATCGTCGGAGGCGAGGATGACTCCCGCCGAGCCGATCGCGACATCGGTGCCCGCACCGATCGCGATGCCGACATCGGCCTGCGCGAGGGCGGGGGCGTCGTTGACGCCGTCGCCGACCATCGCGACCGTCTTCCCCTCGGCCTGGAGTTCGGCGACCTTCGCCGCCTTGTCCGCCGGGCGCACGCCGGCGAAGACCCGGTCGATGCCGAGGTCAGCGGCCACGGATCGGGCGACCGCCTCGGCGTCGCCGGTGATCATGACGACCTCGATGTCCTGGGCGTGGAGGGCCTCGACGGCCTGCCGGGACTCGGCCCTGATCTCATCGGCGAGGCGCAGCGCGCCGACGACCTGCCCGGCGACGAGGACGTGGAGGATGATCGCTCCCTCGGCCCGCCAGGTCTCGGCGATCGGGGCCTCGACGGCCCCGCGGGCACTGAGGAGGTGGGGTCCTCCGACCTCGACCTCGGTGCCGTCGACCTCGGCGCGCACTCCGACGGCCGGTGAGGACGAGAAGTTCTGTGCCGTCGGCACGGTCAGTCCCCGCTCGTCGGCGGCGCGGACGATCGCTCGGGCGAGCGGGTGCTCGCTGTCGGTCTCGGCCGCGGCGGCGAGAGCGAGCACCTCGTCGTCGCTGCGCGTCCCGGTCGTCTCGACGGCGGTGACGGTCGGCTCGCCCTTCGTCAGGGTTCCCGTCTTGTCGAAGAGCACGGCGTCGACGGTGCGCATCGTCTCGAGCGCGAGTCGGTCCTTGATGAGGACCCCGGCGCGTGCGGCGCGTTCCGTGGCGATCGAGACGACGAGCGGGATCGCCAGTCCCAGGGCATGGGGGCAGGCGATGACGAGGACGGTGATCGTGCGCACGACCGCCGTGTCGGGCATGCCGACGAGCGTCCAGACGATCGCGGTGATGACGGCGGCGCCGAGGGCGAACCAGAACAGCCACGCCGCGGCGCGGTCGGCCAGGCGCTGGGCGCGTGAGGAGGAGTTCTGGGCGTCGGCGACGAGTTTGCGGATGCCGGCCAGCGCGGTGTCGTCACCGGTCGCGGTGATCTCGATCCGCAGGCCCGAGTCCGTGGCGACGGTGCCCGCGACGACGGTGTCGCCGACGCTGCGGCGCACCGGTCGGGACTCCCCGGTGATCATCGATTCGTCCATCTCCGCGGTGCCGTCGACGATGCGCCCGTCCGCCGGCACGGCGGAGCCGGGGCGGACGAGGACGACATCGCCGACGACGAGGTCGGCGGGTGCGACCGTCACGGTGGTGCCGTCGACGATCTTCACCGCCTCATCGGGCAGGAGGGCGGCGAGGCTGTCGAGCGCCGAGGTGGTCTGCGCGAGCGAGCGCATCTCCAGCCAATGGCCGGCGAGCATGATGACGATGAGGAGTGCGAGCTCCCACCAGAAGTCGAGTTCGGCGTCGAGGATCCCCAGCGAGGCGCCCCACGAGGCGACGAAGGCGACGGTGATCGCGAGCGCGATGAGGAGCATCATCCCCGGCTTGCGGGCCTTGAGCTCGCTCCACCCGCCGGTGAGGAACGGCTTGCCGCCCCACACGTACATGACCGTGCCGAGCACCGGAGCGATCCAGCGCACCCAGCCCCACGGCCCCGATTCGGGCACCATGTAGCCGACGAGGTGGCCGAACATCGGGCTGAAGGCGATGACCGGCACCGCGATGACCGCCATGATCCCGAAGAGCCGGCCGAACACCGCGGCATGCCCGCCGTGGCCCCCGTGGCCGGAGTGGTCCATGCCCGAGTGGTCCATCCCCGAATGATCCATGCCGGAGTGATCCATTCCCGAGTGATCCATCGCCCCGTGCCCCGCGAGATCGTGGCCCGCGTGATCGTGGCCCGAATGATCATGGCCCGAATGTTCGTGGCCCGCGTGATCGGCCCCGGGCTGCTGGTGTCCGGCATGGTCATGGCCCGCGTGGCTCTGCTCGAGTTCCGTCGCTCTCTGGTGATCCCGTTCCGTGTCCATATCGTCAACCTATACCCCCTAGGGGTATGAATCAAGCTCGATCCGCAGGAATCTGCGAGAAATTTCTTTGCACTTCTGAGCAGTTATGGCACATACTTGCTCATGCTGTGCATAACGGTGCGTCGCTGACCGCCCGCACCGCGCACCTCTGGCCGGACCGACCGGTCAGCCTCAATGTGGAGGACCCATGGACCTGCAGCTCATCCTCGCCCTCGTCGCCGGGATCGCGACGATCGTCGTCATCGTCCTGGCCACGCGCCTCGACGCCTTCATCGCTCTCCTCCTGGCAGCGATCGTCACCGGCATCGTCGCCGGTGAGGATCTGCTCTCGATCGTCGACGCCGTGACCACCGGGTTCGGCAACACCCTCGCGAGCATCGGAATCGTCATCGGCCTCGGCGTGGGCATCGGCAAGATCCTCGAGGTCTCCGGCGCCGCCGACTCGCTCGCCCGCGCCTTCCTCCGCGCCTTCGGCAAGGGCCGTGAGCCCTGGGCGATGGGCACCGTCGGGTCCCTCGTCTCGATTCCCGTGTTCTGCGACTCCGGGTACGTCATCATGAACCCGCTCGCCCGCTCGATCGCCCGCGTCAAGCGCGGCGGCTACATCACGCTCGCCCTCGCCCTCGGCGCCGGCATGACGCTGACCCACCACATGGTCCCGCCGACTCCGGGCCCGCTCGCGGCCACCGGCATCCTCGGCGCCGATCTCGGTGCCGTCATCCTCACCGGTCTCGTCTTCACCGTCATCCTCCTGCCGGTCGTCGTCATCTACGCCCGCTGGATCGGACCGAAGCTCGAACCCTTCCTCAACGTCACAGTCAAGCACGACGTCTATACGACGGTGACCGCGGGAGCACCGGAGACCGCAGGGGCAGCGGAGACCGCGGCGCCGGTCTCGCCGACCACGGAGACGACGACCGCCGGAGGCGCAGCGGACACCGGAGACGGCACCGGAAGCCCGCGGACCGCCGGTGGCAGGCAGCCGGGCGCGGTCCTCGGCTTCCTCCCGCTCATCATCCCGCTGCTCCTCATCGTCGCGAACACCGTGTCGACGGCGATCGACCGCAACGCCCAGGGGATGCTCGCCGGCGACGACTACGAACCGTCCGCGTGGGTCGCTCCCATCGCCTTCCTCGGCAACCCCGTCGTCGCGCTCATCATCGGCCTCGTCCTCGCCGTCTACACCCTCCTGCCGCGCCTGACCCCGCGCACCCAGGTCCAGGCCTGGCTCGCCGACGGCGCCGCCTCGGCCGGACTCATCCTCCTCATCACCGGCGCCGGCGGCAGCTTCGGCATGGTGCTGCGCGAATCCGGGGTCGGAGACGCCCTCGCCGAGGCGATCGCCTCGATCAGCCTGCCCGCCCTCCTCGTGCCGTTCATCATCGCCTCCCTCGTGCGCATCGCGCAGGGTTCGGGCACGGTCGCCATGATCACCGCCGCCTCGGTGACGGCCCCGCTCATCGCCCCGCTCGGGCTCAGCCCGCTCGTCGCGGTCATGGCCTGCACCGCGGGATCGATGGTCTTCTCCTACTTCAACGACTCGTACTTCTGGGTCGTCACCCGCTTCGCCGGCCTCGACGGGGTGCAGGCGATCAAGGGCTGGTCGGGGATCACGACCGCCGTGTGGCTGGGTTCCATTCCGCTCCTCTTCGTGCTCGACTTGGTCGTATGAGCAGTGCAGACGGCGACGCGGAGACGTCGCGCATCCTCATCATCGCCGACGACCTCACCGGCGGAAACGCGTGCGGGGCCCTCTTCGCCGAGGCGGGTCTGCGGACGATCACCGTGACGTCCACGAGTGCGACGGAGACGGTCGACCTCGACGTCCTCCTCGACGACTACGACGCCGTCGTCCTCAATGCCGACTCCCGGCACCTGCCCGCCGCCACCGCGGCCGAGCTCACCGCACAGCTCGTGGCGAGCGCCGGGAACATCGACCTCGTCGCGTGCCGGATCGACACGACGCTGCGGGGCAATGTCGGGGTGAGCGCCGAGGCGGCGCTGACCGCCCGACGCCGGCTCGCCGCCCGCGCGGACGGCCCGGCGAAGAGGGTCATCGGCCTCTGCATCCCCGCCTTCCCGGCCGCCGGACGCACGACGGTCGAGGGCCTGCAGCTGCTCGACGGGCGGCTGCTCGAGCACACGGAGCTGCGCCGCGACGTCCGCTCCCCCATGCACACCTCCGATGTCGCGCAGATCCTTCGCGACGGCACCGACCTCGACTGCCATCTCATCGACATCTCCCAGGTGCTCGCCGGTCGCCATGCCGTCCGGGAGGCGGTGCTCGCCGGGATCGCCTCGGGCGCCGACGTCATCATCGTCGATGCGCTGACCACCGAGCACATCGAACTCGTCGGCTCGGTCGTCGCCGCAGTGACCCGGGAGATCGCCGCGGAAGCACCCGATGCAGGGGCGGACCCGCCCGGCGGTGAGACCCTCGACTGGGTGACGATCGATCCCGGTCCCGGCAGCCTCGCCCTCGCCCTGCCGCTGCTCCCGACGCGGCCGAACGGGATCATCCTCGGGATCTCCGGATCGGCCACCGAGGTCACCCGCGCGCAGCTGGCCACACTGTCCGAAGACCCCCGCAACGCCGTCGTCCGCGTCGTCCTCGACGAGGACGGCCTGCCCGCTGTCGAGGCCACGATCGCCCGGGTCGAGGGCGTCACCTCGGCGAAGGCGATCATCATCGCCACCGTCGTCGACGCCTCCGATCTGCGCAGTCTCAGCGCCGCGGCCGCGGAGGAGACGACCCGCCGGCTCGCCGCCATCGCCGAGCTCATCATGACCTCCCCGGCCGTCACCGGCCTCTACACCACCGGCGGGGACATCACCGCAGCGGTGATGCGCGCGGTGGGCGCCGTCGGGATGGAACTCGAGCGGGAGATCATCCCGCTCGCCGTCGGCGGTCGCCTCGTCGGCGGACGCGCCGACGGCCTGCCCATCGTCACGAAGGGCGGTCTCATCGGCGACTCCGACACGGCAGCCCTCTGCCTCGACTACCTCATGGCGACCTCCCGGGTCGGGCAGGGATGAGCCCGATGCCGACCACCGAGACCGCACCACCGAAGGAGTATGACATGACCGCACCCATCCTCGCCGTGACCGTGGGAGACCCCGTCGGGATCGGCCCGGAGATCACCGCCCAGGTGCTCGCGGAGTTCTCCGCCCGCGACGACCAGCACGGCGTCGCCGTCGCCGATCTCGCCGTGATGAGACGCGCCGTCGACGTCCTCGGCCTCGACGTCGAACTCCGCCCGATCACCGACTTCGCGACCGCCTCGGCGGGAGAGGGCGTCATCGACGTCTTCGACATCGGCGTGCTCGGTGACGACCTGCCCGACTGGGGCGTCGTCGACGCGCGCGCCGGCCGTGCCGCGGTCACGGCCATCGAAGTCGCGACCAGGGCGGCGATGGATGAGGAGATCGCCGGCATCGTCACCGGACCGATCAACAAGGAGGCCGTGTGGCAGTCCGGCTCTGAGCACCTCGGGCACACGGAGATGCTCGGCGAGCTCACCGGGGTGACGAAGCAGGACACGATGTTCGTCGTCGAGAACGCGAAGGTCCCCGACCACAAGCTCCAGATCTTCTTCGCCACGCGGCACATGTCGCTGCGGAAGGCGATCGACGCGCTGTCCGTCGAGACGCAGATCGATTCGATCGAACGCGCCCATCGCGCCCTGCAGCTCTACGGGGTCACTGCGCCGCGGCTCGCCGTCGCCGCCCTCAATCCGCACGGCGGGGAGAACGGGGCGTTCGGGGACGAGGAGATCGAGATCCTCCGCCCCGCCGTCGAGGCCGTCAACGCCGCCGGTCGCTTCGACGTCGCCGGACCCATCCCCGCCGACTCCGTCTTCCACCAGGGGCTGACCGGGCGTTTCGACGGGATCCTCTCGCAGTACCACGACCAGGGGCACATCGCCTCGAAGACGTACGACTTCGACGGCACGATCTCCGTGACCGTGGGCCTGCCGATCCTGCGCACCTCCGTCGACCACGGCACGGCATTCGACATCGCCGGACAGGGACTCGCCGATGCCGGCACGATGCGCTCGGCCTACCGTGCGGCGATCGGCTATGCGCCCTTCGTCGACGGCATCCGCGCGGAGTACCTGCCGCGGTGATGGCCGTCCGCAGCAGCACGGCCAAGCGCCGCGACGACATCCGGTCCCGGCTGAAGTCGGGGGCGTGGTCGATCCCGCGCCTGGCCGCCGAGCTCGGAACCTCGGAGTCGACGATCCGGCGGGACCTGCGGGAGCTGGCCGACGCCGGTGAAGTCATCCGCACGATCGGCGGGGCGACCGCCGCCGGGTACGTCGAACCCCCACTCGGTCAGCGGATGGAGCAGCAGGCCGAGGCGAAGGACGCGATCGCCGCCCACGCCCTGAGCCACGTAAGCGCGCAGGTGCGCACGATCTTCCTCGACGCCGGATCGACGACCGTGCGGGTGGCCGAGCGTCTCCGCGACCGCGACGACCTCACCGTCATCACCCGGGGACTCGAGATCGCGCTGACGCTCGCGCACCCGAACGGTCCGCGTGTGACCATGGTCGGCGGTGAGGTCTCGACCCTCTCGCACGGGACGACGGGGGCGCTGAGCGACCATGCGCTCGCACGCGTCCACGTCGACGTCGCGTTCCTCGGCGCCGACGCCGTCGACCCGGACGTCGGCATCGGGGAGCCGACGCTCGCCGAGGCCAGGACGAAGGAGCTCATCGCCGAGCGCGCCCGCAGCGTCGTCGTCCTCGCCGACTCCTCGAAGTCCGGTCGCGAGGTCGCGGCCTGGGCGCCGCTGCCCGACGGGTGGATCTGGATCGACGAGACCGGCACGCGAGCCACCGGGTGAGCAGCGGCGGCGCCTGACGCCCCGGCGTCGTCACTCGACGATCTGCCCGGTCGTCGTCGCCCGGTCGTCGTCAGACGCCTGCGGGAGCGAGCACGATGTCGAAGCGCGTGCGCGACCACGGCAGGTCACCGAGGTCGCGGCCGTCGGGGGTCGGGGTGCCCGCCGGCTGCTGCGCGAAGTCCTTGATGAGGGAGTCCTTGACGCCGAAGACCGAATCGCTGGTGAGCAGTTCGTCTCCGGAGACGAAGATGTGGGTGACGAGCGTGCGCAGGCCCGGGGCCGTGACCATGAAGTGGAGGTGGCTCGCCCGCATCGGCGAGCGCCCCGTCGCCGCCAGCAGCCGCCCCACCGGTCCGTCGTCGGGAATCGGGTACGGAGTGGGGGTGAGCCCCCAGAACCGGAACGACCCGTCGTCGTCGGAGAACAGATGCGCCCGCCCGTAGACGCGGTCGTCATCGTGCTGGACGTCGTAGAGGCCGTCCTCGTCGGCTTCCCAGACCTCGATGCGGGCCCCGGGCACGGGAGCCCCGTCGGTGTCGCGGACGACGCCTTCGACCCAGCACGGCTCTCCCACTCCTCCCCCGGCGATGTCCCCGCCGGCGGGGATGAGCGGGGCGTCGTCGACGAAGAACGGTCCGAACACCGTCGCCTCGGTGGCGTCACGGTAGGGCTGGTTGCTCACGTTGATCGTCTGCATCGATGCGCCGAGGACGTCGGAGAGGAGGATGAACTCCTGCCGGCGGTCGTCGGTGATGTGTCCGACGTCGGTGAGGAAGCCGATCGCCCGGTTCCATTCGTCCTCGGTCAGCCGCACGTCGCGGATGAGTCCGTGGAGGTGGGTGACGACCGCGGTCATCAGCTGCCGGAGGCGGTCATCGGGGGTGCCCGAGAACGAGGCGATGACCGTGTCGATGAGCCGCTCCTCGACCTCGGCCGGGGTGAGCCCGGCAGCGTCCTCGGCCGCCTCGGCGGCGATGCCGGTCCCGCCCGGCGACCCCTGCGGGGCGACGGTCTGGGGCTCATCGCCGCGCCGGGCGGCGGTGAGCAGCGCCGTGAGGTTCTCCCGCGTCACCGGCTGGGGGTTGTCGCCGGGGATCGCTTCGAGGGCGAGGTCGACCGCCTCGGCGATGTCACCGGATGCGAATCCGAGCTCCGACAGTGCCCGCGGGGCGCCGACGGCCTCGCGCAGCCGCTGGAGTCCGGCGACCGCGGTCTCGGCTCCGAACGCCTCCGCCATCCGCGCCTCGGCCTCGGGCACGGCGGGGGCGTTGAAGGCGAGGACGTAGGGCAGGACGATCGCATGGGTCTGGGCGTGCGGGAGGTCGAAGGTGCCGCCGAGGACGTGGGCGATCTTGTGGTGCATGCCCGATCCCGCCGAGGCGAAGGCGACGGCGGCGAGGTAGGCGCCGTAGAGCGTGGACTCGAGCCCCGTCAGTGCGGAGGATTCCGCGCCGAGCTGCGGCAGACCCTCGCGCAGCGCCCGGATGCCTTCGAGGGCGAGCGCCCGGTTGATCGGGTCGGCGGCCGGGGCCCACAGCGAGTCGATGCAGTGGGCGAGGGCGTTGAGGCCCGAGGCGACGGCGAGGTCGTGGGGCAGGTCGCGCAGGAGGTCGGCGTCGTAGATGACCGTGCGCGGCAGCACCGCATCATCGACCCCGGTGCGCTTGCGGCCGTTCTCGGTGCGCCCCCACACGTTCGTCGCCTCGGAGCCGGAGAACGTCGTGGGCACGGCGATGACCGGGATCCGCGTCTGCAGCGCGACCGCCTTCGCCAGCCCCGTTGCCGAACCGCCACCGACGCTGACGACGAGGTCGATGTCGCCGACCTCGGCGGCGGCCACGGCACGATCGGCCACCTCGGCGGGCACGTGCATGACGACCTCCCGGTGCCACAGGGCGACCGGGAAGTGGTCGGCGAAGTCGGTGACCTTGTCCGCGGCGGATCCGGAGACGATGACCATGACCCGTTCGGCCCCGAGGCGCTCGACCTCCGCGGCGACTGCGGCAGCGGCCTGCCCGGTGCCTAAGACGACGCGCTGGCCGAGGGTGGTGTGCGTGAAATCGAAGGTCATGCGATGTCACCGAGCCTTTCGTTCGAGTCTGCCGGTCCCGTCGCCAGGATAGCGGCGAGAGCTGAGGTGAGCTGGTCGGCGGCGTCGTCGGGCAGGGACGGCACCCGCCACGCGACATGCTTGTCGGGACGGACGAGGATCGCACCGTCCTCGGCGACGTCGCGGAGGCGATCCCAGTCGAAGTAGAGGTCGGTGACGTCGCGGTCGGGGCCGATGACGACGGTGCCGATGTCGACGCCGAGGCGCTGCCCGGCCGCCTGCGCCGCCTCCTCCCAGCCGGCGCCGGTCGTCCCGGTGATGAGGGTGAACCGGGTGTACGGGGCGAGGTCGTGGGTGGAGAGCTTCTCCCGCGAGTTGCCGACCCAGGCATGGGGCAGGCGCACGCCGGGATCCGTGCCGGCCTGGTAGTAGAGCTCGGGGTCGCGCGGGTTCTCCGTCGGGTCCCGGTCGTCGGCGACGACGGCCGTGGAGACGTAGCGCTGTCCGAGTTCGACGCCGTGGGCGTTGAACTCGTAGTTCTTCACCTCCATCGCCTCCCTCACCTTCGTCCGCACGGCCGCGCCGTCTGCGGTGGCGTCCTTGCGGGCGGCGATCGCCTCGTTCATCTCCTCCTCGGTCTGGTCGGGGGTGAGCCCGAGGGCGTCGAAGAGCTGGGCGAACTCACGACCGGACTTGTTCGCGCGGGTGACGATCTGCTCGGCGACCGGGGCGCGTTCGGCGCTGTAGGTCTCGAGCAGGTCCTCTCCGGCCTCTCCGCGGAGGACGGCCGCGATCTTCCACGCGAGGTTGTAGGAGTCCTGGATCGAGGTGTTCGATCCCAGTCCGTTCGACGGCGGGTGCTTGTGCACGGCGTCCCCCGCGCAGAACACCCGGCCCGACTGGAGTCGGCTCGCATACTGTTCGTTGTTGCCCCACAGGGAGATCCCGGTGATCGTCGCCTCGAGGTCGGGGTCGCCGATGAGGTTGCGCACGATCTGCAGCGCGTCGGCCTCGGTGACCTCCGGCGGTCCCTGCGCGATGTCGAAGCCCCAGACGATGAGCCACTCGTTCCACGGTCTGACCATGCGAACGAGTCCCGCGCCGATGCCGCCGATGTTCGATCCCGGCTGGATGACCCAGTAGAGGACCGAGGGCCGGTGCCCGACGAGCGTCTCGAGGTCGGCGGTGAAGGTGATGTTCATCGATCCGGCGATGTCCATGTCCCCGACCATGGGCAGGTCGATGTCGGCGGCGACCTTCGACCGGGCGCCGTCGGCGCCGATGAGGTACTTCGCGCGGATCGTCAGCTCCCGGCCGGTCAGGCGGTCGAGGACCTGGACGTCGACGTGGTCGGGATGCTGGGTGTGGGAGAGGTATTCGGCGGAGAAGCGGGCCTGCGTGCCCCGCATCGTCGCATTCCTCACGAGGATCGGCTCGAGGTGGGTCTGCGGGATGTCGCAGTTGAGCGATGGGGAGGCGAGTTCGTAGTCGGCGTGCCGGGCCGGGTGGTTTCCCCAGGTGAGGATCCGTCCGATCTCCTCACCGGCGAGGGACGTGCAGAAGACGGTGTCGCCGATCATCTCGTGCGGGGTCGCCTCGGCGAGGACCTGGTCCTCGATGCCGACGTCGCGGAAGATCTCCATCGTCCGCTGGTTCGTGATGTGCGCCCGCGGGGTGTTCGCCGTCCACCGGTACTTCGTGATCATGATGTTGGGGATCCCGAGGGTCGAGAGGAACAGGGCCGCTGACGCCCCCGCCGGACCCGAACCGACGATGAGGACGTCGGTGTCGACGATGTCCCCCTCCGGGGTGGCTGTCTCTGCGACTCCGTCGTCGAAGATGACCATGGTGACTCTCCTTGTCGTGTGGTGCGGTGGTTTCCGCGTGGCCTCGAGGGTGGCACGGGCCGGTGCGCGGGGTCATCTCGCCGAGGTGATCGTGGCCGAAATCGTCAAAAAGCTGAGATCCGGCTCACGCCGTCACGGCTACGATGAGAGGCATGATCGCCAGCGCGGGAGACCCACCGGTGCGCGCGCGGTTCTCCACCGACGCCGCGCCTCCCGCGCGCCGCGTCGAGGACTGGGAGGCCTACCATGCCGCGGCCCTCGTGGGCCTGCGCACCGTCTCCGCCGGCGGCGCCGCCTTCCGCGCGGTGACCTCGACCCTCGACCTCCCGCAGGTGCGCATCGCCAAGGTCACGGGCACCCCGCATGCCGTGCGGCGCGGGCCTGCCGAGATCGCCGGCCACCCGGCGTCCGGGGCCCTGCTCTATCTGCCGCTGCGGGGTGCGAGCACGTTCGCCCATCGGGCGGGACAGCTGACGCTGGGACCCGGCCGGGGCATCGTCGTCGACGGTGACACCGCGTTCGCGCGCGGCCTCGGGGCCGGGGTCGACGAGCTCGTCGTCCGCCTTCCCCGCCGCACGCTCACCGATCTCACCGGCCGGTCCTCGTGGCCGACCCCGACCGCCCTCGACCTCGACGACTCCGCGAGCCCGACCGCACCGGGCAGGGCTTTCGCCGAGGTGGCCGAGGGCCTCATCGACCGACGCCTCGGCGGGGGTGCGCCGCTTGAGGGGCGGCTCCTCGACCTGCTCGGCAGCGTGCTCACCGCGGCCTCCCCCGGCGGGAGCATCGTCGAGGAGGCGCTCACCGTCATCGCCGATCATCACCGCGAGCCCGATCTCGGTGCCGCGCGCATCGCCGGGCACCTCGGGGTCTCGGAGCGGCAGCTGACCCGCATCCTCGCCGAGGCGGGGCTGAGCGTGCCCCGCGCCGTGCTCGGTGCCCGCCTCGACACGGCGGCCGGGCTGCTCGCCGATCCGCGCGCCGCGGGCCTGAGCATGGCCGAGGTCGCTGCGGCCAGCGGCTTCCGGTCGGCGGCGCAGTTCTCCCGCACCTACCGCGACCGCTTCGGCATCAGCCCGCTGCGCCACCGCCGACAGCTCGCAGCCGAGCTGCCCGGCAGCTGACCAGGGACCCGGCCGGTGAGCGAGGTGTCATCCGTTGAGGTTGTGGAGGGCGATGAGCTCGCGGGCGCGCTCACCGTCGCGCGCCGCGATCGCGTCGACGATCTCGACGTGGAGGTCGTAGCGGGACCGCACGTACTCCGGCAGCGGGGCGTCAGCGCTGCCGGCGATGCTCACCGCGTGGTCCTCGAGCAGCCCGAGGACGCCGAGGTAGACGGATCGCAGCATCTGGCTCGGCGACGCCTCGGCGATGACGCGGTGGAGCGCCCAGTTGGCCCGGGCGAACTCGAGGTGCTCGCCGGCGTCGAGGGCCGCGCGCATCCTCTCCAGCTGCCCGCGCATGCCGGCGATGTCGGCCGGCTGCGCGGAGGTCACGGCGTCGTCGATGAGCAGCGGGTCGAGCGCGTCGCGGATGCGGATGGCGTCGGGGACGGAGGGCTCGGCGGTGTCGAGGGCGAGCATCGCGTTGCCGAGGCGGGCGATCGCGGACTGCTCGTCGACGAAGATGCCGCCCCCGGGTCCGGGCTTCATCGTCACGTATCCGCGTGCCTGGGCGAGCGCGAGCGCCTCGTTGAAGGTGCCGACGGACACCCCGCATTCGGTGCGCAGCGTCTCCTTCGTCCCCAGCCGCGTGCCCGCCGCATGGCGCTGGGCGATCGCGATGATCATCGCCGTCGCGGTCTCCGTGCGGCTCGCCGCTGTCCCGGCGGACGTCGCCGCCGCCTCGGCGATCTGCTTCGTCGCAGGCATCGCCACCTCCTTGTCACGTCACCCTTGATTATCCACGATTCACTGCTATCGTAATCATCATAATCATTATATCGATTAGCTCAATGAGGAGTACGGCATGACCGCACAAGGATCCATCTCGGAAATCGGCTACGTCTCCCTGCTCACCAGGGACCTCCACGCCTCGATCTCCAACGCCGTCGACGTCTTCGGTCTCGTCGAGACGGAGTCGACGGCGAAGAAGGCGTTCCTCACCGCGCAGAACAAGCACCACGAGCTCGTCTACACGCAGTCCGACCAGGACGCCGTGGACCACCAGGGGCTCGTCGTCGAGAACTCCGCGGAGCTCGAGGCGATCCGTGCGAAGGTCGACCGCGGCGGGTACACGATCGTCTCCGAGCAGCCGATCGAGGACCACATCGAGGAGGGCTTCGCCTTCGTCGGCCCCGAGGGCTTCACCTGGCAGATCTACACCGAGAAGCTCGACTACAGCATGCTCAAGCGGGGCACGACCGCTCCTGATCGCCTCGGGCACACGAACATCCAGGTCCTCGACGCCCCGGCGCAGACGGAGTTCTTCAAGGACGTCTTCAACTTCGCCGTCTCCGACCAGATCGGCAACGAGCACTTCTTCCTGCGGTGCAACAACGATCACCACGGGGTCGCGATCTTCACGTCGAACAAGACCGGAATCCACCACCACGCATGGCAGGCCGGGAACGTCTACGATCTCGTCCGCCTCGGCGACCGCCTCGCCCGGCGGGGTGCGCGCCTGGCGTGGGGACCGGTGCGCCACGGGGCCGGCGACAACGTCGCCGTCTACTACGTCGAACCGACCGGTGCGGTCATCGAGTACTACTGCGACATGGAGACGATCCGCGACAAGGACCGTCCCGCCCGGCACTGGGACCCCGACGACCTCTACTGGATCAACCAATGGGACGGTCAGGTGCCCGCCGACATCCTCGACCACGGGATCCCCAACCGGCAGCGCTGACCGCCGCCCCATCCACCCTGTCATCAGCTCAACCTGTCACCAACAGAGAAGGACACCCATGAAACTCGCCAACCACAACTCCCGCGCCGTCATCGTCACCGGCGACAACCAGGGCATCGATGTCGCCGCGGCCAGCGACGGCCGGTTCGGCCCCGAGATCCAGGATGTCTACGATCAGTGGGACGACTTCCTCGCCTGGGCGCCCGAGGCGACCGGTGAGACGGTGACCATCGACCCGCAGCAGCTCGGCGCGGTCTCCCCGCGTCCGCTGCAGTCGATGGGCGTGGGACTCAACTACGCCGAGCACGTCACCGAGAGCGGTTTCGACACCCCGGAGAAGCTGCCGCCGGTGTTCCCGAAGTTCCAGTCCTCGCTCACCGGTCCGTTCACGACCGTCAAGCTCGTCGCCGACGGACGGAACGACTGGGAGGCCGAGCTCGTCATCGTCATCGGACGCGAAGCCCACGACATCGCCGAGGGCACCGGATGGGACTACGTCGCCGGCGTCACCGTCGGCCAGGACCTCTCCGAGCGCGCGATCCAGCTCGACGGACCGGCCCCGCAGTTCGGCCTCGGGAAGTCCTACCCCGGCTACTCGCCGACGGGTCCGTGGCTCGTCACCCCCGACGAGCTGCCCAACCGCGACGACCTCGCGATCTCCGATAAGCTCGACGACGAGGTCGTCCAGGACGGTCGCACGAGCCAGATGCTCTTCGACGTGCCCTCGCTCGTCGAGAAGCTCTCGGAGATCCTCACCCTCCATCCCGGCGATGTCATCTTCTCCGGCACCCCGTCGGGCGTGGGCTTCACGCGCGAACCGCCGAAGCTCATCCAGCCGGGGCAGGTCCTCGAGACGACGATCGAGGGCATCGGCACGATCCGCCAGGAGTTCGTCGGCTGAGTCCCGGGTCCGATCGGGTCGGGGCACCGGGTTCGTCCTGATACGAGACGATCGTCCTGACTCCAGAGGTTCGTCCTGACATGAGAGGGGGCGGAGGCGCAGGCCTCCGCCCCCTTCTGCGTGCTCTCTCGACAAACCTGTGCGTGCTCTCTCGAAAAACTGGAACGCTGCGAGGAGAATCTCCGCAGAATTCGAAACCAAGTTGCCTTTGCTCATCTCTCATGCCGAACGAGGTTGTGATCGCTTCGCCCTCGCCCCTATAGTGACGAGCATCGGCGCGAACACCGACGTTCTCGATGCCGACTCGTTTCGACCTGCCGGAGGGTGAGCCATGCGCTATGTAGTCGGACTGACGAAGGACAGCCGGGGCCGCGACGCGATCTCGCTGGCGACGACCCTGGCGCAGTCGCTGGACGACCCCGGTGCGGTCGAGATCGATCTCGTCCACGTCATCAGCGGCGCACACCCGGACGATGCCGCCACTCCTCAGGAGCGGGAGTACCAGCGCCTCAAGGCCGACGAGGCCGAGGAGTGGATGGCGAAGTCCCTCTTCCTCATCCCGAAGACCCTGCGGGCGCGCGCGACGATCCACTTCGCCGACTCGATGGCGGAGGGGATCCTCGAGGTGGCCGCTGTCAGGCGCACCGATCTCATCATCGTCGGAGCGGCCAGTCACGGACCGTTCCGCCGCTTCACCGTGGGATCCGTCGCCAATGCGCTTCTCCACACCGCCACCGCCCCGGTGGCCCTCGCTCCGGCAGGCTACCTGCCGCCCAGCGATCTCACCCGCATCACGTGTGCGCTGGGCACGCGGACCGGCGCCGAGGCGGTGCTCCAGGTGGCCGTCGACTCCGCCGTCCTCCATCGCGTCCCTCTGCGGATCATCTCGCTCGTCTCCCTCGACGCCGTCCCCGCGGCGAACGCCCCCGACAAGCACGCCGAACGCGTGCTCGAGGAGGCATCGGCCAGCGTCGACGGCGCCGTCGACGTCTCCGTCGACATCGCTCGCGGGCGCTCGACGGAGGCCGCGATCGAGAGCCTCGACTGGAGCGAGGGAGAGATCGTCCTCATCGGATCGAGCCGACTGGCGCAGCGCCACACGATCTTCCTCGGCACCACTGCCAACAAGATGCTCCGCAGTCTGCCCGTGCCCATGGTCGTCATCCCCCGGTACCATCCCCTCGACGGTGCGGACAGTCCGTCCCAGCCGATCTGAGATGAGCGCGACTTCCGACGATCAGCACGACCGTCGCCGGACCGAGATCCGATCGCCGATCGAGATCAGCGCCGCTGCCGATGAACCCCTCTACCGGCAGCTGCGAAAAGCTCTCGAGCATCAGATCATGTCCGGAGCGTTCAACCTCGACACTCCCCTGCCGTCGTCCCGGACGCTGGCGCGCGAGATCGGAGTCTCCCGCAACACCGTCAACGCCGCGATCCAGGAACTCGTCGCCAGCGGGCTCGTCGAAGCCCGGTCGCGCAGCGGCCACTTCGTCAATCGCGAGCTCGTCGAGGGAGAGACGGACGCGACCGAGCCGGTGCCGGATCGAGCGGAGTCGATCGACTGGGCCGCGAAGGTGCGCGTGGGGGCGGACGCCGCACTGCCGGAGATCGTCAAGCCCAAGGACTGGCGCTCCCGCCCGTACCCCTTCGTGGCGGGCCAGATCGATCCCGAGGAGTTTCCCCGCCTCGCCTGGGCGAAGGCGCTGCGCACCGCGATGGATCCCGAACATCTCTGGCACTCCGTGCGCGATGCCGTCGACGAGGACGATCCGATGCTCGTCGACATGCTGTGCCAGCGGATCCTGCCGGCGCGCGGCATCCACGTCGGCGCGGAGAACGTCCTCATCACCGCCGGCTCGCAGCAGGGGCTCGATCTCCTCGCGCAGATGCTCATCCACCCCGGGATGCGAGTCGGAGTCGAAGACCCCGGCTACCCGGATGCCAAGCACTCCTTCGCCCGGATGGGAGGCAGCCTCGAGGGCATCCCCGTCGACCGCCGGGGAATGGTCGTGCCCGACAGCCCGCCCGATCTCCTCTACGTCACACCCAGCCATCACTGCCCGAGCAACGTCACCCTCGACTCGGCACGGCGCCGACACCTCCTCGCGCAGACGCGCACCGCCGATTCGCTCATCATCGAGGACGACTACGATTCGGAGTTCCGCTACCGCGGCAAGCCCACCCCTGCACTCAAAGCACTGTCGGGATCCGATCACGTCATCTACCTCGGATCGTTCTCCAAGTTCCTCGCCCCCGGTCTGCGGCTGGGCTACATCGTCGCCGATTCCGGGCTCATCCGACGGCTGCGCACCCACCGCCGCTATTCCATCCGCCACGTCTCCGGGCACACCCAGCGCGCCATGGGTCTGCTCATCGAATCCGGGCAGTACCAGCGCACCGTCGTCCGCCGCCGCACCCACCTGCGGCAGAAATGGCTGCGCCTGACCGAGGCGCTGACGGCCGAGCTGCCGTGGACGATCCCCTTCCCGGCCGGCGGGGTGAGCGTCTGGATCGCCGGTCCGCCCGAGCTCGACGCCCGCGACCTCGCCGCCGAATGCCTGCGCCGCGGGGTCGTCATCGAAGGCGGTGACGCGTTCTTCCTCGATCCGCAGGGCTCGCGCAACCACTTCCGCCTCGGCTTCTCCGTCATCGGACTGGAGGCGATCCCCGCCGGTGTCAAGGAGCTGAGATTCGCGCTCGAATCCCTGCTCGGCAGTCCTCTGACCAGCTGAGATGCCGATCCCCGCGCTGGTACCAAAGAAATGCCACCGGATTGGGGCTTCAGCCGCGGGCCCGTCGACACCAGAGTGAGACCAGGATCACTTCCATCGATGATCCCGGCCGCACACACCGTCGTGGCGGCCACGACTGCAGGATTGGAGAGTCGCGTGACGAACTCGGATATGAGAAGCCGTGCACAGAAGCACCTGTTCCCCCACTTCACCACCGGGAAGGTGTGGAACGACGACAGTCTGCCGATCATCGTCGGCGGTGAGGGAAGCTATCTCACCGACGAGAACGGCGACCGCTACCTCGACGGCCTGGCCGGCCTCTTCTGCGTCAACATCGGACACGGGCGCACGGACATCCCGCAGGCCGCGTTCGAGCAGATGAGCCGGCTCGCCTACTGGACGAACTGGGGCTCGGCCCACCCGGCAGCCATCGACGCGGCGACCTTCATCGCCGAGCACGCCCCGGGCGACCTCGAGACCGTGTTCTTCGTCAACTCGGGGTCCGAAGCCGTCGAGTCAGCCGTGAAGTTCGCGCGCCAGTACCACGTCGCGCAGGGTGAACCGCAGCGCACGAAGATCATCGCCCGCGACATGGCCTACCACGGGACGACTCTCGGGGCCCTCGCCGTCACGGGGATCCCGGCCTACAAGGCACCCTTCGGCGATCTCATGCCGGGCGTCTTCCACGTCCCCAACACCCTCGGCGAGACGATCCCCGAGGGCGGCACCGCCGCGGATCTTCCCTCGATCCGCGCCATCCGCGAGCTCATCGAGGCTGAGGGAGGCGACACCTTCGCCGCGCTCTTCGCCGAGCCCGTGCAGAACTCCCGCGGCGCTCTCGTTCCTCCCGACGGCTACTGGCAGGAGCTGCGCAGGATCTGCGACGAACACGGGATCCTGCTTGTCGCCGACGAGGTGATCACCGGATTCGGGCGCCTCGGCGAGTGGTTCGGCTCGATCAAGTTCGACGTCGTCCCCGATCTCATCACCTTCGCCAAGGGCTCCACCTCCGGCTACGCGCCCCTGGGCGGGGTCATCATCCGCAGACCGCTGGCCGAAGCCGTGCTGTCCTCACCGCAGGCGGGCCTGTTCACGCACGGCGCCACCTGGGGCGGACACCCCGTGAGCACCGCGGTCGCCGTGGCGAATCTGACGGCCGTGGAGAACGAGAACGTGCTCGGCAATGTCCGCAGCCTCGAACCCTACTTCCAGAACGGCCTCGACCGGATCGTCGAGGACCATCGCAGCATCAGGGAGTATCGGGGGGCCGGATTCTTCTATGCCATCGAGATGATGGGCGATCGGGAGACCGGTCGCGAACTCACCCCGGAGGAGTCGAAGACCGTCCTCACCGAGGTGATCCCCGCGGCGATGAGAGAGGTTCAGCTCATCACGCGGCCGGACAACCGCGGAGCGACGATGCTCGTGCTCTCCCCGCCGCTGACTGCCGACCAGGACGTCCTCGACGACCTGCTGACGAAGGTCGACCACGTCATGAGCGCAGTCGACGCCCACCTCGGCGCCTCACTCCTCACCGCGGTCTGAGGCAGCGATGAGCAGCTCACCGGTCGCCGACGCCGCGCCCGACCTCGCCGGGGAGCCGACCGCGATGCCGGACGGCATCGACGATCTGCTCGTGACGCGAGTGCGCGAGGAGGGTGCGGGGATGCCCGCACCCCGGATCATCCTTCCCGAGGGGGACGATGAGCGGGTGGTGCGTGCGGCCGGTGTGCTCGCCGACCTCGGCTTGGCCCCCGTGCTCATCGGCGATGCGGGCACCGTCGGCGCCCTCCGCGCAGACGGTCCGCGTCGGCCGGTCCTCCCGACGGTCGAGGCGGCCGACCTCGCCCACGGTGCGGCCGGCGCCGTCATCCGGGCGAAGGCGGTGGGACGCCATGCGGGAGCGGCCGACACCTGGCTGAGCGATCCCGTCCACCTGGGAATGGCCGCAGCGGCGGCCGGCATCGGGGACGTCGTCGTCGCCGGTGCGACCCGCCCCACGGCCGACGTCATCCGCTCGGCGCTGCGCATCCTCGGTCTGGCACCGGGCACCGCGCTGCTGAGCTCATCGTTCCTCATGAAGCTCGCCGACGGCCGGTATCTCGGGTTCGGCGACTGCGCCGTGGTGCCGAACCCGGATGCTGCCCAGCTCGCCGCGATCGCCCGCGCCACCGCGGACACCTTCACCTCGATCACCGGGGAGTCGCCGGCAGTGGCGATGCTCTCGTTCTCCACCGCCGGCTCGGCCGATCACCCCGACCTCGAGATCATCCGCTCGGCGACAGCCGCTCTGAGCGCCGCGCACCCCGATCTCGAGGTCGACGGGGAGCTCCAGTTCGACGCTGCGCTCATCGACTCCGTGGCGCGCGCCAAGGCGCCCGAGTCGACGGTGGCGGGGCACGCCAATGTGCTCATCTTCCCCAATCTCGCCGCCGGCAACATCGGCTACAAGATCGCCGAGCGCCTCGCCCATGCGCAGGCCTTCGGGCCGCTGCTCCAGGGCCTGGCCTCGCCTGTCAACGACCTGTCCCGCGGGGCGAGCGCAACCGACATCGTCAATGTCGCCCTCATCACCGCCCTCCAGCATCTGACGACGCAGAGCCGCGATCGGCGCTCCGTCGCAGATCCCACTCAACGTGCGGCCGCGCGGCGCACCGGCGCCACGGGCACCCGCCCTCAGCGCTCCCATTCACCGCGCCGAACGATCACACGTTCGTGATTGAAGAAGAGGTTCCATGTCCGAGTCAACAGAGCATTCGACCCCGCAGACAGCACCTGCCGTGACCGCACACCACGATCAGCCCGAGCGGCTCGCGAAGACGCTCAAACCGCAATGGGTCTTCGCCATCGCCCTCGGCTCGGCGGTCGGGTGGGGAGCGTTCATCCTTCCCACGGACTGGCTCGCCACCGGAGGACCGCTGGGCGTGCTCTCCGGCTTCGGCATCGGTGCGGCGCTGATGATCGTCATCGCGGTCAGCTACGGCTTCCTCATCCGCACCTTCCCGGTCTCCGGCGGCGAACTCGCCTACGCGCTCATCGGCTTCGGTCGCGTGCAGGCGTTCTTCGCAGGATGGTTCCTCACCTTGGGCTACATCTGCATCGTCGCCCTCAACGCCTCGGCGCTGGCTCTCCTCTTCCGCACGCTCATGCCCTCGATCATCGAAACCGGATATCTCTACACGGTCGCCGGATGGGACGTCTACCTGCCGGAGGTCCTCATCTCGATCACCGCGCTCGTCGTGTTCGCCCTGCTCAACATCCGCGGCAGCGCGATCTCCGGCCGCATCCAGTTCTGGGCCTGCGTGATCATGATGGTCGCCGTCGCCGCGATCCTCATCGCCGTGCTCGCCAGTCCGGTCTCCGTCATGGCGAACATGTCGCCGAGCCTGCCCGACGGTGTCAACCCGTCGGCGGCGATCTTCGCCATCGTCGCCATCGCCCCGTGGGCCTTCATCGGATTCGACAACGTCCCCCAAGCCGCAGAGGAGTTCGACTTCTCCCCGAGCAAGGCGATGCGGCTGATCATCCTCGCCATCCTCGCCGCCGCGGCCCTCTACATGGCGATGGTCTTCGCCGTGGCGGTCGCCGAACCGTGGCAGGAGCTCGCGACGTCCGGATCGGCGTGGGGCACCGCCGAGGCGGTCACCGGAATCATGGGCGGCTCCGGTCTGTTCCTGTTGGCCGTGGCCATCACGATGGGGGTGAGCACCGGCCTCAACGGCTTCTACGTCTCCGCCAGTCGCATCCTCCTGGCGATGGGCCGGGCACAGATGATTCCGCCGGTCTTCGCCCGTCTCCACCCGAAGTACAAGACCCCGCACATCGGGATCCTCGCCGTCATGCTCATCTGCCTCATCAGCCCATGGTTCGGCCGTGCCGCACTCACGTGGGTCGTCGACATGTCCTCGATCGGCGTGACGATCGCCTACCTCTACACCTGTCTGTGCGCCTTCCGGATCTTCCGCCCCAGCAGCGAGACTCCGGCCGCGGATGCTCTGCCGGGCACCTACTCGACGGTGAAAAAGGTCCTCAGCGGTCTCGGAGCCGTCATCGCGGTCTTCTTCATGGGCCTGCTCCTCATTCCGGGGTCACCCGGAGCCCTGGGCAGGGAGTCCCTCATCGCGCTGGCCGTCTGGATCGTCATCGGCATCGTCTTCTTCGTCTCCCGAATCCGGCACAACCGCCGCCTCACCGACGCTCAGGTCGACATGCTCGTCCTCGGCAACGAGCGTCCGGCACCGACCCGCTTCAGGGAACGCGCGCAGCTGCGCCGTGAGGGTGCACTGCCGCAGCCCGACGACGAGACCTCACGCGAGGGCTGAGAGTCCGCACGCCACGGCGGTCATGCCTGAGCACCCGGTCAGCCGGGGAACGCTCAGACATGACCGCCGTGGCGTCCCAGCGCGGTCCTCAGGGCCTCGACGACCGCGCGGGTCGAGGCGCGATCGCCGAGAGTCTCCGGCTCAAGGGCGATCGCCGACTGGTAGAAGTCGGAGACGTCGCATCCGAGGCCGACTCCGATGAGGTGACGGTCCGGACGCGCCGCCGCCGCGATCGTCGCAGCGAGGTCCCTCGCCAGATAGTCCTCGTCGTTGGCCTCCGCGGTCGCCCCGTCTGCCGGACTGCCGTCGCTGACGACGACGAGCACGGTGCGCGCGGCATCGACCCGGTCGAGGCGCGTGAGCGCCCAGCGCACCGCTTCCCCGTCGACGCCTTCCCGGTAGAGCGAGAGCTTGAGCAGGCCGGCGAGAGCGAAGCGGGCCCGGCGGGCAGTGGTGGCGGAGTCCTTGAAGACGAGGTGGTCGACCTCGTTGAGTCGACCGATGCCGGCCGGGGACCCGGACCTCTGCCAGGACCTCTTCGGTCGTCCGCCGTTCCACGCGCCGGTGGTGAAGCCGAGGACCTCGGTGACGACATCGAGACGGTCGAGGGCCGTGACGAGACCATCGAGGAGAGCGGCGAGTCCGGCGGCGTGGGGCTTCATCGACCCCGAGCAGTCGAGCAGGAACGTCACCGCGGTGTCCGGCTGACCCGTCGTCGTCACATCCCTGAAGACACGGCGCTCCCCCGGTGAGGTGATGAGGCGGGAGAGTCGGCGCGGATCGAGGACTCCGGATTCACCGTCCTCGAGGTCGCAGACCTCGACCGGAGCGGCGACGACGGGCTGGAGTCGGCTGATGATCGGCGCCACCGGCGCTCGCCGGTCCTGCGTCTGCTCATCGAGCTGCCGACGCAGATCGCGCAGCTGCGCCGGGCGGACGACGTCACAGATGTGACGGGTGCTGTCGAAGCTCGCGTCCCAGATCGCATAGCCGCGGCCGGCCGATCCCGGCGACTCCGGCGACCCGCCGGGAGCGGCGAAGGGACTCTCGGAGACATCGAGCACGAGTGAGAACGCCGAGGCGGTACCCCTGCGGCGCGGTCGGGTGCCCTGGCCCCACTGCTCCTCGTTCTCGGCCATGCGCGCCGCGACGAACGCGGCGAAGTCGAGCGCGGCGGGAAGGAACGCCGACTGGGACGTCCGCGTCCGTCGCAGGCGGACCAGCAGCTCACCCATGTCCGCGGCGAGATCGGCTCGGGTCGCCTCGATGAGGTCGACGCAGTCCTCGCTGATCGGCTCTCCGGTGAGCGTCGAGCGCGCGACCACCGTGATCGTGAGCAGAAGGATCCCCTGGTGGGTCTCGTGCAGGCGCGAGCCGAGGAACTCCCGGCACCACTCGGTGTGCCGCTGCGCGAGATTCTGTCGCACCCCGGGCAGGTCCGCCAGCGCCTCGCATCGGAACTGCTCGAGGACCTCGACGACGAGCCGCTCCGCCGTCGAGTCCGGAAGGGCTGACCTGTGATCGCCGAGGTCGCTGTGGCGCATCCGCAGCGCCATCGCATCGGCGGCTCCGCGCAGGGAGGAGAGGCCGGCATCGGCCAAGGAGGGATAGAGGTGCGGAGCGTTGAGAGGAAGTCTCCCGTGGGTGTCGATCGGACGGGCGCCCCAGCGGTCGAGGTCGGAGTCTCCCGACAGCGCCCGCAGCACTCCTGCCAATGTCCGGTCGATGCGTCGCTGCTCGTCGGCGCCCCGCGAGCGGGACCGGTCGGCAACATCGCGGTGTCCCCGCGGTCGGGTCGACGGGTCCATCTCAGTCCACCGACAGCGAGGTCAGCACTGCGGGATCGGTGCCGAAGCCGCGTTGGAGGAATTCGCCGAGGAGAACGTGCTCGGACGGGTCGCAGCGGTTGGCGAAGGAGAACTTGAAGGCGAGTTCGACGTCGTTGAAGATCAGGGCATTCTGCGCCCAGGAGATGACGGTGCGCGGAGACATGAGCGCGGAGAGATCGCCGGCGGCGAAACCTGTCCGGGTCATGTTCGCCACGGACACCATGGTCTCCGCCGTCTCCCTCCCGAACCGCTCGACGAACCCGGGCACTTGGCCGGTGACGACCTCGTACTCACGCTGCGGTGTCAGATAGTCGAGCTTCGCGACGATGCCCCACCGGTCCAGCTGGGCCTGGTTGAGTCGCTTGACGCCGCTGTAGAGGCCGTTGAGGTTGCCCAGTCCGACGGTGTTCGCCGTCGCGAAGAGCCGGAACTGGGAGTGCGGACGGATGACGCGGTTCTGTTCGGTGAGCGTGAAGAGACCCTCCCGCTCGAGCAGCCGCTGGATGATGAACATCACCTCGGGCCTGCCTGCGTCGTACTCGTCGAAGATCAGCGCCATCGGTCGGCCGAGGGCGAACGGGACGATGCCGTCCTCGAAGCGGGTGCGCGGATGGCCGTCTTCGATGACGACCTGGTCCTTGCCGACGAGATCGGTGCGGGAGATCTGACCGTCGAGGTTGATCCGCATGACCGGCCAGTTGAGCCGTGCCGCGACCTGTTCGATGTGCGTGGACTTTCCCGTGCCGTGCAGACCCTGGATGAGGACGCGCGAATTGTGGATGAACCCCGCGAGGACGGCCCGGGTCACCTCCGGGTCGAAGCGGTAGTTCGGATCGATGTCCGGGACGAGGCTGTCGTCGCCGGTCAGCCGCGGCACCTGCAGGTCGCTGTCGAGGCCGAAGAGCCGACGGGCGGATTCCCAGGTGATCGAGTCCCCGGCCGGCGTGGGGTCGGACATGGTGCTGAGCGGATCCGTGGCGGTGCGCATGGTCGGCGCTCCCTTCGTCTGGCGTTCCCCGAGGCGAGAGGCGGTCCGCTCCGGCGACGCATTCGTGGTCGTATCAGGCGATCTCGGTGCTGCGGTCGATGTCGTCGATGCGGGAGATCTTCTCGGCTGCGGCCTGCACCAGCGGCAGGAGAGCGACGAGATCGTCCTCGGACTTCCGCAGCACCGGGGCCTGAATGGCCACGCACTGATTCGACCTCCCCGCTTCTCCGGGGACGAGCACGGCCAGGCACACGAGTCCGTCGAGGTACTCCTGGCGGTCGACGGCGAATCCCTGCTCCCTGATCTCGGTGAGCTCCGCGTCGATGCGGTCCGGATCGGTCATCGTGTGTGGGGTGAAGGCCGGCAGCTGCGACCCGGCCAGCAGACGGCGGCGCTGAGTCTCACCGTACTGGGACATGATCATCTTCCCGCTGGCCGATGCGTGGATCGGCACGCGGGCTCCCGCTTCGAGGTGGACCCGCAGGGGGTGCTGAGTCTCGACGCGGTCGAGGTAGATGACGTCGCTGCCGGCGACCGTCGTGAGGTTGCAGCTCTCCTCGACATCCTCGGCGAGCTGGGCCAGGATCGCGCGACGAGCCCCGTGCCGTGTGTCGTTGAGCAGAATGTCCTCGGCCATGCGCCGCAGGCGCGCACCCGTTCCATAATGCCGGCCGTCGCTGTGCCGGGTGATGAGACCGGCGCCCTCGAGCTGCTGGAGCATGCGGTGAAGCGTGGGCTTGGGCAGTCCGGTCTGCACGACGAGGGACTGCAGGGTGAAGATCTCGTCGCGCGTCGAGATCAGCTCGAGCAGCGAGATGAGGCGCAGCGCCGGCGTCTCCCCGACGAGCGAGAGTTCGGCGCCGAGGCCCGGTTCCGCGAGATTGTCCATGAGCACGCCCTCCTTGGTGTCTCGGAAAATCATACCAAACAGAATAATAACCGGAACACGTATTGACGCGGTCGCCCGCCACCGCCTAGTGTTCTAAGTGTTCAACTTTTTCATCCGAATTGAACGAATAAACGAGACCTCGAAGACGTGGTCTTCCCAACCTCAAGGAGGAGTTGGCATGACAGAACTCGCTGATCGGACCGAGGTCGACGCACCCGAACACGCTCCGAAACCGCAGAAGATCACCTCCTCGGAGGCATTCGTCGAGACCATGGTGGCCAACGGCGTCACCGATGTGTTCGGCATCATGGGATCGGCATTCATGGACGCGATGGACATCTTCGCGCCGGCCGGCATCGACTTCGTTCCGGTCGTCCACGAACAGGGCGCGGCCCACATGGCCGACGGATACGCTCGGGCATCCGGCCGCCACGGAGTGGTCATCGGGCAGAACGGGCCCGGCATCTCGAACTGCGTGACCGCGATCGCGGCGGCCTTCTGGGCGCACTCCCCGGTCGTCATCGTCACGCCCGAAGCGGGCACTAACTCGATCGGGCTCGGTGGATTCCAGGAAGCCAATCAGCTGCCGATGTTCCAGGAGTTCACGAAGTACCAGGGCCACGTGACGAACCCCGCGCGGATGGCCGAGTTCACCGCCCGCTGCTTCGACCGGGCCCAGTCGGAGATCGGGCCCACCCAGCTCAACATCCCCCGTGACTACTTCTACGGCGAGGCGGCCCCCGACATCCCGCAGCCCCAGCGCATCGATCGCGGTGCGGGCGGCGAACAGAGCCTCAACGATGCCGCAGAGCTGCTGGCCCAGGCGAAGAACCCGGTGATCATCTCCGGCGGCGGAGTCGTCATGGCCGACGGAGTCGAGGAGTGCATCGCCCTGGCCGAGCGCCTCGGCGCACCCGTGGTCAACAGCTACCAGCACAACGATTCGTTCCCCGCCAGCCATCCGCTGTGGGCGGGCCCTCTGGGCTACCAGGGGTCGAAGGCGGGAATGACCCTGCTCAATCAGGCCGACGTCGTCCTCGCGCTCGGCACCCGCCTCGGACCGTTCGGCACGCTCCCGCAGTACCAGTTCGAGTACTGGCCCACGGAGGCGAAGATCATCCAGGTCGACGCCGACCACAAGATGCTCGGACTGGTGAAGAAGATCGACGTCGGCATCTGCGGCGATGCCAAGGCCGTGGCCGCCGAGCTCCTCGGGCGCCTCAACGAGAAGACCGTCATCAGCGACGCCACCAAGGACGAGCGGGCGAATCTCATCCGCGCGGAGAAGGAGGCCTGGGAGGCCGAACTCGATTCCTGGACCCATGAGAAGGACGAGTTCTCCCTCGACGTCATCGACGAAGCGGAGAAGGAGGAGGGCAACTGGCTCCATCCGCGTCAGGTGCTGCGTGAGCTCGAGAAGGCGATGCCCGCCGACGTCATGGTCTCCACGGACATCGGCAACATCAACTCGGTGGCGCACAGCTACCTGCGGTTCGAGCGTCCGCGCAGCTTCTTCGCCCCGATGAGCTTCGGCAACTGCGGCTATGCGCTGCCGACGATCATCGGCGCGAAGCGAGCCGCTCCGGAGCGCCCGGCCATCGCATATGCCGGTGACGGCGCTTGGGCGATGAGCATGGTCGAGGTCCTCACCGCCGTCCGCCATGACATCCCCGTCACCGCGGTCGTCTTCCGCAACCGCCAGTGGGGTGCGGAGAAGAAGAACCAGGTCGAGTTCTACGGTCGCCGCTTCATCGCCGGTGAGCTCGACAACGGGGAGAGCTTCGCGGCGATGGCAGAGAGCATGGGCGCCGATGGGATCGTCGTCGACAGGCTCGAGGACGTCGGCCCTGCACTGCAGCGGGCCGTCGATGCGCAGATGAACGAGGGCAGGACCACGGTCATCGAGATCATGTGCACGAAGGAGCTCGGCGATCCGTTCCGGCGCGACGCACTGCGGATGCCGGTCCGCACACTCGACAAATACAAGGACTTCGTCTGAGGAAGAGGATCAGGGGCGCGCGGCAGCAAGCCGTGCGCCCCTTCGCCGTAGGGAGACTCCGTTGAACTGGTACATCGTCTGGATACTCGCGTTCCTCGCCCTGCTCTTCGCCGTCAGCCTCCGCTCCTCGAAGACGGTCAAGACGGCCGACAACTACGTCATGGGCGACTTCAGCCTCGGCTTCTTCCCCATCTGCGGATCGGTGATCGCCACCGTCACCGGTTCCGCGGCCCTCATCGGCGCCGCCGGCAAGGGATTCACCCTGGGTGTCTCCTACCTCATCACCAGCCTCGCCTTCGTCGGCTTCACCATCGCCACCGTCATCGTCCTCGGCCCGACGATCCGCAGGCTCCGGCTCTACACGCTGCCGGAGCTCTTCGCCCGCAGGTTCGGCAGAGCCGCAGCCCTCATCCCCGCCCTCATCACCGGACTGCTCTACATGACCCCGACCTTCGGGATGCAGCTGGTCGGCATGGCGGCCCTGCTGTCGTCGGTGACACCGATCCCGACGTTCTGGGGAGTGCTCCTCGGCTTCCTCGTCACGCTCGCCTTCACCATGATCGGCGGACTGCCGAGTGTGGCCTGGACGGACGCGATCCAGACCGTCGTCATCCTCGCCGGCGTGGTCCTCGCTCTCGTCGTCGGCATCGCCGCGCTCGGCGGTCCGGCAGAGGTCGTGGCAGCCACTCCCCCACAGCTGCTCGAGTTCGACAGCATCGGCGGCATGGAACTCCTCAACTGGTTCCTCATCTTCGGGCCCTTCTACATCGTCTGGCAGACCACCTGGCAGCGGCTGACCGCCGCGAGTACGCCGAAGATCGGATACTCGGCCGTGACGATCGGCTTCATCGTGTCCGGACTCGTCAGCGTCGTCGCCGTCCTCATCGGCATCGCCGCCCTCCAGCGATTTCCCGCCGACACCAAACCCGACCTCGTCTACACGAGCTTCATCTCCGAGATCTTCCCGCCGTGGCTCGGAGGCCTGCTCATGGTCTCCCTCGTCGCCGCCCTGCTCACCGGCGCCACCTCGTTTCTCCTCAGCGGGGCCATCAACATCTCCAAGGACATCTATCAGGGGTGGGTCAACCCCGGTGCCGGGGACCAGCGGATCCTCGTCGTCTCGCGGCTGTCGGTCGGTGCGATGGCGGTGCTCGGACTGGTCATCGCCCTGCTCATCGACGACATCATCGCGATCTACGAGCTGGCGCTGACGTTCACCGCGTCGACGCTCGTCATGCCCGTCCTCGCGGCGATGTTCTGGCGCCGAGCCACGACGACCGGGGTCATCGTCAGCATGGTGGCGGCTGCCGCCGCAGCCGTGCTGTGGAGGCTGGCAGGCACTCCCTTCGGTCTGCACGAGATCGCCCCCGGACTTCTCGTCTCAGCGATTACCCTGGTGATCGTCAGCCTTGTGTCTCGGCACTCCGCCAACGAGACCGTCACCGCCTACGCGCTGGAGGGACGCGGGACCCCGACCGGCGAATCGACCGACGCCCACGAATCGAGGACACTGAGCAATGAATCCTGAGGACACCATCGTCTACCCCGCGCGGCGGATCCGCACCGGTGATCCGTCGTTCCCCGTCGCTGAGGCCGTGGCCGTGCGCGGTGACCGGATCCGCGCGGTCGGCATCGTCGAGGAGCTGCTCACCTACCCGGGTGCCGTCCTCGACGAGCGCTACGGGGATGCCGTCATCCTCCCGGGATTCGTCGAAGCGCACACCCATGCCGGCACCGGCAATGTGTGGAAGCAGACCTACGTCGGATTCCTCGACCGCACCGAGCCCAGCGGGCGCCACTGGCCCGGCTGCACGAGCATCGACGAGGTCGTCGAACGGCTCAGAGTCGCCGAAGCTGAGCTCGACGATCCGCAGCAGCCGCTGCTCGCGTGGGGATTCGACCCCATCTACTTCCCCGGGGAGGCATTCACCGCAGCCGACCTCGACGCCGTGTCGCCGCACCGACCGATCCATGTCATCCACACGAGCGTGCACGCGTGCGTGGTCAACTCCGCGGTCATGTCGCGCTACGGCATCAGCGCAGACACGATGGTGCCGGGCGTGGTCAAGGACTCGTCAGGAGCACCGACGGGCGAACTGCGGGAATTCACCGCGATGGCGCTGGTCAGCGACCTGACCGAGGGCACCGGTCCGCTGAGCATCGACGCCGCGGCGCTGCGGGCCTTCGGACAGGAGGGGGTGAACACCGGGACGACGACGCTGACCGATCTCGGGTCGCTGACGCTGATGGATGATGCCGGCGTCGACCTCTATCGCAGCGTCGTCGACGAGACCTTTCCGGCCCGCCTCAATGTCTTCCATTTCGGTGCGGGCGTCGGAGCGCCGCGGCCGTCACTGAGCGATGATGCCGCGCGCCTCGTCGACCTCGCAGGACAGTCATCGGCGCACCTGCGCCTGGGCAACGTCAAACTCATGCTCGACGGGTCGATCCAGGGGTTCACCGCCCGACTCGAGGCGCCGGGCTATTTCGGGGACGAGCCCAACGGGCTGTGGAACGTCACCCCCGAGGAGTTCTATGCGGCGTTCAGCGTCTTCCACCGCGCAGGACTGCTCATCCACGTGCACTGCAACGGCGACCAGGCCACAGAGCTGTTCCTCCAGACCCTGCAGCGCGTCCTCACCGAAGCCCCCAGGCCGGACCACCGGCACACGTGCACGCACTCCCAGCTGACGACGGCCGCCCAGTACCGGCGCCTGGCAGCGCTGGGCGCCTGCGCGAACATCTTCGCCAATCACATCTTCGCGTGGGGCGATCAGCACATGGACATCACCCTCGGTCCCGACCGCGCCCGACGCATGGACGCCGCCGCCACCGCACTGCGGGAGGGCGTCCCGATCTCCCTGCACTCGGACTCGCCGGTCACCCCGTTGGGACCGCTGCGCACGATCACGCACGCCGTGACGCGCAAGAGCCAGACCGGACGGGTGGTCGGCGACGGCGAGGCGATCAGCGTCGACGAGGCCGTGCGGGCGATGACGCTGGGCGCGGCCCATATGCTCCACATGGACCACGAGGTGGGTTCGCTCGAGGCAGGCAAGTATGCCGACTTCGCCATCCTCGCTGACGACCCGTACGAGGTCGACCCCGACCGGATCGGCGATATCCACGTCCGCGGCACCGTCGTCGGCGGCCGCCATTTCGACTCCCGCATCGCCGCCCCTGCAGACAGCTGATGAGCGCACGCCTGAGCATCATCGGCGGCTACCTCGGCTCCGGCAAGACGACGCTCATCAATGCCCTCCTGGCGGCGGGGACCCTCGGACGCACGGCCGTGCTCGTCAATGATTTCGGGGAGATCAGCATCGATGCCTCCCTCGTGGCATCACAGACCGAGGACACCGTCGAACTGACCAACGGCTGCATCTGCTGTCAGATCACCGATGACCTCGGCCGCGCGATGCGCGCCTTCTCCGACCGTGACGATGTCGACCACGTCCTCGTCGAGGTCAGTGGGGTCGGCGATCCCACCGTGCTCGGAGCCTGGCGGCGCTTTCCCGGCTTCGCACCGGGTCCGATCATCGTCTGCGCCGATGCGACGAATCTCCGCACACTGCTGTCCGATCGGTTCGTCTCCGATCTCGTCGAACGCCAGATCGGCGGGGCCGACATCGTCCTCGTGACCAAAGCGGACCGTGCCTCCGCCGCGGACATCGCATGGACCCGACAGGCGAGTCTGCGGTTGGCTCCGAACGCCGAGATCCTCGATGCCGATCCTTCGCACCTCCCTGCTCGGCTCTGCGGAACCGAGGTCAGTCCCCGGGCGGGCACGCTCCCCGGCGCCCCAGCGCCGGCACCCGATGCAGGTGGAGTCCACTGTTCGCGCACGGTCGACGGACTCGACACCGTGGATCCGGCCGCGATCCTCTCGATCCTCTCCGACCACCGTGCCCTCCTCGCCCGCGCCAAGGGCTTCATCGGCGACGGTCACGGACGCTGGCACGAGGTGCATCTGGCGTCCGGGCGCATTGAGTCACGCCCCCTGCCGCGATCATCTGCGCCGCCGGGCACGGCACTCGGCACCATCGTGCTCATCGCCGCCGGAGACAACGCGCAGAGGACCGTGGAGACGGTCGCGTCTGCGCTGGCGGCGGTGCGCTGACGGATTCACCCGGCCGGCGACGCGCCCCTGCTTGACCGCCCTCGCGGCGAGTGCCAAACTGAACGAACGATCAGTGACTGTGGTCACGAGCTCCGCGACGAGGCGGAGGCGGCCCGCTCACGGCACCAATGGAGGACGAACCCTGTGAAGCGCAACCTGTACGACGACGACCATGAAGCCTTCCGCGACACCGTCGGCGCCTTCCTCGACCGGGAGGTCGTGCCGCACGTCGAGGAGTGGGAGGAGAACCACCTCGTCGACAGGGGCATGTGGGAGAAGGCCGCGGCGGCCGGCATCATCGGGCTCGCGATCCCCGAGGAGTTCGGCGGCGCCGGCGTCGACGACTTCCGCTTCGAGATGGTCCGGTCGGAGGAGATCGCGCGCCGAGGCGTCGGCGGAGTGACCGCGGGGTGGGGCGTGTCCGACGGCATCGTCCCCGGCTACCTCATGGCCTTCGGCACGCAGGCGCAGAAGGAGAAGTACCTCACCGGCCTCGCGACCGGTGAGATGATCGGCGCGATCGCGATGACCGAGCCGAATGCCGGTTCGGACCTCCAGGGCATCACGACGAAGGCCGTGCGCGATGGCGACGAGTGGGTCATCAACGGCGCGAAGACCTTCATCACCAACGGCATCCACGCCGACTTCGTCATCGTCGTCGCCCGGACGAACCCCGAGGCCAAGGCCGCCCGCGGGACATCGCTCTTCATCGTCGACGCCGACGCTCCGGGCTTCGAGCGCGGACGCAAGCTCAAGAAGCTCGGGATGGAGGCGCAGGACACCGCGGAGCTCTCGTTCACCGACGTCCGCGTTCCGGCCGACGCCCTCCTCGGCGAACTCGACAACGGCTTCATCCACCTCATGGTCAACCTCCCCACCGAGCGCCTCCTCATCGGCTCGGGGACCTTGGCCGCAGCGCGCGCCGCCCTGACATGGACGGCGGACTACGTGTTCGACCGCCCGGCGTTCGGTCAGACGATCGGGGACTTCCAGAACACCCGCTTCGAACTCGCCGAGCTCGAGACCCGTGTCGACGCGCTCGAGGCGTTCATCGACCGATGCGCGCTGGCCCTCAACGCCGGCGAACTCACCGCAGTCGACGCCGCCAAGGCGAAATACCTCGGCTCCGACCTCGAGATCGAAGTCGTCAACCGCTGCCTCCAGCTCTTCGGCGGCTACGGCTACATGCTCGAGTACCCCATCGCGCGCGTGTTCAAAGACAACCGGATCCAGGCGATCTTCGGCGGAGCCAACGAAGTGATGAAGGAGCTCATCGGCCGCGACATCGCTCAGCGCCACCGCACACGCTGAGGCCGTGACACCGGGACCCGGCCATCCTGTGATGCCGATCACAGAAAATCATTGACGCACCCCGGTCGACGTCAATAGGGTGAAGAGCACTGAACGAATGTTCACTCGGAGGGTCGACGCGGACTTCATCACCGACGATGCGCGTGCGCGGCCGCCGACGACGCTGGAGGCGATGACGCGATGAGCTCTTGGTTCGATACCCGACCGTGGATGGCGACGTGGGGCGACATCGCCCCGACACCGCACGTCCTCGAGACGTCGACGACGCTGCGGGACCTCGCGGCGACCGTCGAGGCGCACGGCGACGAGGTGGCGCTGACGTACTTCGGGTTCGCACCGACATGGGCGGAGTTCGACCGGTATTCGACGGCGTTCGCCGCCTACCTCAGCGACCAAGGCATCACACCCGGTGACCGGGTGGGCATCTACGACCAGAACACGCCGGCGTTCATGATCGCGACCTACGGGATCTGGAAGGCCGGCGGTGTCGTCGTCCCCCTCAATCCGATGTACCGCGGAGAACTCGAGCACGTGTTCTCCGACGCCGAGGTCAGAGCGCTCGTCGTGTCGAAAGCGGCCTATCTCGATCGCGTCAGGCCCTTTGCCGCGGACATTCCCACCATCGTGCTCGCCGATGACCGCAGCTACCAGGTCGACGGACCCGAGAAGCTCTTCGCGTTGTTCGACGCCCTTCCCGGCACCCCCGGGGTCAGCCCGGAACCGGGTGCGCCGGACCACCTCGGCGGGCCGGACTTCCAAGCCGTCGTCGACGCCTATCTCGATGCGGACTTCACGCCCGTCGACGTCGCGCCCGAGGATGAAGCGCTCGTCGTCTACACCTCCGGAACCTCGGGTCGGTCGAAGGGAGCGTCGGGCACGCATGCGGCGGTCTCGAGCAACTCCCGCTACAACATGCGCAATTCGTGGTTCGAGCCCGGCGACGGCTACCTCACGCTCGCCCCGATCTTCCACATCACCGGGTTCATCTGCCAGTTCATCGCCGCGGTCTCCGGTGGCGCGCGCCTCATCCTCAACTACCGGTTCGAACCGGAGTCGTTCCTCGGGCTCATCGTCAGGGAGCGGCCGACGTACATGGCGGGTCCGGCCACCGTCTACACGGCGATGCTCGCCCATCCCGCCGTCACCGCCGACCACTTCTCCTCGTTCAAGCGCGTCATGTCCGGTGGCGCGCCCCTGCCCGAGGGACTCGTCACGAAGTTCAAGGAGAAGCTCGGCATCGACATCGGCCAGGGGTACGGACTGACGGAGACGATGGGGCAGGCGGTCAGCGTCCCGTTCGGGCTGCAGGCACCGGTCGATCCCGACAGTGGCAACCTCTCGTGCGGGCTCCCCCAGCCGGACACGATGGTGCGGATCCTCGATGACTCCGGTGAGCCGGTGGGCCCGGGCGAACTCGGCGAGGTCGCGATCTCAGGCCCCGAGGTGGCCTCGGAGTACATCAACAACCCCACGGCCACGTCCGATCAGATCCCCGCCGGAGAGCTGCGCACCGGGGATGTCGGCTACATGAATGAGGACGGGTGGCTCTTCATCGTCGACCGGAAGAAGGACATGATCAACGCCTCCGGCTACAAGGTGTGGCCGCGTGAGGTCGAGGATGTCCTCTACACCCATCCGGCGGTTCAGGAGGCTGCCGTCGTCGGTGTTCCCGACGAGTACCGCGGTGAGGATGTCGCCGCGTTCGTCACCTTGCAGCCCGGCGCCGAGGCGACCCCTGAGGAGATCATCGCCTACTGCCGTGACCGTCTCGCCTCGTTCAAGGCCCCTCACCAGGTGACGTTCATCGACGAGCTGCCGAAGACGA
Organism: Brevibacterium sp. NPDC056726; assembly: GCF_042790515.1. Lineage (NCBI taxonomy): Bacteria > Bacillati > Actinomycetota > Actinomycetes > Micrococcales > Brevibacteriaceae > Brevibacterium > Brevibacterium sp. NPDC056726. The sequence continues at coordinate 89,626 of NZ_JBHTYZ010000002.1, read as the reverse complement.
GTTCGGGCAAGATCCTGCGCCGCACGATCCGCGCCGATGCCGCCGCGGCTGCCACGGCAGCAGCCTCAGGCGACCGCGGAGCCGCCACCGGGTGATCCCCGGTCCGGCCCGACCATAAGATCGCACCGCCCCGGGCGCACCGACCTACCCCAGGCTCACCCGGGAGGCCCCGCCGACACGGGCGAAACGGTCGGGCTGACAGGTGAGCAGCACGACCTGCGCGGTCTCGCCGATCCGGCCGAGGATGACGTTGAGGGCGGCGAGGCGCTTGGGATCGGCGAATCCGAAGGCATCGTCGAGGATGACCGGGGCGCCGGTCTGCGGGTCGACGAGGGCGGCCACGGCGAGGCGCCCGATGAGGGAGAGCTGCTCCTTCGTTCCGCCCGAGAGCGAATCGAAGGGCACAGTCGTGCCGTCGAGCGTCCGTGAGGCGATCTCGAGATCCTCGGAGACCTCGACGGCGAACGTCGGACCGAAGACCATTCGGCCCAGCCGCTCGATCTGCTCCTTGAAGGGCGCCACATACTTCCGCTGAGCTTCGGCCTTGTGCGCGTAGACCGTCGAGCGCAGCAGCGCGATCGCCTGCGCGCTCCGCTCGACCCTCGCGAGTCTCGCCTCCGCCGTCTCGAGCGTTTCCCGTGCCGCCCCGACCTTCTCGAAGATGCCCTCGCTGAGGCGATCGTCGATGAGCGCCGTGAGCTGGTCGACCTCCTGCCGGTCCGCAGTCTGCTGCGCCTCGTTGTCGGCGACGACCTTGCGGGCGTTGTCCCGCCTGGCCTCAAGCGTCTCGGGGTCGGCCGCCTCATAGGCGGCTCTCGCCTTGCCGAGCGCCGCCTCGGCCTCCTCGGCCCGTGCCCGAGCCGCGTCGAGGGCTGCGGCGAGACTCTCATCGGAGTGGTCGGCCTGCGCGGCGGCCACCGCCGCCTGCAACCGCTCCGACTGCGTCCGAGCCTCCTGCAGGGTCGTCTGAGCGCGCACCGTGTCGACTCGCGATTCGTCGCGGACGGCGCGGGTGCGCTCGAGGTCGGCTTCGGCTTCGGTGACGGCGGTCTGGGCTGCGTCGGCTGCCGCGTCGGCCTCCGCGACGATCTCCTCGAGTTCATCGACCGATGCGGCGTCCTCGGCAGTCCGCTCCTCGCGGGCGGACTCGGCCTGGGCATCCTCTGCCGAGCCGTCACCGGCGATGAGCGCCTCGGCGCGCGCGAGCTTCGCGTCGAGGTCGTCGCGTTTGTCCCGTCCGAGCAGCGCCGTCAGCGTCGCCGTCGTCTCGGTGACGACCGCCTCGGCATCCGCCCGGCGATTCGCCTGCTCGCGCGCCTGGTCGAGCGACTCGACACCGAGACGCTCCATCTCTGCGGTGAGCGCGCGCTCGGCAGTCGTCACGGCACGATCGAGGTCGACCGGCGACGCTCCCGGGCTCACGGTGATGTCGGCGATGCCCGTGATGGCGATGCGCACGTCGTCGACGACGGCGACCTCGCCCGTCTCCTCGGCGGCGATGTCGGCGCCGTCGACGGCGATGGGGGTCTCACCGAGGCGGGTGACCCGCACCTGCGCAGCGGCCGACCGCTTCGCACCGCTCGCGATGCGCACCTCGGTGTCGAGTCCGACGAGCCGGTCGACGTCGGCGGTCGTAACCGCGATCGATCCGACGACGGCGCGTGCCCGGTTCCGGGTGTCCTCGAGCGTCCGGATCTCGTCGAGTCGTGCCCGCAGGGAGGTGACCTCACCGCGAGCCCTCGCACGTGCCACATCGCGGGAGGCACGCTTCGTCCGCTCCCGGGCATCGTCCAGCGCGGTCCGCCGCTCACCGAGGAGCTGCTGGGCGGCCTCGAACGCCGCATCGCGCTGCGCGTGCGAGGATTCGAGATCGCTCGCAGCGGTCTGCGCTGTCTCGACCGCTGTCTCGGCGGCGGTGGCCTCGGCGAGGAGAGTCGTGCGCCGCTCCACCGCATCGGCGGCGAGCGCGGCCTCCCGACGAGCCGCCTCGGTGCGCTCCTCGGCCGCGTCGACCGCGGTGCGCAGCTCGGCGACAGCGGCGAACGCGGCGTCGGCGTCCTCACGCTCACTCAGCGCCCGGGCCAGACCATCGCGGACGGACTCGAGTCGGGCCGTTGCCCGCGCATGCCGGTCGACGAGCGCGTCAAGGTTCTCGCTGCGGTCGACGAGGGACGCGAGTGCTTCGGCCGCCAGGGGCACCGCCTTCTGCAGCTCACCGTACTCCCCCGTCGGTCGGCCCGACTTCGTGAAGTGCTTCGCGTATTCGACGTCGACCCTCTCGAGGAACGCATCGTGGTCGGCGACCTCGACGCCCGTCTCTCCGAGCGCCGACTGCAGGGCACTGATCTGGGCCATCGGCGCCTGTGCGAGGCTCTCTCCCTGCGCGACGTCGAGGGCGACGAGGAGGTCGACGTCGACGGTGTCGGCGAGGATCGCCGCGAAGCGCTCATGGGCCTCATCGCCGGAGAGCTGCTCGGGGTGCGGCCGGAGGATCGACAGCGTCGTCGACGGGCCGCGCAGCCACCGCTTCGCGTACGTCATCTCGATGTCGCCGCTGGTCAGGTGGAGTTCGACCTCGGGACCGGCGTCGACGCCGATGGGCTGGAGGTCTTTGATGCTCGCCTTCTTCGAACTCGCCTTGTCCTCCCGCAGGTGGGTGATCGCCTCGTGGATCGAGGACTTGCCCACTTCGTTGGGGCCCTCGACGATCGTCACACCGGCAGAGAACTCCACGGTCGCGTCGGTGATGCCGCGATAGTTCTGCAGTCTGATCGAGTGCAGTCTCATGCTCCGCTCCTCGCGAATCGGTAGAGGAGGCCCAGAGCGTCCTGCGCCGTGGCCGCCGCGGGGTCCTCCGCGGTGGCGCGTGCGGCGAGCTCGTCGAGCGAATCCTCAAGGTACCCGCTCAGCCCGAGACCGGCGAAGTCCTCATCGGCGGCGACCACGGCGATGTCCGAATGCCGCTCCCACACGGACACGAGCGCGAAGAGATCCCCGGCATGGTCGAGCACCTCGTCGAGCCGGGCCTTCGCCGCCGTCGACAGGGTGCCGCGGAGGATGAGCCACACCGCGGTGCGATCCTTCTCCGGGATCTCCCCGAGGCGGGTCTCCAGGGCCGCGACATCATCATCGGAGTCGACGTCGGCCTCGATGACCGTGAACGCCCACTGCCCGACGGGGATCTTCTCGACGTCGACGGCGTGCGTCTGGGCGTCGATGTCGACGAGGAGGACGTTGCCGGGATCGTCCTCACGCCGCGAGGTGACCTCGGGCGACCCGGGGTACCAGATCCGCTCGGCTGCGGAGTAGGTGGCGTGCCGGTCGCCGAGGGCGACGAACTGCGCGCGGTCCTCTCCCAGCAGCCGCTCCAGCCCCGCCTCGTCGATGGTCGCCAGCGAATCGCGGTCGGGGTCGAGCGAACTCACGGCACCGTGGCCGGCGATGATGCGCACCTGCCCGGCGGGCACCTCGGCGAGGTCCTCCGTGGCAGCGGCGACGAGATCATTCAGCGGTCGCTTCGAGAACCACGGGGCGCCGACGACCTCGACGCCGGGGACCACCTCGGTGGGGGTGGAGTCCCGGAGCACCCGGACCACGGCCGGCTGCCGGGAGACGAACGACGGGGAGTCGTAGATCGAGGACGCGTCGAGGGGATCGTGGTTGCCGGGCAGGAGGACGACGGGGACCGTGAAGCCGGCGAGGACGTCGAAGGTGCGGGAGACGATGGCCCGGTCGAGCTGGTTGGATTCGAAGACGTCTCCGCAGACGAGGACGAAGTCGACGTCGCGCTCGGCTGCGAGCTCACCGATCCGGCGGATCGCGTCGAGCCGGGCGCGCTGGTAGCGGGGGCGCGCCTCGGCGCTGAGGAAGTGGGCAGTCATGCCCAGCTGCCAGTCCCCGGTGGCGATGAATCTCATCGGTCCCCTCCTCACGTTCGCCTCAATCCTATGTACGCTCACGAGGCTACGGGACGGGCCTGACACGGACAGTGACGCACGTCATGACGGACGCGACTCATGTCCCGCCGCCTCGGCGAACACCGGTGCGATGGCCGAGGTGGTTGGACGCGAGGAGGGGCCCGACCGTTCGGTCGGACCCCTCCGGTGCGCTGCGCTGTCCGCGGGGGACGGCGCTGGCCGCGCGTCACATGATGCCGGTGACGACGAGGAGCAGCCACGTGAGCAGCGGGGCGAGGGCGACGACGATCGCCCCGTAGATGATGAGGTCGCGCCAGATCGTCTTCGCCGCCGTGCCCTTCGCATTGGCGATGACGAGGGCGCCGTTGGTCGAGAACGGGGAGACGTCGACGATCGTCGCGGAGATCGCCAGGGCCGCCATCACCGCGGTCGCGCTGAGATCGCTCTGCTCGAGCAACGGGATCGAGAGCGGGATGAACGCGGTGAGCAGGGCCGTCGAGGAGGCGAACGCCGAGCTGATGCCGATGACGTAGCAGAGGACGACGGCGACGAGCAGCGGCACGCCGAGCGCGACCGCCATCGTCGACAGCGAGTCGATGACTCCGGCCTTGGTCAGGAGGCTGATGTAGACGATCATTCCCGACACGAGGAGCACCGTCGACCACGAGATCCCGGAGACGAACGTGTCCGCGTGGTGCATCGAGGTGAACGCGAGGACGAGACCGCACGTGAGCCCGAGGAAGCCGATGGGCAGTTCGAAGCCGACCGCGCCGATGACCATGACGCCGATGAGGCCGAGGGTCAGCCACACCTGCGGGGTCAGCGTCGAGGTGCGCACCCGCTCCGGTGCCTTGAGGGCGAGACCGCCGCCCCCGTCGGTCCGCTCGGGACCGGCGCTGCCGTCGCGTCCCGTGCCGGGTGCGCTGCTTCCGGCGCCGAGGTTGTCGTCCGTGCCGTCGGTGACGGCCTCGGGTTCGGGGGTGGTGCGCAGCCGGCCGAGGGCCTTCATGACGACGACGGTGAGGATCGTGACGATGACGTTGATGACATAGGAGGCGAGGAAGAGGGCGCCGGTGTTGATCTCGAACCCGTTCTCCATCGCGATGTCGCGGACGATGATGCCCGAGACCGAGATCGGCGAGAAGGCCCCGGCGTGGGCGCCGTTGATGATCATCGCGCCCATGACGACTCCGCTGTAGCCCGAGGCCGCGCTGAATCCCATGGCGGCGGGGGCGAGCAGGGCGACGGCGGCCGGGGAGAACGTGCCGAGCGAGGTGAGGATCGAGGCGATGCCGAAGAAGATCCACGGCACGATGCCGAGCCGTCCGCGCACCGCCCTGACCGCGAGGTCGACGAGGATCTTGATGGTCCCGTTGCGCTGGGCCATGCTGAAGAAGAACGTCACGCCGACGATCGTGAGGACGATGCTCGCCGGGAACTCTTCGAGGATCTCCTTGTCGTCCATCCCGAAGACGAAGGTGCCGAAGACGAAGGCGCCGACGAACCCCATGATCCCGATGTTGATCGGCCATTTCGTGGCGGCGATGAACATCACCACCAGTACCACAAGGATGAGAATCTGGACGAGGGTCATGAGGTGTCCTCCAACTTCATTGTCAGTGTGATCGTGCCTGAAAACGCTGGGTGCCGCCCGAACAGTCCGGGCTCTGGGCACCGAGGTGACCGTGGCGGTCACCGTGTGTGCGACGGGTGTCGATGGTGCTGGTGCGGAGGTGTCGTGCGGGTTTCGGTGGCCCGCCCGCCGCCGGTGCTCCGCTCAGCCGACGAGCGGCAGGGCGATGTCGACGTCGGGCAGGTCGATGGCCGCGTTGGCGATCCGCCGGGCCACGCGCCGCACGCCGAGGCGCGTGACTCGGCCGTCTGCGTCGAGCTGGACGCGGCAGGTGACGACACCGGCCGGGGTGCCGATGCGGATGCTCACCTCCTGGTCGTCGTCGGTGGGGGTGTCGTGCGCGGGGTGGTCGGCGCCGAGGATGTCGTGGACGAGGCTGCCCTCGACGAAGGCGTCGCGGGCGATGGCGATCGCCGAGGTGATGCCGATCGCCGGGTGCGGATCGAACATCGAGACCATCCGCACGAGGATGTCGCAGTCGCCGGCGGCGATCCGCTCCCCCGTCGTCGTCACGTAGTCCTGCGGGGCGGCGACGATGCCGATCTTCGGCACGGCCGGACTCGCCTCCTCTCCTTCGATGCTCAGCCCCATCGCCGGGGAGGCCGCGGTGCGCACGGCGAGCAGCTCCGGCAGGCGCAGACGCACCTCGGGCAGGGTCTCGATGCCGGTCATCCCCAGCGATTCTGCCGCGATGAAGCAGGCCGGCGCCCCGGCGTCGATCGCACTGACCGTCACCGTGCGGGTGCCGACGTCGAGCCTCGACGTCGCCTGGCCGAGCGGCAGGAGCTCCCCGGTCGAGACGCCGTCGACGTTCTCGAAGAAGACGTTGACGGGCACGCCCGGCATCGCGCTGCCGGGAATGGTCTCGAGTCCGTCGGTGGGGATCCGGCGGTCGGGGGTGGCCACCTCGGCGACGAGCACCGACCGGGTGTTCTCGTTGATCATGCGCACGCTCGTGCGGTCCCCGGTGGGGCGGACGAGTCCGTTCTGGATCGCGTAGAGCGCGACGGCGGAGGCGCAGTTGCCGCAGTTCGAGGTGAATTCGACGGCGGTCGCCCCGATGCCGACCTGCGCGAAGAGGTAGCTGATGTCGATGCCGGGGATCGCCGAGGGCGAGATGATCGCCGCCTTCGACGTCGTCGAGGAGGCCCCGCCGATGCCGTTGAGCTGGCGGTCGTCACCGGAGCCGAAGGCCGCGGTGAGGGCGAGTGCGATCTGCGCGCGGTCGGCCGGCATCTCGTCGCCGGAGAAGAGCCAGCACTTCGATGTGCCGCCTCGGTACCACTGTCCGTGGAGTTGGCTGTCCACCTGGATGTCCTCGATTCGTCTTGACCCGGCTGCGGTGCCGGCAACTGTCTGTTCGGCTGTTCGTCTGCAGTGCGGGGACTGCAGCGGTGCATGGGAATCAAGGTGTCACGGGTGCTGATTAAGTTCAATCAATACTTAGTTCACTTGATCTAAGCTACGCTTAAACCATGAGTTCAGCGCCGTACAACGTCGACCGGCTCCTCCTCCTGCTTCTCGTCTATCGGACAGGCAGCCTCTCCGCGGCCGCCGACGAGCTGGCCCTGTCGACCTCGGCGGTCTCCCAGCAGATGAGCAAACTCGAACGCGAGGTCGGGCTTCCGCTCGTCGTCCGGCACCCCAAGGGCATGCGGCTCACCGACGCCGGCATCAAGCTCTGCGCGCATGCGATGACGATCGACAATGCGCTCGCCGCGGCGAAGAACGATATGGCGGCGTTCGCGCAGCTCGATCGCGGTGAGGTGAGGATCGCGACGTTCCCGACGTTCGCCGCCTCGATCATGCCGAAGGTCCTCCTCCACTTCCATGACCTCCATCCCGACATCGAGGTGACCGTCAAGAGCTACCGACTCGACCGGATCGCCGAGGCGCTCGAGCGGCGGGAGGTCGACCTCGCGACGCTGTGGGACTATCCGTGGGCGCCGATCAGCGCCGACATCCCCGTCCAGACGACGCTGGTCCAGGAGCCGACGATGCTTCTGCTGCCGGCCACCCACCGACTCGCGCGCCGCCGCATCGTCGAGCTCGAGGAGGTGGCGAGCGATCCGTGGATCACCCGCTCGTCGCATCCGGTCGCCTCGGTGCTCAGTCGGATCTGCCGAGACGCCGGGTTCGAGCCGCGCGTCGTCTTCGAGGCCTATGACTACCCCGAGCTCCTCGGAATGGTCGCCGCCGGGCTCGGCGTCGCGATCGCCCCGCGCCTGGCTGTGCGCTCGCATGGGCCCGACGTCAAGGTCGTCGCCCTGCGCGGCAACCCGGCTCCGCGGCGGATCCTGCTCGCCAAGCTCGCTGAACGCGTTCAGTCTCCGGCGACGCTCGCTCTCGTCCGCTCGTTCCGCGCGGTGAGCGGGTCGAAGGAGTGGCGCAGCTAGGAGCTCGCGCGGATCCCGTCGGCGGCCGTCCACTCCCCTGCGCGGTCGACGATGAAGTCGTGGAGCCGTTGGACGACCCGACTGGGTCGGCGCACCGCGGTGACGAGGGCGACCTCGCGCACATAGCCGGAACCGCGCAGGGCCACCTCGGCGAGGCCGTCGACGGGGCGGACGCTGCGCGGCAGGAGAGCCACGCCCATGCCCCTGCTGACGAACTCGCGGATCGTCGAGAACTCGGTGACCTCGGTCTTCACCTGGGGTGCGAAGCCGGCCTGCAGGCACCACGCATCGGTGAGGGTGCGGAGGTTGTAGGACTCGGGATTCGCGATGAAGCGCTCCTCGGCCAGCTCGGTCAGCGACACGGTGCTCCGGTGCGCCAGGCGGTGTCCGGCCGGGACGACAGCGACGATGAGCTGATTCGCGAGCACCACATGGGGCAGCTGCCGCGGCGGCGGAATGATGATCGCAGCGTCGAGCAGTCCACCGCGCAGATCGTCGACGAGAACGGCGCCGTGGGCCTGCTTGAGGTCGAGGCGGATGCCGGGATGCTCGGCGCTGAAGGCCGCGAGCAGGTCGGGGATGACCCCGGCGCCCATCGTCAGCGGGAAGCCGAACCGGATGACGCCGCGGTCGGGATCGGCCGCCTCGGCGAGGTCGGTGACAGCCCCTCCGATCTCCGCCAGGGGCCCGCGGATCTCTGCGACAAGGGTCCGCGCCTGCTCAGTGAGGACGACCGCGCGCCCCGCGGGCACGATGAGCGGCACGCCGAGGTGGCGCTCGAGACCGTGGATGCGCCGGCTCATCGTCGACTGGGGAACCCCGAGCGCGGCAGCGGCATCGGTCATATGGCCGTCCTGATCGGCGAGTTCGACGAGGGCCCGCAGCTGCGGGACGAGCGCATCGACCAATTCATCCATATTCGGATCATACCCATCGATCTGCTCATTGGACGGATGATTCTGCCGGAGCGCATCGTGGAGGAGAACCCACCGCCCGTTCTCACACTCGACCATGAGGAGACCACGATGACCACCCGCCCACGGTCGGACTCGACCGCCGATCTCGCCGCTGCCGACGTCGTCCTCATCGGCGGCGGCATCATGTCCGCGACACTCGGATCGATGCTCGCCGTCCTCGAACCGACGTGGCGCATCGTCATGCTCGAGAAAGCCTCCGACATCGCCGCGGAGAGCAGCGATCCGTGGAACAACGCCGGGACCGGGCACTCAGGCTTCTGCGAGCTCAACTACATGCCCGATCCGCAGGACGGCACTAGGCCCGCGGCGATCGCCGAGCAGTTCCAGCTCAGCCGCCAGTGGTGGTCCTCCCTCGCCGAGGCGGGTCTCATCGATCCGCGGGACTTCATCCACTCCGCGGCCCACGTCAATCTCGTCTTCGGCCGCCGCGACGTCGACTACCTGCGCACGCGCGTGGCGACGCTGCGCACCGATCCCCTCTTCGCCGACATGGAGTACACCGAGGACCCCGCGGTCATCGCCGACTGGGCGCCGCTGACGATGGACGGCAGAGGGGTCGGGGACGAGCCGATGGCCGCGGCCCGGTCACCGCGGGGCACTGACATCGACTTCGGAGCGCTGACGACGGCGCTGACGACGGTGATCACCGGGGCCGGTGGGACTGAGCGGGACCGCGACGACGCGGCGAGCGAGGTGCTCACCGGGCACGAGGTCACCGGGCTGCGTCGCGACGGCGATGGCTGGGTCGTCACGGGCACTGCGCGCCCGACGGACTCCGATGGAGGTTCGCGTCGCTTCTCGCTGCGCGCCGGCACGGTGTTCGTCGGGGCCGGCGGGTACGCTCTGCGCCTGTTGCAGAAGGCGAGGATCCCCGAGGTCAGAGGGTATGCGGTGCTGCCGGTTGGGGCCGCGTTCTACCGCTGTTCGACGCCGGCCGTCGTCCGCCGCCACGACGCGAAGGTCTACGGTCAGGCCGAAGTCGGCGCCCCGCCGATGTCCGTGCCGCACCTCGACAAGCGCATCATCGACGGCGAGGAGCACCTGCTGTTCGGACCGTTCGCGACCTTCAGCACGAAACTGCTGAAGAACGGCCGGCTCAGTGACTTCTTCACGACGCTGCGTCCCGACAACCTCCCTGTCATCGCCGCTGCCGGTCTGCAGAACCTCGGCCTCGTCCGATACCTCATCGGGCAGCTCGCCGCGAGTCCGGCGCGGAAGTTCGCGCAGGTGCGCCGCTACTATCCGCGGGCGAGGCAGAACGAGTGGGAGCTCGTCCCCGCCGGCCAGCGCGCCCAGCTCGTCACCCCGGACCCGCAGCGGATCGGTGTGCTCCAGCAGGGCACCGAGCTCGTCGTGACCGCCGACGGGTCGATCGCCGGCCTCCTCGGCGCCTCGCCCGGCGCGTCGACGGCGGTGCCGATCATGGTCGACCTGCTTCGCCGCGCGTTCCCGGCCGCATGGCACCGCCGGTGGAAGGCGACGATGGGACGGGCGATTCCCGATCTCGACCGAGATTCCTGGGACGCCGAGGCGGTGGCGTCGAGCACTGCCGCCACGAATCGGGCGCTCGGGTTGGGGTCGCCGTCGCGGGCGGTCGGGTCAGAGCGCTGAGCTCACGGGCGGACCTCCTCACCTCTGCCGACCTCAGACTGTGGTGCGTGACGCGGGGACGCCGCCGCGTACTCGGCGGGCCGGCAGCCGGTGTGGCGGAGGAAGTCGGTGGTGAAGTGCGACTGGTCGAACCAGCCCAACTCGTTCGCCAGGTCACCGAGCGGTCCGTCCCAACCGCGATCGAGCGCGGCCACCGCGTCGCTGACCCGCGCCCTGATGAGGATCCGCTTGACGCCGACCCCGCAGTGGTCGAGGAAGAGACGCTGCAGGCTGCGCTCGCTCATCGCCATACCCGCGGCGAGCCTGCCGAGGTTCGTCGTCGCGGGGTCGGCCATGAGGGCGAGCGCGCGACGCACCCGGGAGTACCCGTCGGTGAGCACGGGAGCGCGCGCGAGCAGCCAGCGGTCGAGCACCTCGGCGGCAGACCGAAGATCCTGCGGCACCTCAAGGTCCTCATCGATGCTGGGAAACCACTGTGCCGCGGGGACCGTCGTGTCGCGGATGCTCGCCGGTCGCTCCCGGGCGAAGGCGAGCGTCCCACCGAGGCGGAACTTCACTCCGACGACCCCACCGGTGCCGGACAGTCCGACGTCGAAGCGCGTGCGCGTCACCGGACCGGTCACCCACATCCCCGGCCCCGGTGTGTCGGCCCGCCGCAGCCGACCCCACTCGGAGGTGAGGTTGATCGCCGGTTCCGACACCGTCGTCGCACGGTACCGCTCCCCCGGCCCGAGGTCCCAGGTCACCGACCAGTAGCGCTCCACCCAGGGGCTGAGCGCCTCGTCGGGCACCGCGGAGGCGTAGCGCGCGTGGTCGAGGAGCTCCCTCGGACGCAGCACCCGTCCCAGCCAGTGATCCGGCGGTCGGGTCGCGGGCCCGCACGCGAGCGCGCCGGACGCCGCACTTGGCGGATTTTTCCTAGCGACGCCGTCGTCCATGACACAAGAATGGCAGACATGACTGACACAGAGACGAACTCGACCCCGACCGACACCTCCCAGGCCCCCGTCGCGGCGCTCGCGATGGTCACCCTCGACGCTCCGGACGCCGCGTCACTCGGCGAATTCTGGTCGGCGGTCCTCGGCTGGCCGATCTCCTATTCCGACGAGAACTACGCGATGCTCACCGGACCTTCGAATGCGCTCGGCATCGGGACGATCCCCGACTACCAGCGACCGGACTGGCCCGACGACGGACGCAAGCAGTTCCACTTCGACCTCGCCGCCGACGACGTCGAGGCGGCGGCCGCGAAGATCGTCGAGCTCGGTGCCACCCGGGCCGATCCGCAGCCCGGGGACACGTGGGTCGTCCTCCTCGACCCCGCCGGTCATCCGTTCTGCGTCACGGACGCCAAGGCCTGGGGCTGAGTGCCGGCCGCCTCGGTGACGGGGCATCACCAGGTGCTCGCACCGGCCGGCACATCGAGGGCCCGATGCGGGCCCCGGCGGTCAGCGGTCCCCGGTGCGGTCGCGCACGTACTCCCGGAAGTGCGGAATGACGATGCGCACGACCCCGTGCGCCGGCGCCTCGATGACCCCGTGGGCGAGGAGCATGCGGCGGTAGTCGTTGGCGGTCTGCTTCTTCGCGCCGAGGCGGTCGGCGATCTCCCCGGTGTGCGAGATGTCCTCGTCGTCGGCCATCGCCGCCAGGTACTTCCGCGCCCCGGGCGTCAGTGCGGCGAGCGTCGGTTCGTAGATCTGCTGGATGAGGATCTGCTTGGCCTCGTCGACGACCGATTCGACGTCGGTGCGGGCGATGCGGTCAGCCTCTCCCGCCGCGCGCCAGGCCAGATCCCCGATGATCTGGACCATGTACGGGTAGCCGAGCGAGACTTGCGCCCCGAGGTCGAGGGCCGCCTCGTCGAAGCCCTTCCCCGCTTCCTCCGCGGGAAGCCGGAGAGCGAGCTTCGTGTCCTCAGCGGAGAAGCTGCCGAGGTTGATCCGGTCGGCCCGGCGGAGGAAGGTCGAGACCTCGTCGTTGACGATCGTGTCGATGCTCGCCGGCAGCCCCGCGGCGACGAACGCGAGCGGCGCCTCCTGGGACATCGCGTACGCCACGGCGTCGGTGACGGCCCGGAACTCGTCGATGTTCGACCGGTGCACCTCGTCGAGGGCGATGACGAGCCCGGTGCCGTGGGCATCGAGGATCTCGAGGACGGACATGAGGTGGTGCCGGAAGTCCGGCTGCAGCGCGCTCGTCGTCTCCGTCCGGGTGGTCAGACCTCCGGCGCCGCCGGGCAGCGTGAAGCCGACGATCTTCGACTTCGTCGTCTCATGGGCGTCGTGGGCCTCGAGCACTTCGGGCAGTCGGGCCTGCGTGAGCCGGTCGACGAATCCCGGCGACGCCTGCTCCCGGACGGTCAGCCACTGCCGTGACTCCGCGACGTCTTCGAAGATGTTGAGCAGCACCGTCTTGCCGACACCGCGCTGACCGGTGACGAACACGGTCCGTCCCGTGCCGCCGCGCTGATCGAGCGCCCGCGCGAACGCGTTGACCTCCGGTTGGCGACCGACCGCCACAGGCGGTGTCGTGCCGAATCCGGGCCGATACGGCGACTCCTCGTTGGCCGCCGACGACGGCGGGATGACAATGGTCATCGGGACCCCCAGGTGCGTGTGACGATGCGGTCTTCACTCTCGACCGTACATTACCGTATATTCCGTATTTGCCGTAGGTATATGCCGACATCACGGGTGCTCCCGATTCCGCGCACCTCACTACCGGTGAGCGTCGCGACGATCAGCGCTCCCGCGATCACCGCTTCGCAACCCGCACGATGTAGTGCGACCCGTCGAGACCATCGACGAGAAACGTCGCGCTGTGCGTCGAGTTCGCGCCTGTGACCACCCAATTCGGCTTGAGCACGAACTTGGCCTGTCCCGCCTGTTCGAGGTCGATGCGCATGCCCAGCTTGACGGTCCGCGTCACGCTGGTGCGCACCAGGTTGCGCGCCGCGCGCTCGGCGTCGGTCCGACCAGCGTCGTCTCCGACGAGGTGGGCCCAGGCTGAAGCGCTGTGCCGATCCGAACTCGTCAACGGTTCGGTCCGCGGACTGAAGTCGGCAATTGCGGCGCTCCCCGTCGTGGCGTTGACGAGGACGTGGACGGTGCCACCGTGGGCTGACTTTCCCTGCCGAGAGAAAACGCCTCGAGTCCGCACGTCGATCGCAATCGACCAGAACGGGTGGGCCACGGCTCTGGCCTCAGCCTCAGCACCCGGGAGCTTGCGCCGGAACACCGCGACCGCCTCGGCGGCGGTGACCGGGGCCGTCAGCCGGAGGATTCGAGCGGACCGACGACCGTCACCCGACTCGGGCGCGTCGGACCTGACCTCATCGAGATCGGGCCGCCACCCAGTGTCGGGTGGCCGGTCGGCGGAGTCGGCAGACGACATCGGATCACGCATCCTTGGGCACCTGGGAGGAGAGCGCAGCGTTCTGCCCGGTGAGCATCCGTGCGGGAATCGGACCGATCTTCGCGGTCTCCTCGAGCTCTTCGACGATGTGCGCAGGCACCGGATGAGACCGCTGCGTGGCCAGGGAGACGACGATGATCGCCAGCGTCGAGGTCACGATCCCGACACCCATCGGGTCGATGCCGGTGACGTCGACGAGTCCGCTGAGCTGCCACCCCACCGAGGACACAGTCCCTGCGACCATCGAGGCGATCGCCCCGGGCACATTGGCCTTCCTCCACCACGCGGCGGCGACGTAGACGGGGACGAACGCGGCACCGAGCACGGTCGTGGAGAAGATGACCACCTCGGCGACTGCGGGCGGATCGCCCACCGCCACAACGTAGCCGCCCGCGGCGAGGATGAGGACTGTGAAGCGTGAGACCCACACGGAGGCACGCTCGCTCATGTCCCGTTTGATGAAGCGCTGGAAGAGGTCCTGACTGGCGATCGTCCCGGACTGCAGCAAAAGGGCATCAGCGGTCGACATGATCGCGGCCATGATGCCTGCCATGACGATGCCGACGGCGAAGCTCGGCAGCACGGCGTCGGCGACCTGGAACACGGCGAGTTCCGGATTGTCGAGGCCCGGCAGGATGATGAGCGCCATGATGCCGACGATGTAGGGCGCAGGGATGAAGAGCAGGTTGAATCCGGTCGCGTAGAGGCTCGCGGCCCTTGCCACCGACGGCTTCTTCATCGCCATGTGGCTGACGTTGACGTGCGGCCACCCCATGTACCCGATCGAGAAGACGAGCACAGCGCCGACGATGACGCCCCATTGGACATCGGCGTAGCCGCCGGGGCCCCACATCGTGAGCAGATTCGGGTTGATCTCGCCGACCGCCTCATTGCCGGCGGTGAACCCGCCGACGGCCTGGAGCGTGCCGATGAGGATCCACACCATGCCCACGCACATGATGATCGCCTGGACGAAGTCCGTATAGGCGACCGCGAGGTACCCGCCGAGGAAGGTGTAGAAGACGATGACGCCGACGGCGACGAGGAGGGCCCACGCGTACGGAATCCCAGTGACCATCTCGAGGCCGCGACCGCCGGCGATGAACTGGCTCATGACGTAGAAGAAGATGCAGAACAGGGCGATGGGGGCGGCGATCGCCCGGATCCACTTCGACGGGTACCTCTGTTCGAGATAGCCGATCGACGTCAGCGACCCGAGGATCTGGGAGAGCTTGCGCATCCGCCGGCCGAGGATCGAGAGGTTGAGCACCCCGCCGCCGATGTCCCCCATCGCGTACCACAGCGAGAAGTACCCCTGCGTGTAGCCGAGGGACCCGGCGCCGAGGAACATGTACCCCGACATCGATGAGGACTGGAGTCGCAGAGCCGTGACCGCCGGTCCCAGGCTGCGTCCACCGAGGAGGTACCCCTCCGAACCCTGGGACCCGATCCGCATCGTCCACACGCCGATTCCGGCCATGGCGATGAAGTAGATGATGAGGAACCACGTCTCGATATTCATGACCGGTCTCCGGATCCATGCGTCGGGGTGACCGTGCCGGTGGGTCCGCCCGGTCCGTCGGTGAGGGGACCGGGTGCGCCGTCGGCAGCGTCCTCAGCACCCCAGCGGCGTGAGAGGAACACGAAGACGAGGGTGTAGATCACCCAGAGCGCGGGGATGCCGAAGATGATGACGACGGTCGTCGTCGGCAGACCGAACACGAGAACCACCTCTTTGTGATGCGGGACGGAGCGCAGCAGGTGGAGACCGTGCTCCGCGCTGCGCGTCTGTGTCTGCGACACTACCGCGCAACCCGAGCATGCGTCTCACCCGCCCCCTCGTCGTGACAAGATAGGACGAGCTCAGCGCGGTGCGACGGCCTCTGCGGTCGGGGACCGTGCACGACCGTCTTCACCGACCGATGGGAGTCACGCATGGACAGGACCGAACTCTGGCAGCCGAGCCCGCAGCGCATCGAGGGCTCGCAGCTCCGGGCGTTCATGGCCCGGCTCGCCGACACCCACGGGGTTCAGACGCGCGACTACGCCGACCTCCACGCATGGAGCGTCTCCCACCTCGATGAGTTCTGGGAGGCCATCTGGTCCCACTTCGACGTCATCGGCGAGCGCGGCACCGGTCCCGTCCGGGAGGGCGATTCGATCTCCGCGACCCGCTGGTTCCCCGGCGCCGCCCTCAACTACGCGGAGAACCTGCTCCGGCAGGCCGAGGCGACCCCGGACGCCGAGGCGGTCGTCGGCCTCCACGAAACCGGTGCTCGGGAGACCCTGACGTGGGCGCAGCTGCGCGCCCAAGTCGCCTCGCTCGCCGCCCATCTGCGCCGCCTCGGCGTCGGTCCCGGCGACACCGTGTGCGCGGTGCTGCCCGCCATCGTCCAGACCCCGGTCGCCCTGCTCGCGACGGCGAGCCTCGGCGCGATCTGGTCGGTCGTCAACACCGACTTCGGGGTCGACGGCATCGCCGACCGCTTCGCCCAGATCGAACCGCGCGTCCTCTTCACCGTCGACTCCCATGAGTTCGGCGGCACCCACCGCGACCAGCTGGCCCAGCTGCCGGCCGTCCTCGAGGCCCTGCCGACCGTGCGCCACCACATCCTCGTCGACACCCTCACACAGCAGGCTGCCGGCGACCACGAAGCCAGCGGAGTCACCGGCAGCGACGCAGATGCCGCCTCCCTCACGGTGCCGAGCGCACGCTGGAGCGAGATCATCGCCGAGGAGGCGCAGCCGCAGTACGAGCGGGTCGACTTCTCCCATCCGCTCTGGGTGCTCTACTCCTCCGGCACGACCGGCCGGCCCAAGGGCATCGTCCACTCCCACGGCGGGGTCGTCCTCGAATCGCTCAAGGCCAATGCCCTCCAGTACGACGTCCGCCCCGGCGACCGCGTCCACTTCGCGGTCTCGACGACGTGGATGGTCTGGAACCTCATGATCGACGCGATGATGCGCGGGGCGACGATCATCACCTACGACGGCGCCCCGACCTGGCAGCGACCGGATCGACATCTGGCGATCTGCAGCGCGGAGCGTGCGACCCTCTTCTGCGCGGGGGCCGCGGTCCTCTCGATCGGTGCCCGCGCCGGGGCGGTGCCGAAGGACGACCTCGACTTCACATCCCTGCGCACGATCATCTCGACCGGCTCTCCCCTGCCGGCGGAGACCTGGACGTGGGCGTACGAGGCGATCAGAGCCGACATGCTCGTCGGCTCCGACTCCGGCGGCACGGACGTCGCCTCGGGCATCCTCGGGTCGAACCCGCTCGGTGCCGTGTGGCTCGGCGAGCTGCAGGGCCCCTACCTCGGCGTCGACGCCCGCATCGTCGACGGCGACGGGCAGAGCGTCGAGGGAGAGGTCGGCGAGCTCGTCATCGCCGCCCCGATGCCCTCGATGCCCGTGATGTTCTGGAACGACCCGGACGGGTCGAAGTACCGGGCGGCGTACTTCGACGACTTCGCGGGCCTGTGGCGGCAGGGCGATTGGGCGACGAAGATCCCCGGCGGCGGATACGTCATCCACGGCCGGTCGGACGCGACGATCAATCGGGGCGGCATCCGCATGGGCTCGGCCGACATCACCCACGTCGTCGATCAGGTGCCCGGTGTCGCCGAATCGATGGTCCTCGGTGCCGAACTGCCCGGCGGCGGGTACTTCATGCCGCTGTTCGTCGTGCCCGACCCGGGCACGGAGGTCGACGCTGACCTGAGATCCGCGATCACCGAGGCGATCCGCTCCCGCCTGTCCCCGCGCTACGTGCCCGATGAGATCATCGCGGCCCCCGGCATCCCGAAGACGCGGACGGGCAAGACGATGGAGGTGCCGATCAAACGCGTCATCCAGGGCGGTGATCCGGCGGCCGTCAATCGCACGACCGCGGTCGACCCGACGATCGTCGACTGGTACGTCGACGTCGCCCGCGACGTCGCGCAGCGCCACCCCACCGGCTGATGTCCTAGTCGACGCGGAAGTCCCGGTCGTGCAGACCCGTCGCACTGCCGGGGATCGCCGGCCTGCGGTCGGAGATCTGGACGTTGCCGTCCTTGTCCGTCGCCCGCACAGTCACCGTGTGCGACCCGGGTGCGACTCCGGTGAAGACGAACCGCCACTGCCGCCACGTGTCGACGGTGAGCTCCTCGCTGAGTTCGGCGGTGTTCCAGTCGCCGTTGTCGATGCGCACCTGCACCTGCTCGATCCCGGAATGCTGCGCCCACGCCATGCCCGCGGTCACGACTCGCCCGTCCTGTGCCGCCACGGTCGACCCGGCCCGGGGCACGTCGACGCGGGAGGCCACGAGCACGGGTCCGTGGGTCGACCAGCCGCGCGTCGTCCAGTACGCCTGCTTGTCGGCGAACCGAGTGACCTCGAGACTCGTCACCCATTTCGTCGCAGACACGAACCCGTAGAGCCCGGGCACGACGAGGCGGGCGGGAAAGCCGTGGTCGCGCGGCAGGGGCTCACCATTCATCCCCACGGCCAGCAGGGCGGCGCGGTCGTCGGTGAGGACCTCGAGCGGCGTCGAGGCGGTGAAGCCGTCATCGGATCCCGACAGCACCATGTCCGCGCCTGCCTGCGGACCGGCCCGGGCGAGGAGTTCGCGGATCGGGTAGCCCAGCCATTTCGCGTTCCCGATGAGGTCGCCGCCGACCTCGTTCGACACGCAGGTCAGCGTCACATAGTGCTCTTCGAGCGGGAGGCCGAGGAGCTCCTCCATCGTCACCGTCACCTCCCGGTCGACCATGCCGTGGATGCGCAGCGACCACGAATCCGCGGCGACCGCGGGCGGGACGAGGGCCGTGTCGATGCGGTAGAACTCCGCATTCGGGGTGACGATCGGCGCGAGGTCCTCGATGTCGAGCTCGGCACCGTCCGGGACCGGAGGCGCCGAGGAGGCCGGGCGCGGCAGGACGAGCCGGGTGACCGTGCCTGCCGCATTCCGTGCGAGCACCGCCGCCGACTGCCCGGCGGCGATCGCGGCGATGCCGAGGGCGCTCAGACCCGCGGCGATGCCGAAGAACATCCGCCGATCCGGCCCGGCGTCGGTCGGCGGGGCGCCGGCAGGTGGAACCGCGTCGGACAGACCGGTCCCGCCGGGACCGACCCCGACGAGGTGCGTCTGCTCCGGCGCGGCCGCGACCAGGGCCGGCTCCGGAGCGCCGAGGCGCAGCAGCCCGAGGTAGACGGCGCAGCCGAGCAGCACGCCGCCGAGCGCGGGAGCGAAGTCGAGCAGCGTTCCGCCCGTCGTGAAGAGCAGCACGATCGGGAGGACCCCGAGACCGGCGAGGAGGACGAGTGAGAGTCCCCGCCGGGTGCGCCCGAGCAGACCGATGAGGCCGCCGACGATGACGCCGACGGCGGCGATCGTGATGATGAGGGCGAGTTTGTCATGCGTCCCGAACACCGCGATGGCGGCCTTGATGAGCACCGTCGGCATGAGCGGGATGAGCGTCTGCCCGAAGACGAGCAGCGGCGCCGAGGCGGTCGAGAGCACCCCGGCGAGGAACTCGGAGGCGCCGAAGTAGACGAGGGCGGCGACCGCGCCGGCGGTGGCGAAGACGAGCGTGCGGCGGCCGGCCATGGTCTAGGCCAGGTTCCGACGGAGGTCGACGGCGGCGGTGTGGAGACGCTCGAGCATCTCCTGCCCCCGTGCGGGCGGCAGGGTCTTCGCGGCGGCGATCCCGGTGTCGATGAGGACGACGACCTGATCGGCGAGACTGTGGTCGCCGATATCGGGCACCGGGCGCCCCGCCGAGCCGATCCGCGAGAACTCCGCGAGCGCCTCGGCGATGGTCTGCCTCCGCGTCCCCGCCGCGGACTCCCCGACCTGCACGAGCTGGGTGGGGGTGAGGCCGATGATGCGGATACGCAGACGGCGGACCTCGGTGTCGAGGTCCGCCGTCGTGTCGTTCATGTGCTCATCCTACGCGCCGGATTCGGCGCGCAGGCCTCAGTTCCTGAAGTAGGAGAGGAGGCGCAGGATTTCGATGTAGAGCCAGACGAGCGTGGTCATGAGCGAGAACGCGCACAGCCACGAGAAGCGCTCGGGAATGCGCTGCTTGACGCCTTCCTCGATCATCTGGAAGTCCATGATCAGGGTCATCGCGGCGAGCACGGTCGCGACGATGCCGATGACGATGCCCAGCGGGATGCCGAAGATCTCGATCGAGCGGGCGCCGCCGGTGCCGGTGAAGAGGGCGAAGCCGAAGTTGATGAGCGAGAACACGGCGTAGCCGCCGACGGCGATGAGCATGAACTTCATCATCTTCGAGCCGTAGCGCACACCCTTGAACTTGAAGAGGGCGAGCATGACACCGAAGACGGACAGCGTCGCGAGCACGGCCTGGAGGACGATGCCGTCCCACTGGGCTTCGAAGATCGCGGAGATGCCGCCGAGGAACACGCCCTGGAACGCGGCGTAGCCGATGATGAGGCCCTTGTTCGGTTCGCGCTTGAACGCGTTGACGAGACCGAGGACGAGGCCGATGAGCATCGCCGGGAAGGCGAGCACGGGCACGAACCATCCGAGGACGGCGCCGGCGAGGAGGATCGCGAAGAGGATGCCCGTCTTCATCATGACGTCGTCGTACGTCATCGCCCGGTCGTCGACGGGACGACCGGTGTTGCGCTCCTGCGCTGCCGGCTGGTTGAACAGGTCGTTGAGCTGCTGGTCGGACATGACCGGCTGCTGGTTGCGTCCGGCTTGGACGCCTTCTCTGATGGTGCGGTCCATCATGGGGTTACTCACGGTCGAGATCCTTTCGATCTGAGTAGTGGTCTCGCCGTCTGGCGAGTCGAACGTCGCTTGCCAGTCTAGCCGGATCACCTGGACGGTCACTGAGGACTGCGGGGTCCGGGGACAGAGCGTTGCATGATTGCAACACTTCTGCCGACCCGGGTATTCCGCTGCCGGTACGACGCCCGGCCGTCCCCGGCGCGCGAATGGCTGCGGTGGACCGCCTCGGCGAGGTGGGGGCTCAGTTCATCGAGTAGTCCATGGCCGCGCCGGGACCCCACGGGATGCCGGTGAACCACCAGATGAAGAAGAGCAGACCCCAGAAGAGGAACATCGTGAACGAGAGCGGGATCGTGAACGACAGCAGCGTGCCGATGCCCGCGTCCTTCTTGTACCGCTGGATGAAGCCGAGGACGACGACGAAGTACGGCGACATCGGGGAGATGATGTTCGTCGTCGAATCGCCGATCCGGTAGAGCGCCTGCGTCGTCTCCGGGGAGATCGACAGGAGCATGAACATCGGCACGAGGACCGGGGCCATGAGCGTCCACAGACCCGACCCGGAGGTGAGGAAGAGCGCGCCGAGGGCGACGAGCAGCCAGCCGCCGAGCAGGATGACGAAGGTGCTCGTCTCGAGCGAGCCGAAGAGGTCGGCTCCCCGGATCGCGAGGATCTCACCGAGGCTCGACATCTTGAAGAGGGCGAGGAACTGGCTGGCGGCGAAGAAGAGGACGATGACGGGCACGAACGGCAGCAGCCCCTTGCCCATCATCTCCGGGATGTCGGAGACCTTCGTGATCGACCCGGTCGCGTACCCGTAGACGATGCCGACGATGAAGAAGCCGAAGCCGATGATCGCGGCGATGCCGGCCATGAGGCCGGATTCGGGTCCGAAGCCGCCGGCTTCGTCGCGGAGGAACGAATCGGCGGGCAGGGCGAGGAGGAAGAGGATGACCGCGCAGACGACGATCGTGATGACGGCGAAGAGGACGCCGCGCTTCTCCTTGGCGTCGAGTGCCATCTTGACGTCGAAGACGTCCGGATCGTTCTCATCGGGCTCGTCGAGGACCATCGCGTCGGCGCGCTTGGACAGGAGGAGTTCGGTGACGAGGGTGATGGCACCGGCGACGACGAACATCGAGACGAAGTTGAAGTAGAAGTTCGCGACGGGGCTGACGACGTATTCGGGGTCGATGATCTGCGCCGCCGAGGTGGAGAGACCACCGAGGACGGTGTCCATCGCGTTGACCATCGGTGCGGCCGAGTACCCGCCGGAGGTCGCTGCGTAGGCGACGATGCAGCCGAGCAGCGGGTTGCGGCCCACGGCCCGGAACGCGAGTCCGCCGAGCGGGATCATGATCATGTATGAGGCGTCGGAGGCGATCGACGAGGCGGTGCCGGCGAGGGCGACGATGAAGGTGATCCACTTCGGCGAGGCCCCGGCGATCGTGCCGCGCAGCATCGCCGGGATGAGACCGGACTGTTCGGCCACGGCGACGCCGAGGAGGACGATGATGACGAGCCCGAGGGGCGGGAACGTCACGAAGTTCATCACGGCCCCGCCGACGATCTCCCGCAGGGATTCCGTCGTGAAGAGGTTCGTCACCGACACCGTCTCCCCCGTGGCCGGGTTGACGGCGCTGAGCCCGGTGGCCGAGAAGATCGCCGAGAGGATCATGACGACGACGGCGAGGGAGAGGAAGAGCCAGAAGGGATGCGGCAGCTTGTTGCCGGCCTTCTCGATGACGACGAGCACGCGCATCAGCCAGCTCAGTCGGTCGGGGCTCTGCGCCTGGGTGTCGGTGTCGGCTGTTCTCGTCGACATGGTGTCTCCTGGTTCGGGTCGGCGGTGCGCGCGGCGGCACTCTGCGGCCGACTGCACTCGGCGGATGACGTCATCCTGTGAGCGCAGTCACTGAGACAAGATACCAGGATTCGGTTGACTGCCGGGACGCATGCGGTCGGATCCGCCCGCTCGGCCGGGGTCGTGCCGGAGGAGGTGGGGACGTCGGGCGCCAGGCGTCGTGCGGGAGACGGTGGGGACGTCGGGCGCCAGGCGTCGTGCCGGAGCGGGCGGGACGCCGGGCGCCGGATGTCGGACGCTGTCGAGCAGATGCACGGATGCCGGCCACCCTGGCGGGGTAGCCGGCATCCGTGCTGTACGACGCGACGCGGTGCGGCGCCGGGACGGTCAGCGCTCGATGTCTCCGCGGATGAAGGCTTCGACGGCCTCATGCGCCGCGTCGTCGCTCTTCTGCTCCGGCGGGGACTTCATGAAGTACGACGAGGCTGAGATCAGCGCACCGCCGACACCGCGGTCGAGGCCGATCTTCGCGGCGCGCACGGCGTCGATGATGACGCCGGCGGAGTTCGGGGAGTCCCAGACCTCGAGCTTGTATTCGAGGGAGACGGGGGCGTCGCCGAAGTTGCGGCCCTCGAGGCGGACGAACGCCCACTTGCGGTCATCGAGCCATTCGACGTAGTCGCTGGGGCCGATGTGGACGTCGCGGGCGGAGAGCTCGGCCTGGGTGTTCGAGGTCACGGCCTGGGTCTTCGAGATCTTCTTCGACTCGAGGCGCTGGCGTTCGAGCATGTTCTTGAAGTCCATGTTGCCGCCGACGTTGAGCTGGTAGGTCCGGTCGAGGACGACGCCGCGGTCCTCGAAGAGCTTCGCCATGACGCGGTGGGTGATCGTCGCACCGATCTGGGACTTGATGTCGTCACCGACGATCGGCACCCCGGCGGCGCGGAACTTCTCGTCCCATTCCTTCGTCCCGGCGATGAAGACGGGCAGGGCGTTGACGAAGGCAACCTTCGCGTCGATCGCGGCCTGGGCGTAGTACTCGGTGGCTTCCTGGGAGCCGACGGGCAGGTAGCAGACGAGGACGTCGGCCTCGGCGTCGCGCAGGGCCTGGGCGACATCGACGGGGTCGGTGTCGGACTCGACGATCGTCTCGCGGTAGTACTGTCCGAGGCCGTCGAGCGTGGGACCGCGCTGGACGGTCACACCGGTCGGGGGCACCTCGGCGATGGTGATCGTGTTGTTCTCACTCGCGGTGATCGCCTCGGCGATGTCGGTGCCGACCTTCTTGCCGTCGACGTCGAACGCGGCGACGAAGTCGAGATCACCGACGTGATAGTCGCCGAATTCCACGTGCATGAGTCCGGGAACCTTCGTGCCGGGGGCAGCATCCCGGTAGTACTCGACACCCTGGATCAGCGACGACGCACAGTTGCCGAGACCGGCGATGGCGACTCGAATCTTCTTCGTTCCCACGAACTCTCCTTCTGTCCTCTCGGGTCTCCCCGCAGTCCGGGCTGCTGCGCGTGCGCGCGAACCCGAATATCCATCTTAGTGATCACGTCAAAACCGCGGAGCACCCGTCCGCGCCGGGGCCTCGTCAGCTGACGACGAGCGGTTCGAGCACGAGGTCGGGGTGGTTCTTCTGCACACCCTGCAGGCGCCAGCGGTCGGAGAACAGCGCGAGCAGCTCGCCGTCGGAGCGGCTGAGCACCTCGACGTTGCGCTCCCGGGCCAGGGTCGGCACGCACTCAGGGGTGGTGCGCCGGGCGAGGGAGAAGTTGAGGCGTTCGAGCGAGCACGGGGCGTTGAACTCGTTGTTCATCCGGTCCTCGGCGACTTCGAACTGCATCGGACCGACGGCCCCGAGGACCGGTGCCTGGTCGCCGCGCAGGTCCGAGCGCAGCACCTGGATGACGCCTTCGTGGTCGAGCTGTTCGATGCCGCGCCGGAACTGCTTGTACTTCGAGGAGTCCTTGGCGCGGATGACCATGAAGTGCTCGGGCGAGAACGTCGGGATGCCGGGGAACTCGACCTTCTTGTCGAGGTAGAGCGAATCGCCGACGCGCAGCGCGCTGGCGTTGACGAGGCCGACGACATCCCCGGGGAACGCTTCGTCGACGACGTCGCGGTCACGGCCGAAGACCTGCTGCGCGTACTTCGTCGCGAACGGCTTGCCGGTGGCCGAATGTGTGAGCACGCTGCCGCGTTCGAACACGCCCGAGCACACCCGGATGTAGGCGAGACGGTCGCGGTGGTTGGAATCCATGCCGGCCTGCACCTTGAAGACGAACCCGGAGAAGGGGGCGTCGACGTCACGGGGGTTGTCGTCCTTGTCCTCGCGCGCCTCGGCGGCCGGAGCGAGATCGACGAGCATGTCGAGGAGCTTGTGGATGCCGAAGTTGAGCACCGCCGAGGCGAACATCACCGGCGTCGACTTGCCGGCGAGGAACGTCGCCTGGTCGTGGTTCTGGTCCTCCATGTCGAGGAGCTCGGATTCGTCGACCGCCGTCGTCCACGCATCGCCTTCGAGCTCAGCGGCGGCGTCTGCCGACAGGGTCTCCTCACCGGCGATCGTCGCGCCGCCGTCGGTGCGCGTGTACTTCGTGTACTCGCCGGTGACACGGTCGAGGACGCCGCGGAAGTCACCGGAATGGCCGACCGGCCAGGTGATCGGCGTCGGCAGGAGGCCGGTGCGCTCGTGGACCTCGTCCATGAGGGCGAGCGGGTCGAGGCCCGGGCGGTCCCACTTGTTGACGACGGTGATGATCGGGATGTTGCGGTGGGCGCAGACTTCGAAGAGCTTCATCGTCTGCGACTCGAGGCCCTTCGCGGCGTCGATGAGCATGACCGCGCAGTCGACGGCGGAGAGGACGCGGTAGGTGTCCTCGGAGAAGTCCGCGTGGCCGGGGGTGTCGACGAGGTTGAAGACCGCGTCGCGATACTCGAACTGGAGGGCGGCCGAGGAGATCGAGATGCCGCGGTCCTGCTCCATCTGCATCCAGTCGGAGACGGTCGCGCGGCGGCCCGCCTTGCCGTGGGTGGCTCCGGCCTGACCGATCGCCTTCGCGTGGAGGGCGAGCGCCTCGGTGGTCGTCGATTTGCCGGCGTCCGGGTGCGAGATCACTGCGAAGGTGCGGCGACGCGCCGCCTGCGTGCGGATCTCTTTGTCAGAATATTGGCCAGAAGTCACCAAAATATCCTACCGCCGATCGGGCTGGGAGTCCCTGTCCGATCAGTCACAGTCGACCGTGATCCCAGGCTCCTTTCGGAGAGTCCGCTTAGGCTGAGTGGCGATGACTGAGGAATACGTTGACTACGCCGGCCGGTCGGAGCCGAAGGAGCGGTGGCTCAAGGCCTCCCCGCTCATCATCGCCGGCGTCCTCGGAGTCCCGCTGCTCGCGCTGGCGGTGCTCTTCTCCCTGTCGATCGCGCAGATCGCGAAGTTCATGTTCGATCTCGGCACCACAGGGTGGGACGTCGTCGGAATCGTCTTCCTCAGCCTCTCGGGTGCCCTCTGCGTGCTGCTGTGGATCGCGTTCCTCTTCATCGGTTCGCGCCGCCGCACCTGGCGCTGGCGGATCTCCTGGGCGGCCGCAGCGCTCCTCGTCGCCGCGGCACTGCCCCTGTGGTGGCTGTTCGCCGGATACCTCACCGGCAACCCCGCCCCGATGTAGCTCCGGCGGACCGCCGGAGGCCTCGCGACGTCGGGATCGTTGCGGCGCTCGGACCCCGGCGGCGTCCGGACGCCTGCGGCGCACTGCGCACTACCCGAAGCGTCACACGCCACCCGGAGCTCCACTCCCGCCTCGGCGCGCGATGCACACCGCTGAGCACCACACACACCGCGCGGCTTCACGAGAACTACCCTGAGCACGACACGCACCCCGTGCACGCGGTGTGCATGCAACTCCACGTGCGTGATGGGTCGATCGCACCGACGCAACAGGCCACCTGCGGCTTCACCAGCGCGTCGCCCGGGTCGTTCGGCCGTAGTCTGTCGCGGTCACATCGACGACCAGAGCGTCGTACATGTCCGTCATGGCGACAACAGTGTGTGCATGGTCCATCAGGAGCCCCGCGCTGTCGCCGAGCGCCTCGCGCACCGGGTCGGGCACGATCTGCCGAGAACCGTTCGCAAATGACCGCAGAAGCTTCAACCTCTGCTCCCGCGATTCAAATCCCATTTCATAGAGCAGCCAGTGGAACAGGTGCATGAGGGCGGTGTCACGATCAAAGTCGCCATGCGCGGACATCGCGTTCTCTTCTGCGGAGCTGAGAACGAAGGATGAGTGAAGAGCCAATCCGAAATCGCTGAATAGCAGCGTGCCATCGCGAACCAGAATGTTGCCCGGATGCAGATCGAAGTGCTGGAAATGTCGCGACTTCATCCACGTCGTCGCCTCGAGGATTTGGGCGACGGCGTCGGAGAATATGGTTCCTGCTCGCCGGGAGGCGACGCTGCTGCGCAGCCACGATGCCAACGTCTCTGGAACATATTCGAGCACGAGCAGCAGGCTGCTGCGTGACGCTCGGAGGGAATCGATCTCTCTTCGGATCTTCGGCCAATATCTCCCCCACCGTTGACGGACCTCTGCGACATCGAACTCACTGAAGTCGACATCGCAAGTGACATCCGCAATGCGCCAGTCCAGCAGCAGCGGGAAGAAGTCGGCCTCGCGTTCCCACACCCAAGCAGAGGTGAGCTGATGAGCAGCCAGCTCTCTTCCGACGCCGTGCGAAGGACTGACGAGACCGTAGTGACTGGTGACAGGCAGATCGAGCCAGCTCCGTGTCGCAGTGGGAGCGAGATTCTGCTCAGCGGTGAGCGGCATCTGCTTGATGAAAACCTTCGACCCTCGAAACTGCGCAACCCTTGTCGTGCCTCCGATGCCGACACCGACCACTCGTGAACCGTAGAGGAGGTCCATCGTTTCCTCGTCGTCCAGCGCAGCCAGTTCATCGGCGATTGCCTTCGCTCGAGTCAAACGATCGCTCACGACTTCACTCTAACGCCACACCCACCTCGGCGCGCGATGCACACCGCTGAGCTCCGCACACACCGCGCAGCTTCGCGAGAACTACCCGGAGCACGACACACACCCCGTGCACGCGGTGTGTGTGCAACTCCACGTGCGGGATGGGTCGCTCGCACCGGGGCCAGAGGACCCCGAGACGCACGACCACCGAAGCGCCGTCGCTCACTGAGGCCGACCCGCGAACGACGAACGGCGACCGGCTACAGCAGGGCCAGGGCCTTCGCGATGCGCTTCTCCGAGACCGGCTGCGGGGTGCCCAAGCCGTTCGCGTAGAGGCTGACGCGCAGCTCCTCGAGCTGGACGAGCACCGCTCGCCACTCACTCGGCACCGCGACGAGCCACCGGTTCCACGGCTCGGATCCCAGTCCCGGGAAACGGGTCGCGAGCTTCTTCGCGACCGCCTCGGCGCTGCCGGTCACCCGATCCATGAGCTGACGATCACGCATCGGAGAGTCCTGCATGGCGCCGATGCGGACCGTCTCCGCCTCGACCCACCGCGGCAGAGCGCTCACCATCGCCGGTGTCATCGCCGCGATCGCCGCCGCACTGACCCGTGATCCGGTCCAGGCCTGGACATCGGCGAGATTGGCGAGGATCGTCAGCGACGACGCCGACGACATCAGCTTCTCGAGCTCGGTGGCGCGGCGCAGCGCCGTGATGACCGCAGGCAGCAGCGTCGCCGTGACCTCGGTGATCTGCGCATTCACCGCAGTCCGCAGCCGGGAGAATGCCGCCTCATCGCCGACCCACGACGTCTCGGCAGGTCCGAGCTCGGACTCGACGATGCCGCGCACGCCGGCGCGCACGATGGCGGCGAGCAGCTCATCGGAGCGCTTCTGATGCCCGGCGAGGACGAGCTTCTCCTCCGTCGTCAGCCCGTCCCGCAGATAGTTCAGCGCCTCACCCGCACCCAGGCTGAGCAGGGTGATGACCGCCTCCCGGCTGGCCAGGCGCGCCTGGACCGCGGTGTCGAAGGCGACGAGGTCGACGCTCTCTCCGCGATCGGCGAGCCCGGGCACGACACCGGCATCGGCGGTGTCCGGATCCGCCAGCTGCCCGATGCTCCACGAGGTCAGCCCCCGCTTCTCGGTGAATGCCGAGGCCTTCACGCGCGCCTTCTTCACCTGCGGCTTCGCGGTCTTCGTCAGCACGCTGAGGTCCTCACCGAGGCCGACGGTCCTCGTCCCGTCGACGAGGCGGAAGCGGATGCGCAGATGCGCGGGAATCCGCTCCCGATCGAAGTCGTCGGCCGACACGGTGATCGGCACGAGGTCCTGGAGGCCTCCGCCGCCCGCGCGGTCACTGAGGTGGGCGGCGAGCACCTCGGGAAGGCTCCCCTGATACGGGGTGAGGGCGGGCAGGATCTCCCGCGCGACGTCCGGGGCGGGAACGAAGTAGCGTCGCTTGTTCTTCGGCAGCGACCGGATGTAGGCGGCGACGAGCTCCTCGCGCAGACCCGGCACCTGCCAGCTGAACTCGTTGGGATCGACGAGCGGGACCGCCGCTGCCGGGATCTCGACGGTGACCCCGTCCTCCGTCGATCCGGGGTCGAACGAGTAGCGCAGCTTCGCCGCCGTCCCGTCGGCGAGCTCCCATTCCATGGGATAGTCCTCAGCCACCGAGGCGGTCAGCGACTCGCTGTCTTCGCTGAGCAGCACCGCGGTCGTGAGGTCGAGCAGGTGCGGATCGCGCCGCTTCTGCCCCTTCCACCACGACCGGAGATCCGCCGCCGAGGTGACCGTGGCGGGAATCCTGGCATCGTAGAAGTCGAAGAGGGCGTCGTCCTGGTCGAGGACCCGACGGTTCCTGGTCCGCGAGGCGAGTTCCTCCGCCTCCTCGACGACGGCGGCATTGTGGTCGAGGAAGCCGAACCGCTCACGCCAGTCACCGTCGATGAGGCCGTTGCGGATGAGCATGTCCCTGGCCGCGGCCGCATCGATCGTGCCGTAGCCGACCCGTCTGTCGCTGGCGAGCGTGACGCCGTAGAGCGCGATCTTCTCGTGCACCATCGCCGCCCCCGCCGTCCGCGACCAGTGCGGTTCCGAATGCTGCCGGGTCACGAGGTCGCCAGCGGCGTCGATGACCCAGTCGGGGTCGATCGCCGCGACCGTGCGCGCCCACAGCCGCGAGGTCTCGACGAGCTCGGCGGCCATGACGAAGTCGGGATTGACCTTGAACAGCCCCGATCCCGGGAAGATCGCGAACCGCGTGCCGCGCGCCCCCTGGTAGTCCTTGTGCTTCTCCGAGCGCGACCCGATCATCGACAGCAGCCCGGTGAGCAGCGCCCGGTGGATCGCCACGGCTCGCAGGTCGAGCTTCATCGCCGCGGCGTCGGCTCCGCGGCCCGGCTCGACTCCCCCGCGGGCCTTCTTCGCCTGCTTCTTCGCCGCCGTGAGCTCGGCGAACCCGATTTTGCCCTGTCCGCTTCGGTTCTCAGACGATGTCCTCGCCGAGGCGACCGCCCCCTGACCGCGGCCCTGAACTCGGCGGTTCGCCCCCTGGTGTCCGGCACCGTCTCGTCCGGCACGGCTGTCATCTCCGCCGGCAGCCGCCTCGGTGTCGCCCTGACGCCAGGTCGGACGGTCGACCCGGATGCCCGCGGACCCGAGCAGGGAGCGGAGCTGGCCGACGAGGTCCTGCCATTCGCGGATCCGGACGAAGTTGAGGAACTCGGCCTTCATCTGCCGACGGAACTTCGACGACGACATCGACGCCTGCGCGTCCTCGAGGTAGTTCCACAGGTTGAGGTAGGAGAGGAAGTCGCTGCCGCGATGGACGAACCGGGCGTGCTTCTCATCGGCGGCGGCCCGCACCTCGGTGGGGCGCTCGCGCGGATCCTGGATCGACAGGGCGGCGACGATGACGAGGACCTCTCCCCCTACCCCGGCCTCGGCACCGGCGATGACCATCCGCGCCAGCCTGGGGTCGATGGGGAGGACGGAGAGCTTCCTGCCGGTCGGGGTCACCGTGATGGCGCCCGACTTGTCACTCGTCAGTGCCCCGAGTTCGGCGAGGAGCGTGCGCCCGTCACGGACTGCCTTGGCATCGGGCGGGGTGAGGAACGGGAAGCCGAGGATCTCCTCGTCGGATGAGGCGAACCCGAGGTCGGCCATCTGGAGGATGACGCTGGCGAGGTTGGTCCGCAGGATCTCAGGGTCGGTGAACTCCGGCCGGGACTCGAAGTCGGCCTCCGAGTAGAGACGGATTGTGATGCCCTCGCTCGTCCGTCCGGAGCGGCCCTTGCGCTGGTTCGCGCTGGCCTGCGAGATCCGCTCGATCGGCAGCCGCTGGACTCGGGTCCGGTTGGAGTAGCGGGAGATGCGGGCGGTGCCGACGTCGATGACGTATTTGATGCCCGGCACCGTCAGGGACGTCTCGGCGACGTTCGTGGCGAGGACGATGCGCGGACGCGAATGGGGTCGGAAGACCTTCTGCTGCTCACCGGCCGAGAGCCGGGCGAAGAGCGGGATGACCTCCCACTGGCGCATCCGCGGGTTCTTCCGCACATGCGCCTCGAGGGCGTCAGCGGTGTCGCGGATCTCGCGCTCTCCGGAGAGGAAGACGAGGATGTCGCCCGGTTCTTCGGCGCTGAGTTCGTCGACAGCGGCGATGATGCCGTCGATCTGGTCCTCGACCCCGGTCTCGTAGTCCCCGGATTCGCCGGGTCCATCGACGTCATCGTCGGCGGTGTCGTCGGTCAGGGGCCGGTAGCGGACCTCGACCGGATAGGTTCGGCCCTCGACTTCGATGATCGGGGCGTCGTCGAAGTGCTGCGAGAAGGATTCGGGGTCGATCGTCGCCGAGGTGATGATGATCTTGAGATCGGGCCGCTGCCGGCGCACCTCTTTGAGGTAGCCGAGGAGGAAGTCGATGTTGAGGCTGCGTTCGTGCGCCTCGTCGATGATGATGACCTCGTAGTCGCGCAGCAGTTTGTCGCGGGAGAGCTCGGAGAGGAGGATGCCGTCGGTCATCACCTTGATCCGGGTCTCGTCGGCGACCTGCGCGGTGAACCGCACCTGATAGCCGACGGTGCCCCCGAGGTCCTCGCCGAGTTCGTCGGCGATGCGTTCGGCCACGGTGCGCGCGGCGATGCGCCGCGGCTGGGTGTGACCGATCATGCCCTCGACGCCGAGGCCGAGGTCGAGGCAGATCTTCGGCAGCTGCGTCGTCTTGCCCGACCCGGTCTCACCGGCGATGATGACGACCTGGTTGTCGCGGATCGCCTCGGCGATCTCATCCTTCGCCGCACTGACCGGAAGTTCCTCCGGGTATGTCACCGCCACGGGGTGGGCGGCCCGCGACTCCCGCAGGCGGGCACGGCGCTCGCGGTGCTCGGCCCCGGTCATGCCCCGGCGGCCGCGGCGCTTCGCCGACCCGCCTCGGCGGGATCCTCTTCTGCCGCGGGACCGCTCGCTGGGAGTGCGCTCATCGGCCGGGCGCTCGCTGCTCACCGGGCGCTCATCGGTACGGCGCTCGTCGTTCCGGGAGGTGTTCTGGTGCTCGGGTGCTGCCGAGTTCTCGTCTGCCATCTCACCTCCCAGCTTATCGTCCGCCTGCCCTCCCTCAGCGCAGCCGGTGAGCGGCCGGGCCGGCAGCGTCAGCGCCGCTGCCGCGCCTCAGCACGGCATCTCAGCTCCACAGCGGGGAAAGGGCATCGATGAGCTGTTGGACGCCGAGGATGAGGAAGAGGAGTGCGGTGATCCCGAGCGCAAGGTTCGTGTGCCACCGGTTCGCCCATTCCTTCGGCACGCGCTTGCCGTTGAGCAGGCCGAGGAGGGTGAGGGCGAGGAACGGCATGAACAGCGCCCCGAGCACGCCGTAGGTCAGGATGAGCCCGATCGGCCGGTCGAGGAGGAAGAGGATCATCGGCGGGAACGTCAGCCACAGGAGGTAGAACTTGAAGTACTTGCCGCCGGTCAGCGTGTCCGGGTGCCCGGCGGGCTTCTTGCGCATGTGGCCCCAGAAGTCGGCGAACATCAGCGAGACGCCGTTCCACACTCCGATGATCGAGGAGAACGATGCCGCCCAGAATCCGACGAGGAAGCCGACGCCGACGACGTCGCCGTAGCGGGCCTTGAGGACATCGGTGAGGTCGAGGAGTCCCTCATCCCCGGCGGAGAGGGCGACGCCGGCGGAGCGGACCACCTCGGCGCCGACGATGAGCATCGCGATGACGAAGATGCCGGTCATGACGTAGGCCATCGTGTTGTCGATGCGCATCACGCGCATCCACTTGGGCGTGATCCACCCCTTCTCCCGCAGCCAGTACCCGTAGGCGGCCAGGGTGATCGTGCCGCCGACGCCACCGGCGAGCGCGAGCGTGTAGACGACCCCGCCGTCGGGGATGAGCGGGATGAGGCCGCGGAGCATCTCCGGCACATTGGGCACGGCGATGACGGCGAGGCCGACGACGGTGACGAACATGATCCCGACGAGGACCGCGGTGATCCTCTCGAACACCGTGTACCGGCCCAGCCACACCATCGTGAAGCCGGCGAGCCCCATGAGGACGGCCCACACCGTCAGCGGCACCATGGGGAAGAGCGCGGCCAGCGGCAAGGCCGCCGAACTCATCGCCGTCGCACCGTAGACGAAGCCCCAGATGATGATGTAGGGGCCGAAGTACCAGGTCGTCCACCGGCCCAGTGACCGCCAGCCCTCGAAGATCGTCTTGCCGGTGGCCAGGGTGTAGCGTCCGGCGCCTTCGACGAGGATGATCTTGAGGAGGACGCCGACGATGACGGCCCACAGCAGCGCATAGCCGTACCGGCTGCCGGCGACGAGCGTGGCGACCATGTCGGCGGCACCGACACCGGTGGCCGCCACGACGAGGCCCGGGCCGATGACCTTCCACTTCGGTCTGCCCTCGGCCTCACCGACGGTGCCGTGACCGGAGTCCTGCGGCGGTGCTGGCGGTTGGCTCGGTCCGTCGGTCATACGTCTCCTTCGTCGTCTCCGGCACTGCCGACGCGAACGTCACCGGTCCGGTCGGCAGGGTCTGCGTTCATGCTACGTCAGCACGGAGGCACGACCGCGTGCTGCCTCACAGGGTGGGACACGGGTGCAGAGACGCAGGCGATGGATCAGAAGAGGGCGGGCTGCCTCACCGTCCTCTGCGATCTCCTCGACGCCGCGGTCGGCGGTCTCGGCACGGACCGTCGGGCGGGGGCGGAGGCGAGCTCGAGTTCGATCCACCGGCAGATGACGGCGACGACCTCGGACTGTTCGGCGGCAGTGAGCGCACGACCGGCGGCGATGCCGTGGCTGGACTGCAGGCACGTGCGACAGCACGTCGCCGTGGCGTGCTGGGCGAGGAAGACGGGGTGGCCCTTCCACGGGGTCTGCTTGCCGTCGCGTGGCGGATTGCGCGGGGCCAGTCGGGTGGCGATGAAGTCCTCTGCGTGCCGCTTCATCGTGTCCATGTCGCGTGCGGCGATGTAGTCGAGGTCGGAGTCGCGGAGGTGGAAGCGCGAGCGGAAAGGGGTGCGGGTGATGCGCCCGATCCGCTCGTCCAACTGCTGGTGATCCGTCATGTGGGGAGCGTATCCGGCGCCACTGACACGGGTCGGCGGACACCGGCGGTGACCGCAGACGGTGGTCACCGCCGCATCACACTGTGAACGGTGACGGCCCGGGAGTGGGACGCGGATGTATTCTCAAAGACGTGGCACACGACGACACGCGCAGCAGGCTCGCCCAGCGGATGTTCCCCGACGGGGAGGATCCCGACCCGCGGTTCACGCTCGCGAACGAGCGGACGTTCCTCTCCTGGATCCGCACGTCGCTGGCGTTCATCGGCGGCGGCATCGCGGTCGAGGCGTTCACCGGGGCGATCTTCTCCCCCGGGCTGCGCGCGACGCTGTCGATCGTGCTCATGGCCATCGGATTCGTCCTCGCCGCCGGAGCCGCCTTCCGCTGGTTCCGCATCGAGTCGGCGATGCGGCGCAAGGAGTCGCTGCCCCTGCCGCTCATCATCCCCATCGTCAGCCTCGCCTCGGCGCTCGGTGCCGGTCTCCTCGTCCTCGTCTTCTCCGGGGTGCTGTGACCCCGTCGAAGTCGACGCGGTACATGCCGCACGAGGATCCGGGCCTGCAGCCGGAGCGGACGACCCAGTCGTGGCTGCGGACGAGCCTGACGATGACCGTCGTCAGTCTCCTCTTCATCCGCTGGATCACGATCTTCCCCGTCGTCTCCGTCTCCGTCTTCGTCCTCTGCCTCGGCCTCGCCATCGCGGCGATCGCCATGCAGGCCGACCGATACCGCATCGGCGCCGGGTCGATCCGCGCCGAACGCGGTCAGCCCACACCGTGGGCGGTCATCTCCATCACCGTCTCCGTCTGTCTCATCGCCGCCCTCGGCATCGCCTCGGTGATCCAGCTGACCTTCGGCTGAGGGACCCGGGCCCCTCCGTTCGGGAGCGTCGATCCGGTCCTCTCCGCTCCACCGGACTCCGCCAGCTCCCACTGCCGCCGCGACATCGACGTTCCTCGTCGTGAGACCGCCGTCCCGAGTCATCAGGGGCCTCCCTAGACTGGGGGCATGAAGGATGCCCAGGAAGTCTCCACTGCCCCACTCGTCGGCCTCGGCCTCATCGGCGGGTTTCTCACCGCCCGCGAGACCGGGATCCGCCCCCTCGGCGGGGTCGTCCTCGCCGCCGCCGGCGCATACGCGGCACGCACGTGGTACGTCAAGCGCGGTTGGCCCACGGCGACCGCCCTCAGCCTCGCCTACCTCGGCGGGTTCGGTCTCTCGCACCCGCTGGCGAAGAAGATCGGGGCCTGGCCCGCCGTCTTCACCGTGACCGCCGCGAGTGCCGCGGCCGCCCACTTCGCCGTCGACGCAGTCCCGGCGAAGGACTGACCCGACCACTCACAGAAACGAGGATCACCGGTAGCCCATGCTGGCCGTATTCGAAGGATTCGCCGTCATCGCGGGGGTCATCCTCGTCGGGTTCCTCCTCGGGCGCTCCGGAGTCCTCGGGCCCAGCGGACAGCAGGTCATCGCGAAGCTCGTCTTCTACGCGGGCACCCCGACGCTGCTCTACGTCACGGTCTCCCAGACCGACCTCGGGCTGATCTTCAATACGGCGCTGCTCGCCACCGGCGGGTCGGCGATCATCGTCGGGTTCCTCCTCTTCGCCCTCACCCGCTGGGTGCGCAAACGCAGCACCGGCGAGGCGATGTTCTCCGCGTGGGCGGTCAGCTACGTCAACATCGGCAACCTCGGGATCCCGATCGCCGCCTACGTCCTCCACGACGTCGGCTACGTCGCCCCCGTCCTGCTCTTCCAGCTCATCGTCCTCGCCCCGATCGGCATGACCGTCCTCGACGGCGCGGGCAAGAAGAAGCACGACACTCACTGGTACACCACGATCCTCCAGGTCGCGAAGAACCCGATCCTGCTCGGGGCGGCGGCAGGAGTGGCCGCCTCGGCGACGGGATTCGAGCTCCCGCGGTTCATCTTCGAGCCGATCGACATGATCGGGGCGACGGCGGTGCCCGGCGCCCTGCTCGCGTTCGGCATCTCTCTTAAGGACGGGTGGGCGCTGCCGATCAAGGGCACCCGTTCGCAGCTGAGCTACATCACCGTCGGCAAACTCGTCGCCCAGCCGGTCATCGCCTGGGCGATCGGCGGCCCGCTGCTGGGCTATACGGGCATCGACCTGTTCGCCATCGTCGTCACCTCCGCCCTGCCGACGGCGCAGAACGTCTACATCTACGCGATGCAGTATCGCCAATCCGAGGCGCTCATGCGCGATGCCGTCTTCATCACCACGGTCCTTGCCGTGCCGGCCCTCGTCATCGTCGCCGCTCTCCTCGGGTGAGGGGCGGCGTCCTCAAGTGAGGACTGCCCGTGACAATGCCAGGGGCCGACCGCCTCGGCGATATCGGGGTCCGTGGCGTGTCCTCCCGGGCTCGGCGCACCCTGTCACTGACAATGGGAGCGTGGCTGGAGACGAGAAGAACGAGACCGAAGACCTCCTGAGCAGGCGCATGAGCTCAGGGTCGACGAGCGCTGCCGACAAGTCCTCGGCGCCTCTCGAGGCCGCGAACGACCCGTCGACCGACACCGAGGCGTTCGATCCGATCAAGGATCCCATCCTCAAGGAGGAGCCCCGCCCGTCGACCGGCCCGGTGCGCGTGGCACCCGCCCACTCGAATGCGCCGCAGGAGACCGCCCGCACTCGCGAGGTCCCTGCCAACGGTGCGGCCGCGACGACGCCGGGGAGCGCTTCCCGCCCCTCGGTGATGAGCGAGGAGGACTGGGCGGCGGTGACGAAGGCCGCGACGTCGACCGACACGCACGAGCCGGAGTACCCCGAACGCCGCCGGAACCCCCTCGACATCATCGGCACGATCTGGATCGCCCTGTCCGTGCCGTTCATGCTCCTCGCGCTCTCCGTGCGCGCGATCGCCTCGGGGATGTTCCTCAAGTTCGAGTACTTCCGCCCCGGCTTCCCTGCCGATCAGTTCGGCTTCGGCTCCGCCGACCGCGAGCACTACGGCACGTACGTCATCGACTACCTCCACAACCTCGACTCGCGCCGCTACCTCGCCGATGTCGTCATGCCCAACGGCGAACCCGTCTTCATCTCCTCCGAGCTCGACCACATGGCCGACGTCAAGGGCCTCATCTCCCTCCTCTACCTCATCGCGATCATCGGCTTCATCGGCACGGTCCTCTTCTCCCTCTACCTCTCGCGCAGGAACGGGATGGGCATGCGCATCGGGTTCCGCCTCGGCGCGATCTTCAGCTTCATCGCGATGGCCGGCCTCGCCGTCGTCGCGCTGCTGGGCTGGGAGAGCTTCTTCCGCGGATTCCACCGCGTCTTCTTCGCCGACGGGACGTGGGAGTTCTACGCCGACGACTCCCTCATCCGCCTCTTCCCGCCCCAGTTCTGGGTCGACGCGGGCATCGGTGCGGGCGGGATCTTCCTCCTCCTCACCATCATCCTCTTCCTCTTCAGCTTCGCCGGTCACAAGAAACGCAAAGCCGCGAAGAAGGCCCAGCGCGAGTCCGCCGACCGCATCTGAATCCCGCCGCAGGTAGCGGCACTCTGCGCTCACGCGCTCCACGGTTCCGGCCGGGTGGTCTTTCCCCTTCCACCCGGCCGCATGCTTTCTCCGCCCTCCCATATCGCCGAGGTGGCTGAACTTCGCCGTTCCGCGCCCGCAGACGATCATCCCCCGTTGAACGTCTGCACCGTTCCGCATCGTGCCGTGGGCGTCAGGTGTGAGTCCCCGGCGAACCTCTCCCCGCGCTTGCACGGGCGGCCGGGTCTGAGTAACGTCGATGACAAGGCACCATGCCTGAAACCCGGCACCGATCGAAGGAGCCTCGACCATGGCGAATGACACCGATCAGCTGACGTTCCAGAACCCCGTCACCCGCTATCCCAGCATCACCCCGCCCCGGCAGGATCAGCCCGAACCGGGTCTCGATCGCGACCTCGAACCCCAGACCGATCGCGGTGAGGACTCGTATCGCGGAACGGGCAGGCTCGAGGGCCGCAGAGCTCTCATCACGGGAGGCGACTCGGGCCTCGGGGCGGCGATCGCGATCGCCTTCGCCCGCGAGGGCGCTGACGTCGCGCTCAACTACCTCCCCGTCGAGCAGCCCGACGCCGACGAGGTCAAGCGCGTCATCGAGGCGACCGGACGCGCGGTCCACCTCTTCCCCGGCGACCTCACCGACCCGCAGTTCTGCGCGGACCTCGTCACAGACGCCGCCGA
Source organism: Brevibacterium sp. NPDC056726 (assembly GCF_042790515.1). NCBI lineage: Bacteria > Bacillati > Actinomycetota > Actinomycetes > Micrococcales > Brevibacteriaceae > Brevibacterium > Brevibacterium sp. NPDC056726. The sequence goes on along the minus strand of NZ_JBHTYZ010000002.1, from coordinate 51,360 downwards.
CGCCCTCGGCGGGCTCGATGCCGTGGTCAACAACGCCGGCCGGCAGATCTCCGTCGAGGCGATCTCCGATCTCACCGACGAGCAGTGGGCGAAGACGTTCCAGACGAACATCGCTGCGATCTTCCACATCAGCAAGGCCGCCGCCGAGGTGCTGGCCCCGGGATCGACGATCGTCAACTCCACCTCGGTGCAGGCGTACAGTCCCTCGGCCCACCTCCTCGACTACGCCTCGACGAAGGCCGCGATCAACAACTTCTCGAAGGGCCTCGCCCAGCAGCTCGCACCCCGCGGCATCCGCGTCAACGCCGTCGCTCCGGGACCGTTCTGGACCCCATTGCAGGTCTCCGACGGACAGCCGAAGGACGCCCTGCCCGAGTTCGGCAAGGACACCGCTCTCGGTCGCGCCGGCCAGCCCACCGAGGTGGCGCCCGCCTACGTGTTCCTCACGTCCCCGGAGTCGAGCTACGTCGTCGGTGAGACCCTCAACGTCAACGGCGGTCAGCCGACGCCCTGACCGTCGAGGCACCTCCAAGCCCCCAGCGGTGAGCACCGCGCTGACCGCACCTCTGATGAAAGGACATGCTCATGAGCTCCGAGACCACCCCGCCCGATGAGACCTCAAGCCCCGACACAAGCCCCGACAAGAGCTCCGAGCCTGCAGCCGCGGTGACGAAAGCACCGCAGGTGTCGACCGACGAGGACGGCGACACCGTGCGCGGCAGCGCAGCGGGCACCGACGGAACGACGGACGAGCACCGCGCCGACGCGCCCGGCAGCGCGGCCGACGACGACGGCCTCGTCGACGTCGGTGAGGTCCTCACCGGCGAATCCTCCGACGACGGACCTCCCGAGATGCCCGCCTGAGAACGACACCGGCTCCCGTGCACCGCACGGGGGCCGACTGTTCGTGCCGCGGCCGCTCAGTCGTCGACGGCGTCGCGACCGCGGCGGACGATGAGCGGATCCGGTTCGTAGACGATCGAGGTGTCCTTGCCCGCGTAGTCGAACTGGTTGAGGAAGTAGCGCATCGCGTTGAGGCGGGCGCGCTTCTTGTCATTGCTCTTGATCGTGATCCACGGGGCGTGATCAGTGTCCGTGCGGCGGAACGTCTCCTCCTTCGCGAACGTGTAGTCGTCCCAGCGTCCCAGCGACTCGAGGTCCATCGGCGAGAGCTTCCACCGTCGGACCGGATCGATCTGGCGGATCGCGAAGCGGGTGCGCTGTTCGCGCTGGGTGACGGAGAACCAGAACTTCGTGACGTGGACACCGGAGTCGATGAGCATCTTCTCGAACACGGGAGCCTGCTCCATGAACCGCTCGTACTCATCGTCGGTGCAGAAGTCCATGACGCGTTCGACATTGGCCCGGTTGTACCAGGACCGGTCGAACATGACGATCTCGCCGTTCGTCGGCAGGTGGCTGATGTAGCGCTGGAAGTACCACTGCCCGGCCTCCCGGTCAGAGGGCTTGTTGAGCGCGACGACCCGGGCCGCGCGCGGGTTGAGGTGTTCGGTGAAGCGCTTGATCGTCCCGCCCTTGCCGGCGGCGTCGCGGCCCTCGAAGACGATGACGTGCTTCGCGCCCGTGTCCTGCCCCCAGTACTGGAACTTCAGCAGTTCGACCTGGAGCCGGTACTTCTCGAGTTCGTACTCCTCCCGATTCATCAGCTCCGGGTACGGGTAGCCCTCGCGCCACGTCTCGACCGCCCGTCCCATCGGGTCGATGAGCTGCGGATCGGTCGTGTGGCTGTCGGCGACCGTGTAGCCTTCGACCCTGAGCTTGTCGATGTACTCACGCAGGTTCTCGTTCGGGAGGATGGACACGAAGACTCCTTCACTGCTCAGCTGCCGGTGTGGGGGATGTCGTCGCGACCCGGTCACGACCCCGGCGCCTCGGACGGTACTGGTGCGAGGTGAACATCAGGTTATGCGATCGATGTCGTGTTTCGGAACCAGGGCCGCGCCGATCAGCGGTGCGGCGGCGACGATGACGAAGGCCCACGGATACCCGAAGGCGGTGATGAGCGCCCCCAGCCCGGGTCCGACGAGCGCCGAGACCGCGAACTGCCCCGTGTTCTGCGCCCCGAGCGCCTTCCCCGACCAGCGCGGCCCCGCGGCCTCGGCCACCGAGGCGAAGGCGAGTCCGTTGTCGGCCACCGACACCGTCGAGGCGAGGACGAAGACGAGCGCGGCGACGACGGGCAGCGGGGTGAGCGAGATGAGGGCGACGGCGAGGGTGAGGACGCAGGCGGCGACGGCGACGAGGCGGATGAGGGCGACCCGGGAGCCGAGGGCGTCGGAGGCGGCGCCGATGATGAGGCGACCGAGCGCGCCGACGATCTGCGCGGCCGCGACGATCCCGCCGGCGACCGCGGCGGGCACTCCCTGGTTGGCGATGAGCCAGATGAGCCCGTAGGTCGAGAACGCGAACTGCGGGACGACGAGGAGGGCGGAGACCGTGTGGATGCGCCAGAGGAATCCGTCGGAGCGATAGGGGTTCGTCGCCGAGGCGGCGCCGGGCTGTCCGTGCTCCGGTGCGCTGGGAGGGCGGACCGCCTCGGCGCGGGGAGGGTTCCGGACGAGAGCGACGGTGACGATCGTCATCACCGCGGTGACGGCGGTAGCAAACCAGAGGTAGGCCGTGATGCCGCCGGCTGCGGCGAGCGGCGGGACGGCGAGGGCGGCGACGCTCGTGCCCAAGGGCTGCGACATCTGGCGGATGCCCATGGCGAGGCCGCGCCGATGCCGGGGAAACCAGCCGATGACGACGCGTCCGCTCGCCGAGTTCACCGAGGCCGCGGCGGCCCCGGCGAGGGCAAGGGTGACGATGAGCCAGGCCGGCGACGAGGAGAGCGGGACGGCTGCCGCGGAGGCGAGCGCGGTGAGCCCGAGGCCGAGCGTCATCGCGAGCCGCTCGCCGAACCTGTCGGCGAACGCACCCCAGGCGATGAGCGTGAGGATGAGTCCGAAGCTCGGGGCGACGCCGACGGTCCCGGCGCGCGTGAGCGAGTAGCCGAGCTCGGTGTGGAGGTACGGGATGAGGAATGCCGGACCGGTGATCGCCACGGTCGCCGCCATCTGCGCGAGCACTCCGACGACGAGGATGACCCAGGCCTGTCGGCTGGGCGCGGGCATCGTCATGGGGTGAGGCTAGTCCCTGGTCAGCACGGACGCGGTCGTGTCTCAGATCGCGGCCCCAGGCGGGGACGATATAGTGATGCTGGCGATGAGCACGCTGTCCGCGCAGCGCCACTGCGGACACGGCACCGTCACCCCCTGTAGCCCAATCGGCAGAGGCAGTCGACTTAAAATCGATTCAGTCTGGGTTCGAGTCCCAGTGGGGGGACCGTGTCGCCGGAGCTCGCGAAGTCGGGCATGATCGTCCTATGACTTCAGCGCTCATCATCCCCGGCACTCCCCCGCAGGCCGTCACCGGCCTCGACGACCCGATGACGGTCGCCGCCCCCGGACCTGCCGTGCTCTTCGATGACCGCACACCGGCGGGCCGGCTCGACCCGCGTGCCGGACGCCCGTCCGGGGCCGCGGCAGCTTCCGAGGCGACAGCTCCGGAAGCGGCACCGCCCACCGTGACTGTTCCGCAGCGCCCGCTGGCCTACCGTGAGGGCGGCCGGGACTGGCATGTCATCGGCTACGAGGCCGCCGACCACTGGGAGAACCTTTCCCCCGCGCTCCGGGCCCGGCTCCTCGCCGATCGCACCGCGCCCCTCGACGTCGACGAGTTCAAGGCGACGACGAACGGCGCGAGCGCGTCGATGATCACGAACAACTGGGTCCGCTCCGGCCATCCCCGGCAGTACCGGATCGCCGGTGAGCTGCGGGATCTCGCCGAGGTGCTCGCCCGCATCGCCGACGCCTGACCCGGCGCACCGCTCTGCTCGGCAGGCCCGAAGGCCCCTTGACCGCGCGCCCCCTCAGCTCAGCAGCGCCGTCTCAGCGGCCACCTCGGCGGCCTCCCGGTTGTGTTCGATCCGCGCGACGTTGAGCTCGGCCCAGCGTCGCAGCGTCGCGACCGGTTCGAGCAGGGAGCGACCGAGGTCGGTGAGTCGGTACTCGACCCGCGGGGGCACCTCGGCGAAGGCCTCGCGCGCGATGAGCCCGTCAGCGGTCAGGGACCGCAGCGTCGAGGTGAGCACCTTCGGGGTGATGCCGCCGACGGCCAGGCGGATCTCGTTGAAACGGCGCGGCCCCTCCTCGAGGGTCTCGATGATGAGCACCGTCCATTTGTCGCCGAGGCGGTCGAGGACGATGCGCGTGGGACAGTCGGGGTCGAACGCGTCGCCTTCCCAGTCGATCATTGTGCGAGAACTCCAATAGTTTCTTTGAGGTACCTTGTATCCTCAGTATATCGTCACTGCATCAGGAACCGCACACCACGGAAGGACTCATCATGAGAATCGCACTCTTCGGAGCTTCGGGAATGGTCGGCTCGCGCGTGGCGGCCGAAGCCGCCGGCCGCGGACTCGAGGTCACGGCGATCACCCGCACGGGCACCGAGGTCCCCGGCGTCGCCCGCAGCCTCACCGGCGACATGGCCGATGCCGCCCTCGATGCGCAGGTCGCCGCCGACCACGACGTCATCATCTCCGCCACCGGCCCCAGCCGCACCGGCGGCGACCACGGCGAATGGCTGCAGGCGCTGCAGACCCTCGCCGAGGCCAGCGGCGACACCCCGCTCTACGTCGTCGGCGGCGCCGGATCCCTGCTCGTCGACGGCGAGACGATGCTCAAGGACGCCCCCGGGTTCCCCAGCGCCTACAAGGCCGAGGCGGAGACGGGCACCCGCGCCCTCGAGATGCTCCGGGCAGGCGACTACTCGCCGTGGACGATGCTCTCCCCCGCCCCGGAGATCGCCCCGGGCGAACGCACCGGCTACTACGCCGTCGGCACCGACGCACCCGCCGGTGAACGGATCTCCGCCGAGGACTTCGCCGTCGCCCTCGTCGACGACGTCGAGGATCCCCAGCACGTCGACGCGCGCTTCACCGTGGCGAACTCCGAGGTCAACTGACCTCTGACCCTCAGCTGAGCGAATAGTCCCGGGAGGAGATCGCGAAGCCGTGGTCACCGTTGGTGCACACGACTTCGCGGTCCGCATCGGTCGTGCAGGCGATGCCGTAGGCGATGAGGAGGTCACCGTAGGGCAGGACGGCGGTGTCCGCACCCCACTCCCCGGCATCGGAGAACTGTGTGAACGTCGGATCGCCGTAGGCCTCGAAGCGGGGCCCGCCCGTGGAGGTGAGGACGATCGCCGTCGGCTGCTGCTGCTGGCCCTGATACGTCACAGGCGGCAGGTCCTCGGGGAAGCTGTGGTTGTCGCACCCGAGCAGGTCCTCCTGGAAGCTGCAGTGGTGCTTCCGGGACTCCGTCGTGAAGTAGAGTCCCGCGGCGCCGGTCGCCGTCCCCTCGTACTCCCACGGCAGGACGTGGTAGCCCGCGGGCACGTCGAGGCTCGCCGGCCGCACGACGAAGCGCTGCTCGTCCTTGTCGCACGAGAGCGTGATGTCGTAGTCGGCGACCTCGCTGTCCATCGGGAAGAGACATTCCCACCCGTCGACGATCGTCCCGTGCCCGGCGACGTGCTCGGAGTCATCCCCCTCCCCGCGGGCCAGTGCCTCCAGTGCCGTCCTCGCCTCGTCGCAGTCGGTGTCCTGCGTGCCCTGGTAGATCGCCTGGTCGGTCATCGGTGCGGGAGCGACTCCGCAGTGCCCCACCGGGAGGGAATCCTCGTCGACGAGCGTCTCGTCATCGGTGGGGGCGGGCTTCCCGGCCTCCGTCGCCGAGGTGGGGCCCGGCTGCGGCGCCGACGTGTCCTCACCGCCCCGGGTGCATCCGCTGAGGACGAGCACGGCGACGAGGCTGACGATGGCTGTAGTGCGCTTCATCTCCTCACCGTAGCCTGCGGTCGGGGCGACCGGGCCGGTCGGTCGATAACGGCCTCATCACAACCTCGGCGCCGACACCTGTCGACGACGAAGCCCCGGGAGTGCGATCGCACTCCCGGGGCTTCGGTCTCGCCTGCGGACTCTCATCCGTCAGACGCGGTCAGGATCAGGCCTTGACGGGCTCTTCCTTCTTGGGAACCGGCTTCGACTCCGCAGCCTCGACGAAGCTCTTGCGGGGCACGTCGAGGTCGACGAGCTCCGTGGTGTCGCGACCGAGGACGAAGTTGAGGATCCAGTTGCCGAAGACCTTGACCTTGCGGTCGATGCTCGGGATCGCGTAGCCGTGGTAGGCGCGGTGCATGAGCCATGCGAGGAGACCGCGGGCTTCGAAGTCGCCCATCTGTGAGACGCCCTTGTAGAGGCCGAGACCGGCGACCGATCCGATGGTCTTGTGGAAGTACTGCTTGAACTCGGTCTCTCCGCGCAGGGCGGCGAGCACGTTGGCGGCGAGCACGGGCGCCTGACGCACCGCATGCTGGGCGTTGGGCACGCAGTAGCCGCCGACACCGCCCCCGGAGAGGTCGGGCACCGCGGCATTGTCACCGGCGGCCCATGCCCCTTCGACGACGCCGTCTTCGCCCTCGACACGGAGGTCGGCGCGCACGGTCACGCGGCCGCGCTCGTCGATCGGCAGGTCGGAGTCGATGAGGACGGGGTTGGCCTTGACGCCGGCCGACCACACGATGGTGTCCGCGTCGAACTCCTCGCCGTTCGAGAGCTTGACGCGCTTGTCGGTGCAGTCCTGGAGGAACGTCTCGAGGTAGACGTCGATGCCGCGCTCGCGCAGGTGCTCGACGACCCAGCGGGCCTGTGCCTCGCCGACCTCGGGCATGACGCGGCCGAGGGCCTCGACGAGGACGAAGCGGACGTCGGCCTCGGTGAGGGTCTCGTACTGGGCGATCGCCGAGCGCACGACGTCCTCGAGCTCGGCGAGGAGCTCGATGCCGGCGAAGCCGCCGCCGACGAAGACGAAGGTGAGAGCCTTGCGACGCTCGTCGTCGTCCTCCATGAGGGCGGCGTCGGCGAGGCGGGAGAGGAGGTGGTCGCGCAGCGCGACGGCTTCTTCGATCCGCTTGAGGCCGATCGCGTTCTCCTTGAGGCCGGGGATCGGCAGGGTGCGGGCGACGGAGCCGGCGGCCATGATGATGTGGTCGTAGTCGAGTTCGAACGGCTCATCGTTCTCGGGTTCGACGACGACGAACTTGTCGGCGTGGTTGATCGACGTGACCTTGCCGGTGATGACCTCGGCGCCGGGCAGATTGCGGCGCAACGGCACGACGGCGTGGCGGGGCTCGATCGAGCCGGCGGCCACCTCGGGGAGGAACGGCTGGTACGTCATGTACGGGTTGGGGTCGATGACGGTCACGGTGGCTTCACCGCGGCCGAGATTCTTCAGCAGATTCTGGGCCGTGACGAGACCGAGGTATCCGCCGCCGACGACGAGGATGCGTGGACGCAGTTTCGAGTTTCTGATGAGAGCCATGACCCCATCCTAGGCCCTTGTGAAAACTTTCACTAATCATCATCGACGTCCCAGATGAGACGCGTATCACGGCTCGCCGAGTCGCCTGCGCATCCGCTTCCGGCGGGCGAAGACGATCGCTGCCACGGCGAGGAGGATGAGTCCGATGCCGCCGCCGACGCCGAGTGCGGCGTAGCCGAGCGTCGGCGTCGACTGGGTGGCGACGACGTCCTTCGGCGCGACGGCCTTCGGCTGTTCGCCCTCGGCGGGGGCGGCGGTCTCGGTCTCCGCTGCGCTGCCTTCGGCGCGCCGGTGCATCGTCACCCAGGAGGCGAGATCGTCGGCGGCGCTCGGCACGGTCTTCGGCACATCGGAGTCCATCGCCGCCTGCGGGTCGAGCCGACCCCAGCCGACGGTCGGGTCGGGCTTGTCGGCCGTGCTCTGGCCCGTGTGTCCGGTCACGGGCTTCGCGGTCGAGAGCAGCTTCGCGGCCACCTCGTCGGCGCTGAGGTCGGGGTTGTCCGCGCGGATCAGGGCGGCGACCCCGGAGACGACGGGCGCGGCGAACGAGCAGCCCTGGCCTTCGGCGTACCCGCCGGAGTAGAACGGGATGGGGATGTCGGCGGCGGGGCCCATGAGGTCGACGGCGGTGCCCGGTGCCGTCGAGGCGTCGAGCACCCGGCCGTTCTTCCCGAGTCCGCCGACGCCGATGACGCCGGGCACCGTCGACGGCGACCACGCCTGGGTTGCGCCCTGGGAGGCGTTGCCGACGCAGGCGACGACGAGGACGTCCTTCTCGTAGGCGTACTTGAATGCCTCGTCCCAGCTCGACGGCCACGCGGGGTCGTCCCAGCCCAGGGACATGTTGATGATCTTCGCGCCGTTGTCGACGGACCAGCGGATCGCCTCCGCCGCCTGCTCGCGCGTCGACCCAGAGTCCTTGGGACGGTCGGGGCCGAGCCACATCGAGGCGGAGAGGATCTCCGCGTCCGGGGCCACCCCGATCGGCCCGGCGCCCTCGCCCTGACCGGCGATGACGCCGGCCACGGCGGTGCCGTGGTGGATCGTGTCCTTGCCGCCGATCGGCGTCGTGCCGTCCTTGCCGAGGCCGCTGAAGTCCTTCGCGGCCGTCACGACGTCCTTGAGGTCCTCGTGGTCCTTGTTGACACCCGAGTCGATGACGGCGACCTTGACACCCTTGCCCGTCGTCGTCTTCCACAGCTCTTCGATGCCGTAGTCGCCGATGAACCACTGCCCGGGCCCCGGCTTCGGGGCGGCCAGCGCCGGCTGCGCGGTGCCGACGACGAGTCCGAGGACGAGGCCGATGAGCGCAAGCTTCGTCAGCGCACGGGGTCGGCGCCCGGTGCGCGTCGTCGGCGGTGCGCTGCTCCCGGTCATGACGCGAGGTCGAGGGCGATGCCGTCGAGGATGTCCGTCTCGGAGACGGTGATGGTGAGCTTGCCGCCCGCGGCGCGCACGGCGTCGGCGACCCGGGCGACGACGCGGGCGAAGATCAGCCCGCCGGCGGCGATGACGTCGACGCGTCCGGGGTGCATGTACGGCAGCGCGGCACGGGCCTCACGGTCCATCCGGAGGAGCGCGTCGACCTGGCGTTCGACGTCGGCGACGGTGAGCTTCGCCCCGTGGATGCGCTCGCGCTGGTAGCTGTCGAGGTCGAGGATGCCGGCGGTCAGGGTCGTCACGGTCCCGGCGACGCCGATGAAGGTGCGGGCCGCGGCCAGGTCGACCACCTCGGCGGCGCGATCGAGGTGCTCATCGATGTCGGTCACGGCGGCGCGGACCTGGCCGTCGTCGGGCTGATCGGTGCTCATGTGGCGCTCGGTCAGGCGCACCGATCCGATGTCCATGCTCACCGCGGACTCGACGGCCTCGGTGCCGAGGACGAGCTCCGTCGATCCCCCGCCGAGGTCCATGACGAGGAAGGGGCCCTCGGAGGCGCTGCGGCCCGCCGTCGCGCCGAGGAAGGAGAGGTGGGCCTCCTCATCGCCGGTGATGACGTCGGGGACGACGCCGAGGATCGCGAAGATCCCGGCGAAGAACTCGTCCCGGTTCTTCACGTCCCGGCTCGCCGAGGTGGCGACGAAGCGGATCTTCTCCGGTGCGAACTCTGCGGCGGCATCGGCGTACTCCTGTGTCACGGCGAAGGTGCGCTCGAGCGCTTCGGGGGCGAACTCCCCCGTGGCGTCGACTCCCTGGCCGAGGCGGACGATGCGGGTCTCGCGGAGGAGCTCGGTCATCGTGCCGGCCTCATCGATGTCGGCGACGAGCAGGCGCAGCGAATTGGTTCCGCAGTCGAAGGCGGCTACGCGCATGGTTCTCTCCTAGTCCGTCGTCTGCGAGGCGGCGTCGGCCGATGACGCCGCGGCCGGGGATCCCTGCCCCGTCTCCGAGCCCGCACCCGGGATCGACTCCGCGGTCGCCTCGGCGGGGGTGACGGCAGGGGTGGGAACATCGGTCATCAGTCCGATCGCGCGGTCGCCGATCGGGTTGGCTCCGGGCCCGGCGGCCAGGGCGTGGCCGACGAGGGCGTGAAGGCACTTGACCCGGGTCGGCATGCCGCCGGCGGAGAAGTCCGCGATCTCCTCGACCTCGGCGATGCCGGCGGCGCGGCCGATCTCGGACCGGACGGCGAGATAGGAGTCATGGGCCCGGGCATAGGCGGCGGCGAGCTCGTCGTCGGCGCCGAGCTCCGCGGTCCATTCGGCCATGATCCCCGCCGCTTCGAGGCGGGAGGACTCGGCGACGTAGGCCGGGTGGGTGAGGTAGAAGGTCGTCGGGAAGGGGGTGCCGTCCTCGAGGCGCGGGGCGGTCGCGACGACGAGGGGCTCACCGGTGGTGCTGCGGGCGGCGATGCCGACGACCCCGCGGGGAATGCGTCCGAGCTGCTCCTTCAGCGTTGCGAAGTCCGCCTCGGTGCACTCTGTGATCATCAGTCCGTTCCCGTCGTGTTGCTCGAATTGCCGACCTCCTCGATCGACTCCAGCAACTCAAGGTACCAGGCTTGGCTGCGCTGTGGGCGCGTTGTGTCCGAATCGTCATCGTCTTCCGAGTCCTGGTTGGTGACGATGACAGCGTTCTTGCCCTCTTCGACGTAGTACTGGTCCTCCCTGGCCTTGCGGGCGATGTAGGTCGGATCCTTGAGATTCTCGTTCTTCTCCCGCAGCGCCTCGACCTCGGAGCGGGTGGAGTCGATCTCGTTGTTCAGCGCAGCGATCTGCTGCGCCTGCTTGAGCGCGGAGTTGATCGAGGGGAGGAACGTCACGAGCACGATGGCGATGACGGCAAGGAAGACTCCGGCCTGCCAGGACATCCGGCGGCCGCGCGCATCACGGCTCGCGGTCGCCTCGACGACGGGTTTCGGGCGTCGCCGAGGAGCGGCCTTGCCGGGAGCCGTCTTCGGGGCAGTTCTTCTCGGTTTGCTCGGAACCATGACTCTTCCTCTGCGGCCGGGGATTGGGAAGGCAGCCGCAACACAGATAAGTCTGCCTGGTCGCATCGGGGCGAGCCGGGATTTCCACGCCGTGGCGTGTTCGGTGTCGGGGATTCCGCAGGCGTCGCGATGGCGTGGGAGCCTCTGCGGGAATCCTCGAGCGCGGGCAGGCCTCCGAGGTGGGTGCGAGCGGGACGGTGGCGACGATTAGCAACCGGGCTCAAGCCGCGATTCACACACCGCGCAGATTCACCGACGACCCGCAAGCGCACGCACAACCCGTGAGCCCACGTACGACCCGCAAGCTGCCTGCGCGACAACCCGCAGGCCCACGCACAACCCGCAGCTGCACGAACACCGCGGAACTCTCTGCGCACAACCCTGAGCCGCAGATCCACCGCGTGCACGGGTTGTCTGTGCCGCTCCACGGGCGGGATGCGAGAAACCGCCCGCCGACCGCGCCCCGCTCCGGACCAGCAGCAGCGCTCCCCCGTCCCGCCCGCGCATCCTCACCCCGCCCCTGCCACTGCGCGCCCGCCCGCCCTCGTTATCCACAGCCGCCCACACGCCATCCCCAGAGTTATCCACAGGACGGGAAGTTTCTATTGCGCTTTACTGACGTTTGATGCACTTTGTATCCATGTACCGAATACTGACGACCCAGGAACTCAACCGGCTCGGCTTCACCCACGAGGACATCCGATTCGCTCGCACATGCTGTCTGCTCCGACTCTCGCGCGGGGTCTATGTGGCCAGGCGCGTCTGCACGGTCGAGCGTCATCGCCCGCTCTGGGCGGGCATCGCGGAGAGAACGCATGACGAGCTCGTCGAGCATGGCGACAATCGCGACGCGATCAACGAACTCAGCGCCAAGGTCATGGCCAGGCGCGAACTCCAGTTCCAGCGACGGAACGCGAGGACCGCCTCGGCGACTGATACCGGGGATTCGGGCGCGGTGGGATCCGGGGATTCCGGTGCGGACGAGACGACCGACCACCCGAACCGCGAGGCGCAGTCAGGGGTCGACGTCGAGGTCGTCTCCCACATCTCGGCCGCCCTCGTCCACGGTCTGCCGGTCGCCTACCCGGTCACGCACCAGGTCGAAGTCGTGCGTCCCGGCGTCAACCGCCGGTACCCGAGCCTCCACGTCCGCGGCACGACGATTCCCGCTGCGCACTGGCAGCGCGTGGGCGGGATGCGGGTGACGACGCTCGAGCGCACCCTCGTCGACGTCGCCCGCACGTACAGTCTCGAGATCTCGGTGGCGATGATCGACGACGCCCTCCGGCGCTCACTGACGACGCTGGAGAGGATCCGCGCCGTCGTCGCGCAGGCGGTCGAGAAGCGGAACACGAAGCGGGTCGAGCGCGCCCTCGACCTCGCCGACGGACGTCGCGAATCGCCCGGAGAATCGATCGCCGCCGTCCGCTTCTACCAGCACGGCATCGTCGGGATGGTGCCCCAAGTGACGTTCCCGACCGAGCGGCAGAGGCCCGACATCCGCGTCGACTTCTGCCACAAGGGCGCGCGGCTCATCGTCGAGGTCGACGGAATCGGCAAGCTCTACCTCGGATCCGGCGTACCCCGCGAGGAGCTCGAGAAGGAGCGCCGCCGTGAGCAGTGGCTGCGCGAGCGCGGGTGGCGGGTCATTCGCATCAGCTGGAAGGAACTCTTCGAAGAGGCGAAGTTCAACGAGATCAAGCACGTCGTCATGGCGTCCGCGTCCGCCGCCTCGGCGGGGTGAGGTGCCGCCGGGGAGGGCGTGGGTGCCGCCGGCGCGGGGTGAGGTGTCACCTCGGCGGCGTATCGGGCAGCCGCTGAGCGTGAGGGCACTCCCCCTGCCCTCATGCTCAGCGGCATGAACAACCCCAGGACGGGGAGGGTGTCGCGCTCCGCGGGTGGGATGGCGAGCCACGGGGTGTGCATGGACGGGCACGGTGGACGAACCGCCCAGGGTTGTGCGTAGAACTCCGGGTGGTGCACAGAGTTCCGGGAGGTGGACCGAGCCCAGGGCAGTGGGCCGAGCGCAGGGTTATGCGTGATGTCCCTGGCGGGAGGAGAATCCTTCAAGCGCCGAGGCGGGGGCCGGGTGACCGCGAACGATCACTCGGCCCCCGCCTCGGTGTGGGTGCGACCCGCCGACAGGAATCTGCCGGCCCAGCCCCTCAGGCTTCGAAGCGCGGGAAGGCGCGCTTGCCGGCGTAGCGGGCGGCATCGCCGAGCTGCTCTTCGATGCGCAGCAGCTGGTTGTACTTCGCGACGCGCTCGGACCGAGCGGGCGCGCCCGCCTTGATCTGACCGGCGTTGGTCGCCACGGCGAGGTCGGCGATCGTCGTGTCCTCGGTCTCCCCGGACCGGTGCGAGATCATCGTCGTGTAGCCGTGCGTCTGCGCGAGCTCGACGGCGTCGAGGGTCTCGGTGAGCGTGCCGATCTGGTTGACCTTGACGAGCAGCGAGTTCGCGGTGTCGTTGTCGATGCCGCGCTCGAGGCGCTCCGGGTTGGTGACGAAGAGGTCGTCGCCGACGAGCTGGACCTTCGACCCGATCGCGGCGGTGAGCTTCGCCCAGCCCTCCCAGTCGTTCTCGTCGAGCGGGTCCTCGATCGAGACGAGCGGGTACTTGCTCAGCAGGTCCTCGTAGTAGGCGGCCATGTCCTCGGCCGACTTCTTCTCGCCTTCGAACTCGTAGGCGCCGTCCTTGAAGAACTCCGAGGACGCGACGTCGAGGGCGAGCGCGATGTCACGGCCCGGACGGTGACCGGCGATCTCGATGGCCTCGAGGATGAGGTCGAGGGCCGCGGCGTTCGACTCGAGGTTCGGTGCGAAGCCGCCCTCGTCGCCGAGCCCGGTGGAGAGGCCGCGCTCCTTGAGCACGCCCTTGAGCGCGTGGTAGACCTCGACGCTCCACTGCAGCGCTTCGTGGAAGCTCGCCGCACCGATCGGGGCGATCATGAATTCCTGGATGTCGACGTTCGAGTCGGCATGCGATCCGCCGTTGAGGATGTTCATCATCGGCACCGGCATGACGTGGGCGTTCGGGCCGCCGAGGTACCGGTAGAGCGGGAGATCGGCCGACACCGCTGCCGCACGGGCCACGGCCAGCGAGGTTCCGAGGATCGCATTCGCGCCGAGGCGGGACTTGTTCTCCGTCCCGTCGAGGTCGATGAGCGCCTGGTCGACGAGGCGCTGATCATCGCTTTCGAGGCCGACGATGGCCTCGTGGATCTCATCGATGACGGCTTCGACGGCGTTCGTCACGCCCTTGCCGAGGTAACGCTCGGGATCGCCGTCACGCAGCTCGACGGCCTCGAACTCACCGGTGGAGGCGCCGGAGGGCACTCCCGCGCGACCGACGGACTCGTCGGCCAAGAGCACTTCCACCTCGACGGTGGGGTTGCCCCGGGAATCCAAGATTTCACGGGCGTTTGCGGCAACGATCTCAGCCACTGATTACTCCTTAGCAGTCGGTGTCACATGGGAAACATGTGCCTGCCCGCAAGCTTAGTGCACAACCGGGCACCGCCCGGCCCCGATCGATGCGTGAAACCGGGCCTACGCCGCCTGCCCGTCGCTGACCTGCAGGAGCCGTTCACGCAGCCGCGCCGGAGTCTGCGGATCCATGCCGTTCTCGAGCAGGTACTTCTCCACCGCATCGTTGCCGTACGTCCGATCGAGGGAGGTCAGTATCCCCGCCAGCAGGTCGCGCGGGGCCGAGGTCGCCGCCTCGGCGAGGTTGCCGGAGATGCCGGCATCGGAATAGTTGCGCCTGATGCTCTCGAGGAAGGATCCGCCGAGGTGGTCCTCCGTGGCCGTGTAGTCGTCGAGGATGTCGTCCCGGTCGACCCCGAGGAGGGCGAGGACGAAGGCCGCGACGAGACCGGTGCGGTCCTTGCCGGCCGAGCAGTGGAAGACGACGCCGGTCTCGCAGCGATCGGCGACGGTGTCGACGGCGAGGGCGAGCCGGGGACCGAAGTGGGCGATGAGGTAGTCGTAGATGCGGCGCAGGGACCGGTCGCTGAGGTCGATCCCCGTGGTCTCGGCGAATTCGATCATCTCCTCCTGCGACAGCGGGGCGGCCGGGAAGAACTTGTCCTCGAAGACCGGCAGGGCGATGTAGTCGACGTCGAGGCCCTCGAGCGCATCGGGGTGCTTGGCCCGCTCGCCGATGTCGCGCAGGTCGAGCACCGTCGTGATCCCGAGGCGGGCGAGCTCCTCCCGGGACCGGTCGGTGAGCTGGGCGAGGCCGTCGGCGCGGAACACCCGACCGGTCGCCACCGACGATGCGCCGGCCGCCCCGGCGATGGCCCCGGCTGTCGCTGCTCCCCCGGTCACCGGTGCCCCGCCGAGGTCGCGGAAGTTGAAGGTGCCCTCGATGTCGATCCTGTCCAAGCTCACTCTGCGTCCCTCTCTGCTGGTGGTGCCGCGTCTGCGGCTGCCGCCGTCTGTGCGCGCTCTGCGGCTTTCTGTGCGCGCTCTGCGGCTTTCTGTGCGCGCTCTGCGGCTTTGATCCGACGGTACTCCCTCTCGACGTCGGCCAGTGCCGGCACGGGTCCGCTGCGCCCCTGACCGTCGAAGGTCAGCGGGTGCCGGCGGATGAGTTTGGCCTCGAGCCGCTCGATGACGTCTGTGAGCGTCGTCCCGTAGTCGCTTCCGCCGCTCTCGTCGAGGAGCGCGGCATGGAAGAGGATCTGGTAGAGGACGTCACCGAGTTCGTCGACGACGTGGTCGCGGTTGCCCGGCGACGGGTCGGCGGTGAGATCCTCGAGGGCCTCGATGAGCTCCTCGGTCTCCTCCCGGGCGTACCGCATGAGGCTCCGATGGTCCTGCTCGGACGACCACGGGCACCGTGCGCGCAGCACCGCCATCGCCTCGACGGCACCGTCCAAGCGCTCGGCCATGACCCCCGCGTTCTCGTCCACGGCCGCCTCACACCCCCGCGTCGACGACGTCGGAGGGGACGACCTCGGCGGGTGCGGCGGGCACGATCGCGTCGAGGAACTGGTGGGCCCAGCGGAGGATGTCCGAGTCCGTCATCTCCTTGGCCCCGAACCCGTCACCGGCCATCGGCTTGGGCACGAGGACCGAGCGGATGGCGGGTTTGAGCAGGGACTTCGGGTAGAGGCGCTTGAGCCGCACGAGCTGGGAGTCCTCGAGTTCGACGGGTCCGAAGCGGACGAAATTGCCCTGGACGACGATGTCGCTGACACCGGAGGCCCGGGCGCGGATGCGCAGTCGGGCGACATCGGCGAGAACCCCGACGGCCTCAGGATAGGGACCGTAGCGGTCGACGAGTTCGTCGAGGACCTCCTGGAGTTCGTCCTCGTTCGCCGCCGCCGCGAGCTTCCGGTACGCCTCGAGGCGCAGCCGTTCGTGGTCGACGTAGTCGGCGGGCAGGTGCGCGTCGACGGGCAGTTCGATGCGCATGTCCGCTTCCGGTTCGGTGTCCTCGCCGCGGAAGTTCGCGACGGCCTCCCCGACGAGGCGGACGTAGAGGTCGAAGCCGACCCCTTCGATATGGCCCGACTGCTGACCGCCGAGGAGGTTGCCGGCTCCGCGGATCTCCAGGTCCTTCATCGCCACCTGCATGCCCGCACCGAGCTCGGTGTGCGCGGCCAGTGTCGTGAGACGGTCGAGTGCGGTCTCGGTGAGCTGGGTGTCGGGCGGGTAGAGGAAGTACGCGTACGCGCGTTCGCGACCGCGGCCGACCCGTCCGCGCAGCTGGTGGAGCTGGGAGAGGCCGAACCGGTCGGCGTGGTCGATGATGAGCGTGTTCGCGTTCGCGATGTCGATGCCGGTCTCGACGATCGTCGTGCACACGAGGACGTCGTACTTCTTCTCCCAGAAGTCGACGATGACCTGTTCGAGCCGGTTCTCGTTCATCTTGCCGTGGGCGATCGCGATGCGCGCCTCGGGGACGAGTTCGGCGAGATGCGCGGCGACGGCCTCGATGTCCTTGACCCGGTTGTGGATGAAGAAGACCTGGCCCTCGCGCATGAGCTCTCGCCGGATCGCGGCCTTGACCTGCTGGTCCTCGTACTTCCCGACGTAGGTGAGGACGGGGTGGCGCTCCTCCGGCGGGGTCGCGAGCGTCGACATCTCCCGGATGCCGGTGACCGCCATCTCCAGGGTGCGCGGGATCGGGGTCGCCGACATCGCGAGGACGTCGACGTTGGTCCGCATCGCCTTGAGCGTCTCCTTGTGCTCGACGCCGAAGCGCTGCTCCTCGTCGATGATGACGAGTCCGAGGTTCTTGAACCGCACCTCGCCGCTGAGCAGGCGGTGGGTGCCGATGACGAGGTCGAGCTTGCCGTCGGCGAGGTCGGCGACGACCTTCTCCGATTCCGCCTTCGTCTGGAACCGCGAGAGCGCCCCGACGGTGACGGGGAATCCCGCATAGCGTTCGGCGAAGGTCTCGAAATGCTGTTGGACGAGCAGGGTCGTCGGGACGAGGACGGCGACCTGCTTGCCGTCCTGAATCGCTTTGAAGGCCGCACGCACGGCGATCTCCGTCTTGCCGTAGCCGACGTCGCCGCAGATCAGACGGTCCATCGGCATGGACTTCTCCATGTCGGCCTTGACCTCGTCGATCGTCGTGAGCTGATCGCCGGTCTCGACGTAGTGGAAGGCGTCCTCGAGTTCGCGCTGCCACGGGGTGTCGGGTCCGTACGCGTGGCCGACGGTGGCCTGGCGTGCGGAGTAGAGGCGCACGAGCTCCCCGGCGATCTCCTTGACGGCCTTGCGGGCCTTCGCCTTCGTCGTCTGCCAGTCGGCGCCGCCCATCTTGTTGAGGCTCGGGTTCTCCCCGCCGACGTAGCGGCTGACCTGGTCGAGGGCGTCGCTGGGGACGAAGAGGCGGTCACCGGGCTGCCCGCGTTTGGCGGGCGCGTATTCGATGATGAGGTATTCGCGGGTGTGCTTCGCCGCGCCCTTGCCCGTCGTCCGCTGGGTCATCTCGACGAACCGGCCGACCCCGTGCTGTTCGTGGACGACGAAGTCGCCGGGGGCGAGGTTGAGCGGGTCGACCTGGTTGCGCTTGCGACGGGTCGGCAGTCGGCGCATGTCCCGCGTCGAGGTGGCGGCGGCGCGACCGAGGACGTCGGCTTCGGTGAGCACGGCGAGTTTGAGGTCGTCGAAGACGAAGCCGCCGAACGGCGCGGCCGTCGTCACCGTCACCAGCGCCGGGGGCACATCGGTGGGGTCGTCGACGAAGGTCGCGGGGATGCCGGCCTCGGAGAACACCTCGACCATGCGCTTGCCCGGTCCCTGGCCCTCGGTGAGGACGAGGATCCGCCACTGGTCGTGGATGAGGCCCCTGACATCGGCGAGGATCGCCTCGACGTCCCCGGCGTAGCCCTTCGGGGGTCGGGCCGGGAGGGAGAAGATGTTGTCACCGGGAGCGGCGATCTCGGCGTCGGCGGCGAAGCCCCCGATCTCCCACCACGCGAGCCCGATGAGTTCGGCGCCCTCGCGCATCTCGTCGACTGTGCGGAACGTCGCCGCGGAGAGGTCGATGGGCGTCTCACCGCCGCCGGCGGCCCCCGACCACGCGGCTTCGAGGAACTCGTTCGTCGTCACGACGAGGTCGGCCGCGCGCGCCCGCACGCGCTCGGGTTCGGCGATGATGATCTTCGTGCCCGCCGGCAGGAGCGCGATGAGCGGCTCCATGCCGTCGGCGAGGACCGCAGTGAGCGACTCCATGCCCTCGACGGCGATGCCGGCGGCGATCTTCTCGAGCATGTCGGCAGCCGCCGGCAGGGTCGGGGCGAGCTCGGCGGCGCGTGCCCGCACGGAGTCGGTGAGGAGGAGTTCGCGGACCGGGGGTGCCGAGAGGCGCAGGGGCTCGGCGTCGGCCTCGGCGGCGATCGACCGCTGATCGGTGACGGCGAACTCGCGGATCTCATCGACCTCGTCGCCGAAGAACTCGATGCGCAGGGCGTGATCGGCCGTCGGCGGGAAGATGTCGACGATGCCGCCGCGCACCGCGTACTCGCCGCGACGGGAGACCATGTCGACGCGCGTGTACGCGAGTTCGGTGAGGCGGGCGGAGAGCTCCTCGATGTCGGTCTCGTCGCCGACGGCGACCTCGATCGGCGGGATCTCGCCGAGGCCCTTGGCCAAGGGCTGGAGGAACGCGCGCACGGGGGCGATGACGAAGGTGAGACCGCGGCCGGGCTTGGGGTGGGCGAGGCGGCGGAGGATCTCGAGGCGCTGGCCCACGGTGTCCGACCGGGGTGAGAGCTTCTCATGCGGCAGCGTCTCCCAGCTCGGGAAGACGGCGATCGACTCCGCGGGGACCCAGTCGGCCAGCGACCGCGCGAGGTCCTCGGCTTCGCGGGTCGTGGCGGTGACGATGAGCTGCGGGGAGGTGACCTCGCCCGCGGTCACCGTCCGGCGCAGGATCGAGGGCCACAGTCCGCGGATCGCGTCGATGGTGCCGTGCGTCGTCGCCGGGTCGCCCATGGCTTCGACGAGTTCCGTGACGGCGGGGTTCTGCAGCGTGAGATCGAGTCCGGTGAGCACCCCACAATTCTAGGCCACCCCACGGACACGGGACCCTGCTGTTCGCCGCCGGCGCACTGGGTCGGATCCCGGGCTCACACCCCACGCCCAGTTCAGGGTCACTGCTCACAGCGAACCGCCTCGGCGGGGTCAGGCAATGACCGCACTCCCGGACCCTGGACGGTCAGTGACGGAACGGTCACGATTGCCTCCGCACACGGGTGTCTCTGGGTGTTCTCCAAACTTCGTCTTGGATAATCGGGACATGAGCTCCGACGAATCCCCCCGCTTCACCGCCGAGGAGTCCCGCCTCCTCTTCGGCACCGACTCACCGTCTCCCGCCCAGCCCCAGGTGGGAGCCCAGCCGTCGCTGCGAGACCGCGTCAGATCGGCGGTCGGCCGCGGCGGCGGACTCTCACGGTTCGCGCCGGTCTTCGTCCTCCTCGCCCTCATGTGGATCATCGAGATCGTCGATGCGATCCTGCCCGCCGACCTCGACCTCCTCGGTCTCCAGGCCTGGAATCCGATCTCGCTCTACGGCGTCATCACCTCCCCGCTCCTCCACGCCGGGTTCGGGCATCTGCTCGCCAACACGTTCCCATTCCTCGTCCTCGGCCTCTTCATCGCCGCCGAGGGCGCACGCCGCTTCTGGCTCGTCACGGCGGTCACCGCGGTCGTCGCCGGGGTCGGGGCGTGGCTGACGACGATGCCGGGGACGTACATCGTCGGCGCCTCGGGGATCGTCTTCGGCTACTTCGGCTACCTCGCGGTGCGGACGTGGTTCACCGACGACGTCCTCCGCAAGATCATCTACTTCACGATCGGGTTCTTCATCTTCATCACCTACGGGGCCTCCCTCGTCTTCGGGATGCTCCCGCAGGCCAACGGCGTCTCGTGGCAGGGTCATCTCTTCGGCTTCATCGGCGGCGTCCTCGCCGCGTGGCTCATCCACCGCAGGCAGGGCTCGCGCACGACGGCGTGAGTGGTCCGGCTGCCGTGAACGGTCCTGTCGGCGTGAGCGCGGTGTCCGCGCAGATCTGAACCGACCTCGCCGAGGCGGTCCGCCCGTTGCGCGGCCCCGGTTCAGCTGCGGGCGTGGAACTTCTCCTGAACGGGCAGCAGGCCGTCGATGATGAGCATCTCGACGGCGTCGGCGACGTCGGAGACGAAGATCGGCAGCGTGGTGCGCTCATCCTTCGAGAAGGGCCGGAGCACGTAGTCGGCGGTGTCCTGGCGTCCGGGCGGGCGGCCGACGCCCGCGCGAATGCGCACGTAGTCCTTCGTGCCCAGCGACGAGGTCATCGACCGCAGGCCGTTGTGGCCGCCCTCTCCCCCGCCGATCTTCGCCTTGATCGTGTCGAAGGGCAGGTCGACGTCGTCATGGACGGCGATGATGCGGTCGGGGTCGATGCCGTAGAAGTCGGCGAGTCGGCGGACCGGGCCGCCGGAGTTGTTCATGTACCCCGTCGAGGTGGCCAGCACGACCCGTGGGCCGGGGACGCCGGGCACGCGGCCGTGCGGCAGCCGCCCGGTTCCCGCGTTCGCCGCCATCTTCGTCCGCTTGAGGGTGATCCCGCACCGCTGGGCGAGGTCGCCGACGACCATCTGACCGATGTTGTGCCGGGTCGCCGCGTACTCCGGGCCCGGATTGCCGAGTCCGAAGACCAGCCATGGTTCGCTGCTCATCGCAGTCCTCTCCTCATTCGTCCCCCGCCGCCTCGGCGAACCGTGCAGCGGCCAGCTGCGCACACGTCCGAACCGACGCGACGCGCTAGTCCGGCCGCGTCCGCTCACTCCAACACGTCCCACACTATGCAGTTCGGCGGGCCGCCATGGTGGCGGCCCGCCGAATCAGCGACTCACTAGACGGTGGCCGGTCTCAGACCAGCGCGGTCAGACCAACGCGGTCACTCCTCGTCGGAGGACTCGTCCTCGGAAGCGGCCTCGTCGGTCGACTCCTCGTCCGTGGTCTCCTCGTCGGTGGTCTCGTCGGCGTCGGACTCGGTGTCCATCTCGACCTCTTCGGAGATGTTGACGATGAGCAGCTCGGGGTCGGCGACGAGTTCGACGCCGGAGGGCAGCTCGACCTGGTCGGCGAGGATGTGCTCGCCGGCCGGGCGGCCTTCGACGTTGACCTCGAAGAGCTCGGGCAGCTTGGTCGCGTCGGCGAGGACGGCGAGCGTCGACTCGACCTGCGAGACCATGGTGCCGGGCGCGGCGTCGCCGATGACGTGGACGGGGACGTCGACCTCGATCTTCTCACCGCGCTTGACGATGATGAGGTCGACGTGCTCGATGTCGCGGCGGACGGGCTCGATCTGGACGTCGCGGGCGATCGCGAGGACGTTCTTCGATCCGTCGGTGCTCTCGATCTCGAGCAGCGCGTTGGCGTGCTTGAGGGCCATCATCGTGGCGTGGCCGTCGAGCGAGACGTGGACGGGGTCGCCGCCGTGGCCGTAGACGACCGCGGGGATGCGACCGGCGCGGCGGATGCGCCGTGCTGCGCCCTTGCCGAATTCGTCACGGGGTTCGGCGATGAGTTTGAAGTCAGCCATTTTCTCTCCTTCGTGGTGATTGCTCATGCACCACGGCGAAACAGCCAGCCGCACTCGGGTGCCGGGCACCGCAGGAGTGGGTCAGGACCGCGTCGATCACGGAAGCAGAGCCGCTTCCCTCGCCGAGGCAACCCGACTATTCTACGGCACCCTCCGAGGCTGCTCCAAGTCGCGAGGTCACCGCACTCACGCACGCCTCGATGCCCTCGGGAGTGAGCAGGATGTCGTAGTGGTTCGTGCCCGGCACCTCGACGATCCGCATCCGCGGCCACTCCTCGGCGAATCCCGCGACGACCGCGGGCGGGTAGAGTCCCGGTTCGGCGGCGACGAGGTCGCGTTCGGCGCAGAGGAACGTCACGTCGGCCTGGCGTTCGTCATCGCCCATCACTGCCGCGAGTGCTGCGGGGTAGGCCGTCCCTGTGTACATGTCCGCGGAGTCGGCCTGCATCGCCTCGACCGACGTCGAGGGCTGGAACGTGTCGTCGTCCTTCGCCGCGAGGTCGTAGACGAAGCTCTCGGTCGCGACCGTGTCGAGACCGTCGACGAAGGCGGGGTGGGCGGCGAAGAACGCGAGGTACTCCTCGACGGTGTCGAAGCTCATCGACAGCCGCTCGGCGGCCGGGCCGAGGACCGCGGCGATGAGATCGTCGGTGTCGAGCGCGGCGTTGAGCCCATCGTCGCCGTCACGGTCGGAGCCCTCGGCGGACGCCGGGTCCTCCCCCGCACCCGGCAGGGCGAGCGGGAGGGGAAGTCCCCCGTCGATGAGGACAGGGCCGCGGAAGCGGACGGTCGCCTCGGCGGCCTCCCGGCCATCGCTGTCGAGGGCGGCCGGCAGACCGGCCAGGGTCATCGCGACGAAGCCGCCCATCGAATGGCCGACGAGGGTGACGACACTCGAATCGGAGAACGTGTTGATCGCTGCGAGCACGTCCTCGGCATGCGCGAGCATCCCGAAGGGAGCCCCGAGGAGCCGGGAGTCGGCCCGTCCGCGCAGGTCGGGACCGATGATGCGGACACCGGGCAGGAGCGGGACGAGACCGGCGAAGAAGAGGTGGTTCGAGGTGATCCCGTGGATGACGCAGACGGTGGGCACGGGCCCGGGTTCGGCGGAGACCGGCTCCCAGACGCCGACGGAGAGCTGTCCTCCGGCGACGTCCACCCGGTAGCGGTTGTAGTCGTGGGTCGACATCGTCACGGCTCCCTTCCTCGGCTCACTCCTCAGTGTAGAACGCCCGAGCGCCCCGCTGGCCGCTCAGCCGCCCCGACTGCAGCCTGCCGAACCCAGCATGCCGACCGCAGCATGCCGACGGCAGCACGACGACCGCAGAAACCGGTCGGTGAATACCGAACGCACCCCCGCCGGCGGCAAGGGTGCGTTCGCAGGTGCGGGAGCTCAGACCTCGAAGAGGCTCGTCACCGACCCGTCCTCGAAGACCTCGTGGACGGCGCGGGCGATGAGCGGGGCGATCGAGAGCACCGTGAGCTTGTCGAAGAGCTTGTCCTCGGTCAGCGGCAGCGTGTTCGTGACGATGACCTCCTCGGCAACGGAGTTCTCGAGGCGCTCGACGGCGGGTCCGGAGAAGACGGCGTGGGTCGAGACGACGATGACGTTCTTCGCGCCGGCCGCCATGCAGGCGTCGGCGGCCTGGACGATCGTGCCGCCGGTGTCGATCATGTCGTCGACGAGCACGCACGTGCGGCCCTCGACCTCACCGACGACGCGGTTGGCCTTCGTCTCGTTCGGCCGGGTGATGTCGCGGGTCTTGTGGATGAAGGCCAGCGGCACGCCGCCGAGCGCGTTCGACCAGTTCTCCGCGACCTTGATGCGGCCGGCATCGGGCGAGACGACGGCGAGGTCGCCGGGGTACTTGTCCTTGACGTACCCGGCGAGGATCGGCATCGCGATGAGGTGGTCGACGGGACCGTCGAAGTAGCCCTGGATCTGCGCGGTGTGGAGGTCGACGGTGATGATGCGGTCGGCGCCGGCCGTCTTGTAGAGGTCGGCGACGAGGCGCGCGGAGATCGGCTCACGGCCGCGGTGCTTCTTGTCCTGGCGCGCGTAGGGGAAGAACGGTGCGATGACCGTGATCCGCTTCGCCGAGGCGCGCTTGAGGGCGTCGACCATGATGAGCTGCTCCATCAGCCATTCGTTGATGGGAGCGCTGTGCGACTGGAGGACGAAGACGTCGCAGCCGCGCACCGACTCGGAGAACCGGACGTAGATCTCGCCGTTGGCGAAGTTGTAGATGTCGGTGGGGAGCAGTTCCGTCCCCAGGTTCTCCGCGACCTGCTCAGCGAGTTCGGGGTTCGCCCGCCCGCTGACCAGAACGAGCTTCTTGTCGCCCGCCGTCGTTATCTCATTCACTGATCCGCTCCCCCTCGGATGCGGCCTCGGCGGCCCGCGCTGCGGGCGTGCCGGGGCGATTGGCTTCAACCCAGCCCTCCAGGTTGCGCTGCGGTGCCACATTGATGGCGAGCGCCCCTGCAGGGACATCCTTGCGCACGACGGTGCCGGCACCCGAGTAGGCGCCGTCGCCCACCGTCACAGGAGCGACGTACATGTTGTCCGAGCCCATCCGTGCATGCTTGCCGACCGTCGTGCGGTGCTTGGCGACGCCGTCGTAGTTGACGAACACCGAGGCGGCGCCGATGTTCGTGCCCTCCCCGATCTCCGCATCGCCGACGTAGGAGAGGTGGGGCACCTTCGCCCCGGGTCCGATCTCCGCGTTCTTCGTCTCGACGAACGTGCCGATCTTCCCGTCAGCGCCGAGGTTGGTCCCCGGACGCAGGTAGGCGAACGGTCCGACGCTGGCTCCGGGGCCGACGATCGCGAGCTCCGAATGCGTGCGCATGACCTGGGCTCCGGCCCCCACCTCGGTGTCCTTGAGCGTCGAATCGGGGCCGACGACGGCGCCGTCCCCGATGTCGGTGGCGCCGAGGAGCTGGACTCCGGGCAGGAGCGTGACGTCCTGGCCGAGGGAGACGTCGACGTCGATCCACGTCGTGTCCGGGTCGATGATCGACACGCCCGCGCGCATCCACTTCTCGCAGGTGCGGCGGTTGAGTTCCTTGCCCAGCTGCGCGAGCTGGACGCGGTCGTTCGCGCCCTCGACCTGCCAGAGGTCGTCGGTGGCGGTCGCCGCGACGGGCAGGCCGGCGTCATGGGAGACGGCGACGACGTCGGTGAGGTACTTCTCGCCCTGGGCGTTGTCGGTCGTCAGGGACGACAGGCCCGTCCGCAGGGCGGCGGCGTCGAAGGCGTAGATGCCGGAGTTGATCTCGTGGATCGCGCGCTCGGCCTCGGTGGCGTCCTTCTGCTCGACGATGCGCAGGAGGTTGCCGGCGCCGTCGCGGACGATGCGTCCGTAGCCGGTGGGGTCGCCCACCTCGGCGGAGAGGACGGTGACGGCATTGCGCTCGCCTTCGTGGACCTCGACGAGGCCGGTGATCGTCTCCGTCGTCAGCAGCGGCACGTCGCCGTAGGTGACGACGACGGTGCCGTCGAGGTCGGCGGGCAGCTGGGTGAGCGCGCATTCGGTGGCGCGTCCGGTGCCGGGCACCTCGTCCTGGTCGGCGACGAGGACGGTGCGCGTCGAAGTGATCGAGAGATCCTCGAGGTGGGCGACGAGCTGGTCGCGCTCGTGCCGGACGACGACGACGAGGTGGTCGGGAGAGGTCCCCGCCGCCGCGGCGATCGCGTGGTGGAGGAGGGAGCGACCGCCGATGGGGTGCATGACCTTCGGCAGTGCCGACTTCATCCGGGTGCCCTGGCCGGCGGCCAGGACGATGACGGCTACGGGTCGGGTCTGCGGCATGTGAAAAGAATCCTTCGCAAGTCGGATGGGGCCAGCTCCGCCCATAGGATTCGAACCTATACTGCACGGCTCCAAAGGCCGGCGTGCTGCCATTACACCAGGGCGGAACAGCGTGCGCCAGTCAATCAGGGCCCGCGCTCACGAGACACCATCATGCCATTACGATGAACGGTATGGAAATTCTGCGCGAGGTACTGCTCACCCTTCATCTTATCGGCATGGCGATCATCGTGGGAGGCTATTTCACGGTCATCCGCGCCCCTCGCGTGCTGCCCGGAATGCTCCATGCCTCGTACCTCCAGCTCGTCACCGGACTCCTCCTCGTCGGGCTCGCGGAGATGGGTGACGGCCAGGTCGACCACATGAAGATCGGCATCAAGCTCGTCGTCGCGATCCTCGTCACGGTCTTCGCCTTCATCGGCAACCGGCAGCAGAAGCGGTACGCCGCGGGACTCGACGACGGCGGACTCGCTGCAGGCGGCACGGCCGGCACGGGTGCCGGTGGTGCTGCCGTGGCGACGAAGAACCCCTCGGCGACGATGGCGCATCTCACGTTCGCGTTCGCGATCATCAACGTCCTCGTCGCGGTCTTCGTCGGCTGACCCGCGTCCTCAGCACGCCCGCGGGCGTGGGGAAACCCGGCGCCGAGCTGTTCATCGCTGTGCTGACGGGCGCCCGGATGTCTGCCGACGGTGAGGGCGTCCCCTCGCGTCAGCGGCGACCGGTATCGTGGACTCCGACATGACTGAGAACTCCTCCATCACGGCTGCCTCCCCCGCCGACGAGCTGCTGTCGGGACTCAACCCCCGCCAGCGCGAAGCCGTCGTCCACACGGGCTCTCCCCTGCTCATCGTCGCCGGCGCCGGGTCCGGCAAGACGACGGTGCTCACGAGGCGCATCGCCTACGCGCTGGCCACCGGACGTGCGCACCCGGGCGAGATCCTCGCGATCACGTTCACGAACAAGGCAGCGAAGGAGATGGCCGAGCGCGTCTCGGCGATCGTCGGACCCGCCTCGCGCTCGATGTGGGTCTCGACGTTCCACTCCTCGTGCGTGCGGATCCTCCGGCGCGAGGCGAAGACGCTGGGCATGAAGTCGAACTTCACGATCTACGACGCCCAGGACGCGCAGCGCCTCGTCGCGCAGATCCTCAAGGAGCTCGGTCTCGATTCGAAGAAGTACGCCCCGCGGGCGATCCTCCACCGGATCTCGAACCTCAAGAACGAGCTCCAGACGGCCGAGGACTTCGTCCCCCGTCCCAACAATCCGGCCGACGAGGTGCTCGCCGACGTCTTCCGCCGCTACACCGCGCGCCTCAAGCTCGCCAACGCCTTCGACTTCGACGACCTCATCGCCGAGACCGTCCACCTCTTCGGCGCCTTCCCCGAGGTCGCCGACTACTACCGGCGCCGGTTCCGGCACATCCTCGTCGACGAGTACCAGGACACGAACCCCGCCCAGTACGCGCTCATCCGCGCCCTGGCCGGTGACGGCGCCGGGGGCTCCGGCGGTGCCGAGCTCACCGTCGTCGGCGACGCCGACCAGTCGATCTACGCGTTCCGCGGGGCGACGGTGCGCAACATCGTCGAGTTCGAGAAGGACTTCCCCGCCGCCGAGGTGGTCCTCCTCGAGCAGAACTACCGGTCGACGCAGAACATCCTCGACGCCGCGAACGCCGTCATCGCCAACAACCAGGACCGCAAGGAGAAGCGTCTGTGGACCTCCGAGGGCGGAGGCAAGCCGATCGTCGGCTGGGTCGCGGAGAACGAACAGGCCGAAGCACGGTTCGTCGTCGACCACATCGATGAGCTCATCGACGACGAGAAGTACACGTACGGCGACTTCGCCGTCTTCTACCGCACGAACGCCCAGTCCCGCGCGATCGAGGACGCCCTGGTCCGCTCGGGCATCCCGTACAAGGTCGTCGGCGGCACGCGCTTCTACGAGCGCCGGGAGATCAAGGACGCCCTCGCCTACCTCCGCGTCATCGCCAACCCCGACGACGACGTCAACCTCCGGCGCATCCTCAACGTGCCCAAGCGCTCGATCGGCGACCGCACCGAGGGCATCATCGCCGACTTCGCCGACCGGGAGGGCATCAGCTTCTACGCGGCCCTCGGTCGCCTCGAGGAGATCCCCCACCTGCCCTCGCGGGCGCAGACCGCGGTGCAGAAGTTCTACGACCTGCTGAGGGATCTCTCCGCGACCGCCGAGGCGGCTCCCGTGTCCCGTGTCATCGAGGCGATCCTCGAGCAGAGCGGGTACCTCGAGTCCCTTCAGAAGAGCACGGACCCGCAGGACGAGTCGCGGGTCGACAACCTCGCCGAGCTCGTCGCCGTGGCCGAGGACTTCGCCGCCACCCGCACGATCGCCGCCGCCGATGATGAGGAGACCGCGGAATCCGACGCCGTTCCCTCCGACGCCGTGGAGGCGAAGGGCGACGACACGAGCGCTGCACCAGAGCCGGAGGATGCCCTCGCCGAGGCGACCGCCGAATCCGGTGCCGACGCTGAGTCCTCCGACGTCGAGTCCCCCGCCGAGGCGGCCGGCAGCTCGTCGATCGATGCGTTCCTCGAGCAGGTCGCCCTCGCCTCGGACACCGATCAGATCCCCGACGCCGAACTCGGTCAGGTCACGCTGATGACCCTGCACACGGCGAAGGGCCTCGAGTTCCCCGTCGTCTTCCTCACCGGACTCGAGGACGGCGGCTTCCCGCACGCGCGGTCCTTCGAGAATCCGAGCGAGCTCTCCGAAGAGCGTCGCCTCGCCTACGTCGGCCTCACCCGGGCCCGCCAGCGGCTCATCGTCACGCGTGCCGAGACCCGCAGCATGTGGGGCCAGCCGCAGTACAACCCGCCGAGCCGGTTCCTCACGGAGATCCCGGAGAACCTCATCGAGTGGGAGAGCACCGGCAGCTTCTCCTCGGCGCTCGGCAGCGGCGGGGGCTTCGGCTCAGGATCGCGCGGCTTCGGCTCCGGCGGCTACGGTTCGGGCAGCGGCTACGGCGGCGGGTCGACCCGCGGTTCCGGATCATCGCGCAGCAGCCGGTCGTCCTCGTCGACGGCGGGCGGCTTCCCCAACCGCATCCGCCCCAACCGCGAAGTCATCTCCGTGTCCGTGGGTGAGAAGGTCTCCCACGAGTCATTCGGCCTCGGCACCGTCACCGAGGTCAACGGCGTCGGCGACAAGGCCGTCGCCGTCGTCGACTTCGGCTCGCTCGGCACGAAGCGCCTCCTGCTCCGGTACGCGCCGGTCGAAAAGCTCGGCTGAGTCGACTCCTCAGGTGTCCGGGCGCGAAACCGGTGCCCGGACACGAAGAAGCGCCGAGGTGAAATCGCTTCCACCTCGGCGCTCATCCATGCCGGACGCGGCTATGGATTGAAGATCATTCGTTGCCAATCGCACCGTCGGCGCCGTCGCGGCCCTGGTTGATCTGGTCCTCGAACTTGCCTCCGGAAAGGTTGTTGGCTGCGTCAGCGCCCTTGTCCAGGCCCTGGTCGCTGAGTTCTTCACCCTTATCGCTATTCAAGGCGTCCTTGGCTTTGTTGGTGAGGTCATCAAATCCCATGCTGTCTCCTTTCATCGGAAGAGGCCCTCTCGGACCTCCTGACGCAGTCCACGATGCCACTTCCCGCGCCCGAGACAAGGTGGGGAGCCGGATTTCACAGCCACCTCACAAAGTGACGAAGGTCGCAACTACAGTAGCCTGCCTCCGTCAGGCGTCGCTCCTGGTGGACTCCGGTGCGAGGTCGGGGCACTCACACGGCGGAGACTGCAACGGTGTGTCCGGGCCGCGGCTCAGCGGGTCTGGGGGACGACGAAGGCGAGTCCGACGAGGAGGACGGCGAAGATCAGGCACGTGAGAATGTCGACGGTCTTCGACCTGTTGCCCCAGAACTCGCCCCAGGGTGCCGGCATCGCGCGCAGCATCGCGAGTCCTGCCGGGACGGCGGCGAGCACGATGGCCGCCAGGCGGAAGTCGATGAACGCCGAGGCCGCGGCGATGACGATGGCGACGAGACAGGCCAGCAGCACCCAGTCCTTCGACACCGGGTGGGCGTACCGGCGCTTCCAGTAGATCCAGCGCTTGGCGACCGCCCCTCTCCCCCGCCGGGCATGGCGGGGAGAGGTGCGGGTGCGCTCAGTGGAAGAAATGGCGGCTCCCCGTGAGATAGAGGGAGACGCCCGCGGCCTCGGCGGCGGCGATGACCTCGTCGTCGCGGATCGATCCGCCCGGCTGGACGACGGCAGTGACCCCGGCGGCGAGGAGGATCTCGAGGCCGTCGGCGAACGGGAAGAACGCGTCGGAGGCGGCGACGGCCCCGGCGGCGCGTTCGGCCCCGGCACGGTCGACGGCGAGCTTCGCGGAGTCGACGCGGTTGACCTGTCCCATGCCGACGCCGACCGAGGCCCCGTCCTTCGCGAGCAGGATCGCGTTGGACTTCACCGCCCGGCAGGCCTTCCACGCGAATTCGAGGTCGGCGAGGACCTCGGGCGTCGCCGCCGGTCCGGCCGCCAGCGTCCACGCCTCCGCGGAGTCGCCGGCGGCCTGGAAGACGTCGCGGTCCTGGACGAGGAAGCCGCCGGTGATCTGCGTGAGCTCGCGGGCCGGGAAGTCGACGTCGCCGAGTTCGATGAGGCGGAGGTTCTTCTTCGCGGCGAGGATCTCGAGAGCCTCGGGCGAGAACGACGGTGCGGCGAGGCATTCGGTGAAGATCGGCTTGATCGATTCGGCGAGCGCGGCGTCGACCTCGCGGTTGACGGCGATGACTCCGCCGTAGGCCGAGAGCGGGTCGGAGGCGTGCGCGGCCCGGTGCGCCTCGGCGGGGGTGTCGGCGACGGCGATGCCGCACGGGTTCGCGTGCTTGATGATCGCCACGGCGGGACGGTCGAAGTCGAAGGCGGCGCGGATCGCGGCATCCGTGTCCGTGTAGTTGTTGTAGGACATCGCCTTGCCGCCGAGCAGTCTCGCGCCGGCGATTCCCCGGGTGCCGTCGGTGTAGACGGCGGCTCCCTGGTGGGGGTTCTCACCGTAGCGGAGGTCGTCGAGCTTGACGCCGGTCAGTCCCGCGAAGTCCGGCTGCGTTCCCTCGGCGGCGAGTTCCCCGGCGAACCAGGCGGCGACCTGGGAGTCGTAGGCCGCGGTGTGGGCGAAGGCGCGAGCGGCGAAGGCCCGTCGGGCCCCCTCGTCGAAGCCCTCGGCGGCTGCCGCATCGACGACCGCAGCGTAGTCGGCCGGGTCGGTGACGACGGTGACGGTGGGGTGGTTCTTCGCGGCCGCCCTGACCATCGAGGGACCGCCGATGTCGATCTGCTCGATGCAGTCGTCGAAGCCGGCGCCGCTGGCCACGGTGTCGGCGAACGGGTAGAGGTTGACGACGACGAGGTCGAACGGCGCGATCTCGAGTTCGTCGAGCTGCTCGAGGTGATCGGGCTTGCGCGAATCGGCGAGGATCCCGGCGTGCACGCGCGGGTGGAGGGTCTTGACCCGACCTTCGAGGGTCTCGGGGAAGCCGGTGAGCTCCTCGACCTTCGTGACGTCGACCCCGGCATCGGCGATCCGCGCCGCCGTCGATCCTGTGGAGACGATCTCGACCCCGGCCGCGGCGAGCCCACGGGCGAGCTCCTCCAGACCGGTCTTGTCGTAGACGCTGATGAGCGCTCTCCTGATCGCGCGGGTTCCTGTCACTGATCCTCCTTGGGGTGCGGTGTGGATGGAGTCGGGTCGGACGGTCGGGCTCGGTAGCCCTGCACGCGGCGACCGTCGATGTCGAGGTCGTTGTCCGTGAGGAACGCCAGCAGTCGGACGACCTCCTCGCGTTCGCGGGTCTTGATGCGCTCGTGCACGGTCTCCTCGGTGTCGCCGTCGTGCACGGGGACGGCGAACTGCGTGATGATCGGCCCGGTGTCGACTCCGGCGTCGACGAGGTGGATGGTCCCCCCGGTGACCTTGACCCCGTGCGCGAGCGCGTCCCGGACGCCGTGGGCCCCGGGGAACGCGGGCAGCAGTGCGGGGTGGGTGTTGATGATGCGATCGGGGAAGGCGGAGATGAATTCCTCGCCGAGGATGCGCATGAATCCCGCGGACACGACCCAGTCCGGGGCGAAGTCCGCGACGGTGTCGCGCAGCGTCCGGTTCCACTCCTCCCGGGTCGCGCTGTCCCGGGGGCGGACGACGAAGGTCGGGATGCCCGCCGCTTCGGCCCGGGCGAGGACACCGGCGGTTGCCGCATCGGAGCCGATGCCGACGATCTCGACACCCGCCTCGGCGCGGGCGGGCCCGGCGAAGGCGTCGATGACGGCCTGGGTGAGGGTGCCTGAACCGGAGGCCAGGAGAACGATGCGCACGGATCCATTCTATCCACGCGTCGGCCCGTGCCCGTCCCGGGTGCGCTGCTCCGCGCCGAGGCGTTTGCCAGTCGACTGTGACAAAATGTGGGGGTGACGTCACCGAACAGCACCGAAGAGAAGAACGCCCCCACTCCTGAAGAGGAGAGGCAGGCAGCGCCCGCGCGACACGGACTCATCCTCGTCCTCCTCGTCCTCGCCGCCGTGCTGACGTTCACGTACCCGCTGCCGTTCAAGCTCGCCGCGGCCGGTTTCGCGATCGCCGCCATCGTGTGGTCGATCCGCTACATCATCGCCGTGGTCAGGGCGAAGCAGCGTCGCAGCATCTCACTCGGCGTGCTCGGCGGACTGCTGAGCATCTACCTCATCTTCTCCACGATGTCCTCCGTCGTCCTCTGGCCCGTCCAGACGGCGTACGAGGAGTGCGTCCGGGATGCGATCACCCAGCAGGCCGAGCTGACGTGCGCGAGCGACTACGAGACCGGACTCGGCGACTGGTTCCAGCAGATCACCGGACAGGAACTCGATCTTCCCGGCTCGAACTGAGCCGGCGCTGAGCCGCCGGGCAGTGGTGACCCGACCAGCGGCGCGCGCGTCCCGCCGAGCCGCTGGTCGGCGTTGAGCTGACCCGGCCGCGGCGGCATCCGACCTTGTGAGTTTCAGAGCTCCTCGTGGTCGGCGGCCTCGACGGCGTCGTCGAACTGCATGTGCGAGAGCTTCGTGAGCACGAGTCCGAGGCTGAGCCCCACCCCGATCCACCCGCAGACGGCGAGCGCCGAGGTCAGCGGGGAGGGTCCGAAGGCCGCCAGGCCGAGCGGTCCGATCGCTCCCCGGGAGAACAGGGCGATCGTCTCGGCGGTGACGAAGAGGATCCCGCCCGCGATCGCCAGTCCCGTCCACGATGCCGCGTGAACGGCCCGGGCGTGGGTGCGGCCGATGACGACGCTGCCGACGCCGAGGAGGACGAGCAGGGCCGGTGCGGCCCTCGTCCACACCGGGTAGTCGCCGACGAGCAGCTCGAGGACGGGCACCGGCGGAACCGGGCCGGAGACCGTGCTGAACACCGAGCTCACCCCGCCGGCGCCGATGCTCACCCCGGTCCCCGCGATCCACGACAGGGCGCCGAAGAGGGCGCCGGGGGCGAAGAGCAGCTGGAGGACGGTGAGTCCGATGCCCGCCGACAGGGGCGAGCTGTAGGATCCCATCGCCTCGGCGAGGTCGGACCAGCGCAGGACGAGGGCGGCGCCGATGACGACGACGGCGAGGGAGGCCGCACCCCACAGGACGCGCCGGGCCAGAGCGACGGCCGTCTGCCACAGTGCGGGATCGAGGTCGGCGAACCATGGGATGTCGACGACGCCGCGGGCCCGGACGTAGCCTGCGGCGAACGCGGTGACGAGGAGCACGAGTAGTCGGAGGAAGCCGAGGGGGGTCATCGTCGCCTCGCCGACGATGAGGGACAGGGCCACGAGCGGACCGGCGTAGGCGAGCGCGAACCCGGCGAGCGCCATCGCGCACATCGCCCACCAGGGGGTCTCCTCTCCGTCGTCGGAGCGGATCGGATCGGCGTCCGAGAGGGTCGAGACGAGCCGGGACGCTCCGGCGGCGAGGAGCAGCCACACGCCGAGGGTGACGAGCCCGGGGGCAAGCGAGAAGTCGAACCCGATCGTCGAGACGCTCAGACCGTGGACGACCGCCCACAGGGCGAACGCCCACTCGGGAATGATCGAGTAGTCGAGCTGAGCGCCCAGCCCGACGATCCAGAAGACCGTCGCGACGACGAACGCCGAGGGGATGACGATGAGGTCGAGGCGGAAGGCCTCGACCAGTCCGAGGAGGACGGGATGGCGCGTGGTGCTCTGATGTGGAGAAGTGTGCATCGTTTCCATTTTCGCTGACCGACAGTCGACTTCCCGGTATTGACCGCGCGAAACTCATCTCAGGGACGTACAATTGCGCCAGAACGCGCGTGTCGGAAGTTAAGGAAGCAGCGAGCGATGAGCAATGGGAATGACGAACAGAACGTTCCGCCACCACCCAATCAGCCCCCGGGTCGCAACGGCGCCGGAGACGGCAAGGACCCATCGACGCCTGCCGACAGCGATGCGGTGAACGCAGGCTCGGGTTCCGATGCGACCTCGGCGGGCGGCCCCGCAGAGTCCGCGAAGGGCACGCCTGCCGGGCCAGCGAAGGGCACCGAATCCACTGGGGACAGCGCCCGGCCGGTCGGTCGTGACGCCGGCAAGACCGACGCTGGCGCGTCCGCCGGAGCGGACAAGTCGGACGCTGCGGTGAAGCCCGGCGGTGCAGAGAAGTCGGACGGCACAGACAAATCGGACGGCGCAGCGAAGTCCGCTGACGCACAGGCCC
Organism: Brevibacterium sp. NPDC056726; assembly: GCF_042790515.1. Taxonomy (NCBI): domain Bacteria; kingdom Bacillati; phylum Actinomycetota; class Actinomycetes; order Micrococcales; family Brevibacteriaceae; genus Brevibacterium; species Brevibacterium sp. NPDC056726. The sequence continues at coordinate 16,899 of NZ_JBHTYZ010000002.1, read as the reverse complement.
CGAGTGATGACACCGTGGCGATGCCCGCCCCCTTCTCCGCGGATCGTTCCGAGTCCGCGAACCGGCCGGAGTCAGCCACTGGCGGCGAATCGTCCTTCGGCGACAGCGCCCCGCCGCTGCAGACGCCCGGCGGCCAGTCCGGCCCCCGGGATCAGAGTGCCTCCGGACCGGGCGAGCGCCCCGGCACCGGCGGTCGTGCCGATGCGCAGCCGTCCGCCCCGCAGTTCGGCGCCCAGAACAGCAGCGCCGCGGGTCACGGTTCCCCCGGGAACGGTCCGCAGGGCAACGGCCCACAGAGCAATGCACCGCAGGGCGACGGCCGACCGAACGGTGGTCCCCGACCGGATGACCGTCAGGGCAGCGGCGCGGCTCCGTTCGGTGCCGCGGCAGCCGGCGGCGTGGTCGGCGCGAGCTCCGCGTATCCGAACGGTCCTGCGCAGAATGGCCCTGCACAGAATGGGCCGGGCCAGAACGGTCCAGGCCAGAGCGGTCCTGCGCAGAACGGCCCCGGCCCCTATCAGCCCGGACCAGGCCAGAACGGACCCGGCCAGGCGGGCGGCAACGCGTACGGCAGCAGCTCGTACGGCAACGGTCCCTACGGTCAGACGAATCCGTACCAGTCCCCGACGGGCTCCGGACCTCAGACCGCCTCCGGACCTCAGACCGCCTCCGGACCCCAGACCGGGTCGGGCCCCCGGACCGGGTCGGGACCCGGATCGTCGCAGGCGCTGCCCCAGCCGGCTCCGGCCCCCGGGTTCTCAGGCGGCACGACAGCCACCTCGCGGGCCGCGGCGCGTCCGACGAAGAAGAAGGGCAAGCTGCCCCTCTTCATCGCCCTCGGCTCGGTTCTCCTCGTCCTCGTCCTCGTGCTCGTCGGGTTCCTCGTCATCAACTCGGTGAACAAGAACAACTACGGTCCCGACACCGTCGCCGAGGACTACGTGGCGGCCCTCAACAAGGGCGACTTCGCCGCGGCGGAGAAGATCGCCCCGTCCCCGCGCCCCGAGGGCACGAACATGGACCTGCTGTCGAAGAACTTCACCGACGCCTCCTCGGCGAAGATCGAGAACGCCAAGGTCGAGACCTCACAGGTCGACGGCGACAGCGGCAAGGTCACCGTCACCTACGAGCTCGACGGCAGCACGTACAACGTCGACCTGCCCGCGAAGAAGGACGGCAAGCAGAACCTCTTCTTCGACAAGTGGACGCTCACGGGTCCGGCGCTCCACGTCATCTCGCTCGACGTGCCCGCGGCCGACGGCCTGAAGATCAACGGCACCGACTACACGGCGCAGGCAGGCACGACCGCCTTCGCCGTCTACCCGGGCAACTACGACTTCTCGATCCCGGCGAGCAAGTGGGTCTCCGAGGCCTCCGACACGGCTGCGGCGAACTTCCCGCAGGCGTACGCCCCGGGCGATCAGCCGAGCACCGACCAGGTGTCGCCGCTCACCCTCAATCTCGCCCTGTCCCCGACGCCTGATTTCGAGAAGGAAGTCCAGAAACAGGTCGAGGCGGAGCTCAACAAGTGCTTCGACAACAAGGACATCAAGCCCAAGTGCAAGTTCATCAAGTTCGATCCGACGCAGATCCCCGTCGGCGGCACCGATGACAAGCTCGAAGACCTCGCGAAGGACAACACCGCGAAGTGGACCATGAAGAAGATGCCGCAGGTCAAGGCCTCCTTCGGCATGGGTGACACGAACACCGGGTCGTTCTTCACCGAGACCAACGGCACGTTCGACTTCAGCGTCGACGGCAAGGCCGCCGGTTCCTCGTACTTCTCCAACGACAACCCGCTGTCGGTCTCCGGCAGCGTGAACATCGAGGGCGACACACTCACAGTCGAGTTCTTCGACTTCTGAGCCGCCGCTGACGGCCGCAGACGCTGAGGGCCGGGACTCCGCTGCGGAGTCCCGGCCCTCAGCGTCTGCGCATCCGGGTGCCGGCTACCGGAGGACGATCAGCTGCGGGGCCTCACCCGAGGTCGGCCGGCTGCGGGGCGGGAATGCCCGCCGCAGCCTCGAACCACATGCCGGCGGCCATGACGAGCCGGTCGGCGAACCGACAACCTGCGATCTGCACGCCGACGGTCCGGCCGTCACCGGTGTACCCGCCGAGGACGACGGCCGCCGGCTGCTCGGACATGTTGAAGGGCATCGTGAAGCCGATGTGCCCCATCTTCTCGCTCGCGTCCGGATACGGCATCGGCCACTCGGCGGGAAAGGACGCCCCGGGGGCGACCGGCGAGAGCACGAGGTCGAACCCGTCGGTGGCAGCGACGGTGCGGCGCCGGATCTCCTGCACGCTGTGATAGCAGTCCATGAGCGTCGTGCCCGTGACGTGGGCCCCGCCCTGCGCCCATTGGCGGATGTAGGGCAGGATGAGATCCTGCTCGGCGAGCGGCAGAGCGCGCAGGTCGTTCCATGACCGCACCCGCCAGAACAGGTCCATGTCCCCCAGCAGGTCGTCGTCGATGAATGGGTCGACGTCGACGACCTCGGCACCGGCGGCGGCGAACGTCCGCCCCGCCTCGGCGATCACCGCGGCGACCTCCGGGACCACCGGCTCACCGCAGCCGGCGTCGAGCTGGAGACCGATCCGCAGTCCCTGCGGCGAGAAGGCCGCGTCCGGGGTCAGCCCGGCAGGTCCGAGGTCCTCCTCGGCATCGGCGGCGAACCTCGGCAGCCGCGAGTAGTCGCGGTCATCGGGCGCGGAGATGACGGGCATCACCGCTGCGACATCGGCCATCGACCGGGCGAGCGGACCCGCACAGCGTCCGAGGTAGGGGACGTCGAGTGGAACCCGACCGAAGCTCGGTTTGAGACCGGCCAGCCCCAGCCACGTGCACGGCAGGCGGATCGACCCGCCGATGTCCGAACCGATGTGGATCGGGCCGTACCCGGCCGCGGCCGCGGCTCCGGCGCCCGCGCTCGACCCTCCCGTCGTCAGGCTCGGATCGAGCGGGGAGCGGGTGATCCCGTGGAGGGAGGAGACTCCGGAGGAGAGCATCCCCCAGTCCGGCATCGTCGTCGACCCGACGATGACGGCACCGGCCTCCTCGAGTCGTGCGGTGATCGGCGCATCGTGGTCGGCGACGGGAACCTCGACCCAGGCATGTCCCGAGGGCATCGGCACTCCCCGGCGCGCGATGTTCTCCTTGATCGTCACCGGCACTCCGTCGAGGCGACTGAGCGGGCGGTTCTCCCGCCACCGCTTCGCACTCGCTTCGGCGGCCGCTGTCGACCGCGCATCATCGCGGTGGACGAGGGCGTTGATGACCGGTTCCCACGCGTCCATCCGCTCCGCCACGTCGGCCAACACGTCGCGCGGATCGAAGTCCCCGGCGGCGAAGCCCGCGGTCATCTCCGCGGCTGAGCGGTCGGCCAAGGTCATCGTCGTCCTTCTCTCTTCTCGGGGTCAGCGGGCGCCGGCGAGCGCCTCGGCGAGGTTGGGCGTCGCCGCGATGAGGCTTCTCGTGTACTCCTCACGCGGGTGCGCGTAGACGCACTCGGTCGTGCCGGCCTCGACGATGCGGCCGTCCTTCATGACGATGACGTCCGAGCACAGGTGCCGGATGACGCCGAGGTCGTGGGAGACGAAGACGAGGGTGAGGGCGTAGTCGTCGACGAGGTCGCTGAGCAGATTGAGCACCTGCGCGCGCACGGAGACGTCGAGGGCGGAGACCGGTTCGTCGGCGACGAGGATCTGCGGGCGGGAGACGAGGGCGCGGGCGATCGAGATCCGCTGCCGCTGACCGCCGGAGAACTGGTGCGGGTACCGGCGCATCGTGGCCGGGTCGAGGTCGACGGCGCGCAGCATCTCCTCGACCCTGGCCTCCCGCTCCTCCCGGCCGATGCCCTTGGCGATGAGGGGTTCGGCGACGATGTCGGCGATGCGCATGCGCGGGTCGAGGGAGGCGAACGGGTCCTGGAAGACGATCTGCAGGTGCTCCCGCAGGGTCTTCAGCTCTGCCGCGGACGCCGATTCGACAGTGATGTCGCCGACGCGCACGTGCCCGGTCGTCGGGGTGTCGAGGCCCGCGAGGATGCTCAGCAAGGTCGACTTCCCCGACCCGGATTCGCCGACGATGCCAAGCCGCTGTCCGCGGGCGACGCTCAGGTCGATGTTCTCCAGGGCCTGGACGGGCCTGCGGCGGCGGAAGAGGAGACCGCCCGAGCGGTAGAGCTTCGAGACGCCGGCAACGTCGATGAGCGGGTCCGGGTCTCCCTCCTCGGGTGCCCGCGGTGCCCGGTCGACGATATCGTGCGCCGAGGCGGTCGCCGGCCCCTCCGTCACCTCAGCGGCGGGCGGCGGGGCGAATCTCGAGAACCTGTCCGCCCGCTCGGTTCCGCCGGGCCCCGCGTACTCCCCCGCGGTGCGCAGGGTGAAGAGCCGTCCGTTCTCATCGGTGGCCTCGAGATCCGAGGAGGCGAGGAGGCCGCGGGTGTACGCGTGCTGGGGATCGGTGAAGACCTCCGCGACGCTGCCGGTCTCGACGATCCGGCCCCGGTGCATGACGATGACCCGCTCGCAGATGCCGGCGACGACGGCGAGGTCGTGGGTGATGAAGAGGAGTCCCGCCCCCACGGCTCCGACGCGTTCGGAGATGAGGTCGAGCATGTGCTTCTGCACCGTGACGTCGAGCGCCGTCGTCGGCTCGTCGCAGATGAGCAGGCGCGGCGAGTTCGCGAGCGCGATCGCGAGCATGACCCGCTGCCGCTGGCCGCCGGAGAGCTGGTGCGGGTAGGCGAACCGCGCCCCGTCGGGGTCGGGCATGCGCACGCTGACGAGGAGCTCCCGGACCCGCGCGGGGATCTCAGTCCGCGGCACGCCGCCGTGGAGGCGGAGCACCTCGGCGATCTGGTCTCCGACGCGCATGAGCGGGTTGAGCGCGCTCATCGGCTCCTGGAACACCATCGAGACGAGGTCCGAGCGCATCCGGGCCAATCGGCGTTCGCTCGCCTCGAGGACGTTGCCGTCGAAGCCCGCCAGGGTCACGGAGCCGGTGGCGGAGAGCTCCTCGGGCAGCAGCCCCATGATCGACAGCGCGGTCAGGGACTTCCCCGATCCGGACTCCCCGATGAGTCCGACCCGCTCCCCCGGCGCCATCGTCAGGGACACGCCGTCGACGACGGGGGTGTCGGCATCGGCCGGGGTGATCGTCAGCCCGGCGACGTCGAGGAGGGTCTCGGCCATCTCAGCGCACCTCCATCTTCGGGTCGAAGCGGTCCCGCAGCCCGTCGCCGAGGAGGTTGAATCCGAGGACGGCGAGCGCGATGAACAGGCCCGGCCACAGCGCGAGCTCGGGGTGAGTGGTGAGGAACTGCTGGGACTCCTGGAGCATCCGTCCCCATGACGGCACCGGCGCTTGGGTGCCGAGACCGAGGAAGGACAGCCCCGCCTCGGCGAGGACGGCGATGGCGAACGTCACGGACGCCTGGACGATGACCATGCCGGCGATGTTGGGCAGGACGTGGACGACGGCGATCGCACCGGGGCTGCGATTGGCGGCGCGGGCCGCCCGCACGTAGTCGGAGCCGAGCACCTGCAGCGTGCCGGAGCGGGCGACGCGGGCGAACCCGGGGATCGAGGCGATGCCGACGGCGGCCATCGCCGGTCCGGTGCCGGGTTGGTAGACGGCGGCGAAGATGATCGCCAGGAGCAGGGCGGGGAAGGCGAGGAGGATGTCGTTGGCGCGCATGATCGCCGCGCCGATCCACCCGCCCCACGGGTACTGGGCGAAGACGGCGGCGAGGATGCCGATCGGGGTGCCGATGAGCAGGGCGATGCCGACGGCGACGACGCCGACCATGAGCGTGATCCGCGCACCGTACATGATCCACGTCAGGGTGTCGCGGCCGAACCGGTCGGTGCCGAAGGGGTGCGCCGGGCTCGCGGATTCGAGGCGCGCGGCGGGGTCGACGGCGCCCGGGTCGTACGGGGTCCAGACGAAGGAGACGAGCGCGAGGGCGACGATGAGGACGACGAGGACGCCCCCGATGAGCAGCGGCGCACCGAGGCGGCGCCGTCTCCGCCGGCCGGGGGCGGAGGGCGCTGCCGCGGCGGGGTCGGTGGCGACGGTGTCGCGCGGGTTGGGCTCGCTCATGCGGCATTCCTCAGTCGCGGGTCGACGACGGGATAGAGGAGGTCGACGATGAAGTTGATGATGAGGACGAGGACGATGAGGACCATGACGATGCCCTGGACGGTGAGCAGGTCCCGGTTGGCCACGGCCCGCACGAGCTCCGAGCCGATGCCGGGGAGGACGAAGATCTGCTCGATGACGACGGCGCCGACGAGGAGGGTCGCGAGCTGGACGCCGGCGACGGTGATGACGGGGATCGCGGCATTGCGCAGACCGTGGGCGAAGAGCGCCCGAGTGCGGGTCAGGCCCTTCGCCCGGGCGGTGCGGATGAAGTCCTCCCGCATGACGTCGAGGACCGCCGAGCGGACGTAGCGGGTGAGGATCGCGGCCTGGACGAGAGCGAGCGCCACGACGGGGAGGACGAGGCCTGCGAGGAAGTCGCCGAAGCCCTCGATCGGCGCCGTCCACCCCTGGGAGGGGAACCATCCCAGGGTGAGGGAGAAGACCATGACGAGGAGGATGGCGGCGAGGAAGTTGGGGATCGCGATCCCGATCTGGCTGAGACCGGAGATCGTCGCGCCCACCCAGTTGCGCTGCTCGAGGGCCGCGAAGGTGCCCAGCGGCACGGCGATGGCGACGGCGAGGACGATCGCGGTGACGACGATGATCGCGGTGACCTGGACGCTGTCGACGATGACCGGGGTGATCTGCGTGCCCGTGACGTACGAGGTGCCGAAGTCGCCCTGGACCATGCCGCCGACCCAGTCGAGGTAGCGGACGATCGGGGGCTCATCGAGACCGTACTGGGCTTCGAGGGCGGCGACGGCCTCCGGCGTCGCGTTCGTCCCCAGCGCCACCTGAGCCGCATTGCCCGGCAGGACGCTCATCAGCGCGAAGACGATCACCGAGGCGACGAGGAGGGAGAGGAGGAACTGGACGAACCGACCGAGGATGTAGGCGAGCATGGGCGACGGGTCTCACGCCCAGCTGAGATCGGCGATGCGGAAGGCGTCGGAGACGCGGTTGGCCGGGATCCCGCTGACGTCGGCCTTCGCGACGACGAGGTTGGGGAAGAGGAAGAGGAAGTCGGCGGCGGCATCCTCGGTGATCGTGCGCGCGATGTCCTTCATGCCGGAGATGTACTCCTCCTCGGTGCCGGTGTCGGCCTTCTCCGCGAGCTCCTTGATTCTCGTGTCGTCGTAGCCGGTGTAGTAGTCGGAGGAGAACACCGTGAGCAGGTCGCGGGGTTCGGCGTGGTTGATCACCGACATGTCGTAGTCGTGCTTCGTGAAGGTCTTGTCGAGCCACACGGCGGGGAACTCCTGCGTCTCGATCCTCGCTCTCAGCCCGACGGCCTCGAGCTGGGAGGACACGATCTCGGAGATCGCCTTCGCATACGGCAGGTTCGGCACGGTGAAGGCGAACTCCTCGCCGCTGATGCCCGCCTCGTCGACGAGCGTCTTCGCCTTCTCCGGGTCGTAGGGCCACACCTGAGTGAGGTCCTCGTAGTAGGGGTCCGTGGGCGGCACCATCGACCCGATGAGCTCCCCGTAGCCGGCCCACGCGGTGTCGAGCACGGCCTGGCGGTCGACGGCGTACATCACGGCCTCGCGGGCGGCCTTGTCGGCGAAGATGCCCTCGGCGTTGTTCATCGAGAGGACGACTTCGCCGTTCGTCGTCCCGGACACGATCTGGTACTCGTCGCTCTGGAACTCGCTCGCGAGCTCCGGGGCCTGCAGGTTCGAGACGACGTCGATCTCCCCGGACTTCAGGGCGTTCGCCGCCGACACGGCGTCCTTGAAGTACTTGAACTCGACGTTGGCCACCGCAGGCTGCTCACCCCAGTAGTCGTCACGGGCGACGAAGTCGATGGACTGACCGCGGGTGAACGCGTCGACGGCATACGGGCCCGTCCCGATCGCCTGGTTCGCCAGGTCGTCGGTGCCGGCGGTGTCGAAGACGGCGCCGACGAGGGTGGTGAGGTTGAACAGCCACATGTTCGACGGCTTCGCCAGGGTGATCTCCACGGTCGAGTCATCGGGGGTCGCGATCTCCTCGACGATGTCCATCTTCGACTTCAGCGGATTCTGCCACTCGTTCTGCACGCGTTCGTACGAGTACTTCACGTCCTCGCTCGTCAGCTCCGCGCCGTTGGAGAACGTCACACCGTCGCGCAGGGTGAACGTGTAGGTCCGCCGGTCATCGGAGACGTCCCACTCCTGCGCGAGGGCGGGCTGGATCTTGCCCTGCTCGTCGACGCGGACGAGGGATTCGTAGACGTTCTCCATGAGCGCCTCGGGGATCGCCACCCCGGAGGTCGAGGTGAAGTCGAGGTTGACCGGTTCGGCGGTGAACGCGATCGCCATCGAGTCGTTCTGCCCCTCCCCCGGGTCCGAGGCTCCCGCGGAGCACGCTGACAGGAACAGGGTCGCAGCGGCTGCGGCCGCGACCAGGAGTGTGGCGCGCGGAGTCTTCATCGTTCACCTCGTAGTTCGGGATGCCCATCGGCTCTGTCAGTGTATCCGAGCCCGGACCCCGTGAACGTGGCGGGGGTCACATCGTGAGCGGCTGATCTGGAACGGGACTGCCGCCTACAGTCAGGACCCCGTCACCGAGGCGGTCTCAGAGCCCCGATTCGGCGCCGAGGATCGCGGCGAGCGCGTCGAAGGCGATGCGCCGGTGCGAACGCGCGTTCTTCTCCTCCGGCGTCATCTCGGCGGCACTGATCTCCGACCCGCTGGGGACGAAGATCGGATCGTAGCCGAATCCGCCGTCCCCGGCCGGAGCGGTCGCCAGGTGCCCGGGCATGACGCCCTCGGTGACGAATTCGCGTCCGTCGGGGGTGACGGCGGCGGCAGCGCAGCGGAACTGGGCGCCGCGGTGCTCGACGGCGATGTCGGAAAGCTGGGCGAGGAGGAGCTCGAGGTTCGCGGCGTCGTCTCCGTGCCGGCCGGCCCAGCGGGCGGAGAAGATGCCCGGGGCCCCGCCGAGGACGTCGACGGCGATGCCGGAGTCATCGGCGATCGCCGTCTTCCCGGTGGCCCGCGCCGCGGCCCGGGCCTTGATGAGCGCGTTCTCCTCGAACGTCACCCCGGTCTCGGCGACATCGGGCAGTCCCGCCTCGGCGGCGGTGAGCACCGTGGTGTCCTCACCGAGGACGGGCAGGAGGATGGAGAGGAGCTCGCGCTTCTTCTTCTCGTTGTGGGTGGCGAGGACGAACGTCGTCATCGGCCGAGCACTTCGACCTGGAGTTCGGTGAGGTCCGCACAGCCCTTCGCGGCGAGGTCGAGGAGGGCACCGAGTTCGTCCCGGTCGAACGGGGCGCCTTCGGCGGTGCCCTGGACCTCGACGAACTTGCCCGACCCGGTCATGACGACGTTCATGTCGGTCTCGGCCGTCGAGTCCTCGACGTAGGGCAGGTCGAGGACGGGCGTGCCCTCGACGATGCCGACGCTGATCGCGGCGACGGAGTCGATGAGCGGGCGGTTCGCGGCCGGGATGATGCCGCTCGAGCGTCCGCGCTCGATGGCATCGGCCATCGCGACGTAGGCGCCGGTGATCGACGCGGTGCGGGTGCCGCCGTCGGCTTGGAGGACGTCGCAGTCGAGGACGAGGGTGTTCTCCCCGAGCTTCGTCATGTCGATGACGGCGCGCAGGCTGCGGCCGATGAGGCGGGAGATCTCATGGGTGCGGCCCCCGAGCTTGCCCTTGACGGATTCGCGGGTGCTGCGGGAGTCCGTGGCGCGCGGGAGCATCGCGTACTCCGCGGTCACCCAGCCGCGGCCCTGGCCCTTGAGCCAGCGGGGCACGCCCTCGGTGAGGGAGGCCGCGCACAGGACGCGGGTGTTGCCGAACTCGATGAGCGCCGAGCCCTCGGCCGTGGTGATCCAGTTGCGGGTGATCTTCACATCGCGGAGTTCGTCCGCCTGTCGTCCGTCGGCACGCGTCATGGTTCGTCCGTCCTCAGTCTCGGTGGGTGGTGGGTCGGTGTTCGATGGCTCTGTGGGTGGTGGCTCTGTGGGTGATGGCTGGTCGGTGGTCGGTCGTCAGCGGAGTCGGCGAGGCGGCCTCACACGGTCCACCAGGCTCCGGGCTTCGCGAGTTCGATGGGTCCACGGTACTCGCCTGCGGCTTCGCCGCGGACGATCGTGCAGTTCGTCCACACCGGGATGTGGGTGAGCACGAGCGACTTGACGTCGGCGGTCGCTGCGACCCGACCAGCACGGCGACCGGTGAGGTGGACGCCGCGCACGGTGTCCCGGCCCTCCTGGAAGGCGGCTTCGCAGAGGAAGAGGTCAGCGCCTGCGGCAGCGGCGACGAGGTTGTCGCACTCGTCGGTGTCGGCGGAGTAGACGAGCACCCGGCCGGCGGCATCGGTGATCCGCAGCGCGTAGGTCTCGACGGGATGGGCGACGAGGAAGGCCTCGACGGTGAGCGACCCGATGGTCATCACGGCCCGGTCGTCGAGGTCGACGAACTCGAAGGGCCGGCCGAAGTCGGTGTCCTCGCAGCCCTCTGCGACCGGGGACTTGCCCGGCGGCGTCTGGTAGGCCCGGGTCAGCCGCTCTTTCGCCCCGGCCGGGGCGAGGACGGTTGTGCGGGTCCTGATGGTGCCGGTGTCGGTGATATCGCCGCTGAAGAAACGCGGGTCGTAGCAGTGCCGGACGTAGAGCCCCATCATGTCCATGCAGTGGTCGGGGTGGAGGTGGCTGAGCACGACCGCGGACACGGAGTCGAGGTCGACGGCCTGCTGGAGCGGGGTCAGCGCCCCGGATCCGAGGTCGAGCACGATCCTCGTCGGGGACTCCTCGTCGGTTTCGACGAGGTAGCAGCTGGCGGCGGATCCGGGTCCGGGGAACGAACCGGCGGTGCCGAGGGCGGTGAGTCTCATGCGTCGTCGTCCCCCTGCATCTCCGCGAGCAGGGTCGTCGTCAGACGGTCCTGGATCCAGGTCAGGAAGTCGTAGAGGGTGAGGGTGAGCTCTTCGGATTCGTCGAGGTCGCCGCGGCGGGCGTACGTCTCCTCCTGGGCCTCCTCGGTGTCGATGCCCAGGCGCACGGCGAGGACGAGCCGCAGGTCGTTGAGCCCCTTCATCCATGCGAGGACCTCGTCGCGGGTCAGGGTGATCGCGGCTCCGCGGCGCAGGCCCATGAGGATGATCCGCACGTTGTGCGCCTTCGCCTGGGCGAGGTCGAACTCGGTGAGGCGGCGGAACTCCGCGGACCGCTCCTCATCGAGGGGGTCGACGTCGGGGAAGAGGCGGAGCAGGGCCGGGTCGTCGGGTCGGGGCCGCTCGATGAGGCCGAGGCGGGCCTCCCAGTTCTCCGAATCGGGTCGGCTGTCCTCATCGCCGTCCTCGGTCTCCTCGGTCAGCAGTGCGGCGAGGTCGGTGAAGACGGTGAGCATGAGGGAACGTTCGTTGTCCTCGAGTCTGAGGACGACGTCGTCCCCTCGAGCATCTATCGCGGCCATGCGTCAGTCGGATCCTGTATCTGGTTGGCACGCGGCCCACAGACCGAATTCGTGCATCGCTTGGGTGTCGCGCTCCATCTCCTCGCGCCCGCCGGTGGCGACGACGGAGCGCCCGTTCTCGTGGACTTCGAGCATGAGCGTGTGCGCCTTCTCCGCGGAATAGCCGAAGTAGCTCTGGAAGACGTAGCTGACGTAGCTCATGAGATTGACCGGGTCGTTGAAGACGACGGTCTTCCATGGTCGGGCCCTGTCCTGGTCGGTGCGCTCCCGGACATCGGGCTCGAGGACAGGGGTCGTTGGATTGCTCACGTTTCCACAATACGGCAGATCGCCGAGGCTGTCGTGACGTAAGATCGCGCCTATGAGTGATCTCACACGCACCGGTTCCACTGCGTTCTTCACCGATCAGTACGAATTGACGATGGTGCAGGCCGCCTTGAGATCCGGAGCTGCTCACCGCCGCAGCCTCTTCGAGGTCTTCGGCCGCAGCCTTCCCGCCGGACGCCGCTACGGCGTCGTCGCCGGCACCGGTCGCATCCTCGAGATGCTCGGGGACTTCCGCTTCGACGATGAGCAGCTGAGCTTCCTCAGCCGTGAGCAGATCGTCGACAGGGAGACCATCGACTGGCTCGCGAACTACCGGTTCACCGGCACGATCCGCGGGTACGCCGAAGGGGAGATCTACTTCCCGGGCTCACCGCTGCTGACGATCGAGGCGAGCTTCGCCGAGGGCGTCATCTTGGAGACCCTCATCCTCTCCGCGCTCAACTACGACTGCGCGGTCGCCTCGGCGGCCTCCCGCATGGCGCAGGCCGCCGGTGATCGTCCGTGCGCGGAGATGGGCGGGAGGCGGACGAACGAGCATGCCGCCGTCGCTGCCGCCCGCGCGGCCGTCATCGGCGGGTTCTCCTCGACGTCGAACCTCGCCGCGGGCCTCGAATACGGGCTGCCGACGATCGGCACGTCGGCCCATTCGTTCACGCTCCTCCACGACTCCGAACGCGAGGCGTTCGCCGCGCAGCTCTCGTCATTGGGCACCGACACGACGCTGCTCCTCGACACCTACGACGTCGAGGAGGCGCTGCGGACGGCGATCGATCTCGCCGGCGACCGCCTCGGCGGGGTCCGCATCGATTCGGGTGACCTCATCGAGCAGGCCAGCGAGGTGCGGGCAGGCCTCGATCGCCTCGGGGCGACGGACACGACGATCACGGTGACGAGCGACCTCGACGAGTATGCGATCGCCGCGCTCGCGGCCTCCCCCGTCGACGCGTACGGCGTCGGCACCCGGGTCGTCACCGGGTCAGGGGCGCCGGCGGCGGGACTCGTCTACAAGCTCGTGGCCCGCGCCGACGAGGCGGGGACGTGGACGGCGGTGGCGAAGAACTCCAGCGGCAAGCCCTCCCGCGGCGGTCACAAGGAGGCCAGGCGCCTCATCGATGGGGCGATCGCCGTCGAGGAGGCCGTCGGCATTCCCGACCTGCCCGCCGATCTCGACGACGGCAGGCACCTGTCGGTCGACCTCGTCGTCGCCGGTGAGGTCGATGAGTCGTTCACCGGTCCCGGCGGGGTGAAGAAGGCGTGCGCCCGCCACGACGAGTCGCTGGCCGAGCTGCCGCGGTCGGCCCGCCGCCTCCAGGACGGCGAGCCGGCGATTCCCACGGTCTTCTACGCGAACTGAGGCCGCGTCACTTCCGGCCGATGAACCAGCCCTGAAGCTTCTTGATCCGCGCCTGGATCTGCTCACGGGTGGCCTGGGCGACTGCCGGGCCGCCGCACGCCTTGCGGAGTTCGACGTGGACGTTCTTGTGCGGGGTGCCCGTCCGCCGCGACCACGCGCCGACGAGGCTCTGGAGCTGATCGCGCTCCTCCTTCATCGCCCGGTGCTCGAGTTCGCTGGTGTGGACCTCCGCCGCGGGCGGGGCCGCCGCGGTCTTCCGCTGCGCCTGCCTGGCCTGCTGGGTGCGCAGCAGCTCGTGGACCTGTTCGGGTTCGAGGAGGCCGGGGATGCCGATGAAGTCGAGTTCGTCCTCGGAGCCGATCGCGCCACCGGTGCCGAACTCACCGCCGTCGAAGAGCACCCGGTCGAAGAGCGCCTCGGCGCCGAGGGCTTCGAACGACCCGAGCTGATCGGATGCGCCCTCGTTGCGATTGGCCTGTTCGAGGGCCTGATCGTCGAAGACGACGACGTCGTTCTCGTCCTCATTCCGCGGCCGGTCGAGGGCGTGGTCGCGTTCGACCTCCATCGTGTTGGCCAGGGCGAGGAGGATAGGGACCGAGGGGAGGAACACCGAGGCGGTCTCCCCGCGTTTGCGGGCGCGCACGAAGCGGCCGATGGCCTGCGCGAAGAAGAGCGGGGTCGACGACGAGGTCGCGTAGACGCCGACGCACAGGCGCGGGACGTCGACGCCTTCGGAGACCATGCGCACGGCGACCATCCACCGGTCCGTCGAGTTCTGGAACTCCTCGATGCGCGCCGAGGCGCCGGCTTCGTCGGAGAGGACGACGGTGGGCCTCTCCCCCGTGAGTTCGCGCAGCACCTTCGCATAGGCGCGGGCGGCGTCCTGGTCGGTGGCGATGACGAGGCCGCCGGCGTCGGGGACCGTGCGGCGGACCTCGGTGAGCCGGATGTCGGCGGCCTTGAGCACGGCCGGGATCCAGTCGCCGGCGGGATCGAGCGCGGTCCGCCAGGCCTGGGAGTTGATGTCCTTCGTCGTCTCCTCGCCGAGGACGTGCGACATCTCGTCTCCGGCCTTCGTCCGCCAGGACATCGCACCGGCGTAGGCGAGGAAGAGGACGGGGCGGACGACGGAGTCCTTGAGTGCGCGGCCGTAGCCGTACGAGTAGTCGGCGACGGAGGTGCGGATGCCCTCGGCGTCGGGGGCATAGGTGACGAACGGGATCGGCGAGGTGTCCGACCGGAACGGGGTGCCGGTCAGCGACAGGCGCCGCACCGCCGGACCGAAGGCCTCTCGCACGGCGTCGCCCCAGGACAGGGCGTCACCGGCGTGGTGGACCTCGTCGAGGATGACGAGGGTGCGCCCGGCAGCGGTGCGGTTGTGGTGGAGCGTCGGCTTCGCGGCGACCTGGGCATAGGTGAGGGCGACCCCGTGGTATCCGGGGGCGTGCTTGCCCTGCGAGTTCTTGAAGTGCGGGTCGAGTTTGATGCCGACGCGCGCGGCCGAATCGGCCCACTGGACCTTGAGGTGTTCGGTGGGCGCGACGACGGTGACGCGGTTGACGACGCGCTGGGCGAGGAGCTCAGCGGCCAGGCGCAGCGCGAACGTCGTCTTGCCGGCGCCCGGGGTCGCCACGGCGAGGAAGTCCTTGGGCTGATCCCGGAAGTAGAGGTCGAGGGCCTCGGCCTGCCATGCGCGCAGTTTGCCGGCCGTTCCCCACGCTGCGCGCTCGGGGAAGGCCGGTGAGAGCTGTTCGGCGGCGGAGGTCCCGGGGAGACGTTCCGCGGCCATCTACTCCTTGGGTCCTTCAGGCATCGATTCGAAGATCTCTTTGCACTTCGGGCAGACGGGGAAGCGCTCGGGGTCCCGGCTCGGCACCCACACCTTTCCGCACAGGGCGATGAGCGGAGTGCCCGTGACCATGGACTCCATGATCTTGTCCTTGGGCGCGTAGTGGCTGTACCGTTCGTGGTCACCGGGTTCGACAAGCTGCTCGCTCTGCTCGCGCTCGATCGTCGCCGAACCGCCTGTAGCTGGATAGGTCATGGCTCCATTGTAGTTCCCTAGAATGAGAACCATGGATCGGTCCCACGAGTATTCGCTCACAGAGCGCTACCAGGAGCTCAGTGACGACATCGCCGCCGCCGTCGCCGTGGTCTCGGCCAGGCGCGGGCAGGCGGCGCACGCGATCACCGTCGACTCGTTCCTCGATGTCTCCTATGATCCGCCGACGATGGCGGTGAGCATCTACTCGGGGTCGCGGATGATGGAGACCTTGGAGATGAGCGACCATTTCGCGATCTCCGTCCTCGCCTCCGATCAGCGGGATCTCTCCGAGCGCCTCGGCGCCTCGGGTCAGCCGCTCTACGGTGCGCTCGGCGGGATCGGGAACTTCCCCGCGCCCCGGTCGGGACAGCCCGTGCTCGACGGCGCGATCGCCTGGTTCGAGCTCCGGCTCACCGACATCCTCGAGGTCGCCACCCACAGTCTCGTCGTCGGGGAGGTCATCGCCCTCGGAGCCGGCGCCGACAGCGGCAAGTCGCAGCCGCTGTTGCGGTGGCGCAAGGCGTACGGCACCATCGGCCCCCGCTGACCCTCCCCTCCCCGCACCGCGATAGGTGCGCGACGCGTCGCTCCCAGCACGCGGAGTCCCCTTTCGTCACGCTGAACCCCCTACGTGACGCTGCGCCCCATTTCGGGATCCCTGAGCCTTAGACTCGGGGCATGGACTTGGCAGCGATCTGGCCGCCCTTCGGGCTGCGCATCACGATGGGAACGATGGAGCTCACGCCGACACGGGAGTCCGATTATCCCGAGCTCGCGGAGATCGCCCGTGGTGGAGTCCGACGTGACGATGCGCCGGCGTTCCTCGTCGACTGGGATTCGGGAACCGATGAGGAGATCGCGAAGAACATCGCTCACTTCCAGTGGGCCACTCGGGCGAACTTCTCACAGCAGGAGTGGACGATCGAGTTCACCGTCCGAGTCGACGGACGGGTCATCGGCCTGCAGGGCATCACCGGCAAGGACTTCCTCGCCACGAAGTCGGTGACGACAGGATCGTGGTTGGCACGGGTCGAGCAGGGTCAGGGGTATGGGACGCAGATGCGTCGTGCCGTCGTCACCGCCTTCGCCGAGAACTTCGACGTCGAGGTCTTCCATACCGCGCATATCGACGGCAACGATGCGAGTCGCCGGGTCTCGGAGAAGCTCGGCTATTCTCCGAACGGGCAGAAGCGCATCGTCGTCCAGGACGGCAACGCGCACACGGAGCATCAGTTGGTGCTGCCGGCTGCCGACATCATCCGCGGGCCCGAGCCGGTCGAGGTCACCGGCACCGAGGCAGTCCGCCGTTTCCTCGGACTCGACACCCCGACCTGAACGCAGCAGGCACCACCGCCGGCCCGAAGCCCGATCCGATGGGTGAATGCAAAAAGTGGGGACCTCACCAGTCCCCCACCACCACACCAACCGGCCCGACACTCGGTCCGGTGCGTGAATGCAAAAAAGGGAGGGAACCCTGGTCCAACCAATTGTTGAACCAGGATCCCCTCCCCCAAAGAATATTGCGGCAGTCACTTACTCTCCCACAACCACCAAGTTGCAGTACCATCAGCATGACATGGGCTTAGCTACCGGGATCGGAACGGTTAACCGGGC